>CAIUDH010000045.1:0-62500 GCA_903897855.1 uncultured Bacteroidota bacterium | reverse complement strand
AATAAGATTTGTTTTCTTTTTATTATATGCTCCCAATAAGGATTACGATAGGGAATTACTAGAAAGCATCCTTATAATATTTAATCTCTTTTTCTTCAACACTAATCGAAATCACGTCGAATCTGATGGGCAACAGAATCGCATTGGCTTCTTTGTAGGAATAACCCGCAAGTTTCAAGAGATTCTCTTTCTGTTTCGATACAAACTCCTCCGGAAATCCAAATAAATTATTTTGTCTTAATTTCACTTCAACGATCATGAGTTCATGCCCATCGGAGGCAATGATATCGACTTCAGCGCGCTGGTGCCTATAGTTCATACAGAGTATGGTCATGCCATGTTCTTTTAGATAGGCCTCTGCCAAGGCTTCACCCGCCTTGCCCCGTTCGGTATTTTTTATTTTTGGCATCAAAACAAAAACCCTTCCTGGGAGGGAAGGGTTTATTCTATTTTCTATTTTATCAATTTTGATTTAATTAGGAAGCTTACTTCCTGCCATTATTCTGCAGTTTTCTCTACCTCTTTCTCCTGTCCTTTTGATTCGGTCGATTCGGCATCCTTATAATACTTGTTCTCATTACTATCTCTAAACGATTGGTGGTGTTCTTGTTTCCAATCAGCCTGCTCTTCGTTATTTACGTAACCTACACTATTAACGGAGCATACGACAGCAGAAAAAATCAAGATTAATCCAAATAGTAACGGAAGAAACTTGCCCAACGACAAGTTACTGTTATTGTCACTGAGTGGACTGAATTTTTCAGAGTGGTTAGAATCAGATTCGTGGTGAGCGTGGCTTGACATTATTTAATTTTTTAATTTTAGGCAAATATAAAAAAAGTTAACTATACTAATGTAAATTTTTTAAATGAATACGAAACCGGGGTTATCGCCGTAGGCCTTGTCTAAGTAAGGGTTGTAGAGGCTTTAACGAGATTAAAAATTGATTTGTATTGGCAATCTAGTGATGGTTTCAAGACTACGAGGAAGCAAACATGGCATCTTCTACAAGCTGACACACAATATGCCCAGCTAAAATATGACTCTCTTGGATGCGTGGGGTATCGTTACTGGGTATATTGATAAGAAAATCGCAGAGGTCTTTCATGTTGCCCCCGTGGCTTCCGGTAAAGCCGATGGTAATCATTTTTTTTTCGCGTGCCACCTCTAAAGCCTGAATCACATTTTTTGAATTGCCAGAAGTGGAAATCCCCACAATGATATCGCCCTCTCGGCCGCAACCTTGCAACATACGACTGTATATAACATCGTAGCTGTAATCGTTGGCCACGGCAGTGACAAAAGATGAATTTACATGTAAAGCCTCCGAATATAGAGGTGCTCTGTCGATATAAAAACGACCCGAAAGCTCGGCTGCCAGGTGCTGTGCATCGGCGGCACTACCTCCGTTGCCACACCATAATACTTTATGGCCAGCCTTCAAACAAGTTACCATCGCTTCGGCAATAAGGTTGAGTGTTGAAACCAGTTTTTCATCTTCTAAAAACGCTTGTTTTACAGCGATGGAAGCAGAAATAATATTTTTTATTTTATCGTTCATCTTCGATTTTTTTTCTTGATTTATTTGAATTGAGAGGCTACCACCAACTCTTTCCCCCCAGCACTGTAATCATAAAATCCTGAACCACTTTTCACCCCCAGACTTCCACTCGTTACCATATTCACGAGTAAAGGACAAGGAGCATATTTTGGATTTCCGAATCCTTCATAAAGTACATTACAGATGGCGAGACACACGTCTAAGCCAATGAAATCGGCCAATTGCAAAGGCCCCATGGGATGTGCCATGCCTAATTTCATCACCGTGTCAATTTCCACTACGCCGCCAATGCCTTGGAATAAAGTTTCAATCGCTTCGTTAATCATCGGCATCAGTATACGGTTGGCTATAAATCCGGGCATGTCGTTGGCCACGGCAGGTACTTTGCCAATTTGTTTCGACAAGGCTACAATTTTATCCGCCACCTCATCACTGGTTTTAAAACCTTTAATAATTTCTACCAGTTTCATCACCGGCACAGGATTCATAAAATGCATTCCTATCACCTTTTCCGGACGGCTTGTAACGGCCCCAATTTTAGTGATGGGAATAGAGGACGTGTTACTTGCTAAAATGCATTCAGGCTTGCAAATGGCATCCAGTGATCTAAAAATATCGAGTTTTATATTCACATTCTCCGTTGCCGCTTCAATCACTAAATCTGCATTTTTTGCGCCTTCAGCTAAATTGTCGATGAAAGTGAGATTGTTTAAAGTGTTGCTTTTGACGGTCTCGTCGATAGCTCCTTTAGCCACTTGCCTGTCCAGATTTTTCGTGATGGTAATTTTCGCTTTTTCTAAGGCCTCCGTTTTTACATCCACTACGGTTACCTTGAAATTGTTTTGAGCGAATACATGAGCGATACCATTCCCCATGGTACCACTGCCGATTACAGTAATATTAATCATGGGGCGAAATTAATGAATACTAATTAATATTTTGAAATGTAAATTTGCAACCAAAGAGGGCGCCGATGATTACCAATTTGCCGGTTGACTTCGGGTTCATTCATTTCATCTCCTTCAAGAGCATGGCTTCATGCACGTAATGGAGCACGACATCTTCAACAATATCCTTGGTAGTATGGTAACGCAAATGTCGAATATATTTTTGATTGAACGAAGTAAAAGCACCTGCCGTATCGCTCATTTGAGAACCATCGACAAAGCCGATGACGACCCTTTTTTTTTGGACAGCAAGAAACAGGAGCATGCCATGATAGTCATAAAAGGGAAAGTTATATCGTATGCGCTCATGGATTTTGGGACTTGTACTTAAAATAAGTTGCCTGAGTTTTTGCAATACATCACCATACAATGGAAAATATTCGATATAATCCTCCACACCATGAAATTTAGGCAAAGCCATACATCCTATTTCTTTTTAAGCTTCTCGTATTCTTTCTCTGCACTCCAACCAATCTCAGTATGGTATGCTTCGAAATATTGTAGTACCACACCAAGACCCCATCCTAAAAGGGGCCATACCGGCCAAGGAAATGGCTTCGCCTCATGATTGGCACTCGTGAGATACCAGATACACCAGAAAAAAGTGTTCATGACCAAGTAAACGGATAAATGTTTCTTGAATTTTGCGCGTTTTTTGGCGATACGCCAAAGGTTCTCGTCTTTCTCTTCCATGAAAGTATAATTGTTTAATTTGCAACACAAAGATAAAAATAATGTTGGTGTAATTAAATACGATATTTTAGCGTTTTTTATTTTTTCAGATGGCACATCATTTCGCAATTATAATACTTGGATACCGGCGTTTGTATAGCCTGCAACGCCTGCTGAAAAGCCTTTTGGAAGCCGCCCTGGTGGTTGAAAAAAATAAGCCTTTTGAACTAGTCATCAGTTTTGATGTGGGTTCGGATGAGGGGGCTATTCGTTTTTGCAAGAACTTTTTCTCCCAACATTTTAATATCAAAGTGGTGGTACACGAGAGCAAATTAGGCCCCGACAAGCATAATTTATGGGCCATGGAACAGTCGGAAAGCCAGGGTGCTGTTTTGATATTAGAAGACGATCTGATGGTATCGCCTTCTTTGTTTTATTACGCCCTTAATGCCCTCCATTTTTATCGGAATGACGATCAAATTGCAGGGATAGGGCTCTATAATTTTGAACGTAATTTAGTTTGCAATTACCCCTTTCATAAGTTGCAAGACGGGTCTGATAGTTACTATTATCAGAAGGCAACCTCCTGGGGGTTGCTAGTTACAAACACCCAGTGGCAGGGTTTTAAAAACTTCAAACAGAATTTGAATGAGATAGACTTGCCTTCAGTTTATAGTCACTGGAGTGATGAAGTTTGGGAAAAAAAATTCAATGCATATTTAATTCAGGAAAAAAAATATTTTGTGCATCCTCATATTTCTTTAACCACAAATTTCGGAGAGCTGGGTGTTCATGTGAATAAAAAAATTTACCGACATGCTTTTCAAAGCCTTATACAACAAGGAGTTCAGCAATCATTTCACTTCCTTGAACTTAACAAGAGTAAGGCTGTGTATGATGCTTACGGGGAGCCGGTGAAAGTGTCAGGATTTAAGGAGGGTGAAATTACTTGCGACATTTTGGGAGCACGAAATCTCTCAAAAGTTAAAACAAAATATATACTTACTTCTAGGCATTGCAAAGAAAGCATCGAAGGCTATGCACTTGATTTAGTGCCTCCTGAATTAAACGTGTCACACCATTTAAGAGGTGTCGATTTAGTGGTTTCAGAGGTGCAGTTTGTTCGTGAGAACTATTATCAACGACAAAAACGTCTTTTAAAATTACATTACTATTTTTATCCTGATAAAGGAATCTTACATTTGCTTCGTTTAAAAATGATTGAAATCATTAATAGATTATTGGATTAAAAGTATAAAAGATGAACAAAGTAGTTGAAAATGCGGACCAGGCTATCCATGATATACAGGATGGCGCTATCCTTATGCTGGGAGGGTTTGGATTGTGTGGCATCCCCGAAAATAGTATCAAGGCGTTGGTGAAAAAAGGCATAAAAAATTTAACTTGTATTAGTAATAATGCCGGAGTCGACGATTTTGGCATTGGCTTAATGCTACAAACTAAACAAGTGAAAAAAATGATTTCATCTTATGTCGGTGAAAATGCAGAATTTGAACGCCAGCTGCTAAGCGGAGAATTAGAAGTGGAGCTTATTCCACAAGGCACTCTGGCTACCCGTTGTATGGCTGCGGGTTATGGCATGCCGGTTATTTATACCCCTGCTGGGGTGGGTACCGAAGTCGCCATCGGAAAGGAAGTGCGAAATTTTAATGGTAAAGATTATTTGATGGAGGTTGCTTTCGATGCGGATTATGCCATCGTGAAAGCCTGGAAGGGGGATACCCAAGGTAACCTTATTTTTAAAGCCACTGCTCGTAATATGAATCCGTTGATGGCCATGGCAGGGAAAATAACGATCGCGGAGGTGGAAGAATTAGTGCCTGCGGGCGAATTAGACCCCAACCATATACACACCCCTGGAATCTATGTTCATCGTATCTTTCAAGGGGTGGATTACGAAAAAAGAATTGAACAAAAAACCATACAGCAAAAACACCACACCACGGTTTAATTTCGCCACACCATCAATCTCTCTAATCTATAATCCATCATGAAATATATCATCATTACCCTATCAATCCTTGTCTTGTATTCTTGTAACAATCCCAAAATGGAAATCTGGAAAAATCCCAATGCGGCCATCGCCGTAACTTACCCGGAAACGAAAAAAATTGAAACGATTGAAATTTTTCATGGCACCCCAATAAAAGAAAATTATCGCTGGCTTGAAAATGATACCGCCGCTGATACCAAAGAATGGGTAGTGGTCGAAAATAAAGTAACTTTCGACTATTTAGATCAAATCACTTTTCGCAAGAAATTTCATGAAGTGGTGGAGACGAATTTTAATTTTGAAAAATTCTCACAGCCCTCGAAAGAAGGAGAGAATTATTTCTTTTCAAAAAACGACGGATTGCAAAATCAGAGTGTAGTGTATATTCAAAAAGGATTGGATGGAGCTCCGGAGGTGTTTTTGAATCCCAACGACTTAAGTAAAGAAGGCACCACCGCTTTGGCCGGAATGAGTTTTAGCAAGGATCATCAATACTGCGCCTATAACCTTGCAAAGGCAGGCAGCGACTGGAATGAAATCCATGTGATGGAGGTGTCAACTCGTAAGGAATTAGAAAGCGAAAAAATTGATTGGGTTAAATTTAGTGGGGCTTCATGGTATAAGAATGGATTCTATTATAGTTGTTACGATAAACCAGGCGCTCATGCTTTAAGTTCGCAAAACAACGGTCATAAAGTTTACTATCATAAATTAGGAACCTTGCAAAATAAAGACGAGCTGATTTATTCTGACGAGGCAAATCCGAAACGTTATCATAGTGCGGCTATAAGCGAGGATGAGCGCTTTTTGTTTTTATATATTGGTGATGGAGCCAACGATGGAAATAGGGTGATGTATAAGGATTTAAGTAAAGGTGATAAAAACTGGCGTACCCTTTGGACCAATATGAAATATGAATTTTCGGTTCTTGATAACGATGGAGATCATTTTTTAGTGAACACCAATTACAAAGCCGACAACCGCAGGGTCGTGAGTATTAATGCTAACGACACAGCGGAGGCGAACTGGAAAACAATAATTCCTGAAGAAAAAGAATTGCTTGAAGGGGCTAGCACTGGAGGAGGCAAATTATTTGCTACTTACTTAAAAGATGCCTACACAAAAATATTTGTGTTGAACATAGATGGAAGCAACAAAAAAGAAATTGAACTGCCTGCCATCGGCACCTCTGGTGGATTAGGCGGTCGCAAAGAAGATATGACCTTGTTTTACTCTTTCACTTCATTTACCTACGCACCGACTATTTTTAAGTATGATGTAGCTACAGGCAAGTCTGAAATTTTTAAACAACCGAAAACAAATTTCAAACCAGAAAATTATGAAGTAACTCAAGTTCGTTATAAAAGTACGGATGGAACAGAGGTGCCGATGTTTATCATCCATAAAAAAGGCTTAAAATTAGATGGCAACAACCCCTGTTACCAGTATGGATATGGTGGCTTTAATATCAATGTCACACCTGGGTTCAGTGTTTCTCGATTATTGTTTATCGATCAAGGTGGAGTCGTAGCAATTCCCAATATCAGAGGAGGGGGAGAGTATGGCAAACAATGGCATGAAAGCGGAACAAAAGAACGCAAGCAGAATGTTTTTAACGACTTTATTTCGGCCTCCGAATATTTGATAAAAGAAAAATATACCAATAGCAAACGACTGGCAATTGAAGGAGGAAGCAATGGAGGATTACTCGTGGGTGCTTGTATGACACAACGGCCTGAATTATTTGCTTGTTGTATCCCGGCCGTGGGGGTACTAGACATGTTACGTTTTCATCGTTTCACCATTGGCTGGGGCTGGTGTGCCGATTATGGCTGTGCCGACAGCGCAGAGGATTTTAAATACTTAATTAAGTATTCACCGTTGCATAATATTAAAGATATAGCCTATCCGCCAACGATGGTTGTAACGGGCGATCACGATGATCGGGTGGTGCCTGCTCATAGTTTTAAATTTGGTGCTACGCTGCAACAACATCAGCAAGGTCCCAACCCAATACTCATTCGTATCGATGTGAATGCAGGGCACGGTGCCGGTAAACCCACCAGCAAGGTAATCGATGAAACCACCGACAAATGGAGTTTCATGATGTATAATTTAGGGATGCAGCCGAAGTTTTAGGCAAATGTCGTAGTATGAATTTATCAATATTTAATTAGTAGTTTTTAAAAGTGCAAGTATTTAAATTTGGAGGAGCATCGGTGAAAGATGCCAATGCCGTGCGTAATGTAGGCGAAATTGTAAAACGCTTCGAAAGTGAGAAATTGCTTATTGTGATTTCGGCTATGGGAAAAACAACCAATGCTTTAGAACAATTAACTGCCGCATACTTCAAACAAACTGGAGAGGCGAAAAAACGATTCGACGAGATAAAATTATATCATGATCATATTATCAATGAGCTGATCAGCGAGATTCACCCGCATGGATACGATGATATTGAAAATACTTTTATCGAACTTGATTGTATTATCAGTGGCACACCCGAAGGCTCTTTTGATTTTAATTATGATCAGATTGTTTCTTTTGGCGAGATCATTTGCACCAAAATTGTCAGCATCTATTTAAATCAAACAAACATTAAAAACCGTTGGGTGGATGCCCGCAATTTTGTACACACCGATACCACGTACCGTGAAGGGAAGATTGATTGGAAGAAGACCACTCAAATAATACAATCGAAGCTTAAACCCCTTGTCGAAAATCAAATTATCATTACGCAAGGCTTCATTGGAAACTCCCCCAATAACAACACCACAACTTTAGGACGAGAAGGAAGCGATTATAGTGCAGCCATTTTCGCCTATGCGCTTGGAGCCCAAAGCCTCACCATCTGGAAAGATGTAGCCGGGGTTTTAAATGCCGATCCAAAAAGGTTTAAGGACACAATAAAAATTGATTCTTTAAATTATAATGAAGCCATTGAGTTAGCCTATTACGGCGCAACCGTAATACATCCTAAAACGATTCAACCACTTCAAAGCAAAAATATTCCATTGTATGTGAAGTCATTTGTAGCCCCTGATGCCGATGGCACCACCGTGAGTAACTCGCCTCATGATTTAATTCAAATACCGGTATATATTCTTAAAGGGGATCAAACGCTTGTTTCAATTTCAAGTAAAGATTTTTCGTTTATCGTAGAAGAGAATTTGAGTAAAATATTTGAAACTTTTGCGCTCCATGGCATCAAAACCAATTTGATGCAAAATTCGGCCATTAGCTTTAGTGCGTGTGTGAATACCGACGATGAAAATTTGCAAAAACTACAAGATGCACTATCAGAACAATTTAATATCCGCGTGAATAAAGGTTGTGAGCTCTTTACCGCTCGTAATGTTCGTAGTGTTCAACAAGTGGAGTACGTAAAGGATAAAATCATCTTGTTGGAGCAACGCACGCGAAGCAGTATTCAATTAGTGATTCAATAATGCAAGCCGTAAATTTATTTTACCTCTTTAATGAACACTCTTCTCTCTGTGTTCGCATTTTCACTATGAACCACTAGATAGTAAGTGCCATGGCTTAAACTTGCGATGTCTGTTTTTTGTACCACCTTGCCACCACCAAGTTTTTTTTTGGAACAAGACACTAGTTTTCCTTCTCTATTATAAATACAATACGAAACCGCTGCAGGTTTCTGTAAATTGTAAATGATATAAATCTCTGTGGAGGCAGGATTAGGATAAACTTGAAGCTCGGTAATGTTTTGTTTGTGATAATCGACTCCTGTCGATTTCTTGTTCATCCATTGCCCCACCTGAGCAGCATATAGTTTGTTGTTTACAATATTCTTTTCATTGGTGATGTAAATATTGCTGCTGTCGTTAAAACAAACACCTTCTATTTGTCCGGTGTTTGTGAAAAATCCAAAATCGATTTTGCGCTTGTTGCCACTAAAAATTTTGCTTCCTGTAAAATCCCAAAGCAGCCAAATATAACAGAACCCTGTTTTATTATAGCCCGTGAGTACAATTCTTTTCGAAAGGGGTTCAAAAGCAGCACCGGTAATCAGGCAGCCTGCATCCAAAGAGTCGATAGGAAAGAGGTTATAACTGCCAGGGGTGGTAGGAAGCAAATAATGTTTTGAGTGTCCGTTAATCCAATCTTTCGTAAGCAAATGAAGTGAGTCGTTCCATACAAACATGGCTTCACAATCAAAACTATTGGCGTTATTATTACTATTAAAATCCTTCTGGTCGGCATAGCTAAAAATGATCTTTTCTGCAACCACACTATCGACTTTCTTTTTACTCAACAGCAACTTTGGAATCTTATACACAGCCAAGTTGGTACGATTTCCATTATTATTTCCGAAGTCGCCGATGTAAATATTATTCTGATCGGCGGTCATATCTTCCCAATCGTGATTCGTTGCATTGGAGATGAAGATGGTCTGTAACACGGCTCCGGTTGCTTTGTCGAAGTGGTAAATAGCATTCGGGTTTCCACTATCGTCCAGGGTCCACAATTCACCGTCGATATTGATTAGAGCGGAAGTTTCGATTAATGTATCCGAAAGTTTATCGATCAGTTTTATTGGCGAATAGGATGTGCTATTATAGGTACAACTACCATCATTTAAGGTCGCCCCCGATTTGTAATTGTTTGCCTGAAAATCAGTGCACCCTAATGTTTGAGCAGAGGTTGATTTTGCTGCCATGCTAAGGATGCACCCGAGGAGGAGTAAATTTTTGAGAACCATTTTCATGTGCAAGATAATATATTTATTCTTGGCGATTACTTCAGTTTTACAAGTGCCAATACCCACCCTATTTATGTAATGCGAATGGGTCTTAGCGCTTTCATAGAATGAATTTTAATTGTTTTACCCAAAGCTCGACATACCAGCCTCTTCTGCACGGCAAAACCCCACATTTGCGAAACCCTATTTTCAGAATAAAGAATTAAGTATATTTTCGCAGCATCATGTATTCCATTCTGGTTCGCTTTCTGTTTGTGCTTTCTGCCGAAACAGCACATTTATTCACGATGCATTTTATGCGCGTAGCACTCTGTATTCCAGGGATTAAAAAGTTGCTCAATACCATTTATAAAAATGAGAATCCGGTAACTTTTCTAGGACTACATTTTAAGAATGGGGTAGGGGTGGCTGCCGGTTTTGATAAAAACGCCGATTATCTGGAAATATTGGAGACCCTTGGTTTTGGATTTATTGAAATTGGCACGGTTACCCCTAAACCACAAAATGGAAACGATAAACCCCGACTCTTTCGTTTGGTTAAGGATCGGGCATTAATAAACCGGATGGGTTTTAATAATGAAGGTGTGGAGGTCATTGCTGCACGTTTGCGAAGAAGAAAAACAAAACTTATCATAGGAGGGAATATTGGAAAAAACAAACTCACCCCCAACGAAGAGGCCGTTAATGACTATGCCATCTGTTTCGAGAAACTGTATGAGGTTTGTGATTATTTTGTGATTAATGTGAGCTCACCCAACACCCCCGGACTAAGAGCTCTTCAGGATAAAGATGAATTACTTAAAATAATTACTAAGTTGATGTCGATTCGTGCCAACTTCGTGCATCAGGGCCATCTTCAGAAGCCCTTGCTACTTAAAATTGCACCCGATTTATCGACGGAGCAGTTGGATGAAGTAGTGGAAGTAATACACCAAACCAATCTGGATGGTTTGATTGCCACCAACACCACCATAGGAAGAGAAAACTTGAGAACAAGTGCTTCTGAAATTGCGGCCATCGGTGCCGGTGGTTTGAGTGGAGCGCCACTCACTCAAAAGTCGACTGAAGTTATAAAGCATCTGCGGTTAAAAACACAGATACCCATTATTGCCAATGGGGGCATCATGACCCAAGCAGACGCTCAACAGAAACTGGATGCCGGTGCGAATTTGGTTCAATTGTATTCAGGATTTATCTATGGTGGGCCTGGCTTGGTGAAACAGATTGCCCATATAAAGTAATGCGAAACAGGCGTACGTTAATCGCCTAAATGAGACAAGTTTTTTAATATAATGACCACGTCTTTTAAGGAAGTATAGTTTTTGGCATATTCCTGATCAGCGCTATACCACTCCGTTTCATCAGTCTCATAGCTGGTACATACGACCCCAGTTCTAATTTTTGGCAGATTATTATTATTGAGATTGCTAAACCTAACCCACGTTTTTTTTCCACGTAACACATTCCAGATATTGGCGAAAAAACGAGACCTTTTTTTTACCCAAAGCAAAATGATTAAACTTATCGGAAGTAGTATCAGAGAAAGTACAATATCGGTAAATCGTTTATTGTATTTAGTCTCCTGGCTATTGAGCGCATAATTAATAGAGCTTGTGAAAACTTCCCCTGCAGCATTTTTAGAGTTGCTTCCAAGGGCGAAAAAATCTTTGCGATTAAAAAATTTATAGGTGTATTTTTGTTTAAATTGATCCATGGTTGAAATCACATCTTTCCAGGATACTTTTGTAGTTACAAAAATCAATTCATCTGTTTTATAAAGACTTAAAATTTTCGGAATTCGTGACAGATGCCCCAGGAATCCATCTAGCAGCTCTTCGTCCTGATTGGTGCCTGCATAACCTATGATCTTAAAATCGGTCGTGTTTTTTTGCAATAACTGAATAAGTTCAGTGACATCCTCCCCATCACCCACCGTAAGAATACGATGTGCATTTGAATTGTACACTCCGAGCCGCCTATAACGCATCGTTTGTAAAATCCATCGAAAGAGAAACAAAGCGATAAAATTCATCATGCCGCCAATTAATAGAAGTGCTCGAGAAGCGCGAAGCGCTTCACTAAAAAAAGCATAAGCTACACTAATAGATAATGTGCCTAGCAATAAACCATAAAATAGGGTAGCTCCTTTGGGGAATGGCTTCGCATACGTATTGGTGAAGAATAAACCCAAAAGCCAAAGGGAAATGTAAAGTGGCAGATTTACAGTATAAATAATATCGGGGAATTTGCCCAAGCCATTAAACTTTATGCTTTCATACCAAGGAATTAAAACGAACATGACCGCCGTCATGATTGCAGCATCCAGTACAGGCCTTGTGAATAATTTCAACAAACTAAAAAAGAGCGCAATGCCGGCTCTTATATATATCGCGGCATTGATGAGAAGGGAAAACAAAGCCGCTTTTTGAGAGGCAAAATGCTTTTTGGCAAAGATGATCATCGCCTTATAAAAGACAAACACATAATTCAGGCTGCCTTTTTTGGTGCTTTCGCCCTTGTAGTGAATGATGGTTGTGCCTGGGTAGTAATAGTTCTTATAGCCAGCTTCCGATATTCGATACGATAAATCAATATCCTCCCCGTACATAAAAAACTGCTCGTCGAACACCCCAATTTTATCTATCACGTCTTTTCTTATCAGCATGAAGGCTCCGCTGAGCACGTCGACGGCATGAATTTCCCGATTGTCTAAAAACCCGAGATGGTACTTCCCAAATATTTTTGATTTAGGGAACACGACACTTAATCCGAAAATTTTATAAAAGGCTACTTCAGGAGTAGGCAACCCGCGCTTCGATTCGGGCAAAAATTTCCCCACCCCGTCAATCATCTTGACGCCCAATCCGCCAGCCTCTGGTTTTAATTCCATAAAATCGATGATTCGGGTATAGGTATCTTCTGCTACTATGGTATCGGGGTTTTGCAGCAAAATGTATTTGCCTCTTGCCAATAAAATAGCTTGATTATTCGCAGCTCCAAATCCTGCATTGTTCGAATTTGCAATTAGCTTCACCCAAGGGAAGGTCTCTTGTAACATTTCCACCGACCCATCACTCGAGTTATTATCCACTACGAATACTTCTGCATCAATTCCTTTCATTGCACTTTCTACCGAAAGCAGGCAGAGCTGCAGAAAGTACTTTACATTATAATTTACAATGATTACAGAAAGTTGCATTTGGTGTGATAAACGATGACTCTAAAAACGGTAAAAATAATGTATTTATTTAAAGTTTCTTTTAAACGAAGGAGAAGGGAGTTCTCATTTAGTTTTTAAATGGTTAAATCTACTTGGCTGCAATCACTTATTTGATTTAAGATGCGAGCCGTCAAGGGGCATTTAGAATCAATTTTGCACCTCTCGAAAAAAGAATTTAATTTGCGCCATGATTTTAAGCGACCAGAAAATTTTAGAAGAGATAGATAAAGGGAATATTCTCATCGAGCCATTCCAGCCCAGCTGTTTAGGTACCAATAGCTACGATGTTCATTTAAGTAAATATCTTGCAGTGTATACCAGCCGTGTTTTAGATGCCAAAGCACATAATAAAATCGAAGAAATAATTATCCCTCCCGATGGATTGATTCTGCATCCAGGCACTTTGTATCTGGGCGTGACCGAAGAATATACCGAAACCCATAAGCATATCCCGTTTTTGGAAGGCAAATCGTCGACCGGTCGACTCGGTATTGATATACATGCCACTGCAGGTAAAGGTGACGTCGGCTTCTGTAATACCTGGACACTTGAAATATCGGTAAGTATGCCCGTACGCGTTTATGCCGGAATGCCTATAGGCCAGCTCATTTATTTTTTGGTAGATGGAGAGGTCAACACCCTTTACAATAAAAAGCGTGATGCCAAATACAATAAACGAAGCATCAAGCCGGTGGAGAGTATGATGTGGAAGAATAAGTTTTAGTTCGACTCAGGTCGACCCGAAATTCATTTCCGTACCCATGGTTGTTCTTTTTGGATTTCCTGATCCTAAATAGCGTGACCTGGAATTCAACCAATTTTTCAGATGAACAGCCTTGGCAAATGAGAGTTATGCTGATAATTCATAAAATTCGGATACCACCAAGGTTGAAAAACCCTGAATGGCCTTAACGCAATTTATCCAGGCCTTAAAAAGTTCACAATTTCCTTTTTTTCTTAGTTAAAAATATTACCTTTGCATTCCCAAAAATCAAGATTTAGTACCTTATTTTTATCATGGCTAATACAGGCAAAATATCTCAAATCATTGGTCCGGTAGTGGATGTGGCATTTACAGATGCAGGCTCTACCTTACCTCAAATTTACTCGGCTTTACACATTACGCGCCCTAATGGAACCACCTTAGTGCTTGAAACTCAACAACATCTAGGTGAAAACACGGTTCGTGCAGTTTCTATGGAAACGACCGACGGATTAACTCGTGGTACCCTTGTAGAAGACATGGGCGTTCCTATTTCTATGCCTGCCACTGATGATATTCGCGGGCGCTTATTGAACGTGGTTGGAGAAGGAATTGATGGTTTAGGTGAGTTGAGTAGAGCGAAAGTAGCTTCTATTCACCGCGAAGCCCCTCGTTATGAAGACTTAACCACTTCGGCTGAGCCTTTATATACTGGAATAAAAGTGATTGATTTACTTGAGCCATACGCCAAAGGAGGAAAAATTGGTTTGTTTGGAGGCGCTGGTGTTGGTAAAACAGTGTTGATTATGGAATTAATCAACAATATCGCAAAAGCATACAGTGGAATGAGTGTGTTTGCAGGGGTAGGCGAGCGTACCCGTGAAGGAAATGACTTACTACGCGAGATGATCGAATCGGGCGTAATTAAATATGGTGAAGAATTTGTTCATGGAATGGAGAAAGGCGATTGGGATTTGAGCAAAGTTGACAAAACCGAATTGGCGAAGTCGCAAGCCACCCTCGTGTTTGGACAAATGAATGAGCCTCCTGGTGCGCGTCAACGTGTGGCCCTCTCAGGACTAACGATTGCCGAATATTTCCGCGATGGAGATGAAAAATCAGGGGGTCGCGACATCTTGTTCTTTATTGATAATATCTTCCGATTTACTCAGGCAGGATCTGAGGTATCGGCTCTACTAGGTCGTATGCCATCGGCCGTAGGATACCAGCCAACGCTGGCCTCTGAAATGGGTGCGATGCAAGAACGTATCACATCAACAAAACGTGGTTCTATTACGTCGGTTCAGGCTGTTTATGTGCCTGCGGATGACTTAACAGATCCGGCTCCAGCCACTACCTTTGCTCACTTAGATGCCACCACGGTATTAAGTCGTAAAATTGCGGAGTTGGGTATCTATCCTGCGGTGGATCCATTGGATTCTACTTCACGAATATTGACTCCACAGGTATTGGGCGATGCTCATTATAATTGCGCTCAACGTGTAAAATTAAATTTACAACGATACAAGGAATTGCAAGACATCATTGCGATTTTGGGTATGGATGAATTAAGCGAAGATGACAAATTGGTGGTTTCACGCGCACGTCGTGTACAACGTTTCCTGTCACAACCGTTTTTTGTAGCACAGCAATTTACAGGATTACAAGGCGAATTGGTGAGTATCGAAGATACCATCAAAGGCTTCAATATGATTATGGATGGCGAGTTGGATCATCTGCCTGAGGCGGCGTTCAACCTTGTTGGAACCATCGAACAAGCCATTGCTAAAGGCGAAAAATTAATTGCTGAAGCGAAGTAATAACGGTTATTTTAAATTAACAACAAACGAATGCAACTCGAAATAATAACTCCCGATAAAAAACTTTTTGAGGGAGAAGCAACAGGGGTCTCTTTACCGGGCACGGATGGTTCATTTAAGATTTTAAATCACCATGCTCCAATGGTAGCGTCTTTAAAGCAAGGCATAGTTAAGGTAGATACTGCAAGCGGCATACAACAGTTTCCCATCAACGGCGGAATTGTGGAGTGTGGCGATAACAAAGTAGTAGTGTTGGCTTAATTATTATTAGTTTAGACAACTAAAAAGAAAACCGGTCTGTGTATACAGATCGGTTTTTTGTTTTTTTTACTTACGGATTATTTTGCGGTGATTTCATCCGCCTCTGGGTCTCCTTTTTGTAAAATATCCCAAGTGTGGTCGCCTAATAATTTTACGGTAGCCACGAAATGCTTGAACGGGAATCGCTGTCCCCATTCGGCCGGCGACACTAAGGAGAGGATCACTTCCCCATCATGACGCTTGTAAATATGATAGGTCATCCCCATGGTTGGCGAAAAGCGCATGGTGGCTTCGTAAATTTGTTGTGAGATAAGTACCCGGTCTTCTAATTCGCGAGCCTGTTCCATAATCAAGGCAGCCTGACGTTTCAATAAATCTATTTGCTGTTGCGCCTTCAAATGCATTGCTTCTACGGCTTGTGCTTTGATTAGTTTTCGGTCCTCCGGCCTAATGGCGGGTGAAGAAACACTGAGTGGAATCGGGGCGAAGGAAGCCAATCCAGTATAACTGTGATCATCAATTATTTCATCCATACTGAGGCTGCAAAATTAAGGCAAAAACGGGTAAGTTTTTTTTATACTTCAAATAAAATTGAATTTATGCGAGTTTAAAAACTGCGGCACCGAGTGGAGGAATGCAAATTTCAAGAGAGTTGGCTTTGCCATGTTTTTCAATCGAATCAGTCGTTAAGGACCCATTTAGATTCCCTGCTCCCCAATAAATAGGCGCATCACTATTAAATATTTCCTTGTAAGTCCCAGCTTTCGGCACTCCAATACGGTAATTCAACTTTACGGTAGGCGTAAAATTGAGTGCAATAAGAATCGTGTCTTTCGCTTTTTTTCCTTTGCGCGCAAAAATCAACACACAATTTTCTATATCATCGCCTGCAATCCACTCGAAGCCAGCAGCATCGAAAGAATGCTCATACATGGCGGGTTCTGTTTTATAGAGTTGATTTAACCCGGAAATTAATTTTTGCATGCCTTGATGGGGCTCAAATTTCAATAAATCCCATTGCAGACTACTTTCGAAATTCCATTCACTGTTTTGGGCAAACTCATTTCCCATAAACAAAAGTTTTGTGCCGGGGTGGGTCCACATATAGGTATAAAGCAAGCGTAAGTTGGCAAATCGCTGCCACTCATCGCCCGGCATCTTATGTATCATAGAGGATTTTCCATGCACCACCTCGTCATGACTTAAAGGCAACATGAAATTCTCACTAAAGGCATAAACAAGGCTAAAGGTGAGGTCGTTTTGATGCCATTTTCGGTGAATAGGCTCTCGTTTGAAATAGGTTAAGGTATCGTTCATCCATCCCATCATCCATTTCATGCCAAATCCCAAGCCTCCATTATAGGTAGGGTGTGAAACCCCAGGCCACGAAGTACTCTCCTCTGCGATCATCTGGGTGCCGGGGAATTCTTTGTAAATGGTTTCGTTTAATTCTCTAAGCAAGGCCACATTCTCTAGGTTCTCACGGCCTCCGAGTTCGTTCGGTATCCATTCGCCTTCCTTGCGACTATAATCCAAATGCAGCATGCTTGCTACCGCATCTACACGCAAGCCATCGATATGGTACTTATCCATCCAAAACAAGGCATTGCTGATTAAAAAGGCTTTCACTTCATTCCGGCCTGAATTAAAAATATAACTCTTCCAATCGGGATGATAACCCTTGCGGGTGTCGGCATGTTCATAGAGATGAGAGCCATCAAACATATATAAACCATGAATATCATAGGGGAAATGGGAAGGTACCCAATCGAGTAAAACCCCAATTTCATGTTGATGCAATACATCCACAAGATACATGAAATCTTGCGGAGTGCCATAGCGAGAGGTGGCGGCGTAATAACCAGTTTGCTGATACCCCCAACTGCCATCATAAGGATGCTCCATCACAGGCATTAGTTCGACGTGGGTGAATCCCAATTCGACACAATAGGCGGGCAATAAATTTGCTAGTTCGCGATACGATAAAAACGCTTCAGGCTTGTCAGGGTTCCGTTTCCAGCTTCCAAGATGCACCTCATATACACTATAGGGCTTATTGAGCGCATTCTTGTTTTTGCGCTTCCTCATCCATTCGCCATCGCTCCAGCGGTAATCGAGATCCCAAGTGATAGAGGCTGTTTTGGGACGTAGTTCCCAGTGGTAAGCATAGGGGTCGCCTTTTTCTAATTCAGCTCCATTATAGCTTTCAATATGGTATTTATACGTTTCGCCTTGATCAAGTCCGGCAATAAAGCCTTCTAAAATGCCACTGCCATCCCATCTGGAATAGAGTATATGCGATGTTTTATCCCAGGCATTGAAATTGCCTATAACACTGACTTGAAAGGCGTTTGGTGCCCATACCGCAAAGTACACTCCCTTTTTCTTTTGATGGGTGACAATATGCGCACCCAACTTTTCATATAATCGGTAATGAGTGCCCGATTTGAAGAGCTCAATATCTAAATCGTTAAAGAGTGAAAAGGGAAGCACATGATTAGAATCAGGTAGCACTTCTTTCATGGGTTTGTTGGAGGTTAAGGGCACGGCTTTCTTTGTAACTTTACCAGAAGTCGACTTCTTTTTTAAACCCAATGCTGGTTCTGTGACCGATTTCAACTTCTTTATTGCCATGGTAAATTTAGGATTAGAGGCAACAAAAATAAGGGAATAAATTTACCCTAGCCAAATCATGGAGAAGAACGGAATATTGTGTCATTGTGATGCACTGTTTTAGATAAGTTTTGCTTAAATTTGCTTTTCAAATTAATCTAAAAAATATTATTATGTATCCCGAAATGTTAGCAGCCCCTATGCGGGAGGAATTGACCAGCGTAGGTTTCAAACAATTAATGAACGCAGATGAAGTACAATCTGTGCTGAATAAAAAACAAGGCACTCAACTCTTGGTCATCAACTCAGTATGTGGTTGTGCTGCAGGCACTGCCCGTCCAGGGGTTTGTAAATCCTTGGAGAATGGCAAAAACCCCTCTGAATTGATTACTGTGTTTGCTGGAATGGAAGCCGATGCGGTAACTAAAGCCCGTGAGTTTTTGTTGCCTTACCCACCTTCGTCGCCCGCCATCGCCCTCTTTAAAGACGGTGAACTGGTGCATATGATTGAGCGACATAACATAGAAGGCCGAAGTGCACAGATGATTGCCGATAACCTTCAGGCAGCATACGATGAATTTTGCTAGTTCATTTATTCCCATATTACAAAGCCCGTTTCAATAGAAATGGGCTTTATTTTTGAACAAAAACAAAAACAAAATATTGTATTTTTGTAACTCATATTAAGATTTACTATGAAACATTATGTGCTGTTTTTCGCAGCTTTAAGCTGTTCTCTTTTTCTTCAAGCCCAAGTTGTAACTACCTCGCCCGTCTTCCCTACAGAAACAGATTCGGTAACCCTTATTTACGACGCTACCAAAGGCACTGCCGGCTTAAATAATTGTGCGTGTGATGTATATATTCATATTGGGGTGATCACTAGCCTCAGCTCCAGCAACGCCGACTGGAAGCACGTGTTTACCACTTGGGGACAAGCCAATATTGCTTGGCGAATGACAGCCTTGGGAAATAATTTATACAGCTATAAGCTAGCGCCAAGTTTGCGATCTGCCTTTGGTGTTACCGGAGCAGAAACGATTCAGAAACTAGCGATGGTCTTTAGAAATGGCGATGGAAGCAAAGAAGGGAAAGACATTGGAGGAACTGACATTTTTGTGAATATTTATGCCGCGAATACATTTGTTCTTTCTTTTACATCACCCTCGAAAGGAAGTATTATTAACATGAACGATACGGTGACTATCACTGCCACCACTTCGAGGAAAGCGAGTTTGACCATGTATGAAAATGGAATCCAAATTGCTTCTATCCCAAACGATTCGATCATTACGTTTAAAGCGCCGGCTAATCTTACAGGGGATAAACTTGTAGTGGTTGCCGCTACCTATAATGGCAACACTGTTTACGATACACTCCCCTATGTTGTATATGGTGGAACACCGATGGCCGTTTTGCCAGATGGTATTAAACCGGGCATCAATTACACCAGTGCCACTTCCGTTACTCTCTGTATCGTAGCACCGTATAAGAATTTTATTTACGTTATAGGCGATTTTACCAAATGGTACCCTAAAGCAGCCACCTTGATGAATAAGACCCCCGATGGAAAGTACTTCTGGGTGGCCATCAATGGCTTGCAAAGCGGGGTGGAATACGCATATCAATACGCTATCGATGGGGCCCTAAAGGTGGCCGACCCCATGTGTGAAAAAATCCTCGACCCATCCAACGATAAATACATCACGGCTTCCACGTATCCCAACCTAAAACCATACCCCATTGGTAAAACAAACGGCATCGTATCGGTATTCCAAATCGGACAAACGCCATTTAACTGGCAGTATAGTACCAACTTTAATAAACCCTATCGTGAAAATCTGAATGTGTATGAATTGCTGGTGCGCGATTTTCATCAAAATCGTAATTTCAGAGCGATCATCGATTCGCTCGACTATCTGAAAAGAATGGGTATCAATGCCATTGAACTTATGCCGGTGAATGAGTTTGAAGGGAATGACAGTTGGGGTTATAATCCCGATTTTTATTTCGCCGTTGATAAAGCGTACGGTGAAAAAAACGAATTAAAACAACTCATCGACAAATGCCACCAGAATGGCATTGCCGTTATTATGGATTTGGTATTGAACCATTCTTTTGGTCAGAGCCCCATGGTGCAAATGTATTTTAATTCGACCATACAACAGGTTACGGCACAAAATCCATGGTTTAATATAACTGCCACCCACCCCTTTAGTGTGGGCTATGATTTTAACCATGAGAGCCTTTATACCAAAGAGTTTGTTGATACTGTGATAGCCTACTGGGTGCAGGAATATAAAATGGATGGATTTAGATTTGATCTGTCGAAAGGCTTCACACAAAAAAATAGTGGTACCGATGTAACCCTTTGGGGACGATATGATCAAAGCCGAATTGACATCCTGCAAAGAATTTATGATAAAGTGAAAGTTTATTCGCCCTTTACTTACATGATTTTGGAGCATTTGAGTGATAACGACGAAGAGAAAGAATTGTCGAGCCGTGGGTTTATGCTTTGGGGCATCATGAACTACGCATATAATCAAAATACGATGGGATACTCCACCGGTGCCGATTTAAGCTGGGGGAGTGCAAAGTCAAGGAGTTTTGCCGATAATAATTTAGTGCTTTATATGGAGAGCCACGATGAAGAACGATTGATGTATAAAAACTTGCAATATGGCAATGTCAATGGCAGCTATTCGGTGAAGGATTTTAACACCGCATTAAAGCGCGTGGGCGCTGCTGCGGCGATTTTTTATAGCCAGCCTGGGCCTAAAATGATTTGGCAATTTGGAGAGCTAGGGTATGATTATAGTATCAACCGCTGTGCCGATGGAACCATTAATAATAATTGCCGCATGGAGGTGAAGCCTGCAAAATGGAGTTACCTGCAAGATACGCTTCGGTATAAT
This sequence comes from uncultured Bacteroidota bacterium, assembly GCA_903897855.1. Lineage (GTDB taxonomy): Bacteria > Bacteroidota > Bacteroidia > UKL13-3 > UKL13-3 > CAINMV01. The sequence continues at coordinate 41,048 of CAIUDH010000045.1, read as the reverse complement.
TTGTATAAAGTGTTTGGCGCCATGCAATTATTACATGCGAACCCCGGGTTTCGAACCTATAATTATGAATGGTATACCAACAGTATGGTGAAGAATGCAAAAATGAACGGGGCCACCTTAAAAGTAAATACCATTTGCAATTTTGATATGACACAGCAAATAGGCACCCCCAACTTTCAACAATCAGGATGGTGGTACGATTATTTATCGGGCGACAGTATTAACGTGACCAATCTTGCTATGACTTTTAATTTACAGGCAGGCGAATACCATATTTATACCTCTCCTAAAGTGCTTTTGCCCGAATGGATTACACGTAAAAATACTGTCGGAAATGGAATTTCAAGCAGCGCCACCAACCCAGCAAAAATTGAAGTTTATCCGAACCCCTGTAAGTCTGAAATAGTAATTTATTATACCGACGTTTTGAAAAACGGCTTAGCACTTAAGAACCATAATAAAGAAACAGGAATTGGTTATAGCATACAAAATTCCTTGGGACAAACAGTGTTATCAGGTTTGTTAATGGCAAGCGAAACCATACTGGATGTCGTTTCATTAGCACCCGGTGTATATTTGCTGCGGGTAGAAAACAAGCTGGTGAAGTTTGTTAAAGATTAGTCGTGTAAAGGGTTACGAAGGGAAATATGATTTCCATAGATGGAAGTTGCGACGGTTCTTTAGCAAGCCATCTCTTTTTTAGTTTGAAGCAGAAACAAGGTATTTGATTTTATTATGTATTTCTGATAAGATTTTTTTGTTATATTTGAATAAATATACATATTTGCATACTCGCACCTTTAATTAAGAAGGCCACATGATAAAAAAAATTACACTATTGTTTTGTATTGCATTTACTGTCAATGCCTGGTCGCAACAGGATGGATATCAAACCCATTTTCAGTTTAATGAAATGTCATATAACCCTTCTTATGCGGGAAAGGTGAAAGACAAGATGTGTGTTAGTCTTTTGATGCACCAGCAATGGGCAGGATTTAAAAGCGACCTCATAAAAAATGCAGATGGTACACCCGCTGTCGAACCCTATAATGTAGGAGCTTCCACCCAGTTTTTTAATATTTCAGCTCGTTTATTCAGCAAATTTGGAATTGCCATGAATGTGGTAAATGATAAAATCGGGCCACAAACTTATATCATCCCGAAACTTAGTTTAGCCTATTATCAAGTGTTTAAAAACACGAGTGAATTGTCCTTTGGATTATACTATGGTAAACTTCAAAAGTCGTTGGATGGAACCAAACTTAAGGCACTCTCTGTATTGCAAAATGGAACCGTTGACCCAGCCGTTCCTTCTTCTTTGATATCAAGTAATTTAATGAATGATTTAGGCGTGGGTATACACTATGTAAATCCGATCATGAACGATTTGAATATAGGTTTTTCTGCGGTGCATTTGTTGGGTGCTCAACTCTTCGATAAAACTGGTGGTTTTATCCCTAGTTTCTCTTCTATCACCATGCATTACTATGGAAATGCATCGATGGATTTTATGGTGGGTACCGGGTCTGTCATCGTTCAACCTAATTTATTGGTAAAATACGGAAACAAATTGCAGCTCGATGCCAATGTGATAGCCTATTTCAATCAACAATATTATGGAGGGTTATCGTATCGCCAGGGCGACAACATAAACTTGATGGTTGGCTTTATGCAAGGCGATTTCAAAGTGGGTTATGCCTTCGACTTTGTGGTGAATGGATTAAAGCCGGGAAGTCGTACGACACATGAGCTTTTTATACAGTATTGTAAGGGGCTGCATTTCACAGGGAAAGTTAATAAGTATATGTTAAACCCACGCCACTTGCGTGATTCAAAGTATTAAATTTCCTTTTAATATAGGATTTAGTTCAACATATCGTAATCGTTATTGTTGAAGATATTGATACCAGGGAATAAACTTACTTAAAGAAGGTTGAAACAAGAGCAGAAAAATATTTCCAAATTGATAAAATAAAAACTAAAAAGAGTCGTTAATACAATTAAACTTCTGATTTTGAAAAGAACAAAAACTATTTAGGTGAGTGGAATAAGGCAAGTTTTATAATACATCGCTTGTTTAATTCAGTAAAGTTTTTATATTTGCAATCTATAATTAGCACAACTATGCGTAAAAGACTTCAATTTCTGTATATTTTGGTAATGGCAATCGTCATTTTGGCAGGCTGTACAGGTGGGGATAATGGTCAGCTGTATGGTACACCCAACAGACCCATATGGACTCATCCTCAGCCTTTTGGAATGATTTATGTGCCCACAGGAACCTATCACATGGGGCAAAGCGATCAGGAGGTTGGTTCACACCAAATTCACCGTAACAAACAGGTTTCAATACCTGCATTTTATATGGATGATACGGAAATCTCGAATAACGAGTATCGCCAGTTTGTATATTATGTATCGGATTCAATTTTAAGAGAAAATCTTTCCCAAAGCATCGAAACCATCAAAACTCAAATTGGTGAGGAAAGCGATGATCCATACGCCGTAATCAATTACAAAGAAAAATGGGATCCTGAATCTCAAGAAGCTACGGATGCTTCGCAAATGATGCAGTACAAGCCAGGCGAGCGTTTCATGCACCGCCGTCAGATTGATGTAAGGAAATTGATCTACAGCTATGAGATTTTTGATTTCCAAGCGGCTGCCCGTTCTGCGAAAGTGCAAAGCACCGAAGATTTGAAGACCGCCCACAGCGACGAAGATCACTCGCATTTCATTAAAAAACATAAAGTTCAAATTTATCCCGACACTTTGGTATTCGTTCGCGATTTTGCCTATTCATATAATGAGCCGATGGCCGAAAATTATTTCTGGCATCCAAATTATGATGATTATCCGGTAGTTGGTGTGAATTGGAACCAAGCCAATGCATTTTGCTGGTGGAGAACCCGTCACATGAACGATTGGGCCATGTCGATCGATGACTTAGAGCGCACGCAATTTCTATTGCCAACCGAATCGCAATGGGAGTATGCCGCCAGAGGTGGACGTGATGAAAATATGTTTCCTTGGGGAGGTCCTTATATCCGCAACACTCAAGGTTGTTATTTAGCCAATTTTAAACCCGGACGTGGTAACTATATCGCTGATGGTGGATTTTATCCTGTAAAAGTGTATTCTTATTTCCCTAACGACTACGGTCTTTATAATATGGCCGGCAATGTTTCAGAGTGGACCTCTTCTGCTTATCTTGAATCATCGGTAGTGGTAGTGGATGACTTGAGTCCTGATTATAAATACGATGCTAAAGATGCTGAACCTGAAACTTTTAAGCGTAAAGTAATACGCGGTGGAAGCTGGAAAGATGTAGGCTATTATTTAGAGTGCGGCAGTCGTTTATATGAATATCAGGATACTTGTAAATCATTTGTTGGCTTCCGTTGTGTTAATCCATATATGGGCCGTTCAAACAAAGACAAGAAATAATATTCTTTAATTTTTTTTATTTTATTTTACAGCAAATTTAACCATAATTTTTAACCTTATTTATTAATTTTTTTAACACTTCACACACATGAAAAAGAGTTTTTTTGAAAGCAAAGGTGCCAAACGTTTTTTGTCGATGACTTACGGATTGGGAGCAGCAGTTGTAATTTTAGGAGCGATGTTTAAAATCCTCCACTTAAAATTTGCAAATGAAATGTTAACGATTGGTTTGACAACAGAAGCTATAATTTTCGCCATCTCTGCCTTTGAACCACCACATCAGGAAATTGATTGGAGTTTAGTTTATCCTGAATTAGCAGGAGAAGAAGGTGAAGCAGGAAAGAAAAAAGGGTCGGTTTCGGCTCAACTCGACAAAATGCTTATCGATGCTAAAGTAACCCCTGATTTGATTGGAACTTTAGGCGTAGGATTAAAGTCGTTAAGCGAGAATGTTCATAACATGTCAAGCTTGTCTAGTGCAGCTGCCAATACAACTGCTTACTCAGAAAATGTTCAGAAAGCAACCAAAAACATTGAAGGTTTAAGTACTTCTTACTTAAAAGCGACAGAAGCTATGAATGCAATGTCAGCTTCTTCAGAGAACTCAAAACAATACGCTGAACAAGTAACTAAAGTAACCAAAAATTTGTCGGCTTTAAATGCGTTGTATGAAGTAGAATTACAAAATACGGATTCTCATATTAAAAACATGAGCACTTTTTATAACAAATTAGGTAATGTATTAGGCAACTTATCCAATGCAGAAGCTCATTCGGCTGGTGTGAAAGAAGAGATTGGCAAATTGGCTAAAAACTTGACGAACTTAAATAGTGTTTATGGCAATATGCTGAACGCGATGTCAACAGGTCGTCAGTCATAATAATAGTTCACATAACCTAATTATGTTACCCTTGAAGAGGTAATTTTAAATTCATAAACATTCGTAATCAAAATATAAAAAAATGGCATCAGGTAAACTAACAACACGGCAGAAGATGATCAATATGATGTACCTCGTATTGACTGCAATGTTGGCCTTAAACGTATCTTCAGAGATTCTTAAAGCTTTCTATAAGTTTGAGGTTTCGATGCAGAATGCAGGAACCAATTTGGACGGGGCGAACATTAAACTTCTTGGCGCGATGGATAAAGAAGTGGACAAACAGGGAGAAAAAGCAAAGCCTTATAGAGACAAAGCTTATGAAGCAAAGAGGATCGCTGATGAATTTGTTAAATATGTGGAAGAAACTAAACAGATTTTATTGGTAGAAGATTCTAAAGATGGCAATAACCCAAGAGAAGAAGATGGACAATTGAAAGCTGGAAAGGATATGGAGAGATCGGTTCGTTATTTCCTAGAAAACAAAGAAGCCGGAGGCGATAAAGAAGCCAAAGGAAAAGAGTTAATGGCGGCCATTAATGATACACGCGAGAAACTTTTGGATTTAACAAAAGATAGCGCAGGTACCAGAGCATCCATTAAGTCAGACCTACGTTGCGATCAACCTGCTCCCAATAAAGAAGGACTGCAGCTAAGTTGGTTAGAGGAGACTTTTCACTCGTTACCATTGGCAGCAGCATTTGCTACTTTAACAAAATACCAAAATGATGCTAAGAAAACAGAAACAGATGTAATCAATCATCTTTCTCTTCAAATTAATGCTACCGACTTTAAGTTTGATGCTTTGCAAACAACAATCAACGCTGCATCTGCTTCCGTTTCATCGGGAGGAGAGTATAGCGCTGAAATTATTTTAACGGCGTTCAATTCAAAACAAAATAATGAGATCTTTATCGATGGTCAGAAAATTGAAGTGAAGGATGGGAAAGGGATTTATAAGATACGCGCAAGTGGTGAAGGAATTCATAAGTACAAAGCTACGATCAATGTGATTGATCCTAAAACAGGTCAGATGCAGCCTCTATCGGCCGAGGGTGAATATCAAGTATTCTCGCCAGTGGCTACGATTTCTGCTTCTAAAATGAGTATCTTCTATGCAGGTATTGATAACCCCGTTGAGATTTCGGTTCCTGGATATCGTGGTAATCAAATAAGCGCTAGTTGCGACAATGGAACCCTCAGCGGTACCAATGGAGCCTATAATGTGAAAGTAATGATGGGCCCAACACGGGTTGCTAAAATCAGTGTCAATGCGAAAGGCGACGACGGTACTTCTAAGTCGTTCATGAAAGAATTTAAAATTCGTCCGTTACCTCCATTGGCCGTTACCATTAATGGTAAAGAAGGTGGTGGTATCACAGGATCGGAAATACAAGTTTGGAATTTCGTGAATGCTTCTTTCGGTCCTTCCTTTGCTTACGATGGTTTAACTTATGCCGTAACGAGCTACCAATGTATTGTTCAAACTAAGAACGGTGCACAACCATTTAGCATCACAGGACCAGCCGTGAGTGCTGACTTAAAAGCCGCTGCAGCACGTTGCAGAAAAGGAGATTTAATAATATTCTATAATATTAAGGCTTCAAGTACCACCGCACCCTCAAAAAGTATTGATAGCGGTCCAGTATTTAGAGTTCAATAGTAGTTTATCAAGTATATAATATGAGAAAGAGAATAATAATACTTTTTGTTTTGATAGCCTTGAGTTTTCAGAACAGTATTCAGGCTCAATCGCCGGCGTACGAAACACCGGGTGCGTTTCCAAAACAGGCTGTGGCCGAACGTAAAATAGTGCCTTGGCCTTATTTGCGCGAAGCAGATGTTATGTATTCACGCCGCATTGAACGTGTTATCGACACTCGTGAGAAAATAAATTTGTGTATGAAATGGCCTAAAAACCCATTGTACGATATGATTTATAAGGCGGTAACCGAAAAAGCGACTCTGGTGGCTTACAAATCGGATTCACTGACTTCTTTTTATACCGCTGAGGAAGTGTTGAAATTGGGTTCTTATGATAAAAATATTCAAGTGTATCCAGATCCTAATGATCCTTACTACGCTATTGATTCAGTGATCCCTGTTCGTTTCAAACCTGAGGAAATTAAAAAGTATAAGCTTATCGAAGAGTGGATCTTTGATCGCAACACTTCTGAGATGTACGTACGCATTTTAGCCATCGCCCCAATGTATCGTCCGGTAGCGGGTAGCACGGGTATTGAATTACCCGAGCAAGAGATGTTTTACATCAAATATAACGACGCACGTCCTTTATTCGTAAATGAGGAACTGTTTAATCGCTTTAATGATGCTGGCCGTCTTACTGTTGACGACTTTTTCGAACAACGTTTATTTAATAGCTATATCACCAAAGAAAGCAATGACTATGATTTAGCCATTCGTCAGTTTGAAGAGTTTAAAGTAGACCCTTACGAATCTTTATTGAAGGGGGAGGAAATAAAAAATAAATTATTCGAATTTGAACATGATTTGTGGGAGTTTTAATTTGTCGATTTCTTAAAATTCAAAGCCCTGTTATCAAAAGTAGCAGGGCTTTTTGTTTGCCTTATTTGTTGTAACTAGTTCGAAAATTAAGGAGGCGATTCTGTTTCATGAAATAACCCCCTGAAAGCATGCTGCTTTTTCCTACCTCAGGATAAACCATTTATGGGTATGTTTGCGTTTTGATAACAATTGTTAAAAAGATGATTTATTATATCTACAACCAGCTTCTTCGAATTACCATCAGAGTTTTTTTTCGACATATCCACGCTTCTAATGTGGCCAATGTGCCACTCGATAAGCCTGTGATTATTGCCGCTAATCACCCCGGCACCTTTCTCGATCCGATACTCATTGCTTGTGTGATTGGCAAACCAATTCATTTTTTGGTCCGGGGAGATGTTTTTAAAAACAAAGTGGTTCGTTTTGTTTTTGAGCGATTTAATATGATACCGGTGTATAGAAAAGATGAAGGCTATGAAAATGTAGAAAAGAATTTGGATACCAACGCCAAAGTTTCTGAAATCTTAAAACAAAATGGCATTGTAGTTATTTTTTGCGAAGGATATAGCTCTACGTTTCGACGCTTACGCACCATCCTTAAAGGGACGGCCAGGATATCGATGCAAACAGCCATGGACAATAATATCGATGTTCAAATTGTACCCACAGGCATTACCTATACGCATAAAACAAGCTTTCGAAAATCGATGATGATTGAGTTCTCTAAACCCATTGCGGTGAAGGATTTTGTTGCGGAGTACACCCAACATCCTCAAAAGGGCTATGTGAGCATTACTGCAGAAATAGAAAAAAGGTTACAAAAGAATCTTGTGGTGGTAAATCATGTAGAATGCGATGCGGTTGCCGAAACCAGTCTCAATTATTTACGAAATACGGAATCGATCTCTCCACTTCCAATAATGGTAAGAAATACAAATAAATTGGCTGCTGAACGAAATCTTTGCGAAAGCATTAACCGCGTTTTTGAGGCCGACAAGCACTCGTATGACACTTACGCCGGAATGGTCGAGGCATACGAGCTGGAGCTCGCTAATGACAAATGTGACGATTTAGGGGTGGTTTCCGGATTGCCGACCTTGTTTGAAACCATGTTACTGGTTTTAGGATTTCCGTTTTTCGTGCTCGGATTTCTATTCTGGGGCGTGCCTTACCTTATTGCAAAGAAGATTGCTGACCATAAAGTGACGCGAATTGAATACCATGATGCACTAGCAGTGAATAGCGTCACGGTGTTGTTTTCACTTTCGATGGTTGCACTCATGCTGGCTTTTTATCCGTGTATAGGCATTTTTACTTTACTCATCGGCGTTTTGATGCCTTTAGTTGGTGTCTTTGCCGGGTGGTACTATGATCAGCTCTTAAAAATGTATTTCGTGTTTCAGGCCGTGCCCCACAAAATTAAGCTGAGAGAGATGCGTGATAAAATTACAAATTTTATTGTTTGATTTCTTGTTCAATGTCAGGTTGTTGATTTTTATCTTCAATCAAACTTTTTTTACTTTTCGGCCTTAAGGAGCCGTACCAGAAGAATTTTTTTAACAGTAACTCCTCGGGTGTCAATTCTTTAAGGGGATACATGATTCCATCGGGCACCCCTTTATAGTTCACGCCCTTAACCTGTCCACTATCGAGGTAAATATCCATATTAACGCAGGTGATTTTATTGACCCCGATATAGGCTTTTACATCATCCTTGATATAATAAATGCATTCGCCTTCTTGAAATACTTTTACCAACTGTAAGTCGTTGTTTTTAAAATAGGCATTGATATCCCTGCCTTTTATTTGATTATATCTTAGGCTATCTTCCACCGAGATGATAAAGCTGTTTCTTCGTAATATCACCATGTCTGCCTTTTTGTTTTTGAATTTAATGCTGATGGTATCGGCCGTGAGTTGCGTGCTATCAACCCAAACAATAGGATGGTTGTAAAACACCATCAGTGAATCCTTATAGCGATACCACATACTATCGGCCACCGCTTGCATATTACTTTTATATATTTTTACATGATGGTAAGCCTGCAGTCTTTTGCCTTCGGCACTATCCGAATAATAAAAGAGGGTGTCGCCATGCAGGTGCATGCTGTCATTGTCTACAAGCTGCGTTGCAATGGCTTTGTTGGCCACTTTGGTGAGTTGCTTTTTACGATTATAATGACTATAGTTGCCCGTAACCTGCAGTTTGTTTACGGAGTCGAGTAGTATGATATCTCGGTAGGCATCACCATGTTCCTGCTCGTTGTTCCAGTTCATACTGTCGCAATAAAGTGTTTGTCCGGGTTGTTTTATTTTTACTTTTTTACTAAATTGTGAGTTCCCTTTAACCTTGTCATACCATCCGTTATTACAAGTAATGACGGTGCTGTCGGCAATTTTTACGATGGTGGTAAATCCAGGGAAATAGGCCACCGACGTGTTGTTATTGTATTTTAGGGTGTCGCAAGTGATATGGTAGTCGTGGTTTTTAAGGTCGACATTTTTTTTGAAGTAGGAGTATTTTTCATTCGAATAATAATATCCGGTACTGCTGGTGAGGGTGTTTTCTCGGTTCACAATTTTGCCAAATACTGGGTAATAGCCCACCTTCGACTTGGTATCATAAATTAACTCCTGGGTGGTGAGTGTGAAATCGGGTTGTGTGAGAACAACATTATGGCTGATGTTGGCGATACGGGTGTTTGCATCATAATGTAAAAAATCGCCGATCACAGTAAACGAATCGCCTTGTACTAAACGAACGTGGCCGTAGGCATCCATCACATTGCGCGTGTCGTTTTTTAGTGCACTGTCGCAATATAGCAGCATATTATCCTGCTTCACTATGACGTCGTTGTTGAGCTGCTGAAATTTCTCTCCTGCCCTCACGAAGCCAAATAAATCGGCATGTATAATTTCAATACCATCTTGTGCCTGGGCAGCGAAGGAGGATAAAAAAAGAACACATAGGATAAAAAATGGGCTCAGGCGAAATATTTTTTCAGTAATACGGTTGGGCATCGTTAGTTTTGCAAAGAAACGCAACATCAGGCACTTTAGATATTAAAAAATGTTAGCAGAAGATATTTTAAGTTTTTTGGCAAAATATATACCCGGTTATCATACCAGAAATTATTTACTGACGGTAAGTGGTGGCATGGATAGCATGGCGATGCTGAAACTTTTCAAAACCCTTGGTTTAAATATCACCGTTGCGCATTGCAATTTTAATTTGCGTGGAGCTGAAAGTAAGGGCGATGAAGAGTTTGTGAAGCAACAGTGCTTAGAGATCGGTGTGCCTTGCCATGTCAAACAGTTTGATACCCTCGAGGAGAAAAAATCACAGATGGAGGGTACCCAACTGCTAGCGCGCAAACTGCGGTATAGTTGGTTTGAAGAATTACGTAAAGAAACGGGCTGCCATTATATTTGCACGGCGCATCACCAGCGCGATAATGCCGAGACGATACTGTACCGATTTATGCATGGCGCATATCCTGAGAGTATGCAAGGTATCAAGCCTATTCATGATCATGTTATTCGTCCGATGATCGGAATTAGTTATGAAGATATCATTCGGTATGTGGAGCTCCATGACATTCCTTTTCGCATGGATAGCAGCAATCTCACCCTTGATTATACACGCAATCAAATCAGACAGATTGTATTGCCTGCGCTGAAACAAGTATTCGGGGCTTATTCAGAACCGAATATGGCTAGTGTATCTCATATTTACGCTTCCTATTTTTCATTTCTCAAACAACAGGCAGAAAATTTATTGCATCCAAAAGGAAGCTGGATTGAGATCGACATCACCCGGTTAGAAAACACAAAAGGCAATACTGCACTGCTTTACGAGGCTCTTAAAAATTATGGTTTTAACTGGATACAATGCGAGGCTATTGGCGCTGATCTTCACCGAGAACAAGGTACTGTATTCGAAAATAACGACCGTACCTTTAATTTGTTTTTCACTGCGAAGGTTTTACAGTTGGTGCCAGCCTTTAAAACAAATTTTTATGAGGAGTTTGTTTTCAGTGACCCCTGGCCGAACGAAGGATTCACTCGTATAGGAACACACCGATTCACTAAGATTTGTAAAGAGGAACTGCTGGACTTTAAAGCAGGCGTGTTATATTTAGATTACGAGTGTGTTGCAAAAAAGAAACTCAGTGTGCGTTGTGTCGACCCGCATGATGTATTTACTCCCTTAGGAATGGGCGGCAAAAAGAATCTTCTTGATTTCATGAAAGACCTCAAGCTTACTCCTGCCGAGAAGCAGTACCAGCAAGTTTTTTGTGTAGATGAGCAAGTGGCCTGTGTGCTCGGGAAAAGAATTGATGACGCTTATAAAATTAAGGCCGAAACAAAATATGTGCTCGTGTTGGAAGAATTTGAATCTTCAAAATCATAAGGCTTCAACCAGTTTGAATCGCCTTTAGTTTAATGGTGAATGAATCCGAAAGGCACGGCCTTATAAACACCCTGTTCGCCCTCCATCGACAGGCACATTTACTCCATTGATGTAGGCCGCATATTCGCTGGCTAAAAAAGCCGCGACATAAGCATGTTCCTGAGGTTCGGCAAAACGACCCAAGGGAATTTCTTGCATCATTTCTTGACGTGCGTCCTCTTCAGAAATGTTTTTCTTGGTCGCATTGTTTCGTATAATGGTTTGCAGCCGCTCCGTATGGGTGGCCCCAGGCAATATATTATTAACAGTGATTCCGTACTGTCCAAGCTCATTGGCGAGGGTTTTGCTCCAGCTGGCAACGGCGCCACGAATGGTGTTACTGACCCCTAAATTTCTCAAAGGAATTTTTACCGAGGTTGATATTACGTTGATAATTCGCCCCCATTTTTTTTGTTTCATGGCCGGAACGAAGGCTTGAACCAGAATTTGATTACAAATAAGATGTTGATGGAAAGCTTGCAGAAATTGATCCGTCGTAGCGTCAATGGCTAAGCCTGCTGGCGGACCACCGGTATTGTTTATTAAGATGTCGACCTTGGTTTTTAAGTTGATGGCTTCCGTTGCCACTCTCAAACTATCGGTATCGTTAAAATCGGCCAACGCATAAAAATGCTCTTGATGGAGTGGTGCCGGTAATTGAGAAACGGCTTGTTTTAAGTCGGCTTCATTGCGGGCCAAGAGTACAACACGTGCACCACAACTGGCCAATTGCATCGCAATCGCATGTCCAATGCCTCGGGTACTTCCGCATACCACTGCTACCTTTGATGATAAATCAATCTTCATAATCGTGATTTAATTATTTTTTTTTATTTCTTGAGTGATGGTGTGAAAATAAATAAAAAAAGTGCAATACAAATTTTACTTTTGCATATAGATTTTTTTTCTTACAATACTTCCGAATATGAAAAAGTACCTTCTGCTATTCTTTGTTTCTTTCAGCACTTTATTATTGGCTCAGGCCCCTGCCTTGCTAACCCCTGAGTTACTTTGGAAACTCGGGAGGGTTTCGGATCCACAAGTGAGCCCCGACGGGAAAAATGTGATCTATAACGTGCGCTATTATGATGTACAGGGTAATGTTGGCCAATCAGATATTTTTAAGGTAAGTTCCGATGGCAAAACAGCAAATCGCTTAACTATTACACCTCAAATTAGTGAAACAAATGCGCGTTGGATGCCCGATGGCAAAATAGCCTACTTCAGCGATGCTGGGGGAACCGTTAACTTGTTTTTGATGGACGCTAACGGACTCAATGCCCGTAAGGCTATTGGGGTGCCCGCTGGTATTACTAATTTCGGTTTCAGTGCTTTCAACGATATGCTTTATTATACCCTGGAAGTGAAAGTAGGTAAAACCACGGCTGACCTTTATCCCGATTTGCCTAAAGCGACGGGGAAAATAATCGATGGTCTTATGTACCGTCATTGGAACGCTTGGGAAGATGAGTTTTATTCACATCTGTTTGTCGTGAAATTTAAAAATGGCAAGGCCATCGACGAGCCTGTTGATGTAATGAAAGGCGAGCCCTATGAAGCTCCCATGCAACCATTTGGCGGCGATGAGCAAATAAGCTGGAGCCCTGACGGCACACGTATTGCCTATGCTTGTAAAAAGCTTGCGGGTACCGCCTCTGCCATTAGCACCAACAGCGATATTTATGTCTATAATCTGTTTAACTTAAAAACAGAAAATAAAAGCCTTGGAAATGCCGGCTATGATATTAACCCTCAGTTTTCTCCCGATGGCACTCAGCTGCTTTGGTTGAGCATGGAAACCAATGGCTATGAAGCGGATAAAAACAATTTAACCATTTTCGATTTTGGGCTACTCACCCGCCAAAACTACACCGAGAAATTTAAATATAGCATCGAAAAAGCACAATGGGGCAACGATGGTAAAGCAGTTTTTTTTAATGCCGCTGTGGATGGCGTGGTACAGCTTTTTTCAATACTCATAGCCGAAAACAAGAGTAAAACAATGCAACTCACCAACCAACAGATGGACGTTTCCGATTTTACTGTGGGGCAGCAAGGGGGTGAGCCTATCATAATTGGGAATATGATGAGCATGAGTATGCCTAATGAATTGTTCCTGCTAAGTGATGCAAGCAACAAAACGAAACGACTTACCAATGTGAACACAGAAATGCTCTCTAAAATTAAAATGGGCAGGGTGGAAAGGCGTGATATACGTGCGAAAGATGGAAAGAATATATTAACCTGGGTAATATATCCACCTGATTTTAATACTAAGGGCAAAAAGAAATATCCCGCATTGCTTTATTGCCAGGGCGGGCCACAAAGCCCCGTAAGTCAGTTTTTTAGTTATCGATGGAACCTGCAACTCATGGCCGCGAATGGATATGTTGTAGTCGCTCCCAATCGACGTGGGCTACCGGGCTTTGGACAGGAGTGGACCGACCAAATTGCGGGAGATTGGGGTGGACTAGCGATGCAGGATTTACTCAGCGCGATCGACGATGTGTCGAGTGAGTCGTATATTAACAAAGATAAAATTGGATGTGTGGGGGCAAGCTATGGAGGGTACAGTGTATACTGGTTGGCAGGCAACCACGATAAGCGTTTCAAGTGCTTCATTGCACATTGTGGAGTCTATAATTTAAATAGTATGTATGGCACTACTGAGGAAATGTTTTTTGTGAATCACGATTTAAAAGGGCCCTATTGGAAGAAGGAAACGGCAAACCAATACACTCAATTTTCACCCGACCGATATGTGAAAAACTGGGACACCCCAATTTTAATTGTACATAATGAAAAAGATTTTCGAGTACCCTTAGGGCAAGGTATGGAAGCCTTTACAGCTGCTCAAATGAGAGGCATTCCATCGCGATTCCTATATTTCCCCGATGAAGGCCACTGGGTAAGTAAACCACAAAACAGTATATTATGGCAACGTGTGTTTTTCGATTGGTTGGATACCTACCTGAAAAATTGAAATAGAAAAAATATCGTGTGATATTATAAATCGATGTTTGTGATATCTCTCAAATCGAGTTCCTTATGACTCGAAGACTCGATACCTTTTTTCACTTTCGCCGGAAGGATAAACAGGTAATCGGCCAAGGCTTTAGTGAACTCGATGGTTTGCTTTGCTTCATCAACAGAAGGAAGACTTGAAGAAAAATCGGAAGGCCGTTGGTCATTGGCATAGAGGCGCACCCGATGCGCCCAAAGCTCCATATCTTTAGGGATGAGCCCATCAGAAATAGCATAATTTATTCTTGAATAGAGGCCCCCTTCCATATATCCTTTCTCCTTAAACATGGCATCAATGGCGCTTGCGCAGAGCATCACAGAGCCGGCTGGGGCAAAGGTGCTGTCGATGGCCTGTTGCATAAAAGTTTTTACTTTGTTCGGCAAGGTGTCGTCGACGGATTCTATTTCGGGATAAAAGTTAACTACATTTCGAATCGTTTCGTTGCAGTAAGCCGTCACTACGCCACCGCAACGAGCACAGATGTATACCCTCCAGTATCTCAAATTTGAAGCATTATCTTCTCTGGTACTAAACTCAGGAATCAAACCCGATAGGTTCGGATTGCTGATGAGGCAATGCGGACATCGGTTTATTTTTAAATGATTATCGAGGTTTGGCATCGGTGAATATCCTTCTTTTCCTATTGATTTTATCTAGAATCGGGGCAGACTAAGCTCACTATAAAAAAAGCTCAGTCATTTTTGGTGCAAGGTACTATATTTTGATAATTTCAGCAAAGGCAAAATAGAATTATTTTCCACCCTTGTTTAAGTATAGCATTGAATATGACTTATATATACCACAATGGATGGGCTGGCATTTTACCAATAACTATTTTCGACCGCTTTGCCCGTAAGCAGAAAAGTAGTGATGGTAGTGAACCCAAAGGAATTTAAAAAAGTAAGCATGCCAGGAGGAATTTTATACATTTGTATAGGTATTTATAAAATCTAATCTTCTTTAAATTAAATTTCTTGCTATGATAAAATATGCATTTAAGAGAAACGATGGACTGAGAATAGTGGTTACGATCTGCTTTTTAGTCCTTTCTACGATGGTTCTTCAGGCGCAAAAATATGCTAAGGTGACAGTAAATCTGGAGCATACTTCGTTAAGTAAGTTGATTGAATTAGGGGTCGATATTGAGCATGGGATACTTGAAAAAGACAATCGCTATACGGCTGAATTTTCGTCGAATGACATCGCCATTTTACGAGACAATAATATTCGCTATGAGATCCTAATTGATGATGTGGTTCAGTATTTTTTAGACGAGAATAAAAAGCCAACGGCCATGAACTCTTTGGTCACCGGCACAGGCTGTGCCACCCTTAAACCTCGATTAACAGTGCCTTCGCACTGGTACCTAGGGGCTATGGGAGGTTATTTTACCTATGCACAGATGTTACAGATTCTAGATTCGATGGCACTCTTGTTCCCCAATTTAATAACCATCAAAAAACCAGCGAGCAGCACCTTGGTCTCTCGTGAAGGGCGCCCCCTTTATGTGGTGAAAATATCCGACAATCCGAACCTTGATGAGGCGAATGAGCCCAAAGTATTATACACCGCTTTGCACCATGCCCGTGAGCCTTTAAGCATGTCGCAACTGATTATGTTTATGTATTATGTGCTTGAAAATTATGCCACGAACTCGCAGATAAAATATATCCTCGATAATTCACAAATGTATTTTATGCCTTGTTTAAATCCTGATGGATATCTGTATAATCAGAGTACCAACCCCAATGGAGGCGGAATGTGGCGTAAAAATAGAGTCCAAAATGCCGACCTTTCTTATGGTGTCGATTTGAATCGGAACTATGACAAGTTTTGGGGGTATGACAATCTGGGGTCGTCGAATATCCCCTCGAATGAAACCTTTCGAGGCACGGTTGCTTTTTCTGAGCCAGAAACGCGTATTGTTAAAGAGTTTAGTGAAGCGAATCAATTTCTGCTGGCCCTGAACTATCATACTTACGGCAATCATATTATTTATCCGTGGGATTATAAAAACGTGCTTACTTCCGATTCTATTGGGTTTAAAACTTTCGGAGGATACATTACAGAGGAAAGTAAATATCGCTATGGCACTTGTTATGAAACACTCAATTATGTAGCCAATGGCGGAAGTGATGATTGGTTTTATGGAGAGCAAACCACAAAAAATAAAACATTCGCTTTCACGCCCGAATGTGGCAGTTCCTTTTGGATGCCGGCTTCACAAGTGACTGAAACTTGTCAGAATTTATTGGAGCAAAATATAAAGTTCACTCAATTAGCACTCGATCATGCCCGACTGAGCGACTTAAATTCTAAGTCGCTCAGTGCAACCTCAGGGTATATAAAATTCAGCATTCAACGGCTGGGGTTAAAAAACACCGATACCTTTACCGTTAAAATGATCCCTGTGAGCACTGCGATAACAACGACTACGGCACCGAAAAAAATCAAAGCCATGGCTTTGCTGCAACTGATGAATGACTCTTTCGCCTATACCATAAATCCTGCCTTGGTAGTGAACCGAAAAATCTCCTATGTGTTACAAGTGAGCAAAGGAGGGTTTATGAAGAATGACACCATAGAAAAAGTGTTCAGTGATTCAATGTATTCGGCATTTCAGAACAAGGGTACAAATCTCACGGGATGGACCAATAGCGGCACCCAGAATTGGTCTCTTTCCAACACTAATTTCATCTCGGCACCTACTTCCATTCACGACTCTCCTGGTGCCGATTATTTGGACCAATCGTCCTATATTATAACCAATGATACCGTAATTGATTTAACAAAAACCACGTTGTCGTATTTAGAATTTTATGCAAAATGGGATATTGAGAAAGAGTACGATTATGTTCAGGTAATGGTTTCAGAAGCAGGGAAGAATAGCTGGGTGCCCCTTTGTGGGTTATATACTTCTACCGGAACGGTGAATCAGGATATAGGTAATCCTGTTTTTGATGGCGCTAAAAATACGTGGGTTAAAGAGTATATGGACCTCAACAGTTGGCTTGGAAAAAAAATACAATTACGCTTGCAGTTAATTACCGATAATGGAACTACCCGAGATGGATTTTACATCGATGATATTAATATTATAAGAAGGGGTGTGGTCACGAAAACTGGCATCGATCATGATTCGCCTATTTCCATTCAAATAGAGCCCAATCCTGCCATCAACAGCATTAAAATAAAATTAAAGAACGTTGATATCCAATCGAGCCTCCATTATCAAATAACCGATTTCACAGGTCGGGTGGTGGGTGTTGGTGAGGCTTCTGATGATCCTAAAGCCATTGACATTTCTTGGTTGTCTAAGGGAGTGTATCTGTTGGTGATCAACATCAATGGGATTAGAGGCGTACAAAAATTCGTGGTCCAATAGATTGTATTGCTCCTTTGTCGATCACGACTTGATTAAGGCCAAGGGAGGCGGACCAGTGCTACTGGATTACTGAGAAGAATGAACATCATTAGTCCTTAGCTTAGATTTAAATCAAAAAAAAACGCACCTCCCAAGGAGGTGCGTTTTTAATTTAGATGAACTCTTTTGTTTTGCTCAAACTTAGCTACAACCTAGGCTATTGCCACAATTCAAACATTTATAACATACGCCGCTTCGCACGGTGGTATGAAAACAAACGTTACAAATAGGGGCATCGCTTTGTTGGTTCTTGGCGTGTTGATTCATTTGGCTCAAACTAGAGTTTGTAGCACTCACGGGCGACTGACTTGCTACCGTTGGTGTAACTTCACTCACTGGTGCGGCGGCCACAACCGTCGTTACGTTTTGTACTTCCGAATCGCTAAAGTTGCTAATATTGCTTGCATCGAAAGCACGGTTCGGTTTTACTTGAACCAAATCGTCGTTGTCGAGGTATTCGAATCCTAACAATCGGAATACGAAATCGACAATAGAATTACAATTTTTAATATTGTCGTGTCCTTCAACAAAACCTGCGGGCTCAAAACGTGTAAAGGCAAACTTCTCTACATATTCTTCTAAAGGTACACCATATTGCAAACCAATAGAAACGGCAATGGCGAAACAGTTCATTAAACTACGTACGGTGGTTCCTTCTTTGTGTAAGTCAATAAATATTTCTCCGAGTGTATTGTCTTCATAGTTTCCAGTTCTCACAAATACGGTTTGACCTCCAATTTTCACCTTTTGGGTAAATCCGCCACGTTTGTTGGGCAGGCGTTTCTTTTCTACGATGTTCGATAGCTTACGTTTGAAGATCGTATCGGTGCTTGAGTTGATGATGCGAATGGCGGCATTTAAAACTTCATCAGGCGTGAGTTCCGCAATTTTTCTATCTGCGTTCTCCGCAAGAATTTGTTCAACAAGTTCAATGCTTGCCTCGGTTACTTCTTCTTCTTCTTTCACTTCGCTTTTTGTACTTAGTGGTTGAGAAAGTTTACATCCGTCACGATAGAGTGCATTGGCTTTCAAACCAAGGCTCCAGCTCATTTCGTAACAAGCGGCAATTTCTTCCACTTTCGCTTCATTAGGCAAATTGATCGTTTTACTAATGGCACCACTCATAAAAGGTTGAGCCGCAGCCATCATACGAATATGTGAGTAAGCGTGTAAAAATCTTTGTCCGTGATTACCATTGCGGTTGGCCGTATCGAATACCGGTAGATGCTCTTCTTTTAAGTTGGGTGCACCTTCAATCATCATTGTACCACACACATAGGTATTGGCTTGTTCAATGGCTTTACGGCTAAATCCCAACGAGCGTAGCATATTGAAATCAGGCGCATCGAACTGCTCTTTGGTGAATCCTAAACGAACCATCGCTTCTTCACCCAACGTAAATTTGTTAAATACAAATTCTACCTGAAATGCTGTTTTTAATTGTGCTTCCACTTTCTCAATCTCATCTTTGGTGAAGCCAAGTGTTTGCAGCGCATAATGACTGAGGCTTTCGCAGCCCAGCAAGGTGCCGTGCCCGATGATATATTTTTCAATGGCATCGATATCCGATTTGATGTATCCTAAGTTTTTGAGTGCAGCAGGAACGGCTTGGTTTACAATTTTAAAGTAACCACCGCCGCTCAGTTTTTTGTATTTCACCAAGGAGAAGTCGGGCTCGATACCGGTAGTATCGCAATCCATGAGAAGCCCGATGGTTCCTGTTGGAGCAATAACAGTAGTTTGAGCATTACGATAGCCATATTTTTCGCCCATTTCCAAGGCTGCATCCCACGCGTTGCAAGCGGCAGTCAATAATTCGCTTGGACAATATTTAGGATCGATACCAACCGGTTTCACCGAGAGTCCTTCACAATTTTCCACGGTGTTATAGGCCGCATAACGGTGATTACGCATCACCCTCAGCATATGTTTTTTGTTTTCCTCGTATTTAGGAAAGGCTCCTAATACCGACGCCATCTCGGCCGAGGTGGCGTATGAACGACCCGTTAAGATGGCCGATACCGCTCCACAAATGGCGGTAGCTTCTGGACTGTCGTAAGAAATTCCAGATACCATAAGCACCGTTCCTAAATTGGCATAACCCAAACCTAAAGTTCTGTAATCATAACTTAGTTGTGCTACTTCAGGGCTTGGAAATTGAGCCATAAGCACTGAAATTTCAAGTACCATCGTCCATAAACGGGTCGCATGTTCGATTGCTTTTACGTTTAATTCCTGGGTCTCAATATTATAAAACTTCATTAGGTTTAATGAAGCTAAGTTACAGGCAGTATTGTCTAAAAACATGTATTCACTGCAAGGGTTACTTGCATTGATACGGCCACCTTCGGGGCAGGTGTGCCATTCGTTAATCGTAGTGTCGAACTGCACGCCAGGATCGGCACACGACCAAGCGGCTTCGTTAATTAAATTCCACATTTCTCGGGCCTTCACTGTTTCCATGACACGGCCATCGGTACGAGCAATCAAATTCCAATCGCCATCGGTTTTTAAGGCTTCAAAAAAAGAATTGGGAATACGTACAGAGTTGTTGCTATTTTGACCTGATACGGTGGCGTAGGCTTCTCCTTCATAACCGCTGTCGTAGCCGGCAGCAATGAGGGCCGCCACTTTCTTCTCTTCGCCCATTTTCCACTTTATGAATTCAATCACTTCTGGATGGTCTAAATCGAGACAAACCATTTTGGCTGCCCGGCGTGTGGTACCACCGCTTTTGATGGCACCGGCAGCCCGGTCGCCTATTTTAAGGAAACTCATCAATCCACTCGAGGTGCCTCCTCCACTTAATTTTTCGCCTCCTCCGCGAATTCTGCTATAATTTGTACCAACCCCACTGCCATATTTAAAAATACGTGCTTCTCTTACCCATAGATCCATGATCCCGCCTTCGTTCACTAAATCGTCGTCAACACTTAAAATAAAGCAAGCATGAGGCTGTGGACGCTCATACGCAGAGGTCGATTTTTCGAGCTGGCCGGTTACGGGGTTCACAAAATAGTGTCCTTGCGCTTTACCGGTAATGCCATATTCACTATGTAAGCCTGTGTTAAACCATTGAGGGGAATTGGGTGCTGTATATTGGCCAACAATGGTGAAGGCAATCTCATCGTAAAATCGCTGTGCATCATCGGCTGTGGCGAAGTAACCATGGCTTTCACCCCATTTCTTCCAACAATTAGCCAAACGATGGGCGACTTGTTTAATACTTTTTTCTCCTCCCATCGACCCGTCGGCTTGAGGCACACCTGCTCGTCTGAAATACTTCTGAGCCAGGATATCGGTTGCTGTTTGCGACCAAGAAGAAGGCACTTCTACATTTTGAAGTTCGAAAATGGTTTTGCCTGCAGGATCTTTGATTACGCTGGTGCGTGATTCATATTTAAATAGATCGTAAACGCTGGTGGCATCTTTAGTGAAGAATCGGTCTATTTTCAGACCTTTTGTTGTGATTGTAGATTTTTTTGCCATAGAATAAATCAGTTATATATTTTTACTTTTTTGAATTGTCATTTAATGGTCACTAAAAATTAAATAGAGAAAACTCCACCTTGCAACCTGTTAAAGTTTTTAAATAATTATTAATGAAATAAGATATTTTGGAACTTGTGCTGACAAATGTAAGAGCGAAATTGAGGTAGTAGCACTTACGTTTTCCACACCTAATTTTTTCCACATCCAAATACAAGCACAGCGTTGGTTTTGAACTGTGGATACGAAAGTTACGTGTATAACTGATATGGATTTGTGGATTGAGAAACAAAGTGCATAAGTTGTGCTTATTCTATTAATATGGACGAGATGGGAAGGGGATTGAAAGCAGGTAATAGCCGGTGTGCAGCGGTGAAAGGGCTATGAATAAAGACGGGTATGCTGGTAAACGGATGCCAGTATCAGGAGCGAGAACGGAGGCTTGCCATTTTAGTCAGGTTGTTGATTGGAATAAATTTCGTCAATAATATAGAAGGGGCGTTTCTTCACCTCAAAATAAATTCTACCAATATATTCGCCAATGACACCTAAAATAACCATAATAACGCCGCCAAGAAAAAACACACCGACGGCCAAAGAAGCCAATCCTGGTGTGTCGGAAGGGGAGTAGCCTAAAACTTTAAAATTAAAAACACGGTGAATGATAAAGAACAAACCGACAATAAATGAGGGTATGGCAATGATAAAACCAAAGTAAGTGGCGATACGAAGTGGAAATGCGGAGAAGTCGAGTAGTCCGTCGATAGCCAATTGTAAGAGTTTTTTGAAGGTATATTTAACTTCGCCTGCGGCCCTTTCGGCTCTTTCGTATTCAACCCCTGTTTGCTTAAAACCGGCATAAGCTCGCAATCCTCTGATGAACCGGCTATGTTCGAGCATCTCTGAATTCAGCACTCTCACCACCTTTTTATCCATCACACAAAAATCGCCGGAGTCAAGTGGAATATCGATTTCACTCACCACTTTTAAAAGTCGATAAAAACCTTTGTAGGCTATTTTTTTAAAGAACGATTCTTTTCTTTTGGTACGAATAGCATAGACCACATGATACCCTTCTCTCCATTTGTCCAGGAATCGTGGCAACTCTTCGGGAGGGTCTTGGAGGTCGCCATCCATAATGATGACAGCATCGCCTTGAGCGTGTTTGATGCCTGCGGAAATGGCGGCCTGATGTCCGAAATTTCTCGAGAGTTTGATGGTTCTAATTCGGCTGTCTGTTTTTCCAATTTCTTGTAAGAGCATCAACGTATCGTCGTAGGAGCCATCGTCGACAAAAATCACCTCAAACGTTTCTTTCCATAATGGACTTGCCGAGAGTAGCCGGTTATAGAGATGCCTCACATTCTCTTGTTCGTTAAATAAAGGTATTACTATTGATATCATTTTTAAAATCCTATTTTTCCAGAGAGGGAATTGTTTTTCGGTACAGAATCAGTGTTTATTCCCATCAGTCGGCATGCCTCTGCAGCGACCCGAATCGAATTATTGGTGCTTCGCTCATCCGGATAAACATGACTCATATTGGCAATATAAAGGTTGCTGATTTCTGTTTTGCAAGAGGGTATTTTTTTGGAGAATTCTAAATCACACACTGTTGCGGCAGTATTCGTTCTGAAAACAAAAGCGTTTTTGATCCAATCGCTTTTGAATGCTGAATAGATATTGGGTAAATGTGCGACCATTAATTCTTTAATTTCTAATTCACTCAGTGACGCAAATGCTTCCTCCTTCGCAAAATATCGGGAAAGATACACAATATGACTTCCATTATATTTTGAGGGATGAATAAAGTTGGTATGCTCAATAATTCCGCCAAAGGGGTACCCTGGGTCGGCAATATTGAGCCAATAAATATTACTTAAAGGCCGGTCGAGTTCAAGCACCACACACACAGCACCGAAGTATTTTATAGTATCCAACTGATTGGCCAAAGCAGGTAAATGTTTGCGAATTAAGGGACTGAGATAGATGCCTGGAATCGTAAACAAAAAGTCATGGCCTTTAAATTCGCCTTGGGCGGTAATCACACTTTGAACTTTATTGTTTTCGATGCAAACTTTCTCCACCGCCGCATTACAAATTAGATCAACGTTCAATGCCTTAAGTCTGATTACTAAGGCCTCCAGTAAAACGTCTAAGCTGCCTTTAAGGTAGCCGAGTTTCTCGGTGCCGCTTTTTCTAGAATTCATTCTCTGTCTTAATCGTCCTATCATCCACGATAATGGCACTGCTGCGGCATAAGGCCCGAATTTAATTTTCAGCAGGGGTGCCCATAATGATTTGGTGGTGCTACTACCGGCCCATTTTTCAAACCAACTCATACAAGCTACATTTTCAAATTTTCGCCACCTCGCTATCTTGCCCAAAAACAAGCTTGTGAAGCCAAACCTGATTTTATCGATAAAACGGATAGGCTTAAACTTCAGCAGGTCGAGGAAGGTGTTGAATGGGTAGATTTTGCCATTATTTAAAACACCCATCGAGGTTTCTTCAAATGATAATTGATGACTAAGATTCAGCTCTTGAATGAGCCAAATCAATTCTTGGTCATGAATAAAAAAGTGATGGTAGTAATATTCTAATTTATGCTGACCAATTTCAAAAGTATTTAAGAGTCCGCCGAAAGTAGCACTTGCTTCTATCAACGTAACTTTCTTCCCCTCTTTGGCGGCCATATAGGCCGCACTTAATCCGGTAATTCCTCCACCAATAATTACGAGATCGTTTATGCTTGCTTTGGTTGAGGTCATCCTTGATTTGTTTGTGAACTATTTATTTGTAGCAGTTGCAAATATATAAATGTACTACAAATGTAAATTAAAACAAGGTGGTATAAAAAACAACCGCTTGTCATTTAAGTGTCTGAATTTTGTTTTATCATATTTTTTTATCAATTTGCGTAAATTACATCGGACCTTACCATGAAAAAATTTTTACTTATTATTCTATTCCATCTTGTTTTATACTCGGTAAATGCCCAGGTATATTGTACGCCGAGTTATACCGGTTATGGCTATGATCCGGCAGGAGCGGGGCATTTTAGTTCCGTGACCTCCTTTACCCATATCAGTAAGGTTCAATTCGGGGATATAAATTTCACGAATGCATCGCCTACCTGGTACAATACCATTCCGGCCTATATTAACCAAACGGGCGTGCCATCAACACCTACCAGCTGTGTACGAGGCTTATCCTATCCATTGAGTATTCAATTGGGTAATGGTGCCAACCCTCAAACGTTGAGTGTATGGGTCGATTTTAACGGCAATAAAACCTTTGAAGCTTCCGAGAGAATTGTTTTCCAAAACGACCCCGCCAATGCAGGTACCCATATCGTATCGACCAACGTAAATATTCCTGCCAATGCCGCCCTGGGCATTATTCGTATGCGTTGTGCCACCAAATATGGTGTAAGTGCCACCATGGATCCTTGTGTAAACAACGACCCTTTAACGCCCAACGGAGGGTTTAACTGGTCGCAACAATTTGTCGATTTTGCCATCAATGTTGTTGCTGGTCAACCACAAATTTTCTTATCGACTACTACTACGCAAACGATTTTTGACGACGTTACCAAAGGAAGTGAAAATAATCAAATCATTGGTATAGAAGTGGTCACCAATAGTAACGGTTCACTTTATCCATTAACCGTGGGTAATATTAATTTTAGTGCCATAGGTACTACCAACCCCAATGAAATTACCAAAGCGCGGCTGTTTTATACTGGTTTAAAACCAACCTTCGATACAACGACAGGAGTGGGAAGTATCGTCGCGAATTTTTCAAATTCTTTTTCAATAAACCCAGCACAGACATTAAAGCCGGGCAAAAATTATTTTTGGCTTTCTTATTCTGTCTCAGGTGGCGCCGTACTCGACAATAAAATTGATGCAAGATGTAATTATGTTACCGTTACCAATATACAACGCGTACCCAGCCTCATTAGTCCAACAGGAAACAGGCAACTTGGTTATTGCATCAGTAAAGGCACACAGAGTTTTTATGTATATATAACCAATGTAAGGATGCATAAATTAAATAATGGTTCTGGTACCAATGGCACCGGATATGAAAACTTTCTATCTCTAAACGATACGATTGTAAAGAGCAGTAGCGCGGTGGTAAAAGATTCTGTTAATATCATGCTAGGCAATGGCGTGAATCCAGCATTTTATTCTGCCTGGATTGATTTTAACCGCGATGGTTTTTTCGACGACGCTACGGAAACGATTCTTCGCGATACGATACTTCGATACGCCGGTACCGGCTTATATCTTGAGAAGAAGCATGTATTTAATATTCCTACAGGTGCGGTCTGTGGCAAAACAAGAATGCGTATCTCTACTCAAAGTTCTGATACACCAAGGGCCTGTACCAACCCCGTATTGATAGGGGAAGTGGAAGATTACACCATCATCATTAAAGAAAATGGAAGTCCGGTTTCCGATTTTAAAAACACCACGGTGTGCAATGGCGACACCACGCTCTTTAACGATCTCAGCTATGTTTTTGGAAGTGCTGCGATTGGCAGTTGGCAATGGGATTTTGGGGATGCCGCTTCAGGCTCGAACAATACTTCCTCTCTGCAAAATCCAAAACACAAATTCAGTTCTTCAGGGGTTTTCAATGTGAAATTAATAGTCACCTCAACCTATTCAGGTGCCCCCACTTCAAGCATCACCAAAGCCGTTCTCATTGAAAAGCCCGTGGCACAATTTAGTATGAGCAACACCTCGGTAAATACCCCCATTCAGTTTTCTGATGCCAGTACCGGAGGCACTATCACTCAATGGTCATGGAATTTTGGCGACCTCGCTTCGGGCTTGAGCAATAACTCCTCATTGCAGAATCCGATACACGTTTTTACCAGTGCAGGTGTTTATAATGTGAGGCTCATTGTAACGAGCAGCGCCGGTTGTAAGGATACGATTACCACCGCAGTAGTCATTCAGTTGGCGATTCCCACCGCGGGCTTTACGAGCAATTCGTTTAATCCATACATTGGTGCCAGCACTAATTTAATTGATGTTTCATTGAATAACCCAACCTCTTGGCAATGGGTGTTCACGCCTGCCAGTGTGACGTTTTTAAGTGGTACTACAGGGGCCTCTCAAAATCCAATAGTATCTTTCAATACGCTTGCCACCTATACCGTAAAACTGATCGTATGTAACATTTCGGGTTGTGATAGTATTACGAAAACATTCACCACGAAAAATTACAATAAACCCACTGCGTCATTTTCGGCCTCACCTTTAGGGGTGAGAGTGGGGCAAATTGTATCCTATCTCGACCTCAGTACCAACGACCCCACTAACTGGCTTTGGGATTTTGGTGATGCAAGTACTTCCGCTATCCAATACCCTCAGCATTTTTATAGTGTAGCCGATACGTTCACGGTGAAACTTAATATCAGTAATCCCGCGGGTGCCGATAGTTCGAAAATCGCCAAGTATATCATTGTTACCGATGGGTTTACCATGTGCGACAATACCGCCGTAACCACCAACTTTAAAAGTGGAGTGATTATGGATAGTGGCGCTCGCGATGGGAATTATGGTGATAATGAATCGTGTGGCTTTTTGATTAAACCGGGTTGCAGTGGCACCATCAAGTTCAAGTTTCAGCAATTTAAAATGGGATTGAATGATTTTGTGCGAGTATATGACGGCGACAATGATAGTACGGGCATTCCATTGCATACCGGCAATGGGTTTACGGGTACTACCTTGCCCGACACCTTATATGCCTCGAGTGGATCCCTGTTTATAAGAATGCAAACGAATAATATTGGTAACGATAGTGGGTTTGTAGCTCAATGGATTTCTAATAATAATGTAAAGCCAAAGGTGACGATATTAGCCGATACTATCGGTTATGTGAATAGCCTCATGCGTTACACCAATCTTACCACCGGTGCAGGCAACCAGTACCTATGGGATGTAAATGGAGATGGACTCAATGATAGCACAACACAAAACGCGACGTATCGCTTTACAGCCATTGGGACGTATAAAATTCGATTAATTGCGAAAAACTGTATCGGATCTGATACCGGTTTTATTACCATCAAAATTGTGGTTCCAACACGGGTGCCTCAAGCCGATTTTAGTTCAAATAAGGTGGTGCTGAATTTGAATGACGAAATTATTCTTACCGATTTGTCGCAATACGGAGCTACCCATTGGAAATGGGAAGTAATTCAGGATGCCACAGGAACGGCTTCAGGTTTTGTATTTTCAAATGGCACCAATGATACACTCTATAGTCCCAATATATTATTTTATGAGTCGGGTTATTACACGATTTGTTTAACGAGTTCAAATTTTATTGGAAGCAGTGTGAAGTATTGTAAGTCGGCGTATGTTTTTGTGAAAGATAAAGCCATTATGTGCTATCCAATCAACACCTCCAACACGGCACAAGGCAAAATATTCGATAGCGGCGATAACACTTCGAATTATACGGGCAATGAAAATTGTGAGTTCACCATCTCAGTGCCTTGCGTTTCAAAAATCGTGCTGACCTTCAAATCATTCAATTTCGCGGCTGGCGATTATCTGCGTATCTACGACGGAAAAGACTCGGTGAGCGGAATCCCATTATTCACCGGTTTGGGTTTCTCAGGAGTTAATAGCCCAGGCACTTTAACTGCTTATAGTGGATCGTTCTATATCTTAGAAAGAACCAATGCAACGCTTAATGCTGCAGGGTTTGAAGCCGATTGGTTGGCCTCAGGCATCGATTCGTCGAATGCAATTCTACAACTCATCGCCAACGATACCGGCTATGTTGGTGCCACTCATATCTTTAAAAACAATTCTTTGCCGGTGGGTGTTTATAATTTTGATTTTGATGGCGATATCGTATTCGACACCATAAGCGACAAATTACTATTTCCTTTTAAATATACTGCTGCTGGTAATTATACAGCGGGTATGTATGGTGTGGCTTGCAGTAATTCCACCGCGTTAAAAAATGTGATGGTGCTTCCAGTGACACAAAAACCAGTATCAAATTTTGACGCCGATAGTAAAAACCCAGCCACCAGCGACACCGTGACACTGTTCGATCTATCGAAAAATGGAGCCGTGAGTGTCTCATGGAGTATCATACCAGCTACTTTCACGTTGGTAAGAAGTACCCTGAGTCAAGGTTTGGTGCGTGTGGTGTTTAACGCCGCAGGAGCGTATACCATTGCCTTAACTGCGACCAATAGTTTTGGTACAGATGCCATCACAAAAACTGCGTTTATTAATGCCCACACACTTTGTTCTCCGTCCTTCACTTCCGGACAAAACAATATCGGAATTTACCATGTACGTATTGGGCTTTTAAATAATGCCACCACTCAGGTGTATGGTTATCATGATTATTCACCATCACAAGTGGTTCAATTGGAAAGAGGCTCTAGCGGCAACAGTATCGCTGTAGAGCGATTGGCAAGCCCCTTATCGCAAACCTGGAGCATCTGGCTCGATGCGAATCAAGATGGACTGTTCACTTCAGCAGAACTTGTGGGGCAGGTCATAAATTCTACATCGAATTTGGTTTCGGGTACGATAACTATTCCAAAATCGGCGTTGCTTGGATTTACCAGAATGCGCTTTGCAGCCTATTTCGGTGGCGCGGCTATCGATGGCTGTAGCGCTTTGGCCAATGGCGAAGTAGAAGATTATGGGGTGATGGTGATTGCCGATAGAACCAAACCCCTGATTACGTTACTCGGAAATAATCCCGACAGCGTTGAAATAGGATATAGTTATAACGATTTAGGGGCGACTGCGCTAGATAATGTGAATGGCAATATTACAGCCAATATTGTGAGATCGGGCGTGGTAAACACGGGCAAGTTAGGCACCTATCAATTAAAATATAATGTCAATGACAGTAGTGGCAATGCTGCCGACGAAAAAGTGAGAATCGTAAAAGTGACTTCCGACAAAACAGCACCTACTATCACGCTCATTGGAACCGACACGATGTATGTTGAAGTTCATTTTCCTTACATAGAGCCGGGAGCCACCGCAAACGATTTAGCCGATGGGAATATCACCAATAAGCTCATTATTGCTGGAACGGTTGATACCTCTACGTTAGGTAGTTATACCATCACCTATCAGGTGACCGACTCAGCGGGGCATATTCGAATAAAATTCAGAAAAGTGATTGTTCGTGATACGCAAAAGCCGGTGATTACTCTTCTCGGTTCGGCCGTCATTGATTTGATTAGAGGGACCGCCTATAACGAACCGGGTGTAACTATTAAAGACAATTATTACACTAATTTGGTGCCTGTAATTACAGGCACCGTATTGGTGAATACACTCGGTCAATATATTCTATTATACGATGTAACCGATGGAAGCGGTAATAAGGCCGTTACCGTGCAACGAATCGTAAATATAACACCACCAGTAGGCATTTCGAAACTAACCGATCTCAACGCCTTTGAGGTTACTCCGAATCCGAGTCACGATTTTTTCAAACTGAGTCTGGATTTCAATGTGTCGAAGCAGGTAGAGATTCGCATCACCGATATCAATGGTAAGGTGCTTCAACAATTTGAGGATGAAATTTTATCAAAGCACCTGATACTTAATTTAAGTAATTATGCTCAAGGTATCTATCTCCTCAGTGTGACCACAAGCGATGGAACACAAGTGAAGAAATTAGTTAAAGAGTAAGCATCGATTGGAGTTAAAATACGGGTCGGTTTTAAATTAAAAACCTGCCCGTTTTTTTATGCCTTACTTCCTTACATTCGTAATGCTAAAAGAACCTTTTTTATTTCCATGCCTAACACTAAAAAAATACAAGTATTGATAATCGTCGGATTTCTATTTCGATGCCTTTGGTGCTTTTATTTTGAGTGTGATGCCATCAGTGATGCTTTTCGATTTAGAGCTTCTGCTGAAGTATTATTAACTACAAAAGTATTTACGGTGGATGGTAAATTAAGTGCCTTTATACTCCCCGGTTATCCCATATTCTTGGCCCTTTTAGGAAACCTGAAATGGCTTGTGGTTTTTATACAAATGGTGTTGGGAAGCATATCAATCTTTCTTATTTACCAATTAGCTAAAAAATATTTTGATGAAAAAACAGCGTTCATCGCGGCCTTGCTCTTTGCCGTAAATATCAACATGATAGCCTATTGCGGCGTTTTTGTATCCGAAACACTATTGCTTTTTTTGTTTCTCGGTTATTTAGTTTTGCCTTCAGGTCGATGGGTGAAGTATCTCATCGCTTCAGGAATCGTCTTAATCAAACCGGTTTTTATTCTCTTCTTTTTGTATGAATTACTATGGCAGCATTCAAAAGCGAAACCGAGAATCGTGATGGCGTTGATGGTTGTTTCACTTCCTTTGTTTTGGTGTGGTAGAAACTTTATTCAACTAAAACATGTTGCCATTAGCAGCAACTCCGGCGTGAACCTGTATATTGGGAATAATGCATTTGCTACCGGTGGGTATATCACTCCCATAGCCATAGAAGCGGAGGATGAATTTGAGAAAGACAATCATTATTTTCATGAAGCAGTGCAGTACACGCAAACGCATTTAGAACAGTTGCCTAAGCTTCTGTTTAAGAAACAAATACATACTTGGCTAAACGATGGAGAAGCCTTGAAATACTGGACAGCAAAGGGATTGAATGACGAGCTAAAAAAGGAACGGCTGTCTTATTTTGTGCCCTTGCAACTCCTGATCTATTTTTTTATAGTCGGCTTGTCAGCACTTTATTACCTGATGAATTTCAGAAAAATAAATGATTATAAATTATGGGCTGTCGTGCTATTCACGATTTTATTCACCGCTGTTTATTTTGGCAATCCACGTTTTCATATTCAATGTATACCTGTTTTTTGTATTTTTTCGGCCGCAACAATTTCATCCTTCATTAGGAAAATCAGAAAACAGAAATCCTTGTGACAATCGCCTCTGTATTACTTTACGATGGTCATCTCTACCCTCCGGTTTCGCTGTTTCCCTTCTTCTGTAGTATTCTCTGCAACAGGTCTTTCGGGGCCGTAACCTTTGGTTATAAATTGATTGGCCTGAATGCCTTTGCTTACCATATAGGCCTTCACCGCATCGGCCCTACTGAGACTTAATGTTTTGTTGTAACTAGCACTACCAGCGTTATCTGTGTGTCCAACAATAAGCAGTCGATACGTTGGATTACGTTTCATGATTTCTACAATCTTATCGAGATCGACCTTGCTAGCCTCCTGGATTTCACTTTTGGCACTCGCAAATTCCAGACTTTTAAAGGCCTCTTCCAGCGTTTTTTTGTCATCGGCATTGAGGTCTATTTTTTCTACTTTTACCACATCTTTTTCTTTCGCCGGGCATCCAAAATTGGCGGCCAAGCCTGCCACGAGTGGGCATTGGTCATCGGCGTCGTTCACCCCATCGCCATCCGTATCAGGACAGCCTTTCATTTCAAGGGTTCCCGCAAGATCCGGACATTGATCCTCTCTGTCGGCAACGCCATCACTATCTTTATCCGGACAACCATGTAACATACCAGGTATTGTTAGGCAGGAGTCTACCTTATCGGCAAATCCATCACCATCAGTGTCAGGGCAACCTCGAAGCGCTAACGTCCCTTTCACGTCAGGGCATTCATCCTCTAAGTCGGCAATGCCATCACCATCGGTATCAGGGCAACCTTTAGTGTTGCGAGGCCCTGCCATGGTTGGGCACAGATCATCTTGATCGGCAATGCTATCGCTGTCAGTATCGGGGCAGCCTAGCAGTTTTCCGGCGATATCAGGGCAGCGGTCGTCCTTGTCGGCAAAACCATCATTATCTTTATCCGGACATCCTTTTAAACTTGGTAATCCTGCCATATCCGGGCATTCATCCAGCGTGTCAAGCACACCATCTTGATCTCTATCTTGTATTTTAACCGTCTGTACTTTCTCTACTTTTACTTTTTTCTTCTTTTTGTGCTTGTAAATATTGATTGATGCCCCTCCATAAATATCTAAGCCAGCAATTTTGCCAATGCCAAAGGCACCGCCAATATTGTCGCTGCCAAGATAGATTGAATTGAGCACCGAGATACAGAGGCCTAAATTGGGGTTGCGATAACCATCGTTTAAAACAAATGGCATCGTAGCACTAAACCATCGTGATTCGAAACGGGGTGAAACACTGAGTGAGGAGAAGGTGCGAATGCCCTGTGCATATTTGCTTCGCACGCTCTGAATAAGCGTTGCATTCACATAAACGTGGTTAATTACTCTATAATCAAAACTCAAGTTTAAGGCCGTAGGGAGTGCCATGGTAAACGCTTGAAACGACCCTGAAGGGCTACCTAACTTGCTTGCAATGGCAGTATCAAATTGCCTTGAGTTATTACCTTTTAGTCCTTGTGTTATCACTACTTCTTTATCGCCTTTATAATGCGTTACATAAGCCGATTGAAGGTTATTGTACTTAATGGAACCAATATCGACCAGCGAGGCTGCAGCACGGTAATGATAAGCGCCTTTTTTCCCATTTCTTTTTTCGTATACGACCCCGAGGTCAACCCCGAATCCTTTACCTAAACGTTTTTTATTTTTTATCACATTGTCGATGGCCAACTGTGTGTTAAAGTCGGAGTGCCCGCTGGTGAAAGTATCTAACTGGCTTGCTGTGAGCGGATTGTCGGCATAACTAAATTCATTGGTAAAACCCACTTCCATATCGTAGTTGGCGTAGAGCGAACTGTCGAGGTCGGTGGTGTGTTTGTAAAATGTAAACGTGGTTCCCCCATTATGGATATATAACGCACCCAGTCCATTCAGCGATTTTATGGTTAAGC
Organism: uncultured Bacteroidota bacterium; assembly: GCA_903897855.1. GTDB lineage: Bacteria > Bacteroidota > Bacteroidia > UKL13-3 > UKL13-3 > CAINMV01. Next base: position 7,963 of record CAIUDH010000045.1, on the reverse strand, counting down.
CCACTCTAAGCATTTGTTTTTTGTCGTCGATAATAGCAAAAGCACCACTCACGCCACTTTCCGACCAGGCATGGAGATTCAGGGCGAACCGGTTATCGGTGAATCGTAAGTTGGCTACATCAATCACGGTCGACTTGCCAATATAATATAAGTTACGTGCGAGTTTTTCATCAATGCCACTGAACTGCAAACCCATGCGCATTCTATTCCACATAAAACCCAGTTGAAATTTCTTGATCCCAATGAGCAGTGAAGGACCACGAAGATCTCCAGTGAAGGTGGCATATTTATCTTTCCCATTCACCGATTCTACCGCATTTTTATCCAAGCTAAATCCATTGGTGCTGTTAAAATAATTGGTATCCTTAATGGCTTTTATTACATGAAAACCTTGAAACCCCAAGTAATTATTATAAGCGTTTACATCAAAGGTGGCTAAATTGAGCGCTATAAAAGTTTTGCTGCCCATGGCAGGGTTGAACAAAACGCTATTGAAAGCGCCGTAATTATTATTTACAAGGCCTAAATAACTCTGCGATTGTGAAGCAAAATATTGAAACGCCAGGAAGAGAAGGAAGTATAACTTTTTCATGATTGACACGGTTATCAAATGTCTTGCAATTTACTAAAAGGAAAGCTAAACAGAAATTAAAAATGCCTCATGATGCTATGGTGCTAGTCGAAATGGCACTTCGGAATGATGGATAAGTTTCGCCCGTTAGGCCACTGCTTCTATACAGTCAAGAAGTATGGATAAAGCCTGTCGAAGTTCAGTGGTGGTAATGGTTAACGGGGGTGCGATACGCAATTTATGAGGAGCAAATAGAAACCAATCGGTAATTAATCCCTTCTTAATGCAAGCATCAATGATCCGCTTATTTTGTTCGAAATTTTCGAACGTCACCGCCCAGAGTAATCCTTTGCCACTGATGCTTTTTATTTTGGGATGTTTCAATAAAGAAACAATGATTTCTTCTTTTTCTTCAAGGCTCGATAGGAGTGCTTCCTCTTCAATCACTTGAAGGCAAGCCAGCGCTGCCGCACAATTTACCGGATGCCCTCCAAAAGTAGTGATATGGCCTAATATAGGCGAATGCGTGAACGCTTGCATATGTTCGTAACTCGAAATAAAGGCCCCTATTGGCATGCCTCCACCGAGCCCTTTGGCAAGCACGAGAATATCGGGAATGACCTGGTAGTGTTCGAAGGCAAACATCTTCCCGGTACGTCCTATGCCACATTGGATTTCATCAAAAATCAACAGTACACCATGTTGGTTACAATGCATTCGCAGATGCTTCAAAAACTCGGGCTCGGGAAGCTCTGCACCGGCTTCACCTCTTATCGTTTCAATGACAACAGCAGCTGTCTTGTTCGTTATTTTTCCGAATTCATTTTCATCATTAAATTTTAAAATTCGGGTGTCAGGCAATAAAGGGCGATAGGCATTCTTAAATTCTTCATTCCCCATAATGCTTAAGGCACCATGGGTGCTTCCGTGGTAGGCGTTTTTAAACGATATCAGCTCGGTTCTGCCGGTCACTCTCTTCGCCAGTTTTAAGGCTCCTTCAATGGCTTCCGCACCACTGTTTACGAAGTAGCTGCATTGTAAATTGGAGGGTAGGAGTGAGGCCAGTTTCTGTGCGAGCTGGGTTTGTGGTGTTTGAACATATTCGCCATAAACCATAAGATGCATATATGTTTGCGCTTGCTGTTGAACCGCGTGTACCACCTTCGGGTGGCAATGGCCTACCGCACTCACACCGATGCCTGAAATAAAATCGATATAAGGTTTGTTGTTCTTATCGAAGAGGTAGATTCCATGAGCGCGTTCAATTTCCAAAAGCAGCGGCGATGGCGATGTTTGCGCTTGTTGATGTAGAAATATTTGCCTCGGTGTTAACACGCGGCAAAGTTAATCGAATAAAGGCGATAATATATTAGAAAGATGAAAATGCTGCATTGGTATTCATCAGCGTATAAAAGCAACTGGGTTATTTCTGTCCTTGCCGCTTTTGCAAAAGCTCCACCAGTTTTTGACGAAAATCGGCTTCTGCCTTTATTAACCGAACCACTTTTTTTGTTGGAATTACTTTCTTGAATTCTCCATAATATTTTTTCTGCAGGTCAAGTTCTGCTTGTTTAAAAGCGAACATTTCTTTTGCTTTTTTTTCGGCCTCCTCATCGCTGAGTTGATTATAATCGATATGGTCCAAATCTACTTTGTTGTTGGTTCGTAGCGATTCTAAGTCGGCTCGGTACTTGTCGTACACAGGCCAGAAAACTTTCGATTCTTCAATGGTAAGATTCACCTCTTGGGTAATAAAAGCGATTCTGTATTGTTCTATTTTCTCCTTCGGTGTTTGTGCCTCCGCAGCGAGGCTGAAAAGGGAGAGTATAAAAATTAATTTAAGTGTATTCATAAAGGGGTACATTTTCTAAATTATAATTCTTTTGTTAACTCCGTTTCATCTAACTCATCCAATATATTTTTCAACTCTTTCTCTCCCAACTGAAGATGAATCGGAATTTCTCGGGTATCGATATGACTGATTAATTCGTCTTCTGAGATTTCGCTTTTGTTCAAAATATTTACAATATCAACGGTCGATAAACTATCGGTATTGAAGCTCGCCATCGCTTGGTTATTCGTTGGTTTTTGATTTGAATAATAAAGGATTCCAAACGTTAGAATGATGGTTGCTGCTGCAGCGTAGGCAATCTTGTAAAATGAAAGTTTTTGAATCCGTGATTTATGCGTGGAGGAGGTGTGCGCCTCAATTTTGGCGCTTAATTGTTCAAAATAATTCGGAGGCGTGCTAAAAGGCGAGCTCGCATTTGCTTTTTCTTGAATGGTGATCGTGCTTAAAATAGTCTCACGTTGAAGCTTGAAAAAACTGTCCTCTAATGTTAATTCAAAATCCTGTTGCGAAACTTTGTTTTCAATATGTTGAGAAAGGTTTTCAAAATAGTGATAAGGGGTTTCAAATGGGGGTATATTATTTCCCATCTCAGACGCCATAATTTCGTTGATTTTTATACGAGTAAGGATACTATCTCCTAACGATTCAAAATAGCCCTCTGGTGTTCTAAAAGGAACGCCTTTAGGCAATTTTTCTTCACTCTTAATAAAACTTGTATCGTCGAAATTTTCCATGGATGCTGACTCTGATGCTTAAGTACACTAAAGGTTTAAGATTGTTTCTCAAAATACATTTCAATTTTCTTGACAGCGTGATGATACGATGCCTTTAAGGCCCCAACACTGGTTTCTAATACGTCCGACATCTCCTCATATTTCATGGCATCAAAATATTTCATATTAAAAACGAGTCGTTGTTTTTCGGGTAGGGTAAGAATGGCTTGTTGTAATTTCATTTGCAGCGCATCACCGTTAAAATAGGGGGTAGCGCTTAAAGTGGCCCCCAAATCATATTCATCGCCTTGCATTGACACGGTATTACGTGTTTTTTTCTTCCGAAGAAAATTCAGTGCTTCATTGGTTGCAATGCGGTAAAGCCAGGTAAAAAGTTGTGCGTCTTGTCTGAAATCGGCCAAGGCATTCCAAGCTTTGATAAAGGTATCTTGAGTAAGGTCGTCGGTGTCGTCGTGGTCGATTACAATTTTCCGGATATGCCAATAAACGCGTCTCTGATATTTTTCTAAAATCTTATGAAAGGCTTGATGGCGCTTGCTTTCAATGGCAAACTCTGCGAGTAATAGTTTGTCATCAATATCTTCTTGCATATACGTGGGTTTGCGTTATAGACAAAGAGGAGGCGAAAAGGTTTAAACGGTTATTTTTTTCGTGCTATTACAGCCCGTACTTTCTCCACGATTTTTGCAGCATTGAGTCCGTATTTTTCCATTAACTGCTCGGGCGTTCCACTTTCTCCGAAGCTGTCGTTTACCGCTACCATCTCAAGAGGCAGAGGGCTATTTTGTGCAAGCAACTGTGCTATACTGTCGCCCAATCCGCCATTCATCTGATGTTCTTCGGCGGTGACCACACAGCCTGTTTTTGCCACCGATTTTAGAATAGCTGCGGCATCGAGGGGCTTAATGGTGTGGATGTTTATGATTTCGGCATCGATACCTTCTGCTGCTAAAATATGGCCGGCTTCAATGGCTTGCCATACGAGATGGCCGGTAGCGAAAATGCTCACATCTTTTCCTTCATTAAGCAGGATGGCTTTCCCAATTTCAAAATTATTTTCATCAGTAAAATTGGGAACTACCGGTCGGCCAAAACGCAGGTATACCGGGCCTTGATGTTTGGCAATGGCTTTTGTGGCCGCCTTGGTTTGGTTATAGTCGCAGGGGTTGATTACCGTCATGCCGGGGAGCATTTTCATGAGCCCGATATCTTCTAAAATTTGATGTGTTGCACCGTCTTCACCCAGTGTTAAACCAGCATGTGAGGCACAGATTTTTACATTCTTATCGCTATAAGCTACACTCTGACGAATTTGATCATAAACGCGTCCGGTACTGAAATTGGCAAAGGTTCCAGTGAAGGGAATTTTGCCACCAATGGTGAGCCCTGCAGCCAGTCCAATCATATTGGCTTCAGCGATACCGACCTGAATAAAGCGGTCAGGAAATTCTTTTGCAAAGGCATCCATTTTAAGTGAGCCGGTAAGGTCGGCACAGAGCGCTACTACATTCGCGTTTTCTTTCCCTGCTTCAAGTAATCCGGCACCAAAGCCGCTACGGGTGTCTTTCTTATCAATTATGGTATAGGTTTTCATGAGAATGAATAGGTGTGCGAAAATAGTGTTTAATTTGGAATTCTAATTTTCAATTTGTGAGGCGCCAAGAGTATCGAAAGAGAAATGGCGTTTTTGGTTATTGGAGTTGCTGAATATCTTTACTTAAAACGTCGAATCTATTGAGTAATAATAGTCAATACGGAGAGGGTGTCTATGTGTTTTCGGAAGACATTATTACTTTGAAGAGTGCCTAATTTTTTTTTGATTTAGAAAAACTAAATTCGTTAAATTGCATCATTGAAAAGTTTTATAAAAATAGTTACCCTATTGATGGCTGAGATTGCCGGCTTTATTGCTGCTGTTTTAGGCTATGAAGCGGTTAAAATAAGTATTGGTATGACCTATTCTAAAGGGCTCTGGGGGTTGGAGATTCCGTACCTTTATCAAACGAAAGAAATTTATTTAATGTACTGTTTAGGATGGTCGCTCTGGTTTCTCTTGCTTTGTGTTATAGGTGTTTTTACGGCCCTGAGAAATAAAAAAGCAATACCTATCGCCATCTCTATCCTCTTCCTAATATCCGTGTTGGTGTTGTTGTTTTTGAATGGCAGATATTCGTGAGAGGGCCAGTTCGAAACGGTCAATAAGATACGTACCTAAGGCATACTTCGGACGGTTTTACAAGGCTAATTCAAGCTCATCACCGGCATCATACTCACATTATTATGGAACGCTAACTCTTCAATTTCGTAGGTGTCAAAATAAGGCAGCAACGGCATTTTTTGGATGTATTCATCTACTTTCTTTTCCGTATCACAGTAAAATATCACCCAAAGTTTGCTTCGGTCGGAAGCTAAACTATAAACCTGAATAATGCCTTCTTCCATCAAGGTATTGATACGTGCTCTATGCGCGGGCAATACCCCCCAGAATTCATCATCAGTTTCGAGTGGAAGAAATATGGTGGCAATATAAAAATTCATTGGTTTGATTAATTTCTGAATGCAAGGTATAGTTTAATTTTAATATCTCTACTCGAATCAAAAAAAAATGACATAAATTAAGCTTTCTTTTTTGCTGCTTTTTTGGCCGCCGCTTTCTTGGGTGCCGCTTTCTTTGACGTTGCTTTCTTAGATGCTGCTTTCTTCACTTTCTTCGCGAAGGCATTCGGAACCTGAGCTTCAATCATCTTTTTTATTTCGTCCAAGGTTAACAAGGCAAGCTCTTCGGGCGTGTATTTTCCACCACCAGTTTTGCCTGTTATTTTCAACATTTTTTTATTGAATTTAATGAAGGCACCCCATCGGCCATTTTCAACCGAGATCTTTTCTTCTGGCCAATGATGGATAAATCGATTGGCCTCTTTCTCTATCTTCTTTAAAATTAATTCTTCACAATCTTTCTCAGATAAATGATCAAAATTATAGGCTCTTGGGATATTAATATACATCTCATTCCATTTGATAAATGGACCAAAACGTCCTTTGCCTTTGGTTACCGGCTTGTCCTGAAAAACACTGATAGGGGCATCTTCCAGCTGTTTCGATTGAATGAGTTCGATGGCTCGCTCCAAGGTCATATCCAAGGGTTCTTCGCCTTTGGGAAGTGAAATGAATTGTTCGCCTAGCTTAATATAAGGGCCAAAACGACCGATGTTCACGCTTACTTCCTGCGACTCATAAGCGCCTAAAAACAGTGGAAGTTTAAACAAATCAAGGGCTTCTTCGAACGTGATGGTTTCAATGCTTTGTGCTGCACGTAAGGTCGCAAATTGTTTTTTCTCGTCCTGCTCATCACCTATTTGCGCCAGTGGCCCATAGCGGCCTACGCGCACTGAAACTGTTTTTCCACTCACCGGGTCTTTGCCTAAAATGCGCTCTCCTGTTACTCTTTCGGCATTTTCTGAAGTATCCTCTACCGTTTTATGGAAAGGTAAATAAAACTCATCAATCATCTTTTCCCATTCCATCTGCCCCTCTGCAATTTCGTCAAACTCTTTCTCCACCAGGGCCGTAAAATTATAGTCCATGATATGTTCGAAATGTTTCAACAAGAAATCGGTCACTACATTCCCGATGTCGCTAGGAAATAATTTCGATTTCTCGGCTCCCGTATTTTCATTTTTGGTTTCTGTTTTGATGCTGTTGTTTTTCAAGGTTAACAGCTGATAGTTGCGCACTCTGCCGGGCCGGTCTTCTTTAACCACATACCCTCTACGCTGCACTGTACTGATGGTGGGAGCATAGGTACTCGGTCGGCCAATGCCCAGCTCTTCAAGTTTTTTTACCAAACTGGCTTCTGTATAACGGGCTGCGGCACGCGAAAATCGTTGCGTGGCGTCCATCTCATTGAGTACTAAATTTTCGCCCACTTTCAAAGGTGGTAGCATACCTGCTTCGTCGTCATCGGCATTTTCTTCATCGTTACTCTCCAAATACACTTTCAAAAAACCTTCAAATTTTAAAACTTCACCGGTGGCAATAAGTTTTTCAGCGGTGGTGCTGATTCCTACTGTTACGATTGTTTTTTCGAGCTGTGCATCGGCCATCTGGCTCGCTACAGTACGTTTCCAAATGAGTTCGTACAGTCGTCTTTCGCTGTTATCACCGGATATTGACGAATGCTCGAAATAGGTAGGGCGAATGGCCTCGTGAGCTTCCTGCGCAGAGGCCGACTTCGTCGTGAATTTACGATATTGATAAAATTCTTTCCCGTAACTTTTTTCAATTTCTTTCTTAGAGGCTTGCAATGCCATATCGCTTAAATTTACCGAGTCGGTACGCATATAGGTGATGTGTCCGGCCTCGTAAAGTTTTTGTGCAATAACCATCGTTTGTGTAACGCCGTATCCTAGTTTCCTACTGGCTTCCTGCTGCAAAGTGGAAGTGGTGAAAGGAGCTGAAGGTGATTTCTTCGCCGGTTTATTTTCGATGTTTTCAATGGTATAATTGGCATTCAAACAACGGCGTAAAAAATTTTCAGCATTCGCTTCGGTATCAATATTTTTGACGAGTTCGGCTTTGAGAATTTTTTTCTTTCCCTGGTCATCGATATCAAATAGAGCAGCCACTTTATAAGTAGAAACAGAGTTGAAATCGTTGATTTCACGTTCTCTTTCTACGATGAGTCGTACGGCCACACTCTGCACTCTGCCGGCGCTCAAATTACCTTTCACTTTCTTCCATAAAACCGGACTTAATTCAAATCCTACCAAGCGATCGAGCACTCGGCGCGCTTGCTGGGCATCGACT
>CAIUDH010000044.1 GCA_903897855.1 uncultured Bacteroidota bacterium | reverse complement strand
ACGGAACCTTTAGAGGGAAAGCGGCAGAATCAGGTACTTATGTGTTTCGTTTATCTGCCATTGGAATACGTAACAGCCCCTCCACGAATGAGGCAAGGGTGGTGGAGAGAAAGGGGATGTTGTTTTTGGTGAGGTAAGGAGTCGCTCCGATGGAGCTAAATACTTTTTTGTAAGAAGGAAACTCCTCTATGAATTCCTATTTGTTAGGAAATCACGAATTTAGTTTACCTTCTTTTTATTTTCAATGGCTTGTTGTGATTCTTTTGCTTTTTCCTTAATTCGATCGCGATAATAAACCGCAGGCATTAAATTTCCTTGCTTCATTTTTTCATCCATACTCTTTCTAGAAACAGAATCAGTTAAATATTTTTCAATCATTAAGCTTGCAATAGGCCCAGCCCAATCGGCCCCGAACCCGGCATTCTCAACCACGCAGGCGATGGCAATTTTCGGATTGTCGCGTGGGGCAAACGCAACAAAAACAGAATGATCTTTGCCGTGTGGGTTTTGTGCTGTTCCCGTTTTGGCACAATAAGGAATGCCCGGAATCTTACAATTCGAAGCCGTACCATTTTCCACTACCTGATACATTCCTTCGATGACGTATTCAAAATACGGCTTCTCAATTTCAACCTGATGATGATCTTTATATTTTGCCTCAATTCCGGCTTCCCCTCCAATTTTTCTCACGGCATGCGGAACACAGTAGTAGCCTCTATTGGCAATGATACATACTACATTTGCCATTTGCATGGGGGTAATACCAAGTTCTCCTTGTCCAATGGCCAAGGAAATTAAATTCGACGACTTCCAACTGCCTTGTCCATAAACTTTATTAAAATAATCCACCGAGCGAAGGATACCACCGTTTTCAAAAGGAAGGTCAACGCCGAGTTTTTGCCCTACCCCAAACTGTCTTATTTTATTATACCAATTACGATAACCGTCTTCCACACTCGAGAATTTTTTTTCATCAACGATACTGCGAAAAACATAGCAGTAGTAAGAATTACAAGAATAGGCCACACTTTGCACCAAATCTAAAGGTGAAGGATGAGCGTGGCAGCCTGGCTTACCTCCCATCACCGGATAACCACGATTACATGGATAACGTGTACTTGGAAACAAGACACCCTCTTGCTGCCCTATCAAAGCTTGCATACTTTTAAAGATCGATCCTGGCGGGTACATCGCATCGAGAGGTCGATTGTATAACACCTTGGCTGGGTCGTCGTTGAGCATCGCATAGTTTTTGTTTTTCTCTCTCCCAATCAACAAATTTGGATCATAGCCCGGGCTGCTTATCATAGCCAATATCTCTCCAGTCTCGGGCTCAATAGCAACAATACTTCCTACCTTGTTTCGCATCAGCGCTTCTCCATAATCCTGAAGTTTAATTGATATTCCTAAATACAAATCAGTACCGGGAGTCGCATCATAATCCAGTTTGCCATCTTTAAATGATCCCTTTTTGGTTCCCGCCACATCCTGTATAAAGTATTTCATCCCATTCTTCCCCCTTAAAGTATCTTCATAACTCTTTTCCAGGCCCGACTTCCCTATTGCTTCTCCTCTTATATAGAGAGGCCTCTTGGCAATATCCTGATCGCTCACCTCGCGAATAAAGCCAAGCAAATGCCCAGCGCTCGTGTGGTTGTACTTTCTATCGGTACGTGATTGTATAATAAGACAATTAAACCGATATAGGTTTTCCTGAAGCGTCGCATACATTTTTCCAGAGAGCTCCTTTTCCAAAACATATGGTTTTGTGCTCTTGTAGTGAAGCGAATCTTTTACAATCGCGGTAACGCGGCTAATAAATTCTATTTTGTCTATTCCGATGATCTCACAAAGTTTTAAGGTATCAATCTTTTTGGCCTGACGGGGATAAATCATCAGATCGTAAATGGCATCATTATAAACCATCAGTTCCCCGTATCGATCGTAAATTAATCCCCGAGAAGGGTAACTTACTTCTTCCAACCGACCCGCTTCCACTTCTCTGGTATTAACCACTTGAAGAAAAAACAAACGCGTCAAAAAAACCAGAGCCACAAGAACAAAGATTATGTAGAAGGTGATTTTACGCCGGTCGAGATTTTGCATGGTTATTCCTTTTTGGAAACAGGTATAAGCAAATATTCAAGTAAAATGATGATAACCAGTGAAGCTATTACACTCAACAACGTCTTCATCATGGTGAACTCAAATTCTGCAAAAGTAAATACTTCCAAAAAATACAGCATTAAATGATGAAAAAACAGGAGCACAAAAGCATATACCGAAAACCAAGCCAAGCCTTTATTTCGGATATCTGGTGTGATATTTTTCTCATAGTTTTCCTTGCTCAATAAAGTTCTCAAGAAAAAAATTCTTAAGAAACCCATAAATACAGTAGCTGCTGCATGTATCCCGGAGGTAAATTGAAGCAAATCGACGGCTAAACCAAGAGTGAAGCTAAGGAACAAGACCAGTAGAAATGAAGTGTTTACCGGCAATAACAAAATAAACAGCGGGTAAATAAACGGATTTACCAGATTGTATTGCAGCATTTGGTTTACCACAAACACTTGCAAGGCTACAAGGAAAAGGAATCGTAAAGTTTGAAAGAGAATATCGCGATACACTTTAATATTTTTATTTTATATTGTTGAGTAGCTTCTGTTGTTCATCAAAATCAAGGTTTTTTACCACATAAACTTTATAAATGGTTTCAAAAGAGGTTGACAATTTAACTGTTATATGATTCGTGTTACCTTCGATTCGTGTTTCCTGTACCTCCCCTACTGGAATATTACGGGGGAAAATGGTATTCAACCCACTGGTTGAAATTCGTTGTCCCGCCTCTAGTTTTACATGTTTATTGATATCGTCTATCTGCGCAAAGAGAGCACTTTTTCCATTCCATGCCAAGGTACCGGCATGATTCGAACTATCCATCTTTACACTGATATGTACATTACTATTTAACAAGGACAACACGGTACAAAAATGCTCGCTTACATCATATACAATACCTACCACTCCTTCATTACACACCACCCCGCATTGTTTAGTGATGCCATCGGCGGCACCCACATTAAGCATCAAATAGTTATTACGGTTCGCGGTTGAATTACTTAGCACATCGGCAGCCGTATAGGTGTATCGCCCCACATAATGCTCAGCGGTATCTTTCAAAACGAAGGTATCAATATCATTTTTATTCGAATCCAAGATGTAAAAATGACTCTGTAACCTAGCATTTTCAGCCACCAAGCTATCATTGACGCTCCGCAAGTGAAAATACTGATTTATATTATTTGAAATTGTGTAGATGCCTCCGGTAAATCGATTGGCTGAATTTAAATAACTGGCTTGGTGAAAAGGGCTGTTATTAAAAACCAACATAAGAGAGAGGACTTCAAACAGAAAGAATACCCAAAAGATTTTATATCGTAAAAAGAAATAAAAAAACTGTTGCATGGGTGGGTATGAGTACTAGAGTCTGCGCGTTTATTCAGGGTTGTTAATCAATCTTGCATCCATTGCTTTTAAATCGTTGGTAAAACAAACAAAATTCAACTTTGCTTTTTTCTGACGATATTTTAAGTGGTGATTTTGATGCCTAGGGTACATCGGTACACAAAAACATCAAAAGCCAAACTACTGCATTAGAAATTTAAAGGTGGAGATATTCTTGAGCGCAATACCAGTGCCTCGAACCACGGCTCTTAATGGATCTTCCGCTACGTAAACGGGTAATTTTGTTTTCTGGGCGATCCTTTTGTCCAGTCCTCTGATGAGCGCTCCGCCCCCTGTAAGGTACAAGCCTGTTTGATAAATATCGGCCGACAACTCGGGTGGCGTAAGCTCCAGCGCACGTAAAATCGCTTCTTCAATTTTCGAGATTGATTTGTCGAGGCATTGTGCGATTTCACTGTAGGACACCGTAACTTGTTTGGGCACTCCGGTCATTAAATCGCGTCCCATGACTGCAAAATCGGCTGGAGGTTTTTCAAGTTCCGAAAGTGCAGAACCTACTTCAATTTTAATTTTTTCTGCGGATCGTTCTCCAAGCAACAAATTGTGTTGCCTGCGCATATATTCAATAATATCTTCGGTAAATTCATCCCCAGCAACACGTATCGACTGGTCGCACACGATACCACTCAGGGCAATCACTGCAATTTCTGTAGTTCCACCTCCAATATCAATAATCATATTCCCTTTGGGCTCACTCACATCAATACCAATACCAATAGCTGCTGCCATAGGTTCATGAATCATGTATACTTCCTTCCCTCCAGCTTTCTCGGCACTATCGCGTACCGCCCTTTTCTCCACTTCGGTAATCCCGCTAGGAATACAAATCACCATTCGCAATTGAGGGGGGAAAATGCGTCTTCCGGGGTTAATCATTTTTATCATCCCCTTAATCATTTCTTCAGCAGCCTGAAAATCGGCAATCACACCATCTTTTAACGGGCGAATGGTACGTATCTCATCATGTGTCTTACCATGCATCTGCATGGCCTGATTACCTATGGCCACTACCTCACCGGTAGTCCTGTTCTTCGCAATGATGGATGGCTCATCCACAACTACCTTATCTTTAAAAATGATTAAAGTATTCGCTGTGCCAAGATCAATAGCCAGTTCCTGAGTTAAAAAATTAAATATTCCCATGAAGAATGATATGTCGAAAGGACCCTTACCTAATGCTGTGCGAATTTATTAAACGATTTACGCAATCACAAATTTATATTCGGTTTTTTTGCGACGCAATTTGATCGATGGTTTGGGGTAGCCAATCCATCATTCCTGAAACCTTTTTTCATCAAAAAAAGATTCCATTAATCAACTATAATTTCTAAGGTCATTGGGGCTCCCATCTTTCTGCTATAATTCAAAGAAATAGACTTGGAAAGCCCATTTAAAACAACAGAATAAAACTCGGTTTTGCGATTTTAAATTTGAATCGGTTTAAATATCCTGACCTGACGAATTATTACTCGGATTAATATCGTAATATTGTCAAAAGAATTCATTTGATGAAAAATATATACCTGCTCATTTGCCTCTCTCTGCTTTATGTAGATGTTTATTCACAAAATAATTTCTTTTACTCGAATACCGTACATCACTTCGAAACCGTGGTGAATGGAAACCAGCAATGGAAGTACTTGGTGGGCACCACCGAACCCGATAGCAACTGGCGTAAACTTACTTTTAACGATGCTACTTGGTCGGCAGGAAATGGGGGAATAGGTTATGGCGACAATGATGATGCCACGCCAATAAGCACTTGTAGTAGTGTATACATGCGAAAGCAATTCTCCATTTCCGACACCTCCAAAATTACAGAACTGCTCCTAAGTATCGACTATGATGATGGCTTTGTAGCCTATATAAACAACGTTGAAATTGCACGAAAAAACATCGGAACTGTTGGCATGATTCCGACCTATAACACTCTTGCTTCGGCTGCCCACGAAGCAAAGCTTTGCAATAATCTAAATGCCGAATACTTCTTTATAGATAAAAACACGATCCATGCATTGGTTAAAAATGGAACCAATGTATTGTGTATTCAGGTGCATAATAACACGACTAGCGGCGCTGATAACGACCTCACCGCCATTCCTTATCTGATGGCTGGATTAAACAATAGCAGCACCGTTTATGCGCAAAATCCTTCTTGGTTCAAGCCTCCGTTTTACAGCCATATGCCCATAATACAAATACTCACAGGCAATCAAGTGGTCGTTAACGAACCGAAGAAAAGCATGAGGATGCGTATTGTTTATAATGGCTTAAATCAAAATCATATCAGCGATTCGGCTACTGAATATAGTGGAAAAGTGGGCGTTGAACTGCATGGGGCTTCTTCCTTGGGCTTCGCTCAAAAATCTTATGGCATTACCCCCTATGATTCATTGGGATTGGCCGACAATGTAAAAATTCTTGATTTTCCGAAAGAAAGCGACTTTATTCTATATGCGCCTTGGAACGATAAAACACTCATGCGTAATGTAATGATGTACGACTTGGCTCGAAAAATGGGGTGGTATGCACCTCGATGCAGATTTGTAGAATTGTTTCTGGACACATCCTATGTGGGTGTTTATGTGTTGATGGAAAAGATAAAAATTGACAAAGAAAGAGTGGCAATCTCGCAAGTTAAACCTAACCATAATGCCGGCGACTCCCTCACCGGTGGTTATATTTTCAAGATCGACTGGAATTCTGATCCGGGCCTAGGCACATGGAGTTCACATGTGAACGTATTCAATGGACAAACAAAATCAATCACCTTTCAAACCTCAGATCCCAATGGCCTCGACATTACCGTGCCACAGCGACTTTACATCGAAAGTTTCATCGACTCCTTTGAGCAAAATTTGATAGGCCCCACTTTTGCTAACCCTACTACTGGTTATAGAAAATACATTGATGTGGGATCCTTTATCGACTTTTTTATCCTGAATGAAATCACCCATAGTGTAGATGCATACAGAGCAAGCACCTATTTCTTTAAAAACAAAAGTTCACAAGGTGGAAAACTCGTGATGGGACCTGTCTGGGATTTCAATTTCAGCCTGGGTAATTGCACCTTTTGTAACTCCAACGACACCAATGGCTGGTCGGGTTGCACTGCCAATAACACTATTTGGTGGTTCGATCAATTAAACTCTGAAAACTTTTACAAAGATCAACTGCGTTGTCGTTGGTCCAGTTTATACTACTCCTTATTATCACCGCTAAACATCAACGCTTATATCGACTCGGTTGCGGCCTATCTGGAAGTGCCACAACTGCGTCACTTCATCCGTTGGAACATCTTGGCTACCGATCTCTACAACGGCCACTTAAGCAGTGAATACAGCCAAGAAATAACCTGGATGAAGAACTGGTACCGAGGCCGTAGCACTTGGCTAAATTGGAATATGCCGGGATGGCATAATCCATGTTACGAATCGACCTTCGCAAACAGAGTTTTTGTGACCGAAGTAAACTACAATTCAGATAAAAATTTGGATGGCGGAAATTGGATTGAACTTTATAATAATTCTTCTGGGGCTGTTAATTTAGCCAATAGTTCCTTCAGTGCCAACGGTGGTGCCAACTCCAAGAAATTGGGCAATATCACTATCCCTGCATTTTCCTACCTGGTTCTATGCGAGGATACTGCACTCTTTAATAAAATTTATCCTGACGTAATAAACAATGTAGGCAACCTTGGATTTGGCTTTAATAATACGCAAGGAAAATTAACCTTGTATGACCAAAACTCATACTTCATTTTCAACTTTCTCTATTCCTCTGAGTACCCATGGCCACAAGGCGCTAATGGCGGAGGCCGAACGCTTGAACACCGTGGAATTAATTCCACGTATAATAACCCTTCCAACTGGTTTGAAGGCTGTATTGGGGGCTCACCTGGGAGAGCCTACGGCCGATGTAGGCAAGATTTAAACATCACTGAAATAAATTATACCGCGGCGGCAAGTCATAACACTGGCGACTGGTTTGAAATAAAAAACAACAGTAGCACTTCGAAAAATATTGGAGGTTATGTGTTCAAGGATGCCGACAGCGCACATAGTTTCATTTTCCCTCCCAACTTTACCATCGCAGCCAACGATTACTATGTAATCTGTGCCGATACCGCAAAGTTTAAATCACTTCATCCAACCATTAAAAACCGTCTTGGGAATTTTAATTTTGGAATCAGTAATAAAAGTGATGCCATTCGATTATATACCAGTAACAACTCCTTGTATCAGAGCATCTATTATACCGACACCGCGGCCCCATGGCCCAATGGAGCCAATGGTACCGGTTTCACCATTGAATTAAAAAACGATACTTTTAGATGCGACGATGGAATGAATTGGACGACCGGCTGTATCTATGGGAGCCCAGGCAAACGATATCATAAACTTTGCAATCCAGCATTATCCGCTAAAATTAATATCTCTGAACTCAACTTAAAACCAGCCATATTCGCCGATGACGGTGGTTGGATTGAGCTACATAATTACGACAACGTCGATTTGGATCTTACCGACTTTCTGCTTTCACATGCCACCAGTCAAGATACCGCCTATCTCATCAAAGAAGGAACCATACTTAAGAAAAACAGTTATCTCGTATTTTGTAACGATGTCACGAAGTTTAAAAAATGGCACCCTTTAATCACCAACGTATACCCTTTAAATAAATGGAAATTCAACCCCAATACCGATTCTATAGTCCTCAAGGATTACAACAACAGCACCTTAATTGGGATGAAATATACGATGAATGCCGCTCTTTTATCGGAAGCCAATGGCTTAGGAAAAACACTCGAATTAAAGTACGACACCTCTAATTTGAATAACGTCTCAAGTTGGTTTGACGGATGCTTCAAAGGCTCTCCCGCACAAGCTTTCAGCAAATGTGCAAAATCTAAATTAATAGTGAGTGAAATAAACTATAATTCTTCACCCAACTTCAAACAAGGGTTTTGGTTCGAAATAAAAAATGTAGATACCGCCACCATCAACCTGAATAAGTATTTTTTTAGGAGAGCTTATGATACGACGATCTATTATTTTAAAAAGAATACTACTATAGCTCCCAATCAGTATCTCGCCCTATCCTTCGACTCTACTACATTTAAAGAGGCGAATCCATTTATCTCAAACGTCATGTTTTTAACACAGCCCTTGATGCTTGTAAAAGGTGATATCATTCAACTATTTGATTCGAGTACACAATGGCTTAATGTGCAATACAAAGATACGCTCCCCTTTCCATTGCTAGCCAATGGCTTAGGCTATACATTAAATCTCACCCACGACACACTAAACCCCTTCTTGGCGAGTAGCTATAGAACCGACTGCTTTGGAGGATCTCCCGGCACGGCGCCTTTACTCCCGTGCAACCCAGCGCTATCAAGTAATATATCCATCTCGGAAATTAATTACTTGTCGGATGCCAACACGAATAGTGGATTTTGGTTTGAAATAAAAAACAATACAAGTGTTGCCTTACCCTTGCTAAACTGGTTTGTTACCAGTGCCGATCTGAAGAAAAATTACCCAATTCTCAGCAATGTCATACTGCCATCAAATGGGTTTTTAGTTTTTGCTTCCGACACCATAAAATTTAAACAACAACATCCATCGGTAAGCAATTTCACCTTCATCCCGGCTGGAATTTTCAATTCCAATAATGACTCCATAAAACTATTCGACTACCGAGGTTTCTTAGCATGTAAAGCATTTTACAGCAACGATTCGACATGGATACAAGGAGCCAACGGGTTGGGTTATTCCTTAGAAAAAAACAATATCGCTAAAAATGCCATCACTGCCAACGATTGGAGATGTGGCTGCCTCAAAGGCTCACCCGGAAAGGCCTTCATCGCTTGTGAAAAAGCAGCCTTAATAGTATCGGAAATCAATTACCGATCGAGTATCAATACCAACGCCGGCCAATGGTTCGAATTGAAAAACACGTTGACGACCTCCCTGAATTTAAATAATTATGTAATCAAATTCAACGCAACCGACTCTCTTGAAATAAACTACCTACTGGCGCCCAAACAATATTTAGTGATTGCTTCCGACTCTATCCTCTTTAGTAAGCAGCACCGATATATTAGTAATGTGCTTTATGCGGGTTTTAAATTAGATACTCTTAAAAACACTATTAAACTATTTGAGCTTAATAAATTAACGAATAGCATTTGTTACAACACCCAGAATATTGCTTTACAAGCATCCAATGGGGGTGGGTATACTCTTGAATTAATCAACGATACACTGAATGAAACCGCTCCCGAATCATGGACCATAGGATGCTTAAAAGGTTCTCCTGGAACCGCCTTGCTTTCACCTTGTGAACCAGCTCTAACTTCCAACCTCTTTTTCTCGGAAATAAATTATTTGGCGGATACCTTTAACAATAGCGGGCCATGGGTAGAACTTTACAATAAATCAACGCAGCCTGTGAACCTTCAAAATTGGGTACTACAAAACAAGAGCAGTTCTTATGTTTCATTCCTTTCTTCCTTCATTATTCCCGCTCAAAGCTATTGGGTTCTAAGTAATGACACGGCGAAGTTTCACGCAATTTACCCACTCGTTCAAAATGTAACCTTTGCAAATCTAAAACTGAGCCCTATATCAGATAGTATCTTCTTACACGACTACTCTGAGACGCAAGCTTGCAAAGCTTTTTACAATAACACGCCAGCGTGGCCTCAAGGTCCCAACGGCCATGGAAGAACGCTAGAAAATTATACGACTTCAAAGAGCAGCATCTCTTTATCCAACTGGAGAGAAGGATGTATCTTGGGATCGCCTGGTAAAGCCTCAAGCACGTGTGCCGATAGTGTAATCATTACCGAACTAAATTATGCTCCACAGAATTCTACGAACGATGGAAAATGGATCGAATTCTTTATAAATTCAAGCAATAGTAACATCAACAAATTCACCTTCCGTCTTAACGACTCTATCACTTCATATACCCTTTCGAAGCCCATTAAAAATAACGGATTTCTTGTTCTGTGTGCCGATACCATCGCCTTTAATAAATATCATCCATACATTTCAAACAAAGAACAGTTCTCGACATTAAACATGAATAATGGTACCAACTCATTAGTCATTTATGATCAGAACAACGCCCTACTCCAATCCATCCAGTACAGTTCGCTTGCTCCTTGGGATAGTTTGGCCAATGGGAAAGGCTATACCTTGGAGTTATTGAAAGATTCATCCCATTTTAGCGTTGCCGATAACTGGAAAGCATTCTGTAAACGGGGCTCTCCGGGAAGTGAAACAGTACTCCCTTGCGGTAATGCATTTGGAATAAAAGCAACCCGCTCAAATACCACCCCGCAAATTTACCCGAATCCGGCTGGCCATGAATTAACTCTCGATGTTGGACTCTCAACCTTTAAGAATATTGACTTTGAGGTTCGAAATATACTCGGACAGGTATTACTGCATGGTAGCTTGCAAAAACAAGTGACCCAACTCGATATCAGAACTCTTTCAGCAGGAGTCTATTTTATTCAATTCAATGATTTAGTCCCACTAAAGTTTGTGAAGAAATAACAGCACTCGAATTCACGCTCTGTTTTTTCATTCAACACTTTAAACGGTTACTCCATTCACTGCGCTCATCATGTATCGTTTATTTAATTTATATCGAAACTCTTTCGCCAATATCCAAAAAAACATATGGATTTTGTCGATTACGATGCTCATTAATAGGAGTGGCTCGATGGTATTGCTTTTCACCTCCTTGTATCTCACCAAGGAATTGCATTTCACTATTGCTGATGCTGGAATTGCGATGAGTTTTTATGGTATTGGAAGTGTGTTAGGATCCTATGCCGGAGGATGGCTCACCGACCGAAAAAACTTTTTCGACATCATGATATTATCGCTCATCAGCAGTGGTTGTATCTTGCTTTTGATGCTATTGGTAACTACCCCGTTTTTGATCTCTTGGGTCATCTTTGCCTATGCGTTTTCCAGCGATATGTTTCGTCCGGCCAACTCCAAAGCCATCTCCCTCTATAGCACCCCTGCCAACCGCACACGGTCGGTTTCTTTAGTACGATTGGCTATTAATTTAGGATTCTCTGTGGGCCCGGCAGCAGGCGGATTCATTGCCTTCTACTGGGGTTACAAGTGGCTCTTTGTAGTGGATGCCGTCACAAGTATGGCTGCCGCGATCATGTTATATAATTATTTGCCCCGACAACCCAATGAGCCACAAAAGACGCCATCGATGGTGCTTAACAACCGGAGCACCTCTGCCTACCGCGACTCAACTTATCTGATTTTTATTCTGCTTGTTGCCTTGTTTGGAATTTGTTTTTTTCAGTTGTTTGCAAGTATTCCTCAATACTTCAATACCGTCAGTGGTTATGACGAGGGAACCATCGGCTTACTGCTCGCGCTGAATGGAATACTCGTCGTAGTTATTGAAATGCCGCTCGTCTCATTCCTTGAAAAAAAACAAAAAATATTCCCGTTTATCATCGCAGGAGTGGCTTGCATTCCCATCTCTTTTTGCATCCTACAATTCGGACAAGGATGGATGTTCATGGCCATACTCTATACGATCATGATGACCTTATCCGAAATTTTTGCGATGCCATTTATGATGAATTATACACTCTCGAGAGCCAGTGTCGAGCGACAAGGACAATACTCTGCATTGTATTCAATGTCGTACGGCTTGGCCAATATTGCAGCCCCCTTGTTGGGCTTAGGTATTGCCAGCAAATATGGCTTCAACATCCTGTTTGATGTTTTAATACTACTGAGCTTAATCACGGCAATTGGGTTTCTCATGTTGAGCAAACAAGCTACAAAACTAAAATCTTCACTGCCCGAAATGTTGACCAAGAAGTAGAATTAAATGCACCTCTGCTAGATAAATTTATTCTCCTTCGCCGTTTTGATGGCATCGGCCTTGCTATGCACATCTAACTTCTGGTAAATATTTTTGATATGGGTCTTCACAGTTTCCATATCAATAAACAGCTCATCGGCAATTCTCCTTCTGCTTTTACCTAATGACACATTTTCTAAAACCTCCGTTTCTCTTTTTGACAAAGGCGAATTTTGATTGCGTTGAAACGAATTAATCACCAGCCTAGCGACCCCCGCACTCATGGGAGCACCTCCATCTAAAACTTCTTTGATAGCCTCCACAATCTTAGCTGATGAAGTATTCTTAGTTAGATACCCTGAGGCGCCGTTAGTGAGTGCATGAAAAACCGATTCATTATTTTCATACACCGTTAAAATAATAACATGAAGATGGGGAATTAACTTTTTAATTTTGGGAAGTGCTTCTATTCCATTGATACCTGGCAACTCTACATCGAGCAGCAGCACTTCTGGTTTAATGTTAAGTAAATGTTTCGCGGCCTCTTCATAAGACTTATAAGCCCCTACAACTTCGAATCCTGCCTCGTTATTGATAAGGTAAGTATAACTTTCTCTTATCATACTATCATCTTCAATGATAGCTACATGAATATTATTGGTTGCTGGGTTCATAATTATTTAGAGAGTTTTAAAGTGAGTGTAATACAGGTGCCTTTACCGGCTCCATTTTTAGTAATTTCTAATTCGCCATTCATTCTCGATGCACGTTGTGCCATATTTTGCAAACCGCTTCCCCTTCTATTATTTAGATCATCAATTCCAACTCCGTCATCCGTCAACATGATTTTTAATACTTCGCCTTGGATTAATTCGGATTCCAATTTCATGAAGTTACATTTACTATGCTTCAAAGCATTATTGATGGCCTCTTTAAATATCATGGTGATATTGCGATTAAATCCCATAGGCAATACAATACCATTAGCAAAACCGATGTTTAAAGAAGTTGAAAATTTCACCTCACTATCCTGCACCAAATTATTTCCAAAAGCTTCAAGATATAAAAGCATTTCGGTGAGATTATCATTCTCCGGATTTAACGCCCAGATAATATCCTTGGTACCGCTATAGAGCTCATTGGTGTTTTCTTTGATTTTATCCGACAAAGAAATAATGGATTCATTCTCCGATTTAGATTTTAAAATATCGGCTAGCAAACTGATGCGGGTAAGTTTATTTCCCACCTCATCATGGAAGTCTTCGGCCGTACGTTGACGTACTTTGTTCTGCTCTTCTTCACGAAGTTTTTGTAGCTCAAATTCCTTTCTCTTTTTATTATAATTGCGCATGCCCTGCAATCCAACCCCAAGTAAGATAAGCGATACAACCAGAATCAAGCGAAACCAGAAAGTAGAATAAAACGGAGCTTTTATTTCGAACGAATACGCTAAGATGGAGGTGTTACTGTCATATATTTTAACCTTAAAAATATACTTCCCCGGGGGTATCGCAGGGTAAATTACCGTGTTTTCAATACTGGGTTCCGACCATGTCTTCTCCAACCCTTCAATCATGTATTGATACAATATTTTATCAGGATTATTGAAATTGACGGCAGCAAAGCTAAATGTTAAATGATTTTCCGTATGAGGCAAGGATAAATTTATGGGGATATTATACCAGGAGCTCAGACTGTCGTTATACTCCTTGTTACCGATGGCTTGTGAGAATAATTTCACGCCTTGCAAAATTATTTTTGCAGGATATTTTACCATCTGCTCATCTGCCGCATTATATATAAACAAACCCTTGGTGGTGCCAAACCAAATTTTACCGTCTAGATTCTGCATCACGGCCGATTTGTTCGACTCTTGCCCGAACATCCCTTCGGCCCTGCCATAGCGAGAAATTTTAAATTTTTCAAAACCACTTACCGATGAAATTTTATTGATGCCAGCTCCGGTTCCTATCCAATAGTTGTTCTCTACATCCCTTTTAATATTATAAATAAAATCGGAATTCAATCCATTACGAGTCGTGATATTCGTAAGCACACTATCGAGTGCTAAATTCCAGATAAGAATTCCATATCCGTTGGTGAGCAACCAATAATTACCTTCCTCCCCTTTAACAATCCCTGTTACATCACTTGTTTTGACTTGCTCGTTTTTTGAAATGACCGAACAGCTATCCATCGAATATAAAAGCAATTCACTGTTTGTCGTAATGAGAATGCTATCTGTTCCTGCTTCTGCAAAGTTCCAGGTAAACTCATTGGACCTCACCAATTTAAATTTTTCATCTTTAATATAGCCAAATCCGAATGCCGTTGCCACCCACAGTCTTTGCCTCGAATCAAAAAACAACTCACTGATGCTGCCGGGAGGAATGCCTTTATAATGTTCAACCGAAATAAAGTTTCGACCATTGAATTTCCATATTTTATTGTTCTGAGTACCTACCCATAAAATATCATTGGCATCAACAGCACAACTCAGAATCTGCTGCGCCGCCACAGAATTACTCGGCAAAGCAAAACTTTCCATTTTGCCATTCGAAAATTTTACCAACCCTCCACCATAGGTGCCTGAGTAAATGATACCCTTCTTGGTTTTTACAATCGACATCACCACCGGATGAGGCAAGCCATTGGTTTCGTCATAATAGGTAAATGGGCAAACAGAATACCTGAATATCCCTTGCCCATCACTGGCAAGCCAAATATTGTTTTCATTGTCGAAAAGGATATTGGAGATACTGTTGTCCGTACATCCACTGGTGCTATTATAATAATGGAATTCGTTGCGGCCATTAATTACCAAGGCTCCTTTAAAAGTACCTAACCACAAATTATTTTTATCATCAGAGGCAATACATCCAATATCATTCCTGTCTTGAATTTCCTTCGGCAATGAACTTCGAATTAAATTATTAAACCTAAATTCATAGATGCCAGCGTTCGTTAAAAAATAACTTTTTTTAGATCTCGTAATGTCGATTCTTTTGATAAAAAAAACATCTTCGTCCGTTTTTGGAAAGTTTATCGTCGACCAGTTATTGTTTTCTAACACGAATAATCCTTTCTTAAAAGAAGCTGCAAAAACAACCTCTGGTGTTTGCGCTAAAGCCGTGAACTGAAGCGTTGTGTCGCTATTAATAAAATAACTTTCTACCCTGCGATACTTTACCTTAAACAATCTAGCTCCAGCTAAAACGAGGTATTCCTGAGTGTTAATGGGCAATACACTAATTACCCTGTGGTTCTTATTATGATAGTTGAACGTGTAATTTGAAAATTTATTCCCGTCGAAAACAGAAAGGCCTTTGTCGGTGCAAATTAGAATATTATTAAGAGAGTCGCATGTGATAGAATATGCGATATTGCTCAAGAGTCCGTTACTGGTGGTGTAATTCTTGAAAGTCTTACCATCATAGCAGCTCACCCCTCCCATGGTCGATACCCATAGATGTCCCATGTTATCCCGACAAATACTATTGGCTTGCGATTGAATGAGACCATTGTCGACCGAGTAGTTCACGAAATTGTATTTCTGTGCATCCAAAGTAGAGATGCAGCAGAATAAAATTCCAAGAATTAAAACTTTCTTAATCATTTAGAGGAAATCGAAAACCGAAGACTAAATTGTTCTACAATGATACATTAATTCTATCGATCGCTATATCACCCTGAGTGCTTGATTTTAGATGCGCTGTTTCTGCCAAACCACCTCTTATCTGACATAGCTATTTAAAATTTCTTCCATCTGCTTATTTTTCGATTCTTTGAAAATCTTAAGATGAAATGCATCCAGTTTCTTCAATAAATTCACAAACTGTATCAGCTCTTCATTTGTTAATTTGGCCGATACTATTTTAGTAATCATATTCAGCTTTTCAAAAGAGCCGAAAAGCACCCTCTTTCCTAAATCAGTAATCTTTACCCGAACGCTACGTTTATCTTTTTCATCCTTAATTTGACTGATAAACTCTTTCTTAAGGAGTCTTTTGATAACCTCCGTTCCTGAGGTAATGGGGTGCAGGTTATTTTGAATTAATTCCGTTTTTGTTAAACTCTCAAATTGCATTAAATTAATTAAATATGTAAATTCATCGATGCTGCCCAAGGCCGTTAATGGTATTACTTTTCTTGAATAATGGTCAACATACCGGCCCAACTTGCCGAGCGTGCTTCCCGCAATTTCTTCCAGCGTTTTCCGGTTGAAATTATCCCATCCTTCCACTCCAACTCCTGCCTTGTTGGTATCCATCTTCCCTAAATTGCCGTTGAGATACATAATAAAGCCGGTCATCGTGTCGTCATTGACTTCTTTTACAAGTCCCGACTTATAGGCTTCATAGTTTCTAATGATTTGAACTAGTGTACTTTCCATATTACGCTTGTAATAAATTGTTTCAAAAATACTATTTTATACGTAAACGTACTATTTATTTATTTTATATCATTTTTACGTATTATATTTGCACTTCATTTTTAAATCTGAACCGATGCAATTGAAATCAATATTGACAATTACCATAATCCTTCTTCATTTAGGCGTAATAGCGCAAACCACCGGTATTATACGTGGCAATTTAAAGGACAAAAACACGCAAGAAACAATAATTGGGGGAAGAGTGATTGTAGAAGGCACCACCCAAGGCACCGCCACAGACATCGAAGGTAACTTTAAACTCGTGGTACCTGTTGGCACCTATAATTTGAGTGCACAATTTATAGGCTATATCACTTTAGTTAAATACAATATTCCAGTTTCATCAGGAAATGCACAAGTAGTGAATTTTGAGATGGAGGTGGCATCCTCACAATTAAATGAAGTAGAAGTAAAATTCGATAAAGGTAAATCGGCGGTGACTACCGATATGATTACCCCTTTATCGGTGCAGCAACTCACCAGTGAAGAAATCAGAAGCAATCCTGGTGGCAACTTCGATGTTTCAAAAGTGGTGCAAACCTTACCTGGCGTAGGTGGTAGTTATGGAGGGGCTGCACGCAACGATATTATAATACGTGGCGGGGCGCCCAACGAGAATGTTTATTATTTGGATGGAATCGAAATTCCTATTTTAAACCATTTCCAAACTCAAGGCAGTTCAGGCGGAGCACAAGGTATCTTAAACGTCTCCTTCATCGAGGACCTGAAATTAAGTTCTTCGGCCTTCGATGCCCGATATGATAATGCTTTGGCCTCCACCTTTATTATTAAGCAGCGTGAAGGAAATCCAGAACGGATTTCAGGAAACGTGAGAGGAAGCTTAACGGAAGCAGTGGCCACCTTAGAAGGCCCCATAGGCAAAAAAACAACGTTCCTCGCCTCGGCCAGAAAATCTTATTTGGATCTACTTTTTAGTTTGATTGATTTACCTATTCGTCCTAATTTCTATGACTTTCAATACAAGGTGGTGCATGAATTTAACCACAAAACAACCCTCACTGCCATTGGGTTAGGTGCCATCGATCGATTCTCCTTTGCAACGACGAAAAACTCAACACCCGAAAACATTTTCATTGTTAGATCTCTGCCCTTCATAAACCAATGGAATTATACGACTGGCTTAAATTTAAGGAGGAAATTCAAAGCTGGTTTTATGAATATTTCTTTAAGCCGTAACATGTTCAATAATGCATTAGATAAATACGAAGATGGCCAAGAAATAGAAGCCCAACGAACTTTTAAATTACAATCGCAAGAAATTGAGAATAAGTTTAGATATGATATCAACGCCTTCATCAAAGGTTGGAAAATTACCGGAGGTGTCTCAGCCCAATATGTAAAATACAATACCGACCTCTATAATAAAATCACGAATGATATTAAGGATAGTGCAGGCAACATCCTCATCCCATCGGTAAAAATACGCGTAAGAAGCGCCATCGCATTTGCTAAGTATGGGGCTTTCGCTCAAGTAGCGAACAATTTCTTGAATCATCGGCTGTTAGTTTCGGCAGGGGTCAGAACCGATATGAATACCTTTATGGAAAATGGCATGAAACCATTAAATACGATCTCTCCACGACTCTCTATGTCATATCATCTCTCTTCCAAATTTGACCTAACGGCCTCGGTTGGTTCGTATTACAAAATCCCTACCTATACCTCACTTGGTTTCAAGGACACCTTGGATATGTATGTAAATAAAAACATGAAATATATTCAAACCACGCATTATGTAATCGGCACTCAATTTTTACCCAATAATGCGCTTCGATTTACGCTCGAAGGCTTTTACAAAAGCTATACTAATTATCCGGTTTCGGCCAATACAGGGGTTTCTGTTGCCAATCAAGGCTCTGAATTTGGTGCTATCGGAAATGAAAGAGTAAATAGCTTAGGCAAAGGCGAGACTATTGGTTTTGAATTTTTCGTTCAACAGAAACTTATAAAAAAAGTATTCTATGTAGTTAGCTACACCTTTGTAAGGAGTAAATTTTCAGGGGCTGACGGTAAACTCTTACCTTCATCATGGGACAATCGTCATTTGATATCGGCAACCCTTGGATGCAAATTTAAAAGAGGTTATGAACTAGGGCTAAAATATCGCTATGCTGGAGGTGCTCCCTATACCCCGTATAACTTGTCAGCCTCTCAACAAAATTACCTTTTGCTTGGCAGTGGTATTCTCGACAATACAAAACTGAATACGCAACGGTTACAGGCATTTAATCAACTTGATTTGAGAGTAGATAAAAAAATGAACTTTAGAAAAACGTCCTTGGATATTTATCTTGACATCCAAAATGTTTTCGGATTTCAAAACGAAAGTGTTCCCAATTATACCTTTAAACGAAATGCTGATAACACAGGGTTTGACACCACTGATGGCAGTGTGCTAAAACTAAATGGTTCGAATGCAGTGCCGTTGATACTCGAAAACAAATCGGCTACGGTAGTGCCCTCATTAGGTTTACTATTTGAATTTTAGGGCCGAACGAAACGCTCCTTAGGCAATAAGTTATCGCTGCTGTTCTTTTCGAACACAGTCAAATAAAAAATAAAAGTATAGTAAAGCCATCATCCAAGTTAAGATGCCAAAGCCACCAAAATAATGGTAGAGCGTAGGCCCAACTGTATCCTGACCGACTATGGCATTCACCACCACAAGTCCCACGAGGCCATAGCGTGTTAATTTATTTACGGTTGATGGGTTCTTAAAAGAAGGGATGAGCAGGCTCGTATAAACAAAGAGCATGGAAACCAGATGATACTCCCAAGTAATTCCAGAGAGTAGATGCGTCGTGAGAAATACGAGCGCGATTTCTGAGGGTGAAATTGCCATTTTCGATATTTTCAGAAAGGACAGACTAAGAATGAAACCGCCAAATAAGAGTAGAAAGCTATAGAAATAAACTTTCCGAGCCGCCGCTTCAGTAAGATGTAAAAGATTGAAATCGAGCCCTAGTTTATCATACATCGGTAACGAAATGTTATAAATAGCCGAAGACAAGCTATGATTATGAAATACGGCCTCTACCCTACCTTCTTTAAAAGGTTCAATAAAGGTGATATAATAATTCTTTAAATCTTGGGTGCCCAGCTCAACACCACGCCAAAGCAATGGAACTATGAAACAGAACCCCACCACGATCACAACTTTGAAAACTGTTTTGAGGTTTCCTCTAAACACGAGCCAAATTAAAAAGAACAAAGGTATAACCTTGATAAAAGTAGCGGTCACAAAACAAATAACAGCAGGTGTTTCCTTGTTTTTAAGCACCAACAGGACGCCTAACAAGGAAAGTACGAATATTAATTCATTGAGTTGAATATACGTTACATGATACCAGAAAAAACGAAATGAGAGTAGTGCTGCAAGGCCAACCATCGTATTTGTTTTCTTCTTGGTGCTGCCAAAAAACTCAAAAATGGAACGCACCAGAAATATCGAAAATATAAATAATACATAATTGAAAAAGGTAAGAAGCCCCGCCGCCACTTTGAATGGGAATAACGCCAGCAATTGAAATAACATCGCTGCAAAGGGCGGGTAAATAAATCTGCCGGCACCACCGATGCCACTGTATAAATCCTGCTGATGCATGAAGTTATCACCGGCATTCCAAAATACCGAGAAGTCGCCAAGCTTCACATCAAGCCCTTGCACGATAGAAAGAAACAGAAGTAAAGAAAAAACGCCAAAAACCAATAAAACGTATTTCCAATCTCGAAGACGGCTCGGATTTATTAATAAAGAACGTAAGAGTTGATCTCGAAGCATGTAAGCTATTTTAGTTGGGGAAGATACTCGTTAGCAACTTAATCGAACTTCAAAAAGAATAAAAATATTAACCTAAAAAAATGCCCTTTTGATTTCTCAAAAGGGCTTTTTTTACTGATAAATATCGTTGTATTTATTAGAG
This sequence comes from uncultured Bacteroidota bacterium, assembly GCA_903897855.1. Lineage (GTDB taxonomy): Bacteria > Bacteroidota > Bacteroidia > UKL13-3 > UKL13-3 > CAINMV01. Next base: position 31,498 of record CAIUDH010000044.1, on the reverse strand, counting down.
GTAAAATGCTGTTTACAAATTACATCATTCCTCCCATATCAGGGCCTCCATGACCGCCATGCGATACTGGATTGGCTTCTTTCTCTTCAGCTAAGATACATTCGGTGGTCAACATCATACCAGCAACAGAGGCTGCATTTTCCAATGCTACACGAGTTACTTTAGTAGGGTCGATGACACCGGCAGCAATTAAATTCTCGAATTTATCGGTACGCGCATTATAACCGAAATCGGCTTTTCCTTCGCGCACTTTATTTACAACTACACTTCCTTCTCCACCAGCATTAAACACAATCTGACGTAAAGGTTCTTCGAGCGCCTTACGAACAATTTGCATTCCTGTAGTTTCATCTTCATTTTCGCCAGTCATTTTATCCAAACCATCGATGGCACGAATATAGGCTACACCTCCCCCGGGTACAATTCCTTCTTCCACCGCTGCACGTGTAGCATTCAAAGCATCGTCAACACGATCCTTCTTTTCTTTCATTTCCATTTCCGAGGCTGCTCCTACATAAAGAACGGCAACGCCACCACTCAATTTCGCTAAACGCTCTTGCAATTTTTCTTTGTCGTAATCGCTGGTCGTTTTAGCTACTTGTGTTTTTACTTCTTCACAACGAGCCATGATATCGGCTTTTTTACCGGCGCCATTAATAATGGTTGTGTTATCTTTATCGATTGTGATGCGCTCGGCTCTTCCTAAATCTTCCATGGTCGCATTCTCTAACTTCAATCCTTTTTCTTCAGAGATCACCGTACCACCTGTTAAGATTGCGATATCTTCCATCATTGCTTTACGACGATCACCGAATCCAGGTGCTTTTACCGAAGCAATTTTCAAAGCTCCACGCATTTTATTTACCACTAAGGTAGCCAATGCTTCACCATCTACTTCTTCAGCAATAATCAAAAGCGATTTCCCCGCTTGTGCTACTGGTTCTAATACCGGTAGTAACTCTTTCATGTTCGATATTTTTTTATCGTACAATAAAATATAAGGGCTTTCCAAATCCACTTCCATTTTCTCTGCATTGGTTACGAAATAAGCAGATAAATAACCACGATCGAATTGCATTCCCTCAACCACTTCAACAGTCGTATCCGTTCCTTTGGCTTCTTCAACGGTGATGACCCCTTCGGTGGTCACTTTCTTCATCGCATCGGCAATCAGTTTTCCAATAACACCATCGTTATTCGCTGAGATGGTAGCTACTTGTTCTATTTTAGCGAAATCGCCATCTACTTTTTTAGATTGTTTTTTCAGGTTTTCGACAACGGCGATTACCGCTTTATCGATGCCACGCTTCAAATCCATCGGATTTGCACCGGCAGCAACATTTTTCAATCCGTGAGTGATGAGGGCCTGTGCCAAAACCGTTGCCGTGGTGGTTCCATCACCGGCTACATCGGCTGTTTTGCTGGCCACTTCTTTTACCATTTGAGCGCCCATATTTTCAATGGCGTCTTTCAACTCAATTTCTTTAGCTACGGTTACACCATCTTTGGTGATGGTAGGGGAACCGAATTTTTTATCGATAACCACGTTGCGTCCTTTTGGACCTAAGGTTACTTTAACCGCGTTGGCTAGCTTATCTATCCCGCGTTTCAAGGCATCTCTGCCATCATTACTAAAACGAATATCTTTTGACATAATACTTTTTGAATTATAAATTATAAGTTAGAATACATTGACCAGCCCGAGGGGCCTGCCGAATAAATTAAATAATTGCGAATAAATCACTCTCGCGCATAATCAGGTAATCTTTACCATCGATAGAAACTTCAGTGCCCGCATATTTACCATATAAAACGGTATCACCTGCCTTCACTGTCATGGGTTCGTCTTTCTTACCCGCACCAACGGCAACGATGGTTCCGCGTTGTGGTTTTTCTTTTGCTGTATCCGGGATGTATAATCCGCCTGCAGTCTTTTCTTCAGCTGCTGATGGTTCGACTAGAACTCGGTCAGCGATGGGTTGAACTTTTAATGCCATAATATTAATTTAAAAATTTTAAAGGTTAAATTTGATTGACTATCCCTGTCGGATATCAGTAATTGTGCCAAGGCTGCAATTCTGCCATTTTTTGCATTTATCCATTGTATCACAATAGCTAAAAGCTAAAAGCATGAAATATTTACTGATTTTTTAGAAAACATGACATCATACCCCCAAACCCCGTTGAATCGAAAAGTGAGCTAACTACTTTGTTGCTGGTGCAGGCGTTTGTGCCGGATCGGCTGCTGGAGCTGGCTGTGCCGAAGGGGCCGGAGCTGGTGCTTCCTTATCAACCTTGTCCATATTGCTTCTGCTTTCAGCCGGGCCTTGATTCTTAACTAACATACTTACCACGAGGCATAAAGCGAATAGGCTGATAGCGAGTGTCCAAGTGGTTTTTTCGATAAAATCGGTTCCTTTTTGTACGCCCATAAACTGATTTGCGTTTACTGAACTACTAAAACCTCCGCCCTTAGAGCGTTGAACCAATACTGCCAAGATTAGCAATACCGCGATAATTATCATTATAACTACTAAAAAATTGTACATATTTACTTATTTAATAACGTTTGTAATTCTGAAATTCGGGCTGCAAAATAACTGATTTTTTCGGGATACAGCAAACTTAATTTTTCATAAACTAAAATGGCCTTCTTATAGTTATTTTGTTTGATGTATATCTTAGCTAAAGTTTCGGTAGCTAAATCGAAATTTTCGGTGACGCTTTCTTTCGCCTTCTGTGCAGGATTATAAAACTTCGACGGCTGTGGCTTGCTGATACTCGGGCTTGTCTCAATAAACTTGTCAATCAAATCATTAAATTTACTAATTTTTTTAGTGGATGGAGTCTTAGTCTCATCAATCGCTTCAACTATAACTTCCGCAGCTGTCAAAGTAGTAACACTTTCCTCCAGAGGTTTGTTTTCGTGACCCGTTTTTGTTTTCTTGGTTTGCAACCAAGCTAGAAAATCGTGTGGCTCAATCGACGAAATAACCTTCTCCTCGGCCTCCGTGATCGGCGGCTCAGTAGGCTCCATTATATCCTCTGAGTCAACCACCTCAAGTTGAAGTGGGGGCTTGACACCCTCAGGATTTGTTGTGTTTCTTAAATATTTCTCTTCGTAATTTTGAAATGGCAAATCTAACACCTCGGCTTCAGGCTGTTTCTCGGGTATCTCAATCCATACTGGCAGTGGATCTTGGTTCTCTTCAAGAGGCAGCTCAAGGGTGATGAATTTTTCTTCAGTACTTTCAGAAATTAAAACATCGGCAGCATTTTCATTTTCAATGGCATCCATTGCATTCTTACTAAACTCCATTTCTATAGCTTCAGCATGATCACTAAAGAAATCAATTTCTGGCGGAGTCGAGTCAGCCTCTATCACTTGTTGAGATTCACGAGCTAAACTATCTTTGAGGTAGGCATATAAAAGTGCCCTGTTCCCATGCAAAAGGGAGGTAATTGGTAGTTGCCGGTCGAAATGATAACTGCCGTTATTTTGATGCGCCTTAAGTAATAATTGATGTGCCGCATGGAAATAGGGGAAGTCGGCAATCACTTCCTGTAAAGCAATCTCAGCATGCCTATCCATTAGATATGGCTTATGAAGGTATACCGAAAACTCTTTCTTATTCATGGTCCATTATTTTGCCATCAACGCTTCAATGGCCTCAACCTCAAGGGGGATGGCAGCCATCAAATCGATATTACCTGTTTGGGTAATGAGGATATCGTTCTCAATACGGATCCCTAGCCCTTCCTCCGGTATGTATATGCCGGGTTCACAGGTAAACACCATGCCCGCTTCAAACTTACGGTAGCGGCTTCCAATATCGTGCACATCCAGGCCAAGAAAATGACTTGTTCCATGCATCAAATATTTCCGATAGGCTTTGGCTTCATTCCATGGAACATTGTCCCAGTCGTCGTTCTTGCAATCCTCTTTCGAAATTAAATTCAACTTGAGAAGCACTTCCGTAGTGATCTGCCCTACTTTCATATGGTAATGATCCCATGTTTCTCCAACCAATAGCATTGCTTTTGATTGATTATGGATACTCAATACCCCATTGTATATTTCTTTTTGTCGGGCAGTGAATTTGCCATTCACCGGAATGCAGCGCGTGAGGTCGGCCGCATAATTGGCATATTCTGCACCAAAATCAAGCAACATCATATCGCCATCGTTACACACTTTGTTATTCTCAATATAGTGGAGCACACAAGCACTCGCACCGCTTGCAATAATGGGAGTATATGCATGCCCGGTAGCCCGGTTACGTAAAAACTCGTGGGTTATTTCAGCTTCTATTTCATACTCCGTGACACCCGGCTTTACAAACTTCAAAACTCGCTCAAAGGCCTTATGAGTGATGGCTACAGCCTCCTTCATGGCCATCACCTCAGGTTCGCTTTTAATGGCTCTTAGCTGATGCATCAAGGGGGCCGAACGTTCCAATTTATGCAAAGGATATTCGCGCTGAATTCGATGGGCAAAATCCAAATCTTTATAGCTTTGATGCCATACATGCCGATCGTGTTCATTTAAATTTAGATATACGAATTCGGACTGATGCAGCACCAGTTGTAGCATCGTATCAAATTCTTCGAGCCAATGAATACGAGTTACACCACTCACTGCGAAAGCCTCGTCTTTGGTATATTTATGTCCTTCCCATATCGCAATGGTTTCATTCGTACGTTTCAGGAATAACATTTCCTTATACATAGGATTGGGAGAGTCGGGATACATAATTAATATAGAATCCTCCTGATCAATGCCTGTGAGATAATACATATCTCGGTTTTGAGAGTAGTTAAAGTTCGAATCAGCACTTTTAGGCATCTCATCATGACTGTTAAAGATCACCACCGCATTAGGTTTCAGTAAGGCTGTGAGACGACGTCTGTTTTGAACAAAAAGTTCTTGAGGTAAGGGTATATATTTCATGGTAAGGGTATATTCTTTTTTGATTTAACTAAATTTAATTTCTTTCTTCAAACGCATCGGTCCATAAAAAATGCATTCATTCGCACCAATTCCATTAGGCTCCTTTAAATTTCGGGGCTCTCTTTTCTACAAAGGCTTCCATGCCCTCTTTCTGGTCGTGGCTAGCAAATAGCATATAAAAGTTTTTGCGTTCAAACTCCAAACCTTCACTTAAGGTACTATCAAATGCTTTGTTCACGCTTTCCTTAGCCAACCGTATCGCTAACGGAGAGTGTTGCGCAATTTCCTTGGCCAGCGTTACCGCTTCTTCTAAATAATATTCTACCGGAACTATTTTATTGACCAAGCCAAACTGGTAGGCTTTTTGTGCGTCGATAAAACGCCCCGTGAGCACCATCTCCATCGCCAAAGCCTTGCCTACAGCCCTTGCCAATCGTTGCGTACCACCGGCTCCCGGCATAACACCTAGTTTTATTTCAGGCTGCCCAAACATCGCTGTTTCACTGGCAATAATAAGATCGCAGAGCATGGCAAGTTCACAGCCTCCACCTAGCGCAAAACCCGAAACAGCCGCAATCAAGGGCTTTTTTGTTTTCCGAATGGCATCCCAGGTACTAAACTGATCAATTTTTAACATGTCGATGGCGGTACGTTCTTGCATCTGCTTTATATCGGCACCGGCAGCAAAAGCACGCTCATTGCCCGTAATGATGATACAATGTATATTGTCATCAGCATCGAGAAGTTGTAATCCAGCACGCAGTTCCTGCATCAACTGCAAGTTTAAAGCGTTTAACTCTCTAGGGCGGTTTAAACGAAGTATCGCATAATTTTCAGCGATATGGGGTTCAATTAATACAAATTGCATTTACTGATGTTATATTTATTGCAAAGAAAAACAAAAAGTTTTAAGAAAAAGTTTAATTTTGCATCACAATGATTAAGAAAAAAGCCCTATTTGTCCTTATGCTGTTTTTTTCAGTTACATTGGTATCCTGTCATAAAAAAGGGTGCCCTAGTTCTTTTGAGTTAAAATCAAATTTCAGTACTCTTTGTCCTTGGTAAGCCACGATTCGATACGTTTTCGCTTCGTTATCTTATTTCGGTTTCCCAGTTCTTACTTAATGACCCCCAACTCCTTACCTACTTTGGTAAATGCTTCCACACATTTGTCTAAATGGTGCAACTCATGGGCGGCACTCATTTGCGTGCGAATGCGTGCATTGCCTTTTGCCACCACAGGAAAGAAAAACCCCACCACATAAATCCCTTCCTCTAGCATACGTGAGGCGAACTTTTGCGCCAATACCGCATCGTAGAGCATCACAGGCACTATAGCATGGGTGCCTGGTTTAATATCGAAACCGGCAGCCGTAATCTTTTCTCTGAAATATTTTGTGTTTACTTCCAACTTATCGCGAAGGGCCGTGCTTTCTGAAAGCATTTTCAATGCCTCAATACCGGCACCTACAATACTTGGAGCGAGTGAATTACTAAACAAATATGGCCTCGAACGCTGACGCAACAAATCGATAATTTCCTTTCTTCCCGAGGTAAAACCTCCCATGGCTCCACCTAATGCTTTACCTAAAGTACCGGTAATAATATCAATTTTTCCGATTACATGATGATGCTCGTGAGTACCACGGCCGGTGGCACCCATAAAACCACTTGCATGGCATTCGTCAATCATAATGATGGCCTTATATTTATCGGCAAGCTCAACAATCTTATCAAGCTGTGCTATGGTTCCATCCATGCTAAATACACCATCAGTAACAATCATACGATTACGTTTCGCTTGGGTAGCGATGAGTATCTCTTCAAGGTCAGCCATGTTATTATGCTTATAACGGTGGCGTTCTGCTTTACACAAACGTATGCCATCAATGATGCTGGCATGATTGAGTTCATCGCTTATCAAAGCATCTTCTTCCGAGAGCAGGGGTTCGAAAACACCTCCATTAGCATCAAAGGCAGCGGCATATAAAATGGTGTCTTCGGTGCCCAGAAATGCTGAAATATTAGCTTCCAGTGTTTTGTGAATATCTTGTGTGCCACAAATAAATCGCACGCTACTCATACCAAATCCATGGCTATCAATGGCTCCCTTGGCGGCAGCAATAATGCGCGGGTGCGACGACAAACCCAGATAGTTATTCGCACAAAAATTGAGCACCGTACTACCATCAGCCAAGGTTATTTCAGCATCCTGAGGACTGGCAATAATTCTTTCGCTTTTATACAAGCCCGCCTCCTTAATGGAAGCCAATTCTTTTTCTAATATCGGTTGAAGAGTAGAGTACATCGTAATTTGTGATTTTGAATAGGGGCGCAAGTTACTGCAATACAAATAAAAATCAATAGGAAATGCCGTTTTTTTTAATCCTTCGCAGTGTCTACATTTGTGCCTTCGCAGGTCGTAAAAAAGCTTAGTGTACCAAGCCCAAGAGCAAAAGAAAGTGCCGTCGAAAACGGAAGGCTTTCAGAGGCCTGACATCATTGTATAATGAATTACTAAATAAACAAAATAGGGTTTCCCATAATCGCTTATTCATGACACCTAAACCTACGATCCCGCTTTACCTTCAAATGTCACTGCTCATTTTGGGCATTATGGCTTTTCTAGCAATTCTCTATATAGGCCAAGGAATTATTGTACCACTTCTATTCTCATTAATTCTGGCCATCCTGCTCAATCCATTCGTTAATGTATTGGAAAAGAAACTGAACAGGGTGGTGGCCATAATGTTGGCTGTAATTGTAGCTTCCATCATTCTTCTTGCTCTTTTGTTTTTTATTGGTTCGCAAATTTCCATGTTCCGTGACTCTTGGCCTGACCTTAAACTTAAATTCAATCTGCTTTTTATCGATAGTGTGAATTGGTTAGCCCATACCTTAAATTTAAGCACCACGCAAATTCATGCCTGGATAAAGGAAGCAGAGAACGAGGCACTCACCAACAGCAGCTCGGTTATAGGTCAAACATTAAATACCATCAGCGGAATCCTGGTGATCATTTTCCTCATCCCTGTTTATATATTCCTGTTTTTGTTTTACAAACCCCTCTTACTCAATTTTATTGCGAAACTATTTAGTCCCGAAAAATACGAAGCCGTAAACGACGTACTAATTGCAACAAAATCTTTGATTCAGAACTATCTCATCGGGTTGCTTGCTGAATTTGTGTTGGTATCTGCTCTCAACACCATTGCGCTGATGCTACTCGGTATTCAGTATGCCCTGCTTATCGGTGTGGTGGGAGGATTGTTAAATATCATCCCCTATATTGGAGGGGTCGTTGCCATCGCCTTGCCCATGGCACTTGCTCTAGCTACCAAAGAGCCCATTTTTGTAATTTATGTTTTTGTGGCATATACTACCGTTCAACTCATCGACAATAATCTTATTAATCCGCTAGTTGTTGCTTCAAAGGTGAAGATCAACGCACTCGTTTCCATTATTGTTGTATTGCTCGGTGGAGCGCTTTGGGGGGTGTCCGGGATGTTCCTTTCATTACCCCTCACCGCGATTATAAAAGTTATCTTCGACAAGATTGAACCGCTGAAGCCATTTGGCTTTTTATTGGGCGACACCATGCCCCCGATAGGAAATGATATTTTTATTTTCGGTAGAGCTAAACGCAAAAAAGTTTAGACCTTCTTCTTTAAACAGGATCCTCGTGGTGTATTGAACCTCGAAAGTCATGTGAATTTTGGGCACCTCCAATTATCCCCACAACGCACCACCTATACTGTTTTTTGAAGCATTGGTAACAGAAGCCAACGCATTGGTTGAATTCGTGAATCGTAACACCCCGAGATAAGCAAAAATTAAAGCTTCTTTAAAATTTACAATCTCAGAGTCGGGAACGGTTAATTCGATTTTGCATTTTTGCTTTAACAAGTCCATCAGAAAGCCATTATGCACGCCTCCACCGGTGACCAAAACCGAAGCCTGACGAGATAACGGAGCAACCTTATTAATGGCATCGCTTATTTCATCGGTGATATGAAATAAAATAGTGTAAAGCTTATCTTCTTTTGAGAGGCTTGCCTTCTCCACGATGGGAAGGTATTCTTCCTCAATAAATTCTCTGCCAAGCGATTTCGGGGGTATTATTGAAAAATAGGGCAATTGGCGTAATTCAGAAAGGAGCTTCTGGTCTAATTTCCCTCGCAAAGCAATGGCTCCATTGGCATCATAAGCCACATTGAAATATTTCTCGCATAATATATTTAGTGGCAAATTACAAGGGGCAATATCATATGCTAGCACAGATTTCTTTTGGTCAAAAATTGAAATATTAGCGATGCCACCCAAATTTAGAAACAAGCCATAAGCTTCAAATAAATCACGCTCGCCAACAGGCACCAGTGGCGCCCCTTGTCCGCCTAAAGCGATATCTACACTGCGAAAGTCGCTTACCGTCTTAATTCCTGTTACGGCATAAAGGGTGGCTCCATCACCGATCTGAACTGAGAACTTATGCTGTGGTTGATGAAAAACCGTATGACCGTGTGAGGCTATTAAATCTACCTCTAACGCATTTTTTAAAATAAATTCGTTTACAAGAGTCCCCAGATAATACCCATAACGAACATTTATCTCCGAAAAGTTAAAAGCATTTTCTTGCGCTACATTTTGTAGCTGAAGTTTCCATTTTTCGGAATATAAAACAGTCTCCGATACACAACCCTGATATCTCCACTGTCCATTTTCATAATAAAATTCGGCATAGCACAGATCCACGCCATCCAAGGATGACCCACTCATTAAACCAATCACATTAAGTTGTTGCATAATTTATTATGTTTGTTTTACATTTGGTTAACTATCACGCAAAGAAACTAAACTTTTCGTAGTAATTAAACACGAATAAGTGTTCGATACTTATGGTCATTATTTACCGCGATTTGAATACAATTAAATAAATGAACACAGCACAAATTGCAATAAAATGAAGTTCAAATTTCCAGAGAATACATTCTTTGACGACTTTCACTTATGCAATATTGTTTATAACAACCATAACACCTTCAGCTTCTAAAAAAAACACCATGACAACCAACCGAAGAAATTTCCTGAAGAATGCAGCACAACTTACCGCGCTAGGTTTCTATCCACTCTCGTCGTTCGCCGGTGTAAGTAAAAATATTGGCCAGCCTCCAACACATGACTTAACGAAGGCAAGTGTTGAGGATGAAGACTTTTGGAAACTCTTGCGTACGCAATTTCCACTGAGTAATAATAGAGTTTATTTTAACAACGGAACCATGGGGCCCTCTCCATACCCTGTCATTGATGCCGTATATCAGAAAATGCTACAGGTAGATAGTACTGCTGATTATGGAGGATGGGAAGAAAGCCGCAAAGCCATCGCCAAATTTGTTCATGCCAACGAGGAGGAAATCTGTCTTACCCATAATGTTACCGAAGGAATAAATATTATTTGTTGGGGGCTGAATCTAAAAAAGGGTGATGAGATTTTGGTAACCAATCACGAACATGTTGGCGGAGCACTTCCATGGCTGAACAGAGCCAAAATGCAGGATCTTAAGGTCAACTTTTTCGAGCTTGGCAAAACAGCGGAAGAAACCTTGGCCAATTTAAAGCTGAAGATTAACAAACAAACAAAAGTGATTGCTGTGCCCCATATCGTTTGTACCATTGGACAGATACAACCCATCAAAGAAATTATTGCCTTGGCCAAAGCACACAACATCCAGGTATTTGTTGATGGTGCTCATGGTACCGGCATGCTCAATTTGGATTTGCATGATTTGGGTTGCGACTTTTATGCAAGCTGTTGCCACAAATGGTTATGTGGCCCTAAAGGCACAGCCTTCCTCTATATCAGAAAAGAGGCACTCGATAAAGTACAGCCTTATTTTGTTGGGGCAGGTAGCGATAGTGGCTGGAACATTGTTGAACCGCCAACACCTTCCTTGAATGGCTATGCAAAGGCAGCACACCGCTATGATTATGGCACCCAGAATGCTTCCCTCTGGATGGGTGTAAATGCAGCCATCAAATTTTTCGAAACCATTACCATGCCTGTGGTGGAAGCAAGAGTGAAGTTTTTAGCCTCGCATTTGCAAAATGAATTACTCGGTTTAAAGAATAGTAATATTGAGATGCTCACAAGTTTAGAAGCTCCATCGAGGGGAGCTGTGATTGCCTTCAAATTGAGAAACATGGAGTATAGCACCTTTCAAACCGAGGCTGGCAAAGCAAATTTTAGGGTACGGGTAGTGCCCGAAAATGGAGTGAATTGCATTCGTATCTCAACACATATCTATAATTCTATCGAAGAAATAAATACATTTGTGAAATTCGTGGGAGAAATGGCGATACGCTAAGAAGGCGGGCACACCAAAGTCAATCGAATTAATCTCATGAAAGTTAAAGGTTGTTTTTTATGCATTTTATGAAGCCATTCCAATACCTCCTCATCCTGGCTGCCGGATGTATTTCATCTGTTACACCTCCTCGAGTAGCGAGTGGCACCATCACCCATTATGAGAGCTTTTCTTCCAACTACATCGCTTCACGAAGTGTCGATGTATGGCTGCCTGAAGGCTATAATGAGCATCATAAGTATGCCGTGGTTTATATGAACGATGGCAAAACCTTATTCGATTCTTCCTTGAGTTGGAATCACCAAGAATGGGGTGTAGATGAGGTGCTTGGTAAATTAATTTCTCAAAACCAGATAAAAGAATGCATTGTTGTTGGCATTTATAACGGCAACTCCATCCGTCATAGTGAATACATGCCGCAGAAACCATTCGAATCGTTGAGTGACTCGGCACAACAAATACTCTATGAGGCAACCCGGAAAGACCACTCCCTGTTTTTCAATAGAAAAGTACAGTCCGATAATTATCTAAAATTTTTGACGAGTGAGTTAAAACCTTTTATTGATAGCCATTTTTCTACTTATAAAGATTCCAAAAACACCTTCATCGTCGGCTCTAGTATGGGTGGATTAATTTCTCTGTATGCTTTGTGTGAGTATCCTGAAGTTTTTGGAGGGGCCGCCTGCTTATCCACCCACTGGACAGGCACCTACAGTATCGAAGGCAACCCTATTCCAACGGCCATCACGAGTTATCTCAAAACCCATCTCCCACTACCAGAAACCCATAAAATATATTTCGATTACGGCACCCAAACCTTAGATACACTCTACAAAACATTTCAATCCCAAGTCGATTCAATTATGAGTACAACAGGTTATACCCGTGAAAACTGGATGACGAAAGAATTTATTGGCGCCGATCATTCAGAAAAATCATGGAATAAACGACTCGATGTACCTTTCACTTTTCTGTTGGGCATTAACAAATAACTTACAGCAAGCAAACATAGATTGAATCTTGTGAAGTCGCTTTTGTTGTCGATACTGATTTTCAGTAAATTGAAGCAGAAATCTTTCAAAAAATGATTCATAAAATAGATTAATCACCTACCTTCGCGGCCAAATACTAGAATTCATATCATGCATTTTCATGGAAAGAAATTTGTTACCGCTAAAGAGGCTGTAACGATCGTAAAATCAGGAGATAAAGTTTTTCTTCATACGGCCGCTGCCACCCCCGTTGTATTGGTTGAAGCCCTTGCCGCCAGGGCTAGCGATTTAAGAGGAGTGGAAATTGTGTCGGCCCATACAGAAGGCCCGGTACCTTATGCCGACGACAAATTAGCTAAGAACTTCACCATCAATACCTTCTTCGTTGGAAGTAATATCAGACCCCATGTAAATAGTGGCAGAGCCAATTATATCCCCATGTTTTTGAGTGAGATTCCCGACCTGTTTAGGTCAGGTCAAAAGCAGCTCGACGTAGCCATGATTACCGTGTCGCCACCCAACAAGAAAGGGTATTGCTCCTTGGGATGCTCTATCGATATCTCCAATGCCGCCATGGATTCGGCTAAATATGTAATTGCCGTTGTCAATCCTAATATGCCTTGTGTGCACGGCAATGGTATCATCCATCTCGATAAAATTCATGCCATCGTAAAAGCCGATACTCCCCTTTTTACTTTAGCGTCAAAGAAGCCCACCGAAATAGAAAACAGAATTGGGCAATTTATAGCCGAATTGGTAGAAGATGGGGCAACCTTACAAATGGGTATTGGAGGGATACCCAATGCTGCATTAGCCAACCTGCAAAACCATAAAAATTTAGGCATTCACACCGAAATGTTTTCAGATGGTTTGGTTGATTTAGTAAACAAAGGTGCCGTTACTGGCTTAAATAAAACGACTGATGTCGGAAAAATAGTATCCAGTTTCGTTTTTGGAACAAAAAAAGTATACGACTTTATTGATGGCAATCCCATCGTTGAAATGCGTGATGCCGATTATGTAAACGACACTCGCGTGATACGCCTCAACCCGAAAGTAACCGCCATTAACAGCGCCATTGAAGTCGATCTCTTTGGCCAGGTATGCGCCGATAGCATTGGTCCTAAACAATATTCAGGTGTCGGTGGTCAGATGGATTTTATCAGAGGCGCTTCTCTCTCCAAAGGAGGAAAACCAATCATTGCCTTGCCATCACGAACCAATAAAGGCCTCTCTCGTATTGTTTCCACACTCAAAAAGGGGGCCGATGTAACCACCACCAGAGCCCATGTTCATTATATTATCACCGAATATGGCGTCGCTTATTTGTACGGAAAAAATTTGAAGGAGCGTGCGAAGGCAATTATCGAAATTGCTCATCCTAGTTTTAGAGAACAGCTGGAGCGTGAAGCTTTTGAAATTTTCTCAGGATCATAACACCTTCTTTTCTTCCCTTGAAGCAAGGTTCAAGCATACGAAAATTATTATTCCTTTAATTCATTGCGTACTTTGGTATTTCGTGAATTCCCTTTTTCTTTTTTGCTAAATTTGCATGGTATATGAAACGTAGAAAAACCAACGATGTAACTATCGGGAAGCTGAAAATGGGAAGCAACTTCCCAGTCAGAATTCAGAGCATGACCACCTCCGACACCATGGATACGGAAGCCTGTGTAGCACAATCCATACGAATGATTGAGGCTGGATGCGAACTGGTTAGGCTTACCGCCCCAAGCATCAATGAGGCGAAAAACCTGCTCAACATTAAAAACGAACTCCACCAACGGGGCTATACCACACCGCTTGTAGCCGATATTCACTATACCCCCAATGCCGCAGAAGCGGCGGCTGCCATTGTAGAGAAAGTGCGGGTGAACCCCGGAAATTATGTAGATAAGAAAAAATTTGAGACCCTCGAATATACCCAGGAAGAATATGATGAAGAAATCGAAAGGATACGCGCTCGTTTCACCCCTCTGATTTCCATCTGCAAACAAAACAAAACGGCCATTCGCATTGGCACCAACCACGGCAGCCTCAGCGATCGGATTATGAGCCGTTATGGTGATACCGCGCTAGGGATGGTTGAAAGTGCACTCGAATTTATACGCATTTGCCGAGATAACGACTTTCATGAAATCGTGGTGAGCATGAAAAGCAGCAACCCGCAAGTCATGATTCATGCCTACCGCCTGCTGATAAAAAAGATGGAAGCAGAACACCTGCATTACCCTTTGCATCTCGGCGTTACCGAAGCCGGTGACGGAGAAGACGGTAGAATTAAAAGTGCTGTTGGTATTGGAACACTCATGGAAGAAGGCATTGGTGATACCATCAGAGTGTCGCTCACAGAAGAACCTGAATTTGAAGTTCCGGTAGCCATGTTGATTGCCGAACGTTATAAAAACGCTCCCGATGAGTATCTCATCGATTTGAAGCCATTCGAAGAGTATAATGCCTACGAATATATACGACGAAAAACAATTACCATTGCAAATTTCGGAGGCGATAACGTGCCAAGAGTAATTGCTCATTTCGCCCACCTGAAAGAAATTACCACCTTCGATTTACAGCAAATTGGGCATTCCTATGATCCTGTTTTAGATAAATGGCACATGAATGATATGGGCGTTGATTACGTTTACGCCGGAAACACCAATATCCCCTTCATGCTACCCAATGGATTGAAAGCCATTTATAATATCGAAGCCTGGTTATTAAATGAGGCCGCCAACAAAAGCGGCTATCCACTCTACGCTAATGTTAAAGCCTTTCTTGAGAATCCTCGCCATCCTGAATTGAATTTTGTAGGTGTGAGTGTGGGCGACGTGGAGTCGCTGCAGATGCTCAAAAAGTTTAATAATGTAGTCATATTCCTATACGTCGACAATGAACTGGCCATGATGCCTATGAAGTTTATGTTTGTGGTAATGAATAAAATAGCCTGTGAATTGCCTGTGGTCATCATTCGAAATTATGAGAACATCAACGACGAGCAGTTTACCATCTACGCAGGAATAGATGCCGGTGGTTTATTCGTAGACGGCTTCGGAGAAGGTTTAATGTTACATACTTCTAACATTACCCTATCCAAAATAAACAGTATCGCTTTTGGCATTTTGCAAGCCACTCGTTTGCGCATCAGCAAAACCGAATACATTAGCTGCCCAAGTTGCGGCAGAACACTGTTCGACTTGCAGGAAACAACGGCACTCATAAGGTCACGCACCGAACATTTGAAAGGGTTGAAAATCGCTATTATGGGGTGCATTGTAAATGGCCCCGGAGAAATGGCCGATGCCGATTATGGATACGTTGGAAGTGGAGCCGGTAAAATAACCCTCTATCGAGGTAAAGAAATTGTAAAACGGGGGGTAAATAAAGAAACTGCTGTCGATGAACTCATCAAAGTGATTACAGAAGATGGTAAATGGGCAGTAAAAAACTGAGAGGCCCTGCCTCCTTTTTAGCTTCATTAACACTGAAAGTGCGGTGCACACCTGCCTGATTGTCAAATTTTCGTCATCCTGCAACCCTAATTAAATTTTCAACCATTAACATCTTATATCAAGCTAGTATTATTTTTTTTATTTATTATTGCAATCTATTTCAAACTATCTATTTATCATGAAACGTATTTTTACCCTTATTATTACCACTGTAGCCATTGTTTCCGGTATCTATGCTCAGGTGGGTGTTCCTGCTCTTAAAACCGCGAAGCTTTCGGATGAAAATTCGATACAATTCAAAAAAGTTATTGCTCAGCATTCTCTAAACAAAACCAATGGTACAAACACTGGTTGGTTCAATTATATTAATGCTTTAACCTCTTCAGGTTATGGTACTATATCCTCTACCGGTGGTTATGCACCAAATTTAATGCCCGATTCATTGGCTATTGTTGGTTCAATTTCGGCTGGTACCTTTTCAAAATTTAACGTCGATATGCATGGTGTTGGAGTGGTTTGGGATCCGAAATCGGACGCCTACAACTCTGACCCTTTCAAAGTTAACAGATATACTAAATACACCGTCGATTCAATCCGTTTAACACAATTATACAGAAGATGGAATCCAGATGTAAATGCTATTGATACTCTGATTATTCAACTTTATACCTCAGGTACCGGTGGTGGAATCGCCAAATCTTATCTACTTAATGTTGACTCGCCTAATATTGCCACGGCTAATTTTGATGTAGCCAACAACTATGGTAAACTTTCTCAACGTACCATTAAAATTTTGCTAGGCCCTGGTGATACTTCTACCTTTGTAGACAAATACATTGCAGTAAGTCCTCCGTTATCGTATTTAGGAAGCGCCATTGTTGGAGCTACCTTTACCTATGCTCCTGCCCTAAAGGCGAACCTTGGAGATACCTTAACCAGCGATACGCTGATATTGGCAAGCGTTAAAAAGAAATTAAATCAATTTCGTGTGTTTTTCGCGAGTGAAACCTCTTCTTACCGTGAAAGCGATAGCAAGAAAAGCAACCCTGTTCCTACAATTGACAGAATTTGGCAAAACAGTTTGATGATTATTTCTGAGACAAAGTACGGAATTTTTGCAGGTTGGGCAGGCGAATACTGGCCAGGCGATTTATATACTAACACGCATTACCACTTAGATGCCGACATACATATTAATGCTACTAATGTAGGTATCAATGCTGCTGCAAAAGAGTACTTAAAAGATGTTCAGGTTTACCCTAACCCTTCAAATGGTGCAAATGCCGTTACTGTTGAATACAAACTAACAAAGACTGCTTATGTTTCGATTGACATCGTGAACCTCTTAGGTAAAAAAGTTTCTTCGGTGAATGTAGGTAAAACAGAAGTTGGAACTCAATCTCAATCTCTTAATGTTTCGGAATTAGCCAATGGCATCTATTTCGCCAATATCTATGTTGATGGAATCGCACAAACAGTGAAGTTTACCGTTACAAAGTAATCACCTCAATCTAGTTAAAAATAAAAAACCCGCCTCATCAAAATGAGGCGGGTTTTTTATTGAATAAACATACCGATTAAAGTTTAAACTGTATGTATTTTATGGTTTCGCCTAAGGCCTTAAATTTCTTCTCGTAGGTAGTTTCAATATTAAGCTCTGGTGCTACCTCTGGCAAAGAATAAACATCGTCGCTGTAAAATGTGATATCAATATTTTTGTGCGTTAAAAGCTCCAACGTATAATGATATAAAAAGGTATTATCCGTTTTTAGATGCAGCAGGCCTCCTGGCTTTAGTATTCTTTTGTACAAATCCAAAAACTCCATTGAAGTGAGTCGTTTCTTTTCCCATTTATCTCGTGGCTGTGGGTCGGGAAAGGTGATCCAAATTTCAGCTACTTCACCAGGTTCAAAATAACTCTCGATGAGCTCCACCCTCGATCGCAAAAAAGCAGTATTGGTGCGATGTTGAAGATGGCATAACTTAGCTCCTTTCCATAAACGCGAACCTTTTAGGTCGATGCCGATAAAATTTTTATCTAGGAACAACGACGACAAGCCAATGGTATATTCGCCCCTTCCACATCCCAATTCCAACACCATCGGGTTCGTGTTTTTAAAAACATCCGAATGCCATTTCCCTTTCATCCCAATGGGCTGTTCAAAGGTGTTGGAGAATAATTTCATCTCATCAAATCGAATTAGTTTTTTTCGGCTCACAGTAGATCAATCATATTTAAATTTGATTTTCGTATTCAACATATCGGCTACAAATCACAAACCAGTGTAACTTGAGATTCAACCTCCCCTAAGGCTTCTTGCCTTTATAGCCTACAATGGCAATGGCGCTTTGATCGGGGGCTATCGCAAGGCGGTAAAACCCATCGATGGGGGCATCGTCGAACGATTGTACCAAGCTCCATCGTGTATCGCGAATCATGTTAAACTTATACAGGTTTTTCTTGCTAAACATTAAAATGGTACCATCATTTAAAATTGCAAAATCTTCTTCCTCAGGAATACATTTAGCCACAAAATACAGATGAGGCTGCTCATTATCGTTTAATTCCAAGGCATTGATATACCAGTCTACAGAATCGCGCTTCTGCACGTAGAGCACCGTGCTTTCGTCTTTAATTGTTTGCAGGCATCGGCCAATACCCATATACATCCTGATATTGGTATCGTTGGTGAGCACATGGGCATACAAGGCAAAAGGCTCGGGCAACACATTGGAAATGATGGTACTCTTGTTTAACCAAGTATAGTAACCCACACTGTCAAACTCTTTGATAACGCGTGTGCATTTCTTTGGATTTGATAGTTTGTATTTCCAGAGTTGCTGCGCTTTGCCCTTCACACAGCTTATGTATTTGCCATCGGGTGTAACCATTGGTGAATACTCGTTTTCTTTGGTGTTGGTAATTCGCGTCAATTCCTTCTTGCTAAGATTGTAGTTTACAATATCGGTATTGCTGGAATCCATGAAGGTAACATAATAAATACTTTTGCTGTCTGGCGAAAAGGAGGGCTGATTATTATACCCTTTCTTTTTACTGATGCGCTGCAGGTCGCCGAAGTTGAACTTACTGCCTTTGCTATCATATTTCATCGGTAAATAAAATATCTGTGTTTGTGGCACCTGCGCAAAAAGAGTATTTGCTGCCAGCATAAATAGCCAAAATGTTTTTTTAGTCATCAATCAAATTTTAAATTTTAAGGGGTTACGATGGCCTTTAGCTTCGTCACAAATTCATCATACACAGGAGTGAGAAATGTTTTGCCATTAGTACCATAATTAATACAAACGATATAATAATTATTACTCTCTGGATAATAATAAACTTCACTAGCATAACCCAAATCGCCACCGGTATGTCCAATAAGAGTGTATTTCGGAGTGCCATTATAGACTCTGAATAAACCGAGTCCAAAATAAAGTTCATCCTTGTTATAGGCCCACTGCATCATCGTGTCGAGAGTGCTTGGAGACAAAATTGTTTTATCAATAAAAACGCCTCTGATAAATTTCCTTAAATCAAAAACGTTGCTATACACCCCAGTATAACCATTGCCACTGCCGGTAATGAGGTTACTCACGTTAATAATGGTTTTGTTATTATACAAATCAAAATATCCTTGCGCGGTAGTTGCCGGCAAAGCGTCGTGCCAATGATAATAAGTGTCGTTCATTCCTAACGGAGTGAAAATTTTCTCATGCAAGAGCTCGCTATGGCTTTTGCCCGTAATTTTCTCCAAACACATGGCCACAAAAATAGTGTTGGTATTCGAATACAACACCCCGGTATTAGCTTCGAAATTAGCCGGTTGGTTTTCAACAAATTTCAATAACTCTTCACTCGTCCAGTGCTTATTAGGGTCGTTTAAAACGGCCAAGTAAAAGGCCGAACTGGTGATAATGTCAAAAACGCCGGTAGTGTGTTGCAAACAATTACGAATGGATATCTTATCTGAATTTTTTATATTCTTAATCACCTTGGCATCAATCCATTTGCAAATGGGGTCATCCAAATTTACTTTCCCTTCTTCCACCAATTTCATGGTAAGTACGCCCATCATCATTTTGGTAATACTACCTAGTTTTTGAACTGTACATGGGGTATAATTTATATTGTGTTCAATATCTGCTTTGCCGGCAGCGCCAAACCATTCGCCGCTACTATCGCCTATGAGCACCGAAATGCCAGGCAATCCTTTGGATACATATTGGTCAATCAAAGCTTGCATGGCCGCCCCCTTGGGATGCCCTTTTGTTGTGGCGTTGAAGCAGGATACGGTCGATTTAACTTCCGCTTTCTTGCATGCATTACCGAGCTGTAATGCGACGATGAGCAAACTGAACTTCAAGAGATTTAATTTCATATCGAGCGTGCTTAAAATGCGGGAGTTATCGTGGTTGTCTTTGCTCTACTAAAACTATGCTTCACCCAGGCTAATGGAACTGAATAGCTAATATTAAAAATGTTGTATGGCAATATAGGGACATACGATTTGATGAAGGGTGTCTGCAAAAGATTTTCATAGGATATTTCAATCGTAGTGTTCACTTTGAATGCATATCCTAATCCTATTCTGGCGTTTACCATACCTTGAGGCTTACCCCCCTTATTAGTTTTTTCATAGACCCCTTGGTTCAGGATGTATCTTGAGTTTAGAGGGATACTATGAAGGTATCCGCCACCCAAAAAAACGTCGAAGAATATTTTTTTAGTAGATTGGTAACGATAGCCAATTTCAGTACTTATCGGAATAATACATTGAATGAAACGATGATATCCGAATCCGATTGAAACATTTTGCAAAACTTGATGTGTTTCGTTTTTATTCCATTGACAAGTAATACCAACACTCCCTTTAAAATGCACGGGCGCTAAAAAAAGCCCGGCAAATTTAGAAGCAGGAAGGGCATACTGCATCAAACTGCCCGAACCATAAGCCATTCGCCAATGTTGAGCCATTGTTACGGTGCTTAAAAAAAGCATCACTCCTAGAAAAAACTGTCGAGCTGATCTCATTCTAAATTAAATTATTTTCCATTAAAATCTCCTGAATTAATCGTTCCGTATTGTCTTCATAAAAAATGTTGAGTGGTTTCACTTGATAAAGCCAATGGCGCAAATAATGTTCAAAGTTATGATTAATTTCTGTTACCATAGTACCCCCAAAATGCTCGAAAGCTTTGGCATTACATTTCTGTTCATATTGGTTAAACATGGGTATCACCATCACTTTTTTTGCCAGGTGAGTGGCCTCGGCAGGGGCTTCAAAGCCTCCCCCGGTGAGCAACCCTGTGCACCCTTGTAAACTTTTCAGATACGCAGCATTATCAATGGGAATCACTTTGATATTATTTTGTCGATAGGGCAGCTGAACATGCTTGCTAAACACCTCCCAATAAAAATCAGGGAATTTCTCAAAATAGTCAATCAGCAACTCGTCGGTATAGGCTGGCAAATAAACTGTAATATAAGGCTCCACATAAGGTTCAAGTTGCCTGATTTCGGCACGTATAATAGGGGTTCTAATAAACGAATCATAGGGTTCGAAGTGCAGGCCTATAGCACTGGTGCTGGGGGCATAATTTTTAAAGATAGATTCCGCAAAATTGTCAATCTCATTGGCTCTCGGCGTGTTTTTTGACAAGAAAGCAGCCTGATGACTAAAGGCTACACAATTTTTTTTCTTCAACTTGCAGGCCCACGCCGTGATGGGTTCAAAATCATTGATAACCAGGTCATAATCATGCACCGGAAAAGTATAAATATCCTGGATAAAATTGAAAGGACGAAAGCGCTTAAAGGAGTCATAATAATCGATACCTCCGTATTTCCCGAAAGTATAGCTCATCCCTTTTTTCTTGTATTTGATAAAGTATGGTAAATTCACATCGCTCTGAGTGCCACTAACCAGCAAATCCAGATCACAATATTTGAGCAAATACGGCACTACTTCGCGTGCGCGACTGATATGTCCGTTTCCGGTGGCTTGTATTGCGTAGAGGATCTTCAAAAGGAATAGAGTTTCAAAAATAGTTTATTTATGCGAATCATAGCAGTGTGAAATAGGCCATAAGCCTAAGAAGATGACGGAGTATAATTTTCGAGTTTAGAGTAACACATTAAAGCCTCTCACATACGTTCTGAATTATCGTAACTTTGTGCCTTAATACAATGATCAATGCTGGGACTTAAGCTACCAACCGACCCTCGATGGGCGCATATTGCAGAAGGCAATATGGAAGAAATACTAACGGACCATGCCTGGTGTGAACAAAAAGCAGCGACCAATGCAATCACCATCATCATCAACAATTCTGAACTTTCCGATCTGGTAACCGACCTCCTCATATTAGCGAAGGAAGAGCTGGATCATTTTGAGCAGGTACACAATGTAATTAAGAGTATGGGATGGGTTCTTGGCCGTGAACGAAAAGATAACTACGTAAACGAATTGGCTAAGTTTATGCAGAAAGGAGGAAGTCGCAATGCCTCACTCGTGGATAGACTGCTTTTTTCTGCGATGATTGAAGCCCGAAGTTGCGAACGTTTTCGAGTACTCTCTACTAGCCTAAAAAATAAGGCGCTGGCTCAATTCTATCATACACTCATGATCAGCGAAGCAGGGCACTACACCCTGTTTATCGGATATGCACGTAAATATAGCATGGCTGTCGATGTTGACCAGCGATGGCTGGAGTGGCTCAGCTATGAAGCCTCCATCATGGAAAATTACAGCAAGCAAGAAAGCATCCATGGATAAAGAAGCCTAAACTTCACATTGAAAATATACAGTTAGAGTAGCTTGATGGCCTCACTAACCTTACTTACGGCAGGCAAGCAGGCATCGTGAAGGCAGATGTGAATGGTGTTTCCTCCCGTAGAAGTTTTGCTGGCCATCAGCGGAATAGTTGAATTTTCACCTCCTGCAAAAAGCAAATTCGGGATATAGTTTTGGTCAAATTCTTGCTTCGTTTCGAGCGCCCCACTTCCTGTGATGCAAACTGTTTTCATGCCCCCTGTTTCTGCTAATTGCAATTGCAGCCATTGGCTGTAACCGCTGGGGTACCCCGCAAACTTAGGTTGCATCAAGTGTAACATTTTTAAACTAATCGAAAGGTATTCTTCCTTCTCAAAATACTTTCCTAGTTTATATAAGTTCATGGCCATCACCCCATTGGAAGAAGGTATTACATTATCATACACTTCGTGTTTTCGAACATACAAGGTCTCTGTTAAGTTGCTGTTATAAAAAAACAAACCCGTTTCAGCATCAAAGAAAATTTTTATCGCCTCCTCTACCAAGCGTTGAGCATCTATTAGATAAGAGTCGTTAAAGGTGCACTGGTAAAGCGCAATAGCCGCCTCTGCTAAACTCGAATAATCGTCGAGAAAAGCACTAACTTTGGCTTTATGGGTGGAATAATGAAAGGTATGATAGAGTACCCCATCTACGCTCAGATGCTGACTTAAGAAAGCGTAGTTTTTTTCGGCCTCCGATAAATAGTTTTCATACTGTGTAGCGGTATAGGCCTTCGCCAATGCCTTTATCATTAAGGCATTCCAGGAAGTAAGAATTTTATCATCCAATCCCGGCCGCACCCGAAAGCTCCGTTTGGCGAGTAATATTTGGTTTGCTTTTTCTAAGTCGGATAAAAACAGAGCTTCATCCAGAGCATGCTCAAAACAAAAATCATCGGTATTTGAAATCCTGGTTAAAATATTGGTTTCCTCTTCATGCCAGTTGCCGCTGGAGGTAACCTGATAGAATAATTTCAGGTGCTCAGTAAAATTATCAATGTGAAACTCCTCCCCGGCTAAGGCTGCTAAAAATTCCTCTTCACTCCAAGTATAAAACTTGCCCTCTTCCCCTTCACTATCGGCATCTAAAGCACTATAAAAGCCCCCTTCGGCATGCGATAATTCGCGCAATACAAAAGCAATGGAGTTTTGCATCGTCTGAAGGTAAAACGGACTCTTTGTAAGTTGATACGCCTTGCTGTAAAGACCGATGAGCTGCGCATTATCATAAAGCATTTTCTCAAAATGAGGCACCTGCCATAGCCTATCCACACTGTAACGTGAAAAGCCACCGCCCACTTGATCATAGATGCCCCCACGAGCCATTTTGTGTAACGTAAGATGTAAGAAATTTAAGATGAACTTATTTTGCTTCAGTACGCCGAACTGCAATAAGAATTCATAATTATTAGGCAAGGGGAATTTAGGTTCCCGATCTTGCCCGCCTTCAATAATATCAAAGTAATTTTGCCAATGCAGGACCAGACTATCCATTTTCTCAGGAGTAAACGCTGGGGCGTTGGCCGTGTCAAATTTCAGTTGCTTTACGCCATGGGTTAAACGAGCGGCATAATCAAGTGCTTTGTCTTTATTGCTATTATAAAATTCCGTGAGGCCCAGAAGTAATTTCTTCCATTCGGTATTTCTAAAATAGGTTCCACCATGCACCGGACGACCATCCGGAAGCGTGAAGCAATTTAATGGCCAACCTCCACTACCGTGAATAATTTGAACCGCTTCCATATATACCTGATCCACGTCGGGGCGTTCTTCCCGATCCACTTTAATACAGATAAAATGTTCATTCATGATTGCCGCAGTGGCCTCGTCTTCAAAGCTCTCATGCTCCATTACATGGCACCAATGACAGGCACTATAGCCTATGGATACCAGAACCAGCTTATCCTCCTCTCGTGCTTTACGCCAGGCCTCTTCGCCCCAGGCAAACCAATGCACCGGGTTATTCTGATGTTGTAATAAATAGGGGGAGGTCTCGGTACTTAAGGCATTCATGGTAATGAATAATTAAATATTGAATTTGGAGCGACGAGAATGATTCGAATACAATAAATAGAATCGGCCACCCGAAAAAAAAATGCTGCTTATCTTTTTGGCAGTTTCACCTTATAATCAACGTCGGCTCTACCTTTGGTAATGTCGGCCAGCCGGCCTTTGAGCATCTCTTTTTTTAATGGAGTGAGGTAATCAACAAAAAGTTTACCTTCAATATGGTCGTATTCGTGTTGAATGACCCGGGCAATTTTTGAATTATATGTTTCGGTACATTGCACAAAATTCTCATCTACATAGGTAATCGTAATTTGTTCTTTCCTATTAATATCTTCTCTAATGCCCGGAATACTTAAACATCCTTCATTATAGGCCCATTTATCGCCTTTTTCTTCCAAAATTTGAGCGTTAATGAACACCTTTTTAAACCCTTTCAGATTAATTTCGTCGAGTGGTTCGGCATCAATCACAAACAAACGAATGGGAAGTGCGATTTGAGGAGCCGCCAAACCCACCCCACTAGCGTTATACATTGTTTCAAACATATTGGCTATCAGCACTTTCAAGTTCGGATAATCCGGAGTAATAGGAGTGCAGAGTTTTCGCAATACGGCATCACCATATTGTGTTATCGGTAAAATCATGCTGCGAAAATAATACTAATACCGTAAGTAAAGCGAATGGGAATGGGTTTTTTATACCTAAAATTGATATCTTCGCACTTGTTATGAGTGGAAAACGCACAGATAAAGTTTCAGGATTGCTACAAGAAGAATTGGCGACCATATTTTTACAACAGGGCTCCGGATGGTGGGGTAATTTGTTTATCACTATCAGCGGGGTGAAAATAACCCCCGATTTAGGAGAGGCATGGGTGTATCTTAGTATGTTTCAGCACAAAAACAGAGACGAGATCATGAAACAAGTATCCCTGCATGCCAAAGACATCAGGCATGAATTGGCCAAAAGAATAAGAAATCAGGTTCGGGTGATACCTAACTTGAAATTTTTTCTCGACGAAACCTTGGATGAAGTAAACCGGATGGAGGAACTGATGAAAAAAATTGAGATCAAGCCAGAAACAAAAATTAACGAAGACGACTACAAAAAAATAATTTAAATCTTAAATGCATTACGACCCAATTAAAGATACGGTAGGGAGATTTTTTAATACCACACCTGTTTTACGCAAACTTTTCTATAAGCTCCTCGATCTGCTCCTTCTGCGTTCTTGGCATATACACAAAGAATTTAATGCTTGGCATAAGCAACAGAAAGGCATCACCCGAATTCTCGATGCCGGTAGCGGCTTTGGCCAATACAGCTACTATATGAGTGGAAAAAGTAGTAAATCTTCTATCCTGAGTGTCGATGTAAAGGAAGATTATATGGCTGATTGCAATAGTTTCTTCAAGAAAATTGGAAGAACCAATGTCGTCTTCCGTACAGAAGACTTAACCACATTCAATCATCCTGAAGGCTTCGATTTTATTTTATGTGTGGATGTGATGGAGCATATTTTAGAGGATGTGGAGGTGTTTAAAAACTTTTACATCGATTTAACAACGGGGGGCATGGTTTTAATCTCTACGCCCAGCGACAAAGGTGGCAGTGATGTAGAACATAATGATGGTGAATCATTTATAGGCGAGCATGTGCGCGACGGATATAATATTGATGAGATTAAAGCAAAATTAAACTTGGCCGGTTTTAACAAAGTAGAAGCACGATACAGTTATGGCACTCCGGGTAAAATAGCCTGGCGATTAAGCATGAAATATCCGATTCAGTTACTTAATATTTCTAAGTTGTTTTTTGTTATCATGCCCTTCTATTACCTGTTAACCTATCCTTTTTGCTTTGTATTAAACTGGATGGATACGAACCAGATACACCACGAAGGAACAGGATTGATTGTGAAGGCTTGGAAAGATTAATATGATCTGAGAAGCGCCTAGATAGGACGCTATTGCCTTTAAAATTAAACGAACCAATAGCTCAATTTCCCAACTTCAACCTTTCCACAAACTCCATCACTTGGAGTGCATCTTCAATTGTATGATCACCAATACGGGTTCTTCTTAAGGAGGAGAGGTAGGCACCGTTGTCAACGGCTTTGCCCAAATCGTGGGCGATACTTCGAATATAGGTTCCCTTACTACACACAATTCGAAAGTTCACCTTCGGTAGTTCGAAATTCGAAAGTTCAAACTCCTTAACAAAAACCTCACGAGGTTTAAGCTCCACCGATACTCCTTTACGAGCCAACTCGTAAAGCTTTTTCCCTTCTTGCTTTATGGCCGAGTACATGGGCGGAATTTGTTGAATGGTTCCAACAAAGCTCTCAGTGGCTTTTATTATTTTTTCTTCCGACAGGTTATCACATGCAAAGGTAGCATCAGCAGGCATTTCAGCATCATAGGTAGGCGTACTTGCGCCAAAGGTGAATTCGCCGGTATATTCCTTTTCCTGGGCCATAAACTCATCAATTCTTTTAGTGAATTTACCGGTACAAACAATGAGCAACCCTGTAGCTAATGGATCGAGCGTACCGGCATGACCTACTTTTATTTTTCCGGAATTGTTATGGCCCGGCGCTTCCTGTTCGCGCAAAAAATTACGAATCGCATTTCGTATTTTGTTTACGACATCGAATGACGTCCAGCCTATTGGTTTATCGATAAGCAGCACTTCTCCTTCTGTAAAATTAAAAGACATCAGCGCGTAAGTTAGAGATTATATTAAATCGAGATGAATGCCACTCGAGAGCATAATGAGTATGGCAGCACCAATGATGATACGATAGATACCAAAAGTTTTAAATCCATGTTTAACAATATACGACATCGCAAAACGAAGGGTAAGAATGGCCACTACGAAAGCCACCAGATTTCCTATAACTAACAGTTGTATTTCGTAGGGTGTCATTGTAAATCCAGCCTTTTTAAAATCCCACAGATCCTTCACGGTAGCGGCAAACATGGTAGGCACGGCGAGAAAAAAAGAAAATTCGGCAGCCATGGCCTTATTAAATTTTCGATAAACACCGCCAGTCATAGTGGCAGCGGCTCTCGATACTCCCGGAATGAGTGCAATGCACTGAAACAATCCAACAATGAAGGCATCTTTCCAGGTAATTTTTTCCTGAGAATCGACCGTTTCTGCTTTAAAAAGCCGATCGATAAACAACAAGAAAACCCCTCCTAACAATAAACTCCATGCCACTATATCGACCCGTTCGAGCAGTAGATCAACTTTTTTCTTAAAAAGAAATCCGAAAATTATGATTGGGATAA
Organism: uncultured Bacteroidota bacterium; assembly: GCA_903897855.1. GTDB lineage: Bacteria > Bacteroidota > Bacteroidia > UKL13-3 > UKL13-3 > CAINMV01. Next base: position 3,621 of record CAIUDH010000044.1, on the reverse strand, counting down.
TTCCGACAAACAGTTTAATGTAAAAATTAAAATCCTTCAAATTAATAAAGCGTTTCCAGTAATAAACTACGACCCCGAAGATGGCGCCTAACTGAATCACCACCGTAAATAGTTTGGTGAATTCTTCACTGCTTATACCCATCAAAGAGGTGGTTATAATCATGTGTCCGGTAGAGGAAACAGGAAGAAACTCGGTTAAACCCTCAACAATAGCGATAATGATAGCTTGAAAAAAATTCACTAGGCGTTGGAGTCTGATTTTTTAAGGATCGCATATACTTCAAAAGCAAAACCAAACACCACAACGATAGGAGCAATGGTCATTTTGGTGGTGCTGAAAATATCTTCACTACCGCTCATTAAAACAAAACCAAGGGTAATAATTACCAATCCAATGATCATGAGTTGATAATTTTTCTTGCCAAAAGAATAGCTACTGGAGGTGGCAGGTGCTTTTTTTTCTGTTTTAACGGGTTTGATATGATGTGCCATAGAATTGAAATAAGTTGAATTGATTTAATATAATTTATATGCGCTTTTGCCTAAATATTTTCGCATCACAATAAGGCTGCTGCTTAAAGTGATCATAATTCCAGTGAGAATGATACCGACATAAATTACCGCGAGGTGAATAGGATTGAACACTTCTCTGGTCACCGGAAACACCTTGGTCACTAAAAAAACGGAAGAGGTAATTAAGGTGATTGCAATCAAAGCCCCCAATAATCCTTGGGTAAATGCTTTACTTAGGTAGGGTCGAAGAATAAACCATTTGGTAGCTCCAACCAGTTGCATACTTTTCATCAAAAACCGCTGAGAGTAAAAACTTAACCGAATACTATTGTCGATTAACCCTAGTGAGATGATCAGCAGTAATAAGATTAAGATCAAAAAAACGATCGACAGGTTACGTAATAGCGAACCCATATTTTGCAATACCGGCTTGGCATACTTCACTTCATAAACACCCTCCGACTGCTCGGTTTTGAGTATCAAGGCCTGCATCTCTTCATCATTGGTGTACTCATTATTCACAAAAACCTCCAAAGAAGCCTTTAGTGGATTATATTGTAACACCTCAGTAAAATCTTCACCAAACTCAAGAATAAAACTTTGAGCGGCCTCGTCTTTACTAATAAAATGCACTTCACGAACCAGGTTCGTGTTATTTCTTAAATCATTCTGAAGGTTTTTTATTTTTTCGTCAGAGGCATTATCGTCGATAAACACCTCGAACTTCATATTGCTCTGCACCTCCTTGCTAACGTTATAGGCACTCCAAAAAAACAAGCCAAACCCACCCAGAACATATAAGACCAAAGCGATGCTTATTATTACCGGTAAGTTATTGGTGTGTCGTTTGTATATTAGTTCGTTGGCCAAGTAAATCTATTTCTGATGCGAAAATAAACAAATGAAATCAAAAAAGTGCTATTGAAAATGGAGAAGCTACGAGGGACTCAGAGAATAAACAATCCATTATTGCATCAGATGTGTCAGGCTCATTTCGAGCGCTTTTTTGAAGATCCCGGTTTGCTTTGGATTAAACTGTTGAACCCTTGTCAAGGCTTTCCGAATGGTCATACTGGCATCGGTGAAGATGGCTTCATCGGTAAGTTCAATATTTTGTTGCATGCAATAAGAAAACACGCGAGCCATTCCGCAATTCGCAATAAAATCGGGGATGATACTCACTCTGGCATCGGTGTCGTTGGCGATAGGGCCGAAAAATATTTCCGAATCGGCGAAAGGCACATTCGCGCCACAACTTATCACTTCCAATCCGTTCTCCACCATGGTATCAATATTTTGTTGTGAAACCAAGCGAGAGGCCGCTGCAGGAATAAAAATTTCTGCTCCACAGCTCCACACCTGCTTATTAATCGCTTCAAAAGGAAGCAAGTCGTCGCTCACCAATTTATTGCCGTCGCGTGTTAAGAACAAGTTTCGTATTTCGGCCGGACTAAATCCATTTACTTTAATGAGTCCGCCATCGCGGTCAATAATACCTGCAATACCCACGCCCATCTTACTCAGATAGTAAGCGGCGGCGGCCCCTACATTACCCCATCCTTGGATGATCGCCGTTTTCCCTTTGATCATACCACCCCACAAGTCATAGTAATGGCGCACAGCTTCAGCCACTCCAAAACCCGTCACCATATCGGCTACAGTATATCCACGGCTTAAATCGGGCGAATAGCGTTCATTATCGAGTGTTTTTGCAACCACAGTTTGAAGATTCTGAATAAATTCCATCTTCACCTCTTGGGTTGCCTTGAAATGTCCGTTTACCGTACCTTCTTGAGGGTGCAGCAGCCCCAGTGCTTTAGTAATTGGGATGACCTCATGAATTTCATCAATATTTAAATCGCCACCGGTGCCGTAATAGGTTTTAAGCAGAGGCATAATGGCTTTGTACCAACGTTCCAAAACACCTAGTTTACGAGGGTCGGAAGGGTCGAAATTAATGCCTGATTTGGCACCGCCCATATCGGGCCCACAGATAGAGAACTTCACTTCCATGGTTTTGGCTAGTGAGGTCACTTCATTTTTATCCAAACCTTTACGCATTCGGGTGCCACCACCGGCAGCGCCATTGCGGAGATTATTGATCACCAACCAACCCACAGCTTCAGTTTGATTGTCGTGCCATTCGAACACGATTTCCGGGGCTTTGCTTTCAAAGCGATGTAATAAATCTTTCATAATTAGGAGGAGCGAAATTAAATAAAAATGTGATATAATTGACACACGTATGGAAGTACTTTTTGGATTAGATGGCTTATTATGTTATTTTTGTGAAAATATTTTTTTATCATGGCAGAACAAAACAACCAACAACAATTAGACATTGAACTAACCGAAGAGATGGCCGAAGGTGTTTATAGTAATCTAGCAATTATCACGCATAGCAATGCCGAATTCTTAATCGATTTTGTGCGAGTTATGCCTGGAGTTCCGAAAGCAAAAGTGAAATCGAGAATTTTATTAACCCCCTTTCACACGAAAAGATTATTGATGGCTTTAACAGAAAACGTACAAAAATTCGAGGATCAATTTGGAGCTATTGAGGAGGGCGAAAACATGGCCAGTGGGTTACCTTTAAATTACGGAGGACCGACTGGACAAGCCTAGTACCATTATGTTTCAGGGCATAAAAAAGCCCTTCAGGAAATCCTGAAGGGCTTTTTTATGGGCGGATGATGGGGCTCGAACCCACGACCCTCGGTACCACAAACCGATGCTCTAACCAACTGAGCTACAACCGCCATCTGAGGCTACAAAAGTAAGCAAGCAATTTGTTATTTCAAATATTTTTCAAAACTTATTGGTAAATATAAATTAAAAAATTACTTTTGCACCCCTTTGTAAAGGCAAAAGGTGAGGTGACTGAGAGGCCGAAAGTACCGGTTTGCTAAACCGGCATACTCCAAAAGGGTATCGAGGGTTCGAATCCCTCCCTCACCGCACTAAGAGCTGGAGTAGAGAGAATACAAAGACGGGGTGTAGCGTAGCCCGGTATCGCGTCTGCTTTGGGAGCAGAAGGTCGTAGGTTCGAATCCTGCCACCCCGACCAATCCCACAAAGGGTTTCACGAAAGTGGAACCCTTTTTTATT
>CAIUDH010000043.1 GCA_903897855.1 uncultured Bacteroidota bacterium | reverse complement strand
TTTTTTTGAAGCACGAAGATAATTGTTAATTGCTAATTGTAGATGTTTTATTGAGAATACAAAGGAAAGGACCACCCTCTTGCAATTCTAAATACAAGCTGATTCTAAGATTTACCCAAATCAAATGGCAGAAACAAATTTATATTTTCGTTTCCACTATCTCCGCTTTTCTTACCTCGTCAACAATAAAATTAGGTCGTCCACGGGCGGCATCAAGAGCTCTCCAAACGTATTCGCCAATGATGCCGAGGGCCATCATCTGAAATGCTGCAACAAAAAGGAAAGTGACCATCATGGCCGTCCATCCTTCTACTTTTATATTACCCATGATGCGAGAGATGAGAATAAAAACCCCATAGATAAATGCGATCAACCCGAGCAATAATCCAACTACAGAGATCATCCGTATAGGGGCAAAAGAAAAGGAGATAAAGGAATCAATAAATAGCTTTATTTTTTTCTTCAAGGTCCATCTCGATGTTCCCACTTCTCTTTTCCGACGTGTGTAAGGGATATTCACATAATCATAATCAAGCCACGAAAGAAGATACACCTGATTGGTATTTCGTTCATTAATTTTTACTACGTCTTCTCTCAATTGTTTATCGAATAAAACCAAATCGTATCCTCCTGGAGGAACATTTTTCAACGCATATTTTTTGATCAAGCGATGATAGGAATTGGAGAAGAATTTCTGAAACAATCCTTCTTCTCTATTCACTCTATTGGCCACCACGAATTTTATTCCCTTTCGCCAATAATCTACCATCTTGGGCATCAGTTCGGGTGGGTCTTGCAGGTCGGCAGCAAGAATGATATTGCAGTCGCCGGTAGCGTGATGCATACCAGCCAAAACAGCATTGAAGGATCCTACATTCCCGGCTAATTTTACCAGCGTCACCTTTTCTGGAAATTGTTGTTTGAATTTTAGTAATTCGGCGTACGTATTATCCTTACTTCCATCGTCGACCATCACATATTCAAAAACAATATCGGCATCAAAATTTTTCTCATTCTCTATAAGTTCTTTGGAGGTAATGGGTATGTTTCCCTCATTGAAGTAGCAAGGTATGATGATTGATATTTTAGGCATGATTTGTTTACGCAAATATAATTTTTGAAACGATGAAATGAAAAAAAAGCCACACAAAATTTTGTATGGCTTTTTATAATTTATTCTAAAACTGCTTAGTATCCGCTTCCTTTCTTTTTCTTTTGATTATTACCTGCTGCACCGCCTAAACGCTCCATGCAACAACGGAAACCAAGAGTACTCGTCGATTGGGACTCTTCTAGAAAACGACGTGTGCCTGGAGTCAACCAATACGCTCTGTCATTCCAAGAACCCCCTTTATAAACACGGGCCTTGTTATTGATCAAGGTCGTTGTACCATAGTCATATTTTTGTTCATCGTTCTGATACGTTTCTTCATCAAGGTAACCCATGTTATCCGATTTTTTGTAATTGTGACGGTTCGCATTTTCTTCCACCGTTACGTCACGATATTTAATTCTACCCAATGAATCTTTTTCCATCACGTAGCCATCCGGATCCAGTTGTTTTGTTTTGTAAACATTACCACGGAAGGCACGAAAGTCAGTCACATCTTCACCTGTCAAAGGACGATAAATATCCATTACCCATTCGCTCACGTTTCCTGCCATATTATACAAACCAAAATCGTTTGGATAATTTGATATAACGGGAGTCGTAATAAAACCGTTATCATTTAATTTGCTTGCAATACCAGCATTATCACCTCTTCCACGTTTAAAGTTGGCCATAATCTCGCCCCGTCTTTTCTCAGGTGCTTCGGCTCTCACAGTTAACCCATTCCATGGATAAACGCGGCGTGTGTTAATATTCTCTTCTCCTTTATTTGCGTTACCCGTCATGGCAGAAGCCGCATATTCCCATTCCGCTTCGGTTGGCAATCTATAATCAGGCAAAAAGATACCGTCTTCTATACGAACTTTTCTTGTTCCTGCTCCATTCGGGTCTAAATCTTTGAGTTGTCCTTTTTCTTTAATGGCTCCCTCATATTGTCCTTGCAGATAAGCATCGGTGTTAAATACATCTTCATTGGCTTGTGCAGGATTCGGCTTGAGTATTCCTTCACGAATCAAAATCATCTCATTCACGCGGTCGGTACGCCATTCGCAATAACGGCTTGCTTGAATCCAACTTACTCCAACAACAGGATAATCTTGAAATGATGGGTGACGCAAATAGTTGGTTACATAAGGCTCATTATAAGCTAATTTATTACGCCATGATAAGGTGTCGGGCAATGCAGCGCTATGAACCTGAGGCACATCAAGATAGGTACGTTGAAGCCAATATAGATATTCGCAATATTGATTATTCGATATTTCGGCTTCATCGAGATAAAATGTAGGAATGGTAACGCGCCTTTCCATGTTATTGTTATCGTACAATACATCTTGCTCTTGACTACCCATGGTAAAAGTACCTCCGGGTACCAAAATAAGATTCGGGCCTGTTTCTTGTCCTTTATAATTAAGTTTTTGAAAACCACCCCATTTTGCATCATTCAAATTCCAACCTGTGGTCGACGATTTTTGCTTTTTACACGAGGTGGACAGCAGGGCAAGGGCCAATAATCCAACAATAGTTAATTTGAATCCTTTCATGGTATATTTTGAAATTTACAATGCCATTAACGGCATCTTATACACTTATATTGTGCAAGTATAATAAAAAAAAATTAAATCGTTAAAATCCAGGACATTTTAAAGGCCTATATTTACGTGTATGGGTGCGTTGCTGACAGAACTGATAGGTTGCAGTAAGCTCATGTGCTGTTTTCCCTGCGCTACGTAAATTCGATACCGTAAAATCGGCGCTATATCCAAATTTGAAATCGCCCTGACGGAATCCAATTAAGGCTATTAAGGCATCGGAGTTGGGCACTGTTTGACGGAACCATAAGCCTGCTACCAAGGGACCTTTATTCAGATAAAAGCCCACATTCACTTGGCTAAACTTTCCTTGAGACATAATCAAAATATTCGGTGAGAACGTGGCATCAGGCTCGCGTTTATTGTCGAGTGGAATAATTAAACCTCCGTGCACAGTATAACGACGAGGAAGGGTTGTGCCGTCGCCAGAAGCTCCGAAAAATGATTGGGTTGGCTCGGTTATATTATGAGCCGCCACTCCTGCATAAAATTTAGATGAATAGACTAATACACCGGCAGCAAAATTGGCTGAGGTGATGGCTTTGTCGATACGTGTTTCGTTGGTTGGATTCACAAACCCTAGTTGAGCGATAATTTGATCACCCCAATGCAATTTATCCCATTGCAATGATTTTTGAAAAAAGCCTGCTTGTACCCCAAAACGTAGATTCACCCCGCTTCCTGTTTCTAATTCATAGGCATAAGCCGCATTTACATGATTGGCCGTAAGCACGCCTTCCCCCGCTTTATCGTTGGTGAACATAATTCCAAAACCACCTCCTATTTCACGCACACGTTGATCATACGAACCGTTGAAAGTAACAAAGCCGCCGGGCAGGCCATAATATTGCATGCGGTAAGCCAGCGCAATTCTACCACATTCGCTACCAGCAAAGGCAGGATTGGTATACATTGGATTGGCGTAAAATTGTGAAAACTCAGGATCCTGAGCTTTCAATTGTGCAGCAGTAAGAACGAGTATTAATGCCACTAGGCCGGTACGTAGTTTATTCAACATTTTACAAATATATATTATTGAAATTAAATAAAAAAATGAATTTGAAAAACTCAGAGTTGCATTCATAAAATACCACCCCATCAATGTCAAAATATCGTCATTTTAAAATACTATACCAATAAAAACGAAAAGGTTGCGTTTATACACGAAAACTTATTTAATTTTACCCTCGTATATTATGGCGTCTAAGAATTATTCCCAACATGATTAAACGATATTCGATTTTATTGATTCTATTCTTTATTGTCCATCATGTTTGTTTCGCACAACAAATCATAAAGTTCACGAAAACAATTAATTGGCATTACGAATTAAAAACGCTCAAGGAAGGAACTCAACCCACCCCGATTCTCAACGCCGATGATATTTTGTTAGATGCCAATGCGGTGCCAACAATTATAATCCCCCATCTACTCGAAGAGAAAGGTGAAATCCGTGTTGTTTTAGCAAACGTCAAAACAAGCTTGGCCAATGCCACCCTAATAGCCCCTTCCATACAGCAAAATCTGACCACTGAATTCACGTATAGAACGTTTGTTTCGACTCAAAACAAGAAGCCATCGACCACCCTTGCCATCGTCGGTTTGCGTATAAATGGAGCCCATGAAATTGAAATATTAACCAGCTTTGATTTGGAAATCACGAGGGTACCCTCCTTGAACAAAACCATTGGCAGCACTAATTTTAAGGCTAATTCCGTGTTGGCCACAGGCGACATTTACAAGCTCGCCATCACCACCACTGGACTCTACAAATTAGATTATAATTTTTTAAAGAGTTTGGGTTTTAATATGAACACTATAAACCCAAAAAACATCCATATCTATGGCAAGGGCGGCGGCATGTTACCTCGTGCCAACAGTACTTTCAGGGAGGATGACCTTCCGGAAAATGCAATTTATGTAAAGGGGGAAGCCGATGCTAAATTCGATGCTCAAGATTATGCCGTTTTTTATGGCAAAAACCAAGCGGTATGGAATTATTCGAATGGCAAGTACACCCACAAGAGCAATTACTACGATGAGACCACTTATTATTTCTTGACTATTGACGCCCTACCAGGGAAACGAATTTCCACCTCGGCAAATCCAGGCTCTCCCAATGTTATGGTGACTTCTGGCGATGAATATTATGTGCATGAATTGAATAAGGTAAATGATTACCAAAGCGGAGCCGAGCTACTGGGTGAGTCGTTCAACAAAAATTCAATACAAAATTTCGCTTTCACGATTCCGAATATCATTGCCTCTGAACCCATTCGATTTCGCACCTCAGAGATGGCCCATTCGGTATCGGCTATTACTTCATTTAATGTTTCCAACCTGGGTAGTCCTATCTGTTCGCGTAGTTGCAATACCATCATCGAATCGTTCGATCAACCCTACTACTCTGCTGTGAGTCCAATTGAAACTTCTTTCCTTGCCACCTCGGATAATTTTAATATACAATATGAATTCGATAAGAATGGGAATTCAGAGGCCCGAGGCTGGCTCGACTATTTTGAGCTTGTGGCCCGGCGTAATTTAGTTCAGGGTGGCGGTCAAATGAGTTTCAGAGACAGTAAAAGTATTGCTCCTTCGGCCATTGCACAATTTAATTTAACCACTTCACAAGCAAGCACGGTATGGGACGTAACCAATGGCACTGATGTAAAACAATACACTACCTCCTTTAGTGGGACCACCACTTCATTTCAAGTTGAAACTTCTACCTACCACGAATTTATCAGTTTCACCGATGCTGTAAGCAATTTTTTTGTGCCCGTGAACAGAGGAAAAGTAGCGAATCAAAATTTACATGCCTCAGGTTTTGCCGATTTGATAATAGTTACCTACCCCGACTTTTTAGATCAAGCCAATCGGCTGGCCGAGCATCGGCGTAAGCATGATGGATTGCGCGTATTGGTGACCACACCACAGCTGATATACCATGAATTTAGCAGTGGAGCACAAGATATCACCGCCATTCGAGAGTTTCTGAGAATGCTTTACAATAGAGCAACAACAGCAGCCGACGAACCCAAATATTTATTGCTTTTTGGCGACGCTTCTTTCAACTATAAAGAGAGTAAAGTTTTTCTTGAATCGGACAATCGCTTTTACGAGAATACTAATTTTGTGCCTACCTATGAATCAGATAATTTCTATGATACCGATTCGTATGCCAGTGATGATTATTTTGGGTTGCTCGACGATGATGAAGGGTTGTGGCTTCCCAACGATTTTGAAGCCCTTGATGTAGGCATTGGTAGGATTCCGGTAGGCAATACCCTGCAAGCCGAGCAGATGGTAGATAAGATTTTACGTTACGAGAGCCCTGAAGCACTTGGCGATTGGCGCAACTCACTCATGTTTATTGCTGATGATCAGGAACAAAACAGCCATCTTAATGAATCACAGCAAGTATCGGATATCGTAGCTGCTGCCCACACTGATTTTAACTTGAATAAAATTTATTTGGATGCTTATAAACAACTTTCTTTAGGAAGTGGTTACGCTTATCCCGATGCCACAGATGCTGTAAACAGGGGATTGCAACGTGGTACTTTGGTTTTGAATTATACCGGCCATGGAAGCAGTGTGCAGCTCGCGCATGAGAGTTTGATTACCGCCACGAGAGATATTGTAAACTGGAAAAATAAATATACGATGCCTGTTTTTGTAACTGCCACCTGTGAGTTTACCGAATTCGACCATCTCGCAAAAGTAAGTGCTGGTGAAGATGTTATTTTAAATCCGAATGGTGGAGGCATTGCACTACTTACCACTACCCGTGTAGCTTATAGCAATATCAATCTCGATTTAAACACCAACTTTAATAGAAATAATGCCTTCGAAAAAACGGCACAAGGAGGAGGCCGATTGGGTGATATTATGAAGGTCACAAAAAACACAAATTCGAGAAACTCAAGCCCTTCAAGCAAACATTTTATTTTATTGGGCGATCCGAGCATGCGATTGGCGGTGCCGAAATATAATGTGATCACCACCAAAATAAACAACCAAATCGTGACCACTTCAAATGATACTTTTCGCGCCCTTCAAAAAGTTTCTATCGAGGGGCTCATTGCCGATTTTCAAAACAACCCTCTTCCCAATTTTAACGGCGAAGTATCGATCATTGTTTACGATAAGCCTGGCACTTATAGCACCTTGGCCAACGACGCGGATAGTTACAAGCAGTCGTTCACGATGCAGAAAAATTTTGTGTTTAAAGGTATCGCCGCCGTTAATCATGGGGTGTTTAAAATCGATTTTGTGATTCCTAAAGATATCGTTTACAACTACGGCTTAGGAAAAATAAGTTATTATGCATTCGACAGAACCAATAATGTTGATGGCGCAGGGAGTTATACAAAAGTAGTTATTGGGGGGTCCGACATCAACGCGGTTTCCGACACCAAAGGGCCTGTCATAAAACTCTTTATTAACGATACCTTGTTTAGAAACGGAGGAACTTCGCATCAGAATCCAATTCTGATAGCCCAGCTCTTCGACGAAAACGGCATCAATACCAGCGGGGTGAGTGTAGGCCATGAGATGACAGCGACCCTCGACGGTGACCTCGCACATCCCTCTGTTTTGAATGATTTTTACGAAGGCGTTCTCAATGATTTTCAACGTGGAAAAATCAGCTACCCTTATTATAATCTTGGTTTAGGCAACCATACCATCACCTTAAAAGTATGGGACATCTATAATAACTCAGGTACTGGAAGTATCAATTTTATTATAGTGGACAAAAGTGAACTAAAAATTGATAAGCTCCTGTGTTATCCGAATCCATTCAACCCCGGCAATGGCAATACGATCTTTAGTTTTGAGCATAATAAAGCGGGGGAAGCCATTGAAGTCACCATCGATATTTACACTGTGATTGGCGAAAAGCTGATGTCGTTTTACCTGCCTCAAAATGACGCAGGCGGTCGTTTTAATGATCTCAACTGGAATGGGGAAAATGAGTTTGGGGCAGCCATGCCTAGTGGGACCTATATCTTTAAAGCCACTGTGAAGGACAAAAACGGCAATACGGCACAGCAATCGAGCCGACTGGTTATAGTGCGATAATGCAGCCGCGCAACAGGCAGAATACGATTTTTATATATTTAAAAAATAGATTATGTTTGTAACCTATCAAATATCTAACAACTTCTTATATCAATAGATGAAGCAATTTTACCTTAAACTTTATAATTAATCAAGGAGGTAAACTCATTTTCAATATGAATAATTTGAAACAATTCGTTTTAGGAGCAACCATTTGCACAACATTTTTTGCTGCTAAAAGCCAAACTCAGATAACTAGCAAAAACCAATTATTGGGTTCACGCAATGTAATCACCACTGCAGTGCCCTTTCTTACCATTACTCCTGATGCCCGGGCTGCAGGCATGGCCGACTGTGGCGTGGCCACCTTCGCTGACGTGAACTCTATGCATTTCAACCCGGCAAAATATGCCTTCGTTGAGAAAAAAGGAGGCTTAGGGATATCGTATACCCCGTGGCTGCGTAATTTGGTGCCCGACGTATCGTTAAGTTATATTTCTTTATATGGAAAAATTGATGAGTTCTCGGCAGGAGCCATTACGATGCGCTACTTCTCTTTAGGAAACATACAATTTACCGATGAGTTTGGGGCTTCGTTAGGAGATCAAAAACCCAATGAATTCGCCATCGACGGAGCTTATGCGCGAAAACTGAGCGATAAATTCTCAATGGGTGTTGCTTTACGTTTCATCTATTCTAATTTAGTTCCGAATTTGCCTGCCATTGGCCCATCAACAAAAGCCGGGGTGAGTGGTGCCGGTGATATCTCGGCCTATTATAAAAACGACACCAAGTTTTCGGGTTATAAAACCACGTATGCCTTTGGTGCCATTATTCAAAATATGGGAGCCAAAATTAGCTATACCAACTCACAGAACAAAGATTTCATTCCCACGACCCTTCGCCTAGGAGCCAGTGCCAACGTCGAATTCGACCAGTATAATATGCTCATGGTAACGGCCGAAGTGAATAAGCTATTGGTGCCAACCTTACCCTATTATTTGAAAAACAAAAGGGGCGATGATAGTATCAGCGCCGATGGAAAAAAAATCCCCATGTTTGGTAAAGATGCCAACGTTGGTGTTGTAAAAGGCATGTATCAATCGTTTTATGATGCTCCAGGAGGTTTTAAAGAAGAAATGAAAGAGTATAACTGGAGTATTGGGGCTGAATATTGGTACGATAAACAGTTTGCCATACGTACCGGTTTTTTTCATGAACCACTTACGAAAGGGAATCGCAAGTACTTTACTTTCGGCGCCGGTTTACGCTATAATGTATTCGGATTAGATTTCACCTACCTTGTACCGCTAGGGCAGCAGCATCCATTACAGAACACATTACGCTTTAGCTTAATATTTGACTTGGATGCTTTTAGAAAGCAGAAAGAATATTAAGGACAAATTACGTAACTAACCATCGACAAACATTAGTTACGCGCACCCGTTTTAAGAAAAATAGATTCATCCTATAAACATTCATTTTGAAAATTCGAGTAGGCCATGGAGTTGATGTACATCCCTTAGTAGATGGTGATGGAGTGTGGCTTGGCGGGATTAAAATCCCTTACTCCAAAAAACTTGATGGGCATAGTGATGCCGATGTCTTGATTCATGCTATCTGCGATGCGCTTCTAGGGGCGCTGAACCTACGTGACATAGGTTACCATTTCCCCAACACAGACCCACGTTTTAAAGGTATTGACAGCAAAAAATTGCTCTTTAAAGTGATGGAGTTAGTGCACGAAAAAAACTACGCTATTGGCAATATTGATTGTACTGTGATTGCAGAGAATCCTAAAATAAATCCACATATCGAAGCCATGCAAAAATGCCTTGCTCCTATTCTAAAAATCGGCACGGATGATATTTCCATAAAAGCCACCACCAATGAGCAGTTGGGCTTTATAGGTCGTGAAGAAGGGATTGTGGCACATGCCACCTGTTTAGTTTATCCGCAAATTTAATTTAGCTTGCCCTAAATTAAAGTGCCGCTTCGTACCTGCGGCTTACTTCAGCCCAGTTCACCACATTCCAAAATGCTGTTATATAATCGGGACGGCGGTTTTGGTAATTCAGGTAATAGGCATGCTCCCACACATCTAAAGCTAATATTGGAGTCCCGCAATGCACCCCTTCAATATTCATGATTGGGTTGTCTTGATTGGCCGTAGAGCAGATGCTCAGTTTACCCTCTTTGACACAAAGCCAAGCCCATCCACTTCCAAAACGGGTGATGGCTGCTTTAGTAAATTCCTCTTTTAATTTATCTAAGCCACCGAGGTCGGTAACAATAGCCGCTTTTAACGCAGAAGAGGCTTCACCTCCATTAGGGCTTAAGATGTTCCAGAAGAAAGTGTGGTTAAAATGACCTCCACCATTATTACGCACAGGCATCGGATAACTGCTTATGTTGGTACAAATTTCTTCTATACTTAAATTTTCGGCGGGGGTGCCTGCCAAGGCATTATTCAAGTTGGTGATATAGGCCTGATGATGTTTATCGTGGTGAATTTCCATCGTGCGGGCATCAATATGAGGCTCTAGCGCATCGAAAGCGAAAGTTAACGGGGGTAGTGTAAATGACATGGTAGTGGTGTATTAATGATTTGTGATAGGTTGAAAATTAAAAAAAGTAAAATATTCGGGTTATAGGACGAAATGTTAGAGAGGAAATTAAGAAATGTTATTTGGGTTTTGGAACATTTATTTTATCATGAACAATAAAGAAACCGGTGAGTCCATTATCGAGCATCTGCTGTTTAAAAGCGATAGCTTCAAATTTAAAACGAAAATCGCCTACCCGCACCTTAAAATTAGGAGGCTCATACAAAACATAGGTTGGCATATCAGGAAACAGATTCACAAAATTACCATTCACGGCATAGGCGGCGCTACGCGAAGAACCTTGAAAAATCTGATACCTTGAACCATTATGTTTAGAGTCGGGATTATTCATTAATTTTTGGTTCTCCAATTTCTGCATAATCTTTTCATCGGCCCAAAGCTTCAACTTTTGTGCAGGCGAAAAAATGCAAAAAAGTAAGAAGAGGCAGAGGGAAAGAAGTTTTCTCATGGTAAAGCAAAGGTACGCCTTTTATAGAAAATATAATTTAATTTCAAACATTAAAGTCACCCTCTTTGCCGCAGCGCTTCAAACAAGGTAACCCCTGTAGCCACCGACACATTTAGGGAACCAATGCTACCTTGGATGGGAATAGCTACTTTAGAGTCCATCATTTGCAACACACTCGCACTAATACCCTTATCCTCGCTCCCCATAACGATGGCTACTGGCTGATTAAAGTTGGCATTGTAAATGGTGTCTTTTGACTTTTCGGTACAAGCAACTAAAGCAATGCCGCATTCCTTCAAATAGTTTAACGTGGTTTTTAGGTTATTCACTTTGCATACCGCAATATGATGTAATGCCCCTGCTGAGGTTTTGATGGCATCTTCATTAATTGGCGCTGCCCCGTTGGCGGGTATAATAATGGCGTGCACCCCTGCGCAGTAGGCACTGCGAGCGATAGCGCCAAAATTTCGTACGTCGGTCACACCGTCGAGAACCAATAATAAAGGCACCTCACTACGCTCAAAAATTTGAGGCACCAGCGCTTCAATATCATCATATTCGACATCCGTGATAAATGCCGCAACACCTTGGTGGTTCTTGGTTGTAAGCCGATCTATCTTCTCTTTAGGGACGAAATTTATAAACAACTTACGATCGTGAATCAAATTTTTTAATTCAAAAATCAAATCGCCTTTCAGTCCGTTTTGAACAAAAATTTTATCGATGGTTTTTCCTGCCTCTATGGCTTCCATGACAGAGTGAATGCCGTAAATCAGATTGCTTTTCATAATTACTTAAGGTCTCTTTTGATACTCTCAGTTTGATTTGCCGTTTGCCATGCCACATGAAAAACCAGTCTCGCTATCGCTTCCATCTTATTGAAATTGATTTTATCGATGGTGTCGGTGCTTTTATGATAATCGGCGTGCACCCCGTTAAAAAAGAAAATAACTGGAATATTATATTTTGCAAAATTGTAATGATCACTGCGGTAAAAAAATCGGTTCTTATCTAAGGGGTCATCGAATTTATAATCGAGTGTGAGATGAGAATAGGTCGTGTTTGCTTTTTCTAAAATGGGTTTTAAATCGCTGCTCAGTCTATTGGTTCCGATGGCATAAATATAGTTCGAATTTTTCAGTGCCGAATAAGTAGAATCGACCCTTCCAATCATATCAATATTAAGATCGAGCATGGCTTTGTTGAGTGGGAGAAGTGGATTTTTGGTATAGTATTCAGAACCAATTAAACCCTTCTCTTCTCCACTGAAAGCACAAAATAAGATACTCCTCCGTGGGGTAAAACCGGCACGTTTAGCAACGGCAAAAGCTTCCGCAATTTCAAGCAATGCTACCGTGCCACTGCCGTTGTCGTCGGCACCATAAAAAATTTCTCCTTTATGCATTCCCAAGTGATCAAAATGGGCGGAAATAACAATATACTCGTCTTTCAAATCGGTTCCTTCTATATAACCAATAACATTATCACTTCGGGGTGCTGACTCTACTTTCTCTACTTCCATAGAAATTTGACGATGGGTGAAAAGGTGAATCGGTTTATGTTTTTTAGCTGTTTTCTGAATCACTTTTTCGAGTTTCAAGCTGTCGATTCCAAGAAGCTTTGCAGCGATTCCTTTATGGGTGAACATGACCGGAAATATGACCTCTTTACCTCCCTCAGGAAGCAGCACTTTGTAACTATTGGAGCCCATGATCAGATAATTATCACTGAGTTCCTGCTTCCTTGCTGCAAGATGGCTTGCATAGGCATCATCCACGATAATGAGAGCCGCGGGTTTGTATTTTAAGACTCTCTGAATTTTCAGGTCAAGGTTATTATACCAGTTGCTATGCTCTGTATTACCACTTACAATATATTTCTTTCCACGCAGAGGCTCATCGTTAAGAATAATGACAACTTTATCGGCAAGGTTCGTATCCTTGGCAAAATCATTGAAGTTTTTATCATCAATACCATAACCCAGAAAAACAATTTCTTTATTATAGATCAAACCCCTTCTCACATCGCTCTGTACATAAAAGTCTTTTAGGTATTCAAATTTTTGCAATGAATCGAACAGGGTTACGTCCTTACTCATATCGCGAACATATTTGTAATTTTGATAAAACATGCCAGCGTTGCCGGCAGGCTTCAAACCGTAATTGCCCAATTTCACTGCAATATATTCGGCGGCTTTGCGCAATCCAGGAGTACCTGTTTCCCTCCCTTCAGTGCTCGAAGAGGCGATATAAGTGAGATTATCCTTCATATCGGCAGCCGAAATAATGGAAGCAAAACTCCGCTCCATGCTATCGAGCTGCGAGAAAGACCATAGAGTCTGAAATAGAGTAAGACTTAATAAAATTTGTTTTTTCATGTAGAATGCAAAAGTGCTTAATTTTTAGCAATAAAAAAGGCCGAACTTTGGAGAACGGATCATGAATAGAGGATGATTATTACTTAAACAGAGAAACTCTCTCCGCAACCGCAGGTACGCGATGCATTGGGATTGATAAAGTTAAAGCCTTTACCGTTTAAACCGTCGCTAAAATCAAGCTCGGTGCCAAATAGATAGAGGAAGCTTTTCATGTCCACCGCAATCTTCACGCCTTTATCCTCAAAATATTGGTCACCTTTCTGGGCTTCGTTGTCGAAATCTAATTTATACGTTAAACCGCTGCAACCTCCGCCGGTTACGCTAACACGCAAAAAATAGTCGTTGCCTAAATGGGCGTCACGAACTAAATCATCGACCTTTAATTTCGCTTTATCGCTTACTGTGATACTCACTTTACCGTATTGAATTAATTGTTAACAAGATAGAAATTACTGTACCTCAATAGGCAATAAATTATTTTTTGAGCGGTAATCATTGATGGCTGCTTTAATCGCATCTTCTGCCAATACGGAGCAATGTATTTTTACCGGAGGCAGTGCTAATTCTTCTACAATATCCATATTGTCTATTTTCAATGCATCGTCAATACTTTTACCCTTAAGCCACTCGGTAGCCAAGGAAGAAGAGGCAATAGCGCTACCACAACCAAAGGTTTTAAATTTCGCATCGGTAATGGTGCCTGTTAAATCGTCCACCTCAATTTGTAAACGCATCACGTCGCCACACTCGGGAGCCCCTACCAAACCGGTTCCTACATTGTTCTTGCTTTTATCCAACGTGCCTATATTACGTGGATTGCTGTAATGATCGATTACTTTTTCTGAATATGCCATAATAGTATTTTTTTAATTTTTTTTTTTACGCTTCTTTATATTGCTGAAACGGAAGCATGATGAACTCTTGGAATGGTCTTTTAATTCTTAATGTTCAGCCCATTCAATGGATTTTAAATCGATTCCTTCTTTAAACATTTCCCAAAGTGGGCTCATATCCCGTAATTTGGTCACCGCTTCCTTGGTTTGATTTATTGCAAAATCGATCTCCTGTTCGGTCGTAAACCGACTTAATCCAAAACGCAAAGAGGAATGGGCTAAGTCATCATCTAATCCAAGTGCTTTCAACACATACGATGGCTCCAGAGAGGCAGAAGTACAGGCCGAACCACTCGAAACAGCGATATCCTTCACGCCCATCATCAAACCTTCTCCCTCTACATATTTGAATGAGATATTGGTGCAATGAGGTAAACGGTGTTCTTTATTACCGTTAAGATAGCTTTCCTCCAACTCCAATAAGCTGTTTTCTAGTCGATTGCGCAGTACCGATAACCTGGCTGCATCTTGATCCATTTCTAACCGTGCCAATTCACAGGCTTTACCAAAACCAACGATACCGGGAACATTAAGAGTGCCACTGCGCATACCGCGCTCATGTCCGCCTCCATCAATTTGAGCCGTAACCTTCACTCTTGGGTTTTTACGTCGTACATATAAAGCACCTATCCCCTTGGGGCCATACATTTTATGGGCCGTAAGCGACATTAGATCGATGCCAAACTCATTGACATCGGTATTTACTTTACCTACCGCCTGTGTGGCGTCGGAATGGAATAAAGCGCCATGCTTATGCACGATGGCGGCTATTTCTTTCATGGGTTGAATGACTCCAATTTCGTTATTGGCAAACATCACCGAAACTAAAATTGTGGTGGGCCTCATCGCTGCCTCTAATTGAGCCAAGTTGACCATACCATCGGACTGAACTTCCAGGTAGGTTACTTCAGCCCCTGTTTTTTCGAGATGCTTGCAGGTGTCAAGAACCGCTTTATGCTCGGTGGTAAGGGTAATAATATGATTCCCCTTTTCGGCATACATTTCATATACCCCTTTGATGGCCAAATTATTACTTTCGGTGGCCCCTGAAGTGAAAATGATTTCTTTCTCGCCAGCTCCTATAAGTTTCGCTACCTGCTCTCGAGCGTAATCGACAGCCTCTTCTGCCTTCCAACCAAACGGATGGTTACGGCTGGCGGCGTTGCCAAAAACATCAGTAAAATAAGGGAGCATCTCTTGCAGAACCCTTGGATCTACTGGAGTTGTGGCGTTATTGTCTAAATATATCGGTAATTTTAACATGGGCTAAATAGTTTCTAAAATTTGCTTGTTTAGAATGATTACAAATATACAACTATTTAGTTCAGAGTAGAAAATGGAATTTAAAGATTTTTTTTTGGGGTGAGTCATGAGGTATGATTTTTGACTCCATTGAGTCGCCTTTTAATGAAAAGCAAGCCATAAAAAGCATCATTTCCTTAAAAAAAACACGCCCTCGACGTTTCAAAATCTCGTTACGACCAGTCGCCTTTGGCGCCTCCGCCTTTGAATGCCTCCCAACCATCGCCAACCACCTCCGATGGACGATCGATACCAAGCATGATCCGGGCATCAAAATAGGACAGGTTATAGGCATGCATTGCTTTCTGGATTTGCCTCTCGGTGCGTAGATTAAAGAAAACGGCACCCCCAATAAAGAGCAATAGAACAAGTATAGGCACATAGAAAGACTTGAGTGAGTATTCGGGATTTAAAACTGGCTTGAGATTATACTCGCCCTTAACAGTCCCTATAATGGCATCGATAGCCGAACTTATTCCAGCGTCATACTGTTGTAATTTAAACGAAGGATCGATAATCTGGCTGGTAATTTGCGAACACTTTCTATCGGGAAGTCTATATTTGATGGCTGGACTAGGATAAATTAAAGATTCCTTTTTATCCATCACAATCAGAAGTAGGATACGGTCCATTGACGGATTGCCTTCTAAATTCATCTTATCAGTCTGTTTCATAGCGAACTCAAAAAGTTCACTATTTCCAATACTACTTTCGGTACGAATTACCAATTCGATAGAAGCAGCCATGGCAAAACCACTTAATTTGCTTTCTAATGAATCCAATTGTACGGGCGAAAATACCCTTGCATAATCTTGCACTAAAAGGGTTGCATTCCATTTTTGTTGGCTTTCGCCGGCTTTCACTTCAAACATCAGTGTGAATGCCAAGCATAGCATGAACAAGCTTTTAGAGAATAATATTCGTTTTAAATTCATCGGGATTTGAAAGAAGTGCAGCTTAAATAAATTTTTAAAGTTTTAATTTTAGACTCTCTCCGCAGGGAAAAAGAGTTGCAGCTTTTTGCCTGCCGATTCAACCCCGTCAAGAATGGCTTTAACAAGGTCGCCTGATTTAAAATAGATAGTCATATTATCAATGATTTCCTGCCAACCACCTTCCACCATTTTACTGGTTAATCCAGCATCAGCGATCATTGCAAATTGCTTCGATCGTATACAAACATAAAGCAACACTCCCTGCTTTTGAGGCAACTTATTCATCTCAAATAAATTAAATATTTCGACAGCGCGGTCTAGCACTTCGAGGTCGCAATCTTTATCGAGGTGTACATGAATAGAGCCTGACGAAGGTAATGTTGCCAGATTGATAGCATCGTTGATAATGCCTATCGAAAATTCACTTAGCACCCCGTGAGGCCCGGAAAAATTAAGTCGCATAATTTAGAGAGTCATTCATGGTGAGTCGTAATATGACACTGTATCTTTATTATTTCTAATCAAAAAAAGATATAAAATCTCATTTTTATGAAGATGGAATAATACTATAAGATCAGAAACAAAGGTAGTTGTAAAAACAGTGTAGTGCAAAATATTATTCGGAATTTAGGGTTCAGATTTGTTTTCTCAAGAGATTATGCAGAATAAAGCTGCTGCATGAAACCGAAAAAAAGAGTTAATTATTAAATCAAGGCTAGGTTACGAAACTTTCATTTCTAAGTATTTACAATGAAAATTGCTGTTATTCCATAAAAAACTACTTATTTGCATAAATCAAATTTAATTTTTTAAACATGAAGAAGTTTTTTACATTACTATTTTGTGCTCCCATATTGCTAATGGCACAATCGTCGCAGCGAATTGACATCAACGCAAACAGAGCCGCAAATGCCTTAAGAGCAAGCGAATCGCAGTCTTTGGTGGTGAACAAATTACGCCCCATTCCACTACGCAAAACTACAGGAGACAACCCCATATACGGTGCCAAAGCAATTGGAAACACTTTATACGACCTACAATCAAACAATGCCGTCTCGAATCGTTTAATGGTATATCCCAATGGCAAAATTACCGCTGCTTGGACCACCTCTGCCGATGGCAATCCAGGGTATACACTTCGTGGAACAGGATACAATCAATGGGTAGGAGGAGTCTGGAGAAAATCGCTTCCGAACATCTCAAGATTTGAGTCAAGCCGAGTAGGCTGGCCTTGTGTAGGTGCTGCCACTTTCGGGGGTGTAGAGAAGGAGTACGTATTTGCTCATGCTGTTTCGAGCGCAGGAGTGACAGGAGGTTTTATATTTTCTACCAATACCGGAATCGGTACCGACTTCACCTCTGGAACCTTGGTATTAAACGACACTTATAATTCAGCCACTACCCCCGGCCCAATTTGGGCAAGAACTGCCACTGCAGGTTCAAAGATTGTGCTTATTTCATGTTTTGCCGATTCAACTTCAGGCTATCCGGTAAACTACAGGAAAAATGGGGTTAAAAGACCCATCACCTATTCTGTTTACGATGCCGCTGCTCAAACGTGGGTAACCAAAAACCAACTTCTTCCAGGATTTGACAGTGTAAGGTATGATATTGGTAATGCTGACGATTATGCTATTGACGCCTCAGGCAATAAAGTACGTATTGTTATCGGTGGCCTATTCGACGATTTGGCATTATGGAAAAGTGAAGATGCTGGTGCCACCTGGACTAAAACCATCATTGATTCATTCAAGAGAGCCCTTCCCACAAAATCGACCGCTCCTAAAGATTTAAATAACGGTGCTGTTAATGTTATGATTGACGGTTATGGAGTGACCCATGTAACCTATGCTATTTTAGGAGCATCCTACGATTCGGTGACATCGACCGATACGGGTAGTTATGTATTTTATGGAACTGCTTTAGAGGGTATCGCTTATTGGAATGACAAAGTGAATCCAGGTACTGGACAATATAACCCACGACAAATTATCGGATACACCCCCGACCAAGATGGCGACAATAAAATTACACTGGCCGCCAACACTCGCAGTCGCAGTTTTGGTGGTTATGGCTCGGCCCTTCAATTTACAACCGGTGGACCTTCTTACTGTGCACTCTCTAATCATCCTATGATGTCGTACGATGCCAAGGGTAATTTATTTTGCACTTATATTGCCCCAATTGAAGCTGACGAATCGGGCAACGAGGAAAACTATAGTGATATCTTTGTAGTGTATTCAACCGATTCGGGTAAAACCTGGAGTAATACACAAAACCTAACTCAAACCATTGGGTTCGAAGAATTCTTCCCTACCGTTGCCAAAGTATCTGATAACAAAATGCGTATCATGTATTTCCTAAAAGATGATCCTGGAATTTCGGTAAGTAACTCAGGAAATAATACCGAAACCAATGTTCAGGTAAATTATATGGAGATTCCTGTTTCTAAAATAATTCATGATAGTGTTGGGATTTTTCCTAGTGGAATAAATACCACCATGACAGATGCAGCCTTTAAAGTGGAACAAAACTTCCCGAATCCATATCACGGAGTAACACAAATTGATTATAATATCGGCATTAAAACCACGATTGTTTTTACGGTGACTGATATGCTAGGAAAAGTTTTACACACACAAACCTCTGCAAACACAGAGGCTGGAAGACATTCTATTTATTATAATGCATCGCAGTTAAGCCACGGGATTTATTTCTATTCGGTGACTGCAGGCACTCAAAAGATCACGCAAAAAATGATTATTGAATAATTGTTTTTGCCCTCTCCTTAAAAATGCCCACGATTCATTCGTGGGCATTTTTTTTTGCCGTCATCATTTTCAAATCCTTATTTTCACGGCATGAAAAGAAATCTAATCTTCGTTTCTGTGGTATTACTTCTTCTATCCTGTCATACCAAACATCCTATGCAACCTATCGATGAAAATTTTAAAGACGAGAATACCTTAAATGAAAAACCAGCTAACCACAAAATAAACATTTACCAAGTTATGACTCGGTTGTATGGCAACCAAACCAATACCAATGTTCCATTTGGCACCATGGAGGAAAACGGGGTCGGAAAATTTGCCGATATAAATGAAGCTGCTTTGAAATCGATGGTAAAAATGGGGATCACCCATGTATGGTATACGGGTGTGCTGGAATGTGCCACCATGAATGATTACAGCGGATATGGGATCAAAAACGACAACCCTTATGTTGTAAAAGGGCGAGCAGGAAGCCCCTATGCCATCAAAGATTATTATGATGTAAACCCCGACCTCGCTCTTAATCCTAAACAACGAAAAGACGAGTTTAAAGATTTGATATCACGCAGCCACGATGCGGGCTTAAAAGTGCTCATCGACTTTGTGCCCAACCATGTGGCACGCCAGTATCAGAGTGATGCAAAGCCCGATGGGGTGAAAGATTTGGGCGAAAATGACGACCCTTCAAAACTATTCGCTCCACAAAATAATTTCTATTACCTAAGTGGGCAGCATTTTGAAACGCCTTCCGATTATAATCCTTTAGGAGAAATTATGGCTCCCTTAGAAACTAAAAAATACACCGAGACTCCGGCTAAAGCCACTGGTAATAATGTTTTCAGAAACACCCCATCGCAAGGCGACTGGTTTGAAACGATCAAATTAAATTATGGAATAGATGTGGTAAATCAGGGGATCGATTTAAATAACACTTCGGCTAAACATTTCGAGCCCATACCAGATACGTGGATAAAGATGACCAATATATTACTTTATTGGGCTAATTTCGGAGTCGATGGATTTCGATGCGACATGGCCGAAATGGTGCCAGTAGAGTTTTGGAATTATGCTATTAATGAGGTGAAGAAAGTAAAACCAAATACTGTTTTCATCGCTGAAATATACAACCCAAATGAATACAGAAATTATATCAATACCGGGAATTTCGATTTTCTATACGACAAGGTAGGCACTTACGATGATGTGCGCAGAGCCATTGAGAAAAAAGGAAGTATCGACAGCTTAACCAACTTACAACGAAGCCTTGACGGCATCACGAGCAACTTAGTTAGATTCCTTGAAAACCATGATGAACAACGATTTGCTTCGCAATTTTTCGCCGGCAACGCATTACGTTGTGTGCCTGCCATGGTGTTAACAACCTGCATGCACAGTGGACCTAGCCTCCTTTATTTCGGACAAGAAAGTGGTGTAAAAGCCGAAGGTGCCGAAGGATTTGGAGGCGATGATGGAAGAACCACCATGTTCGACTATTGGGGCGTGAAAGAACATCAGGCATTTATGAATGGTGGAAAATTTGACGGAGGAAAATATACCAGCGAACAAAAAACAGTGCATGCGTTTTATACCCAACTACTAAATTTAAGCTTGCAGTCGGATGCCTTAAAAAATGGCAAATTTTACAACCTGCAATCGTCGCACGACAACTATAACCGGGATCAATGCTTTAGCTTTTTACGGTACACCAACCATCAACGATTACTTATTGTAGTGAATTTAAGCAACGAAAGCAATTTTACGCCGGCCTTAAAACTGAATGATGCCATTCTGAAAGCCCTTGGCGGAACCCCAGGAACTCTCTATACTTTGAAAGATTTGCTTACCGGAGATACTTATGAAGCCAATCTCAGTAGTGGGTTTAAGATTGAATTGCAAACCAACAGTGCCTTTATTTTCGAAATAAACTAGCAACACCAAAACAACCATGGCTTTTATAATTTTAGCTCCCATTTTTTTACTGCCCGTGTTTTTATTTTTATGGTTCCTTTACCAAAAAGTATTTGAAGGCAACTCTTTGATGCTTGGATTAGCGGCACTCATTATTGTCCTTGCAACGATGGTCTTTTTCTTCAATAAATTTAAGTGGGATGAAAAACTCATCCTGCGAACTTCAAAATACGCTCTGCGTTTTAATAACGAGCGTAGGCAAAATAATTTGCCGCTGCTCACCTATAATTTTACACAAGAAGGCAAAAGTTGGAATACTAAATTAGACAGCGTGAGCGACAAAACAAAGTTTGTGTTACTGCAAAAAGTAGTTGAAGAGGATGATGAGCATCGCAATGCAGAACTTGAGTATAATTTTCTAGCGAAGGCCATCAGCGACACGACCGTTTTGTATCTGCGTATTCAATATAATTTCATCACCAAAAACTACTATGCCGAAACCCGCCTAGGCCATCTCTCCCACCCCTCCTTTACCATTAACAATTTACGCGTCTTCGACGACTGCTGCTCCAAACCTTATACAAAATTACAGGTGGATAGTATGTTGAAGGAATAGCAGACGAATTGAAAATTACACCCTGTGAAATCTCAATTTTATCTTTATTTTCACGCTCGCAAAACCCAGTGCATGAAACACCTATTACTTATTGTATTTATCGTCGCCAATATTTTATGCCAATCGCAAAGTGCTATACTCACTGGCAAAGTAACCGATAAGGAAGATAAAAGTCCGCTTATCGGGGTGAATATTATGATCATTGGCACAAGCCTTGGTGCAGCCTCCGACGACCAAGGAAATTATACGATTAAAAATTTAAAACCAGGCATCTATAATATTAAGTTTTCTTATACTGGTTACGAGAAAACACTCATAACCGACATCAAACTCGTTGCCAATGAAACAAAAGTATTAAACCTGGCACTAAAAACGGCCGTTGCTACTACCGAAGAGGAGGTTGTGATTGTGGGGCAGAAGCCCCTGGTAGATGTAGAGAAAGGGAAAAGCGAGAGCAGCATCAAAAGCGAGGCTATAGAGGCAGCACCTCAACGTGGACTCGAAAAAATAATCAACTCTCAACCCGGGGTTATGAATTCGCCCTCAGGAATTAACATTAGAGGGGGTCGTACTTATGAAACAGGGTTCTATATTGATGGTGTAAGTGCCACTGACCCTTTGGCCGGTACTGGTTTCGGGCTCGACCTAGGAAGCAACGCCATCGATGAAGTGGAAATTACCACTGGCGGCGCTGGCGTAGAATACGGTAACAGTACCGCTGGAGTCGTAAACACAAAGACCAAAACAGGAGGCGAAAAAACTGAATTCTATCTTTTATATAAACGTGATAACTTCGGATTCAATAAAGACAAGAGCTCTGTTTTTAACCAGCAGAATTTGGAGTTTAATATGTCGGGGCCTGTTTATGGCACGAAAAAAAAACTACGATATGCCATGGCCCTTAAAGGGGCTTTCACTGATGAGTTTTATAAAAACCCTGCCAACCAAGTTATCTCGTCGTTATACCCAACCGCTTGGAGCCCATACCAAAACAATCGCTGGAGCGCTCTTCTCAAATTTAATTATGAGCTCAATGCCAAGAACCATTTTGCCTTTACCTATTTAAAATCATTAAATATAAACCAAGATGTGAATATGCTTCGAGTTACAGGTAATGATGCCAGTTTCAACCCAGGATATCAGTTTGCCTTTCAGCAGCAAATGGATAATGCCAATTCCTTCACGCACGATAATAACTTACAGATTTTGCAGTGGAACCATAGCAGTGGCAAACGTTTCGCCATCAAAGCAACCGCCTCCAGGTTGTATGTGCACTTGCGGGCCGACGCCAATGGAAGAGACTGGCGACCCCAAATTGTGAATGGTGAATTTGATCCTAACAGCATTATATCGGCCCCCGTAAACTACTATAACCCCGACGACAATATTGTGTTTGTGGAATCGGCTAGCGGCTTCTATAATAATGGAGGTATTGCAACCCTTTGGCATGATCACTTAGTAGAGCAGTACACCGGCAATCTTACCGGAAGTTTAATCTCGAGGAGCACCTTCAATCGATTGTTTTTCGGAGCAGAGTTGAAGCAGCAAAACCTACAATGGATTGACATTGACAAACCCTGGATTGGAGCTCCGGTGCTACTTGCCAACGGGCAACAAACACAGAGTTATCGCTTAGGCAATTACAGCGATATATGGCATGTGAAACCCAATCAAATCTCTTTCTTTGCGAGTAATAAAATAAAATACAAAGGGCTAATAGCCGATATAGGCTTACGATATGAACTTTGGTCGTTAGGGAAATTCGTAGATGATGCCGTTGAAAACCCCAAATCGCCGATACGGGATGAAATTCGCGATAGCTATAGAAAAAACACCTTTAATTTATTCAGCCGGAGATATAAGATGCGACTATTGCCTCGACTCTCGGCCTCTTTCCCTATACGTGAAAACCAGGTATTGTATTTTAATTATGGCCACAGCACCGTGATGCCACACCCTTCGTATGTGTATGCCGGACTCGATCCTTTTTACACCGACAGAAGCACCCTGTCGCGACTGGGCAACCCTGATTTAAACCCAGAAGTAGACATTAGTTATGAGTTAGGGTTAAAAACACAGATTACCAATAACGACGCCCTTAATATTACTACTTATATCAAAGACAAGTACGACTTCATCACTTCAGCTAGTATCATGGTTCCGGATATTACCGGCAGAGAGGTAGCGCGTACCCTTCGCATTAATAGTGATTATGCGCGTATGCGTGGCATTGAGATTGCGTATATTAAACGCGTTGGAAAATGGTTCTCGGGGCAAACTTCAATGGCATACAGTGTAGCTACCGGACAGAGTGCAAGCGCCAACGACGCACTTAAAGATTTGTTGAACAGCGGTGCTCGCGAGGATACTAAAGAGTTCTTTCTAGCCTGGGATCGCCCCTTCGACATCAAAGCCAATGCTACTTTTATAAAAGATAACGGAAAGCCGTTCTGGTTCATTAATAATTTGGATAAACTATCGTTATACACCGAGGTGGTATGGAGAAGTGGCAAACGCTATACACCTTATGTTTTAACGGGTAATGAGCCCACAAGTGGTCGTCCTATTTATGTGGTGGATGCCAATCCTGAAAACAAATTTTCCAAGTTAAGTGATCCTTGGTTTTGGGCTGATCTGAACTTTAAAAAATGGTGGAAGTACAAGAAATGCAAAATAGCTTGGAGCTTGGAAATCACCAACTTATTCGACAATAAAAACACCGCCATAGTAAACCCAGTAACAGGTAAGGCATTCCGAGCTGGCGACGATGTACCGACGGAATGGAGGGATGCCCGTTTTACGGATCCAAGAGACCCCCGCAGCAATAACATACCGGCCACCGACCCTAGCCGTTTCCTAGAACAGAGACACTTTTTGACCGGTGTCAGTTTAAAGTTTTAGAGGCGTAACTTCTTTTATTTCTCAATTCATTTTTTAACCCAATTGCTTTATCTTTGCTTCATGAATAATGTAGTAAAAATTCCTCTAGCAATTAATGAAACCGTATTGCAATATGCCCCTGGAAGTGCCGAAAAGAAAAGTCTAAAAGTGGCCTTAGCAGAAGGGCGTAGCGCAGTGATAGACATCCCGATGTATATTAACGGCCAAGAGGTACGTACTACTAATATTCGTAAAATAGCCCCCCCACACGATCATCAACATACCATCGCCACTTTTCATAAAGGGGATGGAAGCCATGTGCAAGCAGCCATAGAGGCGGCCCTTCAGGCCAAAGAAGCATGGGAGCTGATGCCGTGGGAGAATAGGGCAAGCATCTTTTTAAAAGCCGCCGATTTAATGGCCGGTCCTTACAGAGCCACCTTAAATGCCGCCACTATGTTAGGTCAAAGTAAAAATGCTTTTCAAGCTGAGATTGACGCGGCCTGTGAGATGATTGATTTCTTGCGTTTCAACGTGCAGTTTATGCAGGAAATTTATAACGATCAGCCACTCTCTTCAAAAGGAATATTTAATCGGGTTGAGTACCGGCCGCTGGAAGGATTCTGCTTGGCAGTGACTCCTTTTAATTTTACAGCCATTGCCGGAAATTTACCTACCAGCATGGCCATGATGGGAAATGTGGTGGTATGGAAGGCCGCCGAGACGCAGATTTATGCTGCGAATATTTTGATGAAAATATTTATTGAAGCGGGGTTACCAGCAGGTGTGATAAATTTAATTTATGTAGATGGGCCAACTGTGGGTGAACATTGTTTTAATCATCCCATGTTTACCGGATTGCACTTCACTGGAAGCAGCTCCGTGTTTAAAGGTATGCTTAAAAATATTTATAGTAATTTAGATTTATATAAGTCCTTTCCTCGCTTTGTGGGCGAAACAGGAGGAAAAGATTTTATCGTGATACACCCATCAGCAAAAGTGGAGGTGGCGGTCGCTAATACCATCCGTGGAGCTTTTGAATATCAAGGACAAAAATGCTCAGCCGCTTCTCGTGCATATGTACCTCAGAGTATGTGGAAGCACTATTCGGAGGAGATCAAAAAACAGATTGCGACGATAAAAGTAGGGCCTGTGGAGGATTTCAGAAATTTTGTGAATGCTGTGATTAGTGAAAAAGCTTTCACGAAAATAACCTCGTATATTGATGCTGCTAAAAAGGACAGCAACAACGTGGAAATATTATGTGGAGGAACCTATGATAAAAGCAAAGGCTATTTCATTGACCCCACCATTTTGGTAGCCAAGAAACCCGATTATATTACGATGTGTGAAGAAATTTTCGGCCCGGTGTTAACCCTTTACATTTACCAAGATGAAGATTTTGATGCCACGTTAAAGTTGGTCGATGCCACCTCTCCTTATGCCTTAACAGGGGCTATACTTTCACAGGATAGGGATGCCATAGAGCGAGCCAAGATTGCGTTACGCAACAGCGCAGGCAATTTTTATATTAACGACAAGCCTACAGGGGCTGTGGTGGGTCAGCAACCTTTTGGAGGCGGCAGAGGCAGTGGCACCAATGACAAAGCAGGAAGTAAAATCAACTTGTTACGTTGGGCCTCGGTTCGTACCATAAAAGAAACACTGGTACCTGCTGTGAGTTACGGCTATGATTTTTTGCTTGAAGAGTAACAACGCTTTCCCTTCTTCACTCTCTGCTCCATACCCTGCGCATTCCCCTTTTCGCCATTTATAAGACAAACCCCTCCGTTTGTAGTTTAGTGCTTGTTGTATTATACCTACAACCACATCTTTGCACACGAAAATAAAAAGTAACCACAAGAATAAATTATTGGTTGGCGGCACTTTTTATTTGGATATTTGAGAATTAACATGTTATTTGGCCTTTAAAAACCAATGTCTTTTTAAAAATCTCAAATATTTTATAACCCTTAAAAACAAATTAAATTATGTTCGAGTACGGAATTGGAGGTAATGAAGTGAGAACTGATGCCTCAGAATCAATGGCTGACATAGCCCAAAACAGAACGATGTTTTTGCAGCAACTTACTGCAGAGGCCCCTGTGAAACCCCAAGCGGTTTATGACCTTAAAACAACAGAAGAAGTGTTTAATCATTTCCAACCCAGTGTAGATGTTGAATTTGAAACAGAAGATGGTGCGAGTAATACTGAAAACCTAAAATTTGGAACCGTAGGTGATTTCAGTCCAAAAAACATCACCAAGCAAAGCAGCTTTCTACAAGATCTAAGCATTCAGCAGGAGCAGTATCAAAAAATCGGAAAGCAACTTAAAACAAACAAATTGCTTAATGGTGTTCTCACCAACCCCGATGCGAAACAAGCTTTCATTATTGCTTTACAGGCTTTAATCCAGGAGTTGGACGTAAAATAAATTTCAGATTAAAAAAAATTAAACACTAAAACCCTTTAAAAAAATATTGTTATGGAACAAGAAAACCAAGAGCAAGGTGCTCAATATAAAGAGAAAGTAAAGTTCGATGCTCCTGCTCAAACGCTGGAACAATCATTGAATTCGCTAGTAAAATACGGTGGTTTTGATTTCTTAGAATCGACCATTGATGGAGTAGCCAATATGAACCCGGAGCGTAAAGCCCGTAAAAAAATCTTTTTATCAGAAGCAGATAAAAAACTTGAACGTAAAGATTTAGCCAAAAAGATGGAACTTTGGGTGAACATGCTTGCTGAGAGTTCGGATATCGCCGACATGATGGAGAAATGCGCTGCGAAATCGCATGCTGCCGATAAGATCCACAAAAAGAATCTTAAAAAAGCCTTAGATGCAACCGCTCAATTAGAGCAAGCATACCGTTCTGTATCCTTGTTTTATGCCAATAGCGAATCGGATAAGTTAAAGAATGTAACCTTTGTAAATGCTTCTATGGAGCAGTTAAAAGATTTGGACAACCCCCGCTTTATTGATTATGTAGGCGAAGAGTTGAAGCAGAATTTTGACCGTTTGGATTTGCGCGACAACTATTCACTCATGGTTATTCCAGGCTACCTGGGAAGCAATAAAGTAGTTGAAAAATGGGCAAAAACTGCTTATGCAAGTAAAGTTATGATGGTAACCGATTTTGAAAATCTGGATTCCCCTGAAGATGTACTCGACCTGTTTCAATCGGCCAATTTAGCTGGTGGCGACACTTATAAATCGAATGTGGCCATGACCTGTAACTGGATCGTGGGACGAGGAAAAGTAGCCGAAGTGGGAGAAGAAGATGATTTATTTGTACCCGGATCGGCCGCTTTAGCCGGAAAAATATATAGTACCTTAATGAGCCAGGTTACCGCTGGTAAAAAACATGGAGCCATCAATGATGTAGATGCTGTAAAATTTGATTTGAAAAAATCGGAGATCAGTGAATTAGAGAAAGCCGGATTGATACCGATGGTAAACGAGTATGGAAAAATTATGGCCTTCTCGGCAAAAACCTTGTTTAATGGCGACAACCTTGGATTGCAAACCTATTCGGTGGTTCGTGTATTTGATTATATCGCGAAAGTACTCGTTGACTTCTTAAATCGTCGTGCCTTTGAAAATTGGACTTCTAAAACTGAGAAAGAGCTACGTACACAAATTGTTAAATTCCTCGATAGTATTCAAGGACCCGAGAAACTGATTGAGAAATTTGCGATTTTGAAATTTGAACGCGACCCCAATAATAAGGATCGAATAAATCTGGATATCCACATCACCCCTTATTTCCCTGCGAAAAGTTTCGTGGTGAAATTGGATGGTCAGAAAGGCGAAAGCTCTACTGAGTGGGCAAGCCAATACGCACAGCAATAAATTTAAGACTCTTTGCAGCACCTGCATTAAATAATTTTGCAGGTGCTGTTTTTTCAAACAAACCCTAAAGTAAAAAAACATGTCATTCAACGCTGAATTAAGTATTAGCGGAAGTCGCTCAGGAGCAACATCTGGTTTCAAGGTACAGAGTTGTCACTTTAATTTCATGAGGCCCGTAGATCAAAGAGGCATGCCCACTGGAGCCTTACGTGACGGATTAATATACATGGATATCGAGACGTCAGATGAGTGTATTTCTTTTTTCGCATTTATTGATACCAATGAAACTGTGGAAGGAACCATTACCTTCTATAAAGCCGATAGTGACCAACGCATGAAACAGGTGAAATTTACGCAAGGGTATCTTGTACAATATGGAGAAACCATGGAAGCCATTGGCACCTCTTCGATGAAAACCAGCATAACCATATCGGCGATGACCATTTCGATCGAGGGTAATGGAAGGGTGCATGAAACAAGTTGGAGATGGAATAATGAATAATTAAAAAACAAACAATTAGCAACACTATAAACACATTTTTCAAACCCTTTAATTTTAAATATTATGTCATTCAAAGCACAATTATCTTTAGGCGGAAGCAAGTACGACGTACTGCATTGCAGTTTCGCCTTCCGTCGTGATGTCGACTCTAAAGGTCGTCCATCATCCGGAGTCTATGGTGGTTCAGTGGAGATTCAAATCGAATCGACCGACGATACCGCAATTCTTGAGGCCATGGTAAACAACCAGTACAAAGCCCAAACAGGAACTATCACATTTCAAAAACGTGATGAAGATGCAAAAATGAAAGAACTAACCTTCGAAGACGGTTATGTTGTAAGTTTTTCAGAGTCGTTAGATGTGATTGGATCCAATCCGATGACCATCGTTTTCACGATCTCAGCACGCAAATTAAAAATCGGTAATGCCGAACACGAAAATGATTGGCCAGATAAAAAATAATTGCCATCACATAAAATAAACCAAACAATTTCTAAACCTTAAAAAAATAATCAATCATGTCATTTAAAGCTCAACTTTCATTAGGCGGTCAAAAATTCGATGTATTGCATTGCGACTATGCATTTACCCGCGACGTCGACGCCAAAGGCCGTCCATCCTCTGGAATTTATGGAGGATCTGTAAATATCAATATAGAATCGACTGACGACACTTCGGTATTAGAGTCGATGATTAATAACGTTTATAAAGCCCAAGGAGGTACCATCACTTTTCAAAAGCGTGATGAAGATGCGAAGATGAAAGAACTCACCTTCGAAGATGGATATATCACTGCCTACAACGAATCGTTGGATGTGGTAGGATCTAATCCAATGTCAATTTCTTTCACGATCTCTGCACGCAAACTTAAAGTGGGTAATGCCGAGCACGAAAACGATTGGCCAGATAAAAAATAATACTGGTGATTAACGTTTACGGTGTTGTAAAAAACACTTCAAATACGTTTAAAACACAACCAAAACTGAAAGCCGGTGCAGCAATATTAATATATTGCACATTGGCTTTCAGTATTTAAAAAATTAAAATTAATTTTATTGAATCATGCTACAGGATGACAATGTTTCCGGGAGAGGAATAAAGATCACGTTAGGAAGTGGGAAAGAAGTTGAACCTTTCAACACTTTAACCCTTAACCAATCGATAAATGAACATCATTCCTTTGAGGTTAGATGCTACCATAATGTTTTCGAAAGCAAAGATGCCGATGTTATTTCTGCCACTCAGAACGTGGTAGGCGATACCATCGCCATCATCTTCAAGCCCGGCGCGAATGCCTCAGAAAATATTTTCAAAGGTGTTATTACAGAGGTAGGCATGATACAAGGAGAACACTCGAGTCATGAAATTGTACTCAAGGGTTACGGCAATACCATACTTTTAGAAAGTGGTCCAAAATTAAAATCTTTTCTACAGATGAGTGTGCTCGACACCGTGAGAGAAGTGGTTCAAAGCAGCAGTGAGCTTCGTTTTGAAGCAGGATCTACCCACAGTCAGAGCCCGCTTAATTATATTGCACAATTTAACGAAAGTAATTTTCAGTTTATCCGCCGACTGGCTTCTATTCATGGGGAGTGGTTTTATTATGACGGAGAAAAATTGCATTTCGGGGAATGTTCTTCAGTAAACACAATAAATCTACAATACCAAAGAGATTTGCTCTCGCTCTCCACAAATATGGGGGCGGCCCCACTTAAATTTAAAGATTACAGTTATAACTCAGGTTTTGAAGATAACAACCCGGCAATATTGGATGGAGAAGCCCCAAGTTCAACTCCGGGTGCCGATAATTTCGGGCAAAAGATGCACTCAAAATCGAACCAGATATTTCCCGACACCTTTAACTTTATGCCTAGGCATTTAGATAATACTAGTGACGGGTTAACAAAATTCACAAAAAGCTACCACGATACGCTTGCCGCCAATTTAGTTCATATACAAGCATCGGGCAATAATATGCAAACATCCATTGGATCGTTTGCAGAAATAAAAACAGAGAGAGGCCACTCTTATGGCAAATATTTTATAACCGCTATCACCCATCACGCCGATGGAATGGGGAATTACTCGAATAGTTTTACTGGCATTCCTTCGACCCTAAAAACACTTCCCAACCCTTATCTGCAGAAACCCAATGCCGATTTTGAACTCGCAAAAATAGTGGACAATGCAGACCCTGAAAAACATGGACGGGTAAAAGTGAAGTTTATGTGGATGCAAGGTAGTGAACAAACCCATTGGATACCAACAACACAGCTTTATGGCGGAGAAGCTGGTTTTAAGAACAGAGGGATGGTTTTTATTCCTGAAGTTGGAGATGATGTATTGGTTGGGTTTGAACGGGGCGACTGCGATAAGCCATACGTATCGCAAGCTTTTATGAACTCAAAAGCGATTGAAACCGAGGATAGAGATAATGGAAAAAATCTGAAGAAATCAATTTCAACCCGCGATAATCGCATTGCTTTTCATGATAAAGGAGATGGAGGTGAAATCGTTGGAATTGCCATCTCGGTATATTCCGGCGACTCAACAGCGAAAGCAGGAATTGCGATGACTGATGATGGCGAAGCCAAGATAGTCATGGGTGCCATTGATCAGCTCACCATAAAAACAAGAGACGATGAAGTGATCATTTTAATGAAAAAAGATGGCAGCATTAAAGTCACCGGAAAAAATATAAATATTGAGGCCGAGGAAACATTAACTTTCAAAGCGAAAGATATCAAGATGGAGGCCACTGGCAAAATAGAAGCCAAAGCAAATCAAGACGTTAAAGTAGAGGCCATGGGTAAATTGGAGCTGAAAGCGACCCAGGATATTACGGCCACTGCCTCCATGAACGTAAAAATAAAAGGTACGATTAACGCAGAAATGGAAGGTAGTGTAGGAGCGAAACTTAAAGGCGTCGTGGTGGATGTAGAAGCATCAGGAATAACCAATATAAAAGGTGGAATGGTCATGATTAATTGATATGGAACAGCATTATTATAAATTACCTATTTTCTTTGAAAATTTAATTACAAAGAACAAAGAACTTGAACCAAGCTCAAAAGGAGAGAGTATTGCCGCTCATGTATATCTAATTATTACAAGCAAATATGGCGAAAGCCGATTTGACGAAACTTATGGATGTGAGATTTGGGATTTCGATTTTGTTAACATTACCAATGCTTCCAACTGGAAATCGTTGATCGTTGACTCGGTCGTAAAAAACATCATAAAACATGAGAAGAGGCTGATGAATGTCAAAGTAACTCTAGATATAAAAGAGGAAGATGTGCTAAATTCGTCTACCAATGTGAAGAGTGTAAAAAAAGCCGTACGCATTTCAGTATCCGCCAACCTCTCCGACACGAATGAACCATTTACATTTGTACAAAAAATGTTTCTCAGCCCACTCTCTTTCGAATAAATAAAAAATAATTTTTCGTACGCAAGCAGCTAAATCATTATCCTTGAAAACATATGGCCGAATTAGAAAATGAATATCTGAGTAAAGAAGCAATCAAGAGTCGCATGTTTAAAAATGCGGCTCGGTTTTGGGGCTATGCCGACGCCGATATGGACGCCTTTGACCCTTTGGTACGACTTATGATTGAGGCATGTGCTGTAGAATCCTATAAAATAAATAATGATATTATTTCTTCGGATGTGAGAGTCATGGAGAAAATGGCTTCGATGCTCACTCCTGATGTGTTTACTTCGGCATTACCCTCTCATAGTATCGTACACACTCGCTGTGTTGAGAAATTCAACTTGGTTGATCATAATTTCCACTTACGACACCAAAAGAAAGTAGCCTCGAAAGCCAATGGACCACTCGATTCTAATATCGACATCTATTATAGTCCGGCAGGCCATTATAAAACTTATGACGGGGCCGTGGCCGCTTTGGTCATCGGTAATTCGGCCTATAAAATAAATAATTTTTTAGAGAAGGAATTTGTAGCAAAATCTTCTAAGCCGATTGAAAACAATACTGCCTGGGTTGGATTGGCGTTAAACGACAGCATTAAATCGTTGGATAAATTATCGTTTTACTTCGACTTTAAAAACCATCCAGATAAAGAGTCACTCTATAAAATTCTTTGTTATTCGAGGTGGAGCTATAATGGTACTCCCTTGCAAATAAAATCGGGTATCACCAATTATGAACCCATCGACGAGGAGGTTTTAAGTGAGTTTGAATTAACCAATCTTGTAAAACGAAATACGAACGACTATTATAATAATCGATTCATTTCAATTGATGACGAAAAAAATGTTTTTGAACGCAATCAATATAACAAACAAAACTACCCTGAGTCGCTAAAGAGTGTTTTCAATGAAAGCGATTTAAACAAACTCAATAAACCATTGATCTGGTTCAAAATAAATTTCCCGGCCGCTTTTGATTCCTCCACCTTGGATGAAATGTTTATTTATATAAATGCATACCCCATATTAAACTTACATTATAACGAAATTAGATATCGCCTACAGAGTTATTTTAATATTGTACTCTTAGAATGCAATGAACAATTTTTCGCTGTCAGACGAGTTTCTGGTATCGACGATATTGATTATATCTCAAAGCCTGCGACAGAGAATCTCAACGACTTAAATGGCACCTATTCTCTTCGTGCCAAAGGGGTACAACGCTTCGACTCGCGCAATGCCACCGAACATCTTAATTACTTGCTCGAGCTCTTACGCGATGAAAGTAGCGCTTTTGCGGCTTTCGGACAAGAATTTATAGCTTCAAATATTCGTGATTTAAATCAATCCATTTCCTTAATTGAACAACGTGTTAAACAAAGCCAGAAAGACATTTTTAACCTCCCCTCCTACTTATTTGTTCGCCCTCGTGAAACAGGTGAAAATATAAATGTAGAGTTTTGGAGTACCAATGGCAATGATGCAAATAATATTCGTCCAGGAAGCAAAATCGATACCTATAAGGGCATTCCTATGGTTAATGACAGCGTTCAACTGCTTACCCATACCACCGGTGGTCGAAATAAATTAAGTCAGAATGAAGAGCTCAATGTGTATCGGGATGCCCTTCTTACCCGGGGTCGAATTGTAACGAATGAAGACATCAGAAGTTTTTGTTTCCATTATTTGAACGATAAAATTAGTGATGTCGAGGTGCGTAAAGGAGTTACTATCAGCAAAATTCCATCCGAAGGATTGATTAATACCTTAGATGTTTATCTCGAAAAAAATGTAGAGAACGGATTGAATTTAGATGAATGGAAATCGGTCATTACGGACCTCGAAATTAAACTGCAAAAA
This sequence comes from uncultured Bacteroidota bacterium, assembly GCA_903897855.1. GTDB lineage: Bacteria > Bacteroidota > Bacteroidia > UKL13-3 > UKL13-3 > CAINMV01. The sequence continues at coordinate 20,284 of CAIUDH010000043.1, read as the reverse complement.
AACTCCGTGGTGTTTACCAACTATCGAATATTTATTAAAGAGAATATAATTCAAAAAAGCTAATATTATGGGTAAACCCGCCGCACGACTTACCGATATGCATGTATGTCCGATGATGTCTCCAGCAGTGCCACCCGTTCCACACGTGGGAGGCCCTATCGTTGGTCCAGGAACAGCCACTGTTTTAATTGGCAAGATGCCTGCAGCGGTGATGGGTGATAGTTGCGTGTGTGTTGGGCCGCCAGATACGATTATCTTGGGAAGTATGGGGGTCATGATTGGCAAAAAACCAGCGGCTCGCATGGGCGACTCAACGGCTCATGGAGGTACGATTGCGTTAGGTTGCCCTACCGTACTTATTGGAGAAATGAGCCCAGGAGGAGGTTCCCCAAGTCCGGTGATTATTACTCCCGTGATCGCCGCTATTAAAGCCGTGGCCGTTTCGCTTCAAAATACCAATGCCGCCGTATCGCAGCAATTAAGTCAGCAAGCAACGTTGATGGAGGCCGCTATGGATGGCACTCCATTTTGTGAAGTTTGTGCCAGAGGAGGCCGTTAAAATCTTACTCTTATGCTAATCGTACGAAATGAACAAATAGAGACTTTTTCAGCGCATCTGTTCGAGAGTTTTACTCGGGACACCTTGTTTCGACTACGGAAAAAATTTCCTGTCAGCACAAAAAGAATGACCGATAAAACACTAACAGCACAAATTGAGGACGGTATTATACGAGCAGAGAATTATAAAATTCATGAAAAAGAAGATATAAAAATATTTATAGAGTATATGATTTATTTAGGGAAAGATTTTGATTCTAATCCTGATTTGAAATGGGCATCAAAAATTCTTCGTATCAGAAACATTAGTGGATCTGAGAAAATTTCCAGACTTCAAGACGAAAACCCTTTAATACAAGAATTTGAATAATGGCAGAGAAAGTAGGCAACCCAATTTTAGCGTGCTATCGTTATTTTTTTCCAGTTGAAGCGCCTCCTGCTCCTGCAAAAAAAACAGAAACGCATTTTATAAAATTCAATATTGTTGACGAGAAAGGGGCGCCTCTGGAGAATATTACTTTGAATGTAATGCTTCCCGACGGCTCCTCCGAAGAAAAAACAACAGACAAAAATGGAAAGATCGAAATTCATAATATTAAACCCGGTAAATGTAAGATTGAGTTTGAATGGAAGAAGTTAACACTAAACAACACCGTTTTATTACAGAGTTAATTTAGCCCTGATGAAATGAATAAAAAAATAGTTAAAGTTAAAGAGTATAAAGTTGCTGATGGCGACACCTTGGATTCCATTGCCAAACAGGCTGGGATGACGTGGCAGGAATTGGCGAAATTTAATTGGGGAACGAATGCGCCGAAAGAAATCAATAACTTTATGCGCAATAAAGTGGGGTGCCGAAAGAAAGCAAATGATGGTGTGAATTACATTTTCACTAGCAAAGACACGCCCGGTATTGTTTATATCCCCGAAGTTAAAGAGTTAGAATTTGCCTCCTCTGCCGAGCATACTATTAAAGTTAAAGTTCTTGAATCAAAATTATACCCTACCTCTAAATGCACTATTAAATTCCGACCGCAAGACGATTGGAAAGGAGAATTTGGATTTGATTGGCTCAGAGAAACTGATACCGCTATCATTGGCGATGCGAAATATGAGAATATCGTTGGCAAGTATGGCGCCACTTATGCTACCGAAGCCACTGCTGTTTTCACTAAAAGTCTGGTCAAATTTACAAGCCTAAAAAACAATAACTATGACCCCTTTCAAGTACATTGGAAAAAAGATGGTAAAGAAGGAGCCATTGAAAACAAGGTTTCTTGGTTGACCTTGTTTCCTGAAGATCAATGTAAAGATAACACCAAAAAATGCGAAGCAAAACTATCGCTTCAAATTGAAATCATTGATGACGCCTCTGAAGTGTTGAGAATAGATTACAATAAAGATTTTTTCAAACTCGACAAGACGGAGGTGACACCAAAATCGGTAGGCAAACACAAAATGGACCTCACGATAAAATGTATCAAAGAATTTAGTTCTGATGAGGAGATAAAGGTGGTGAATGAAACCAATAGTGCCGATGGTAATTTCAGAGAAACGGTAGCAGGCCGACTCATGATGGTAAAAAATGATAAGGCCCATCGTTACAAAGCAAATATCGTTTTTGTGAAAGTAGCTACAAAAATTAATACGGTAGCCAATATCGCCACAACAGCCAATGAGCAAAGCTTTTTAGAAAAGTATATGTATCAATCACTGGCAACATTAAACTTAAAAGAAGAGGAGCTCGATTTAAAGACAAATGTTAAATTCAATACCGACTGGACCGTTCAAAAGACACCTACAGTAAAAGCTGTGAAGAACAACATCTCCAATGTTTTGAGTATTCATACCTTTTTGGAAAATGAATTCAAAAAACTTCAGCCAACGTATAACGACTGGTATAAAATTTTCTTTTTTGATGAAGCCGGCGGAAACTTAAATGGGACAACCTATAATGGATTAAATGGAGCAGCGAAAGGGATACCATCCAAAAGTGTAGTGCTCTATAAAACCCATAACACGGCAACCACAACACATGAATTACTGCATGCCATGGGCTTATACCACTCTTTCGACAATGATAGCACTTACACATTTAAGATAGGTGAGACGGAGAATATTATGGATTACTCACACCAAGATGCCTATGGCAACAAGTCGAGAATATCGACCTGGAAATGGCATTGGGATAAGTTACATCAAACATTATTAAAGGAATAACATGAAAAAGATTTACACTATAGTAATCCTATTTGTTTTTTATTCATGCGTTTCTCAATCAAAGCATAACACAGGAAATATGGAAAAATTTAATATCGAAGAGTTTGAAGCACATAAGGTAGCAGGAGAATATAACCGAATTATGGAAGATGGTTCACAGCTGAATCAATTCGGAAACTCCGCGGGCTATTTTGAGAAATTGATACCCGCCAAAGGTTGGTTCTATTCCTATAAAGAATTTTATGGCAATGGCAACCTCAGCACCAAAGGAACCTTATTCAAAAAAGGGGATTATAAAACAGGCCTTTGGATTGAATCTGATTCTAACGGCGTCAAGACCAACGAGACCAACTTCGATGCTCCTTATCAATTAACGCTCAATTCCATTTTCGAAATACTGTCAAAGGAGGGAATCAAATTTTCGATCACCGACACCTTTAATACCATCACAAGAAATACGATAAATTCAAAATCAACTTGGTTTGTGGAGTGGAAAGAAACCCAAAACAGGATTGAAACTTTAGAAATCGATGATAAAGAAGGTAAAGTAATTCATAAAAGTTTTTATAAACTAGAAGAGGATCATTAATCTTGTTATTGGCATAAATTGATGATCATAATAAAAAGAAAAATATTTACTATCGAAATAAGATACAGCCTATAACTATTGATATACACATGCTGCAAGACACGCTCAATGAACTCAACCCCACGTATTCGATACTTGATGCTGCACGTATTTTTGGAGAGCTAAATACGGCTCAAAAATTACAGAGCAATTTCTTGAGTCTTTACAAGGGTAGAAGTGAAGAATTACTAACCACGGTAGCACCTTATTTGTTCCCATATAAAAACAGCAGCGAATTTGGCAATTGGCTCATGGATAGAGGATGGGGCAACGCCTGGGGCATTTTCATCGTTAGTAAAAGTACGATGGAGGAGCTTCATAAACATTTTCGTAAATTTCTCATGGTGCAAACCGAGCAAGGTCAAGAGCTCTATTTTCGCTTTTACGACCCTCGTGTATTACGAATTTTCTTACCTACCTGCGACACCACTCAACTACGCGATTTCTTTGGCCCGATTCAAAGTTTTATAGTGGAGGATGTTGACCCCAACCGTCTACTTATATTCAGTTTCGATGGAGGTCAGTTAAAAACAAAAATTATAGAAAATGTAGCCGGAAATAAAAAAGTTGGCGACGATGGTGTGGTCATTACTTTACCCAACGCTACGCTTTATAACCCAATCATTCCTACCCCTGAACAGCAAATTTTGACAATCCAACGAGAGCTCAAAGGTAAAATTGACATCCCGAATCCTTTTGCAGCTCAGCCTAAAATTGATGAACAATTTGCAGAAAATGAAGTAAACCGGCAAGTGAACAAAGTGAAACCCAATACCTCCAACATCCCAAACGAACAGTCGCTGGATGCAAAGTTGGGCAGTGAAGTAAACAAAGTTAAACCCAATACCACTATAAACACTCCGAATGTGAGTGAAAAGTCGTTGGAGAGTAAAGTAAAACGAGAAATTTATGACGGCCGTATCGACACGGGTAAGGTTGACGAAATGGAACGGCTTGCCAACAACGCCAATCCCGAGAAACAAGGTAAAATGCTGGTGGATGAAGCTAAACTTAAATCGGAACAGCAGGCAAGAGAACAAGCCTTAAAACCGATTAAGAAAACCAAATTTAACCCCCTGGATTAAGGTTTAAACTGAGAGGTGAGAGGCCATTCACATGGTTCGTCGCCAACCCCGGAAAATATTACTGAATTATTACATTTAAAAAAGCTGCAAACGTATACCAATTTGTAATAAATGACGACCTTCGTTATTTAAAGGATATCAATGTTAAAAGTTACCAAAAAACAAATAGCAGCCATTGAAGGGCAACAAAAGGAAAATTTTATTTCTTTGATGGTGGTGTTTGTAAAGACCAATTTCCCAGAGAAAAATGAGGAGCCAGAGCTGAGAAGTTTTGTTTCAGATGTGATTACAAAAGGTGAAAAATATCATTACGAATTAGAAACCGATTATGAGTTTTTCCTCGACCTGCATTGCTCTTTTATCGAACTCAATATGGAACCGCTTCCACCAAAATTACTTTCAATTCTGAAATGGCCTGATCGTGAAGCCCATGAAAAAAACGAGTTGCTATTTAATGCTTTGAAATTTAATTACTATGCCACAAAGCAGTAACTATTTTCATGTATTAAGCGATATAGGAAGTGCACCTCAGGGAAAAGAGATGCGCAAAAAAGCGCTTAAAGACCATCAACAAAGCAAGAAGCCCAAAGCAAGAAAAGGCAAGAAAGTTACAAACTCGGTAGCCGCTTGTCCTTATGCCCAACAAAACAATACGCCTGAGACACCTTCCAAAAAAACACCGCAACCACAAGGTATCCCGTGCAAATTTACGAGCATGACCGTTACCAAAAGAGGAGGTAACTCCGTGGTTGCAAGCTCTAAAAACGTGGTGAAAGTAATACAGGTTGTGGCTGGAAGTTTAATGAAGCCCGCCACCATGCACTGCGTCCTAGATGGAGTTTCGGGCCCTTGCCCAACCCATGAAAATGCTACCTTTTCTTTCACGGAGAAATTTGACACACGAACCAGCTCAGAATTAATATTTAAAGCCTACTCGTCTCTCGTCATTCTTAATTTTCCATGGAAATGCAGCCCCTTGAAATACTACGTGAATGCCAATACCCACGAAAAGAAAGCCAGATCACGTATTGAGGTATTCCCAGACACTGAGCTTGAAGTTTCACTGAGCATAAATTTCAATACCGAAATAGAATCGTCATCAAAAACATTATCTAATTCTACTGAAACACTTGAGCATGAGAAATCGAGAAGCTCAAAAACACACCAAGCCATAACCATAAAAGGCTCGTTTAAACATGATGGATCTGAATATTCAATTGAAAAAAATTTCAAGTCACTCATCATGCAAGTCGAAAGCTTTTATAGATTTAAAGAGAATTTCGGAAAATTAATTTCAGCCCTTGATGAACAAAGTGAGGTGCCGGGCACTGGAATGGTGGTTTACAAAGGCCATAGCATCAAAACAAAAAAATCTAAAATAGCAATCAAATGGCCCAGTATTGCCTTAGCGCTAAAAGGAAAATGGAAAGAAGACGGCCCTCTTTGTAAGTATAAAGGCGAACTATCGCTTGGCTTTGCACCGTTTCTGGGGGCCAAAGTGGAGATCGACTTGGTTCAGACCTTTTTTAAAGCCACACCGGCAGGCGTTATTAATAAAGTGCTAAGTTGGGCAAATATAGAAGCCTTTAACTTGATACTGAAAATTGGTGGTGAAGTTTCAGGCAATGTTGCCATTGAAATAGAGCGCGAAATAGAGATGAAGTATTCGCCTAAAGGATCGATAGAAGGCAAATTGCCTATCAGTGTAGAGGCGATATTAGTAAAAGCAAAAGGCAAATATTTATTAATTTTTGATGTCGATGCAGAGGCTTCCATCGCAGCTGAATCGGGCATTTCTTTTAAAGCGGAAGCCACCGACAGAAGCAATATCCCCTTCGAAATAGAATTTTCTGGATTACAGGTATTTTTGGTTGCGAAAGCAAGTTTAGGTATTAGCATGAGCAACAAAAAAACGCTTCCGGGAGCCGAGATTGATGAAGAGGCTAATGAGGATAGTGATGAAGAAGAGGAGAAGCCAAACGAGAATAAAATATTTCTTTTTGGAATTGATAGTAAAAAACTTTACGAACATCCATTCGACCTAAGCTGATGAGCAAATTATTTACACTACAAATAACGGCGTCAAAATGCAACTACCAGCTACGCGTCAATGATATCATTACTATTATTGAAACGGAAGGGTTCAATGTAGATTATGAAATTCCGATTAACCATCTCATTTTATTCGGCATCAATAAGGTTGACATTACCTTACTCCCATTACGGAATGAAAAAACAGTTTCCAAACTCGCGCGCCTTAAGGTCATCGTCTTTGAAAGAGAACACCAAAAGGAAAGAGAAACTCGAATTAATTTGGCCCAATTCATAGCCCCCGATTTTACACCTAAAGAAACCACGCCCCCGCTCACACTCATCCATGCTATTGCATTTGAAAATACTGATACTTTCTTTAAAAATGATACTTGGCACAGCATTTTGCAACCCTTAGGCAAAGATGAAGTATATAATCAGGTGGTCTCATTTTACAAACAGTTTTATACTTTCATGGCTGCAAAGAACCTCAGAAGTATTATGGCTTTATTGCAACAAAGAATGATTCAGTATAGCACGGCTACCTATCAAGACCAAAACGAATTTATAGCCCAAAACAATGAGTTTTATGATTCGATGTTTGCCAACGAAAATATTATAGCATGGCCACTTCAGAAACAAAAACTTATTTTACTCGACAATTTCGGTTCTCAATTATTCACGCTAAAAAATGAGATTCAGGAATCGCCTTTAATCTTTTACAATACCAAGGAAAAGGAATCACATTATGTCGATATCTTCTTGGGTAAAATTAAAAATGAGAAGGATTTTAAAATTATCATATAACGTAATCTTTACTAAAACGCCCCTGATTGATGCATGGCTGCAGCCGCGAAATCCTGCCCTATTAAACACCCAGCATCAATAGAATCAGGTAGCTCGATACTGGCACTGTAATATCATCCCACCCATCAACACTGATCATCTCGACAAAGGCAGTTCCTAAACCAAACTGAAGAGAGTATACGAACAGTTGCATGCTACTTAAGCCTGGGTTAAAATAGCAAAGGAAACAAAAGCAAAGTATAATTGCAGAAGTGAAAAAACCTAAACTGCCACCAACACTCTTACTAAAACCCTTCACTGTAAATTTCTTTAAGGGATAATTTATTCCCACCAATGCTGCCACGGTATCGCTAAACACAAGCGTGCTTAGAGGTATGAAAAAGTATACGCGATAGTCGTCTCTCAATCCGCAAAGAGCACAGCAGATGATGCCTAAAGGGTAAAGTATACTTCCGATAGTATGCCTTTTCACAGCATTCACAGAGGGTAGCAGCCCTTTCCGCATCATATAGAAGGTGAGTAGTGAAAATAAAACGCCTAAAGAAATCATGGTGAATACCTGCGGTTTTAAAAAAGGGATAAGCATGGCAATGCTGCCACAGGTGACATGAATAAACTTTCGGGTCATTTCTACATCCACTTTTAATTTGGTGTAAATGAGTTCGCTAAAAAAAAACATGAGTCCAAATGCTGCAGTAAAACCCAAGGCAAGAAGAATTTCATGGGTTATATTTATTTCTAAAAGCATAGATAAAAATTTAATTTTATCTTGCAAGTTAATTGTTCTGAACAGATTTGAAAAAATATTTAACACTTCCGAATGCTCTAAGTGCTTCACGCTTGGCAATTTTCCCGGTTTTGCTCTATACCGCCTACTTCGAGAAACGTCCTATTTTCGCCTGGTTGTTTTTGTTCAGTTTAGTGTCTGATATCGCCGATGGCTTTTTGGCAAGACACTATAAAAGCGTGAGCGAATTTGGCTCCAAGCTCGACTCATGGGGCGATTTATGTAATTATATCGCTGCCATCACCGGGGTTCTACTCCTTTGTCGAGCCGACTTTATGGCTTACTACCCATGGTTCATCATATTATTTGGTTTGTACTTTTTGGGGGTCATAATGATGCTCTTTAAATTTAAACGTCTCATTGGCATGCATCTACATAGCTCGAAAATTACGGGCTATGTGCATGGATTTTTTCTGATTTCATGGTTCTTATTGGGTTTTAACGTCTATCTGTTTTATTTGGCTATGATTATTGGCTATTATTCCTATGTGGAAGAAATAATTTTGATTTTCATCCTAAAGAAACCGGATCACGACCTAAAAAGTTTGTTTTGGGTCGTAAAAAATAGGTTAGATCTATGGCGATAGTGTATTTTGCAAACCATAATTAATATAAACCATAACCTATGTTTTTTGAAATAATCATCGTTTCTGTTATCACCCTGCTCATAGGAACAATTACTTTTGCAAAGCTTAATAGAAAGTCTAGCAAAGAAAAATCCAAAGAAAGAAACACGAAGTTATTCGCCTATATCGTAATAACAACGCTACTCTATGTGAGTATCGCATTCGTGCCCATTTTGCTTTATATCATCACTGCTTTTTTAATTTTTGTTGCCTTACGAGAAATACTTGTGGCCGCTGAGCATGCCGAAAAACGACCTTATATTGCATTAATGGTGAGTGGAGCAATCTTATATGCGTTCGCTCATTTCATTAAAAACACACCTCCAGAGACCACCTTGTTCACTTTTTTCATTGTCATTCATTTTGATGCTTTTAGCCAATTGGTTGGAGAAACGTTGGGGAGCCGAAAAATGATTCCTAAAATCAGCCCCATGAAAACCTGGGAAGGTTTTTGGGGAGGTTTCGTAGCAGCCTTGATTGCGGGTTTTGTTATTTATAAATTTAATGAGCCCTTAAAGACGCTCACACAAGTAACATTTATTGTAGCCGCAGCCTTGGCCGGCGATCTTTTGGCCTCGTGGTATAAGCGTATTTGTGGGGTAAAAAACTATAGCACTCTAATCCCTGGCCACGGAGGTGTAATCGACCGCTTCGATAGCTTTTTTATGGCAGGCGCACTTTTTCAGCTGCTGGAATGGTTTTATTCACATTAAAAACCTATACGCAGAAAGGCTTTTAAAGCTATTCACATCTTTTCAACAAACAAAACACATCGCTTTTTAAAAGGGCTATTTATGGTTACGTTTGTAGGCTAAAATGGAGTAGGAACTGAACAACGGACGATGGTTAATGGCTCATTGGATTTTTACCAAAACCGAGGATAGAACGATTCATAGTTTAAATAGTACGATTTACGACTCACACGCAAAAAAATGTTAAACAAAATTATATTAATAAATTCTGCCTCTTACAGTAAAGCAGTGCTTAATTTAGATGTTGATTCACTGCAGTTAGTGGGCCCTAATAATGTGGGTAAAAGTTCCATCATCAATGCATTAAATTTTCTGTTTATAATTGATGGGAACAAAATGCAGTTTAGTGGCGACCGAAGTTTCCAAACTTCCATTCATTTCTACTTCCCTTCACATAATAAAAGCTATATCATTTTTTCAATTTGTAAGAAAGGGGACTATTGTATTGTACTGCGCCGTACGCCCGACAAACAGTTAGAATATTATAAAGTAAACAGCGCTTATAAGGATGAACTTTTTATAAAAACGACTAAAACGAGAGAAACAATTATTGATTTTGATGCTTTTTTAGAAAGCCTCGAGGCACAAGGAATTAAATATTCGTTGTTGCAAACCCGGGAAGAGGTATTTCAATTGGTATATCAGCGAGATATGAATTCGCAAGGAGTAGTATGGCTCAAAGACACTATCAAATCGAGGGGGTTGAGCAACAGTTTCACGAAAATATATATGAATTTATTTAACCCGAAGCTCATCAAAAGCGACACGTTAAAAGATTCGTTGATTATCGCTGATAACCGAGAGAGTGACAACGTAAGTTTTAGCGAACGGGATAAATACAACTTATTGGAATTAGATAAACTTAAAAGTCAGATTGACAAGATTTCTTCGATAAAAAATGATTTCAGTACCTTTAAAACAGTCTTCGAAAAATATCAGGAAAAATACAATAAAACCGGTGAACTGTATTTTGAGTTTCTCGAAAAGCACAATCGTGATATCGAAATTTTAGACGATCAAACGAGCAACTTAGAGAAAGAAATTAACGCACTCCACGACAAAATTAATGAAGAACTAAATCCAGAGAAAGACAAACTCCTCATCCATATCGGTTCTCAGAAAAGTGAGCTCAAAAACAAGACCGAAGTTTTCGAATTCACCTATAATGAATTTAAAGAAATAAGCAGCTATGAGCCGGTTGATTTTTTGAATGAACAACTCATTAATCTTTCTACACCGCGTGCCGACATAGAGTTTCGTCTACAAACCGTTGCCCGTCAAAAATTCACCAGCCAGGATGTGATGGACGAAATACGCGAGTTGCAAGAGAAAATGGAAGCCACTCAAAAAGACGTGGAGAATTACGACAACTTACTCATCAATAATATTGCGGTCGACGATAATATTAAAACCTTAGTGAATAGTGTTTTAAGTAAAGAAGTGTTGCGTTTACCCAAAGAACGCATTCAGAAAATCATTAACAAAGCAGATGATTTACTCAAAATATTCGACGGCCAGATTGACATCCGCGAACTGAAGAAGGAGACTGTTGAAAGTGTTGAAAAATTCACCAAGCAGCTGGCCTCCCTTCAATCGAAACTTTTCGATTCACAAGAATTACTCAAAGTGATGCTTGAGAAAGAAAGCTACGAAAAACAATTAGTGGAAATCGACGTCAAGATGACGGCCATCAACAAAAAGAAAGACAAAATAGGCAACCAGCAAAACCTGCAGAGGCAGATGGATGCACTGAATGAGGAGATTGTTATTCTTACCAATAAATTGATTCCTGAGAGCGAGAAAAAATTAGCCAAAATGCGTAAGGAAACGGCCGACCTTGAACAGCTCATTAATAAGCGAAGTGAACAAAGAATCGAACTAACCAATCGAAAACGCGACTTTATCGTGTGGCATAATGAACTCCGTGATGAGAATTTAAGTCCGGTAGTTCACAAATTTGGTGACGATAAGATTGATGCCGTTTACCGTAAACTAAAAAACGAAAACCGCGACAAGAACGACCTGAAAGTAACCAAAGACGAGGCTTTCATGAACTTGAAATTAAAACTGGATAATAATATTGCCAGTGAGCGCGAGTTTATTAAATTCATCGATGATGAAATTGCTACACTCAAAGATAAAGAACAAGCCATTGATACCTTACTTCAATCGGTGGCCAACGACTTCTCCATTCCTACCCTCGAACTCTTAAATAAATTTAATGATTTCAAAGAGTTCGTGAAGCGTTTTAATACCCATCTCTCCAATTATACGGTTTCCAATATTGAAAAAATTTCAATTACGGTGGCCGAAAATGAGCGATTGATAAACGACCTTAAAAAAATAGGAAGTATTCAAGCCATTCCGAAAGACTTGCTCCTACTCAATTTCAATAAGCCCGACAACATACAGATTTTAGATCGCTACTTAAAGTATTCGCGTAAAGTAGAATTTAAAGAAATGTTTGAACTTATTGTAGAAATACAAAAAGGAGGTAAAAAAGAAAGAGTTGATATAAGCAAGCAAATTGAAAGTGATGGTACCGATCGAATGATCAAACTGTTTATTTTCCTTACTTTAATTAAATGGATGGTGGTGGATCAAGAGGAAAATAAAATTGTGATTTATATCGACGAAGGGGGACAATTTGGTAATGTAAACAGGAAAGAGATTATTCGATTCTGTAAAGAAAACAATATCGTACCCATCTTCGCAGCACCCGACGGCATTGTGTTGCCCGACATTGAGAAATATTATTTCCTCATTCCCGACGCTTCAGGTAAAGTAATTGTGAATGAAACCAGGTCGATTAATGCAAAAAGCCATGAACCGGAAAGTATTGAAAACTATGACGGATAAATCCATCGTACAAAATCAAAAAAAAGAATTTCAACGTCACCATGAATAATACGCCCTCTTCAATTCTTAATTGTTCGCTGTCAACTCAATAACATGCTCATCGCTGAACCCAAGACAGTCCTCAACTTCCTCTCCGACAAATTCGATTTTATGTTGGAGTTAATGGCTATGAATAAAAATGATGCCATTATTCATGACGAAAAATTAAAAAAACTTTGTCAGAAAGAAAATGTAGACTGGAGAAAGCTAATTGATTATAAAATAATTCGTGAGTTGCAACAAGGCGACTTCGAATTACGTAAGCCGGTAGAGATTTTCATTAATTATATCAGCGAAGATTACAAACTGGATTTGCCTGAGAATATTCGTAAATATTACAATTCAATAGAAGAGATTTACGAAAAACTACTGGCCGAAGACAACCTGCAATCCTTACAGCGGCTCATCTCAGGGATGATCGACGAAGTGCAACATTTTATTGAGACCATTGAGAGCAATACCCATAGCTTACTAAATGAGAGCAAAGAACTTAAAGCCAACGTGCGTAAAATTGAATATGTTGAAAAAATAAAAAAAGCAACCTACTTCATCGATTTTTATATTGTTCCTCTAAATAAAATACTGGATGCCAATCATAAAGGTTCCGTCATTTACAAGCTAAGTTTAGTGCGTGAGCAAGCCAACAAAGAACGCATTCACCACCCCGACTTTGCGAGCCGTTCACTCTATGAGAAATTATACAACCAGGTGATTAGCGCCAATGTGGAGCTGGTAAAAAACTCAAAGGTGCTTACCAAAGAGCTCTTACCCCTCTTGGAACGTATTAAAACAGAATCGCAAATACTAGCGGGCTTCATGGAATTTTTGAAGAAACCGAACTATTACGACACCCCAGAATTACTGAAGCGTACGAGGCATTCTACATACGACCCCGATGCCTATTTCGCAGCGAAAGACATCTGGGATCAACTGGTGAAACAGGAGGACGTATTTGTAAACACGGCCGATGGACAGCAGGAGTTAGAACTCCCTTGGGTTTTCGACAGAGTGAAATTCAAAAAAATCATCACGCAATCGTTGCCTATCTCCAATTATTTTTTGTGGAGCAATAACCTGATGAAAAGCGAAGTCACAAAACAGGATTTTGATTTCGATAAGTTTTTCGCCATGAGCGCCCTTATTTTTGATGAAGATTACGAAATAAAATTTGATGAGAAAGAACGGGTGGAAGTTAAGTTTAAGGATTTAACCTTAGATGTACCCTGCCTTACCGTAGATAGGAAAGCAAAAAACAAAGCCACGCAAGAAGCATAATATGAATTACCCAACCCAACATCAGCAAATCGTAAAGGAGCTTTTAGATGGCAAGTTTATCTTATCCCAAAGCAACCCGCTATACGAAACAATTAAAACAAACCTGGATTTCTACAAAGCATTTTTCCATACCTCTTTTGGCTACGATATCTTGCAAAAGAAGACTTATTTCTTTTTAACAAGCAATGAGAGTAATGAAAAATTTTCACGTGATATCACCATTTTTGTTGGCATCATATCATACGAGTTGGATAATGAAGGGAAAAACTTTCAAGACCTTATACGCTTCAGCATTTTTGAATATGATCAGGTGGATGTGATGGTACGCAGCTCCGTTTATTTTAATGTGCTCGAAAGCATCGATTTCGGCGATACCCGTCGGTTTCTCTCACGCTTATCACGTATCAATATAATTGAAGAATTGGAAGGCGATAAATTTCGTTTCACCGAAGCCATCGATTTGTTTTTTGACTTTGCCTTAACTGTGTTGGATCAAAAAAAAGGAAAGCAGATGGAAAAAAAATAAATTAAGCATTTATCCATCGCCGCTTTACGTCACCTTCATTGACTCTTATTGAGGAGCAGTATCAGATCATCAAACATCTCCCCTCCGACAGGAAATTCATGATGACCGATTGTCTCAAACCCATATTTGCTGTAAAAACTTAAGGCCTTATTGTTAAGAGACCCTGTGCTTAACCAGATATTGTGAAGCTTTCGCTTCCTGGCTTCTTCAAAAAAAACATGCATCAATTTTCCGGCAGCTCCACATTGTTGAAATTCTTTTTTGATATAGATGCGCTGTATCTCCATACTATTGGGCATTTCGGAAAATCCATAGGGTACCTTGTTGAAATTAATTTTCCCGTAACCCATCAACTGAACAACGTTCTCTATAAAATAAAAAATGCTGTCTTGATCTTGTAATTCGGCAAGTAATGCCTCTGTACTAAAAGCCGCTTCAAGGTACTCTTGCATATCTGCTTCAGGAGTGATGTCGATAAAAGACTCATAAAAAGTGGCTTTGGCCATCTTTTGTAATGCCAAAATATCGACCATCGTCGCTCTTCGTATTTTGAATTCTTTGGAGTCCATCTAATTGCAAAAAAACGTATAATTCGTGAATTTAAGTACTTAAGATTAAGCAATCCTTTGGATCCGATGGCTATTTTCTTAGCCGATGCATCATTAAAACTACAAAGCAGTTGAACAATCACAGCCATCGGTGTTAAACCGATGGGTAACAGGTGGTATGTATTACAACCCCACCGGGATTGAACTTCTGCAATTATCATTGAATTTATTATTTTTTGCTTATTTTTGATTTTTATTACCATGATTACCCAATATCTAACAGAACTTTTATACGAGCATAACTGTGTTATTCTGCCTGGTTTTGGTGGTTTCATCGCCAACCGACTGCCAAGCAAAGTAAACGAGGTGCAACAACGTGTTGAACCCGCGCGTAAGGTGGTTGTTTTTAATATTAATCTCACACAAAACGATGGCTTGTTGGCAACCCATGTTTCAAACAAACAAAGTATCTCGTATGATAAGGCAAGCCAGCTGATAGTCGAGTTTGTGTCGGTTCTAAAAACTGACATACAACTCAAAAGACACCGTTCCATGGCCGGCATTGGCGATTTTTACCTCAACAGTGAGGATAAAATTGTTTTTATTCCGGAAGCCGATATCAATTTTGCCAAAGACAGCTTTGGTTTGTTTCCCATTACCATCCGCAAAATATTGCGCGACACACCTAGAACCAAAACTGTTGAGAAAGAAAAATTGCGCTCACAGCCAATTCCGTTCACACAGCCACAAACGAAGCGAAGTCGCAAATTGCTTTATAGCACCTTACTCATCGCCTTACCTCTTGCCCTGGGCTTTTTCACGCAACAATCAGGTATTTTACAAAAGGCCGATATCAACCTAGGCGATTTTTTTAAATCCACAGCTCCTGTGGTCGTATTGAACGAAACAGTGAAACAGCCTGTAAACGAATCCAATAAAACGATCGAGATAGCCATACCTGAGAACTCTAAAACTGAGACACCAACCCAAGCATCACCGACAACTACGGTTGAAGTTCCGAAGCCAGATATCAGTGCAGCAACGAATGCTCCTGCCAAGACAGAAACAGTTCGTTTTCATATTATCGGGGGGTCATTTGGAGTGCCACAAAATGCACAAAAATTCACACAGTTGCTCGTTTCAAAAGGGTTTAAGGCTTATATCGCTGGAACCAATGCTACTGGCCTCGCCATGGTAAGCTATGCTGGGTTTGCTTCAGAATCTGAGGCGCAGCAATTTTTACAAAAAATTCAACAATCGGAGAATACTCAAGCCTGGCTGTTAAACAAGTAAATAACAGAATACCATGGGCGAGCCTACGACCACTCTAATTCCTGATTTTGTGATTCGAAAAGCGTCAACTACGGAGGCTCACCTAATTCTAAAATTCATAAAAGATATTGCTGAGTACGAAAAGCTTTCACATGAAGTGGTTGCAACGCTCGACGACATTCAAAAAACATTCTTCTGCGAGCACCCTAACGTATTTTGTGTTATCAGCTATTATCAAAACAGGGCCGTTGGCTTTGCGGTGTACTTTTTTAATTTCTCCACCTTCTTATGCAAGCATGGATTATACCTTGAAGATTTGTTTGTATTGCCAGAATATCGGGGGAAGGGATTTGGCAAAGCAATGCTCTTGCACTTAACAGAATTGGCACTGCAAAACAATTGCGGCAGAATGGAATGGAGTGTTTTAGATTGGAACACGCCTGCCATTGAATTTTACAAATCGTTACAAGCTAAACCGCTTAACGGGTGGACCATTTTTAGACTCACAGAGACGACCCTAAAACAATTAAATTAAAGGCCAATTACCCATTATAAATCGCCCGTATTCCCAAGATGATGTTACGCGCCTAACCCAACACCGACGCTTTACCTAAACTAACAATTCACCACTTACAACGCAACCTTGACCCCATTACTCACTATCATCACAGTTACGTTCAACGCCGAAAAGTTGGTTGAAGAAACCATCCAGAGTGTGTTGAAACAAACTTTTACTGATTATGAATATTGGATCATTGATGGAGGTTCGAATGATGGCACCTTAGACCTTATAAAAAACCATTCTGAAAAAATAAATTGGATCAGTGAGAAAGATGATGGGATTTATCATGCCATGAACAAAGGGATCGAAAAGTCGCAAGGCCAGTGGCTCTACTTCTTAAATGCGGGTGATACCTTGTTTGATGAAAATGTACTGAAATCAATATTCGAAAAACCCATTCCTGAAAACATTGAATTGATTTATGGTAATATTAAAACTAAAAACCATCCGAGCGGTTCGAATTACACCATAGGAAATGCGATAACACTAGCAAGTTTTTATTATCGAATCGGATTATGTCATCAGGCCGCTTTTGCCCGGCGTACTTCCTTTGAAGCCATTGGCAACTATCGTACTTCGGAATATCCTATTTTGGCCGATCAGGAATGGTTTGTTAGATTCTTAAAGTCGGGAAGAGAGGCATGTTACCTAAACATGACCGTAGCCAACTATGAAGTGGTGGGAGAAAGTTTTTTACAACGAAAACAAAACCATCAGGATCATTTAAAAATCGTTAAAAATAATTTTAGTAGCCCGGTGGTATGGCTAAATATTTTTTGCTCTCCTGGGGTGAAATTGAAAATTTGGCTGCTTCAGAAATTAGGCGATAGCACTATGTATAAACGCTACCGTCATTTTTTTTTTCGGGATGAACGATGAGTGTATCACAACTCAGAAACTGCTGTGAGGCTCTAGGAGGTGTAGCTACGAACCACTAAAAGCTATTGCAGCTGGTGTGTTTCTTAGAATAGGTGCGGCTGTTGACCGATTTGTTACTGCTGCAAGAGGTGGCTAAAATACAAAGGGCTAAAACTACTAAGGAGATTTTGATGACGGCTTTCATGAGAATAAGAAATTAGATTGTTATACATTAGTGCAACTCCAACTACTGAACCAAAAAATCATTAATAACATCTATTCGCATTTAAAAATGGGGACAGCCGCAATTGCTCTTGATCCTTTTACCACTTCCTGTTGCCGATGCTTTTTTAGAACAACTGGCAAACAACATCAGCGAACTGAGCAAGAATAATATAGCAAACTTTGAAACCCGTTTCATAATACAAATATACTTTATTTTTTTATGATATAGGTATTAACGACCTTCACGCACTTTTTATTTTATGGATCTTATAAAGAATTTAATTCACCAACTCACCACCCCCGATGGTATGCAGTATTTAACGAATACTTATGGTTGGCTCGTATACGTGCTTCTGTTTCTCATTATTTTCACTGAAACAGGCTTGGTAGTGATGCCATTATTACCTGGCGATTCATTGCTATTTGCGGTAGGGGCCGTTTGTGCAATCACTGGCAACACTGGTATCAGTATCTTTATCGTTATTCCATTGCTCATTGTAGCAGCACTTTGTGGCGACAATCTGAATTATTTTGTCGGGAAGTATTTGGGCTCCAAGATTAAAGAAAGAAAACGAATCTTGTTTTTAAAGCAAGAATATATTGCCGAAACAGAATTGTTCTATGCGAAACATGGAGGCAAAGCAATTATACTTGCACGCTTCGCTCCCATCATACGCACCATTGCTCCTTTTGTAGCCGGTGCTGGCAGCATGAAATATGGCCGCTATATCCTTTTTTGTGTTTTAGGGGCCGCCCTATGGGTGTCGCTGCTCACACTCACCGGCTATGCTTTTGCACATAACGAATGGGTGCAGAAACATATTGAGATGGTGATTCTAGGAATTATTGGGGTATCCTTAATTCCTGTCGTTTTTCAGTTCTTAAAGATGCATTTTACCAAAAAAAGTTAAGCCCTCATCAACTTATCTTATTCATGCAAAACAGGCGATACGGACTCTTGGGTTTCCCTCTAAAGCACTCCTTTTCAAAAACTTATTTCGAAAGCAAATTTTTGAGAGAGAAAATAAGGAAATGTAGTTATGAGAATTTTGAGCTTCCGAAAATTGAAGACCTTAAATTGCTTCTTCAAGAAGTAAATTTGATGGGATTCAATGTTACCATCCCTTATAAAAAACTTATTATTCCCTACTTGCATTCGCTCGAACCTATGGCCGAAAAGGTAGGAGCCGTGAACTGTGTGAAACGAGTTGATTCGAACTGGATTGGATTTAATACCGATGTTATTGGATTCGGGAATTCATTGAAACCACTTCTTCAAAGCCATCACACCCACGCTTTGGTGCTTGGCACAGGCGGCGCTTCCAAAGCGGTTTGTTTTGTGTTAGAACAGTTAGGGATAGAATTCCTCAATGTATCAAGGCAAGAGAGGCAAGATTGTATAAGCTATAACGACCTCAACTATGAAGTGATCAATGCATACAAAATTATTATAAATACCACTCCAATAGGGACCTTCCCCGAGGAGGATGTTTCACCACCACTGCCCTATGAGTATCTCTCGCCTTCGCATCTTTGCTACGACTTAATATATAATCCAGCAGAGAGTTTATTCCTGAAAAATAGTAGTGCTATGGGTGCCGAAACAAAAAATGGCCTCGAGATGCTTGAAATGCAAGCCGAAGAGAGTTGGCGGATTTGGAATACGAATTAAAAAGCCTCGATATTTGTATTTGACAAGGTAGTTTTCACCTGTGTACCTAATTTTCAACTACACTTCGTGCCTCATTGTTTTTACAAAATTCATAAACGCATCGATAATGAAGGCACTCCTTCGCGACTCCTCAAGGAGCCCCATGTGGGCGCTGTTGAAGAGTATCTCCACTTGTGCCGTTTTACAAATTGCCGCCTGCTCCAAAATAGTACTTTTCGGAATTAAAACATCGCTTTCGCCGGCAATAAACAAGACAGGCATTTCAAAATTTTCAAGCACACTTATTCTATTGGGCCGGTCGCGCATGGCGTGAAGTGCCGCAATAATACCCTCCGACGCTGCCGATTTTGCCATATGAATCGTTTCTTCAATGATCGCTTGGTCGGTATTGCTCTTGAATAAATTCGGAATCAGAACGCGATGAAAGGCTTCTGCTCCGTTGGCCTCCACAAAGTCGATGGTTTTTAGGCGTGTGTTCTTGCGCTCTTCGCTATCGGGTAGGGCAGTGCTATGAAACAAGCCAATGCCCGAGAGTAATTTTGGGTACATGGCGGCAAAAGCAAGGGTTACATAACCACCCAAAGAATGGCCTATCATTATTATTTCGGTGTCCTTTATTTTCTCCACCTCCTTTTTCACAAAAGCCGCCATACGCTCTATTGTGAGACCCTCGGCAAAATTGGAAGCTTGGTCGCCAAAACCAGGCAAATCGAGACAAACAAGATTCTCTTTTTGCTCTGAATGGGACAAAATTGCATTCCAGATGGTGTGATCTTCACAAAAACCATGTAATAAAACCGTTGTCATAGCTGCAAAGATGAGGTTTATTAAGCAAATCGGAACCGCCCAAGAGTCATTTGTTCAAATGTTCTCTTTTGTGAATAAATCTTCGTTTTTTCCCTTCTTTATTTGGATTTTTAAAATAACTTTGCCCACAACTTTAGGGTATGGGAT
>CAIUDH010000042.1 GCA_903897855.1 uncultured Bacteroidota bacterium | reverse complement strand
TACTTCTACCATTTTGAGAATTTCTGCTGGCTCTGGTTTTAGGGTGGCGAATATCCTCGCCGAGAATACTGGTTTGTTTGTGAGTTCCCGACAATACAGCATCCTTCATACCACCTCAAGCTATGCCTATGGTTTAAACCCTGAAAGGGCATGGAATTATGGTTTAAATTTTACACATCAATTTAAATTGAATAACCATCCTGGCTCCTTGGCTTTTGATGCCTACCAAACAGTGTTTCGTGAACAAGTGGTCATTGATATCGATGCCAATCCGCAGAAAATTCTTTTTTATAATCTTCAAGGAAGCTCCTATTCCAACAGTATTCAAGCAGAATTAAATTATGAATTAATCAACCAACTCTCCTTGCGTATGGCTTACCGTTGGTTGGATGTACAAACAAACTATAGCGGAGCAATGCTACGAAAACCTTTAGTAGCCAAGCATCGGGCATTCATCAATATGGCTTATGAAACACTTGGCCAGTGGACATTTGACCTTACAACACAATGGATGAGTAGCAAACGATTGCCTAATTCAGGTACCAACCCCGTGGAATATCAATTTGGCACTTTTTCACCTCATTATATTCAGATGAGTGGGCAGGTATCAAAACGGATTAAAGAGAAATGGGATTTCTATCTTGGTATAGAGAATATCACCAACTACACCCAGCAGCTCTTAATTATTTCTGCCAATCAACCATTTAGTTCGTATTTTGACAGCTCCATTACCTGGGGGCCAGTAAATGGCAGGGTAGTTTATTTAGGATTAAAATTTAAAATTCAATAATAGTATTAAACACAATTGTATGATGAAGTATTCATTTTTATTTTTATCGGTGACCCTGTTACTTGCCTGTAATAATCACCCAGTGACGCCCAAGAAGGAAAATTCTCCGATCATCGACAGCACTCAAAAACAAGTTTACCAATGCCCAATGCACTCCTCCGTAACTAGCCAGAGTAAAGGACAGTGTACCGAGTGTGGAATGGATTTAGAACTCGTAAAATAAAAACAATTCTAGTTGCTAAATTTGCTAAGCAAGGTATAGCTCGACACTTTGCCTTTATTGTAATTTTCCATTTTCACCATCCCTACGCCTTTAGAGAGCCATTGGGTGGTTTCGAAACTACTCTTCATCGGAATCCCAGCGTAGCTGCTGGTGACCCTTGTTTTGTATGAAATTTTATAACATGAATAGGTGCCAGCAGGCACAGTAAGCTCTTCTTTTGCTTGCACGTAACGGTCGTAAACTTCCATGATCATCGTTACCATCACATCGCCTTTGTTTTTAACGGTCATCGTTACTGAGGATGTTTTAAGGGAGTCGCCGACTCTTAAATTTTTGGGGGTTTCCAAATTATCTCCTCCAAACTCTATAGTCATATCCTTGTTGTCTTTGTAGGCATTGAGCTGTTCGGGCCTGAACATATTTTTCATATCCACCCTGAATAGATTATTAATACATTCGATATCATAGTTTGTATTGAAGGTTTCTTTCCCTTTCGCATCGGTGCCAGTAGCTGAGATGTTGGCCTTAAAGCCATTGGTGCTCTTCAAAACAGAATTTATAATTTGGGCCGATTTATCGGTAAGTTTATTATTGGCATTATAGCTCGTAAGCTCCCAGGAAGTCCCACTTTTAAACGGATAATAACCATCATTACAAGTTTGGCAATAGATATTACTAACAATTAAAAATGCGATGGAAAAAAAAAGATATTTCATATTAGATAAGATTGTTTGTGACGCAAATTTAACTTCTATGATCAAAGTTAAACATCAAAAACATGTATAATTTAGGAATTGAAATGATGTAATCCCTTTCTTCGCTGACAAACCCTAAGTGATCAAGTGGTGAGACACTAACCCTTTTGATAAACTACGATTTTCCCTCTGAGCTCTACTCCATCCGAAGTAAGTATTGTATAAACGTAAATACCTTCGCGTAAACCACTTAAACTAAGCGTTATCGGCTCCCATGATTCGAAATTGCAAAGGCGCAAAGTGTTCCCAGTCATGTCGAATAATTTAACATTCACAGCATGATTAAACGTTTCTTTTGATCCAATAAAAGTTACCTTATCTATCGCGGGGTTGGGTGCAAAGAAGCCTTCGGCAGCAGGGCCCGTTTGAAGGGTGCCTTTCGCATTGAGCTTCCAAAGATGTATTCCTGATCCTTTACTAAAACAAAAAAGATAATTTCCATCATGTAATTTTTTTAACATACGAACACTATCGAAACTATCCGAAAAGCTGAATGCGAAGTGTGCATACAAATCCATCTTCTCAATGGTTTGGCTTTCATCTGACTTGCATTTATTGCCGAGTAACCACGTGTTTTCTAGGGTATTTAAACTTAGCGACATCACTCCACAATTTACCTTATAGGTGGTTGATGAGAGGAGCATCCCTGAGAGTGTATAATCATAAATAGTAACATGAAAGGCGGTGTCTTTTTGGGAGATACTTTCTGCCACCCTTATATTTCGATTATTGAAATACAAGGTCGTTGCTAAAATTTTCTCGTTACGATGATGAGCCTTTTTTATATGGTAATTCACTCCACCATCACTTCGAAGATCACTTAATACGAGTGTTTCATTCGTGTCGGTTTGTTCCACGCCGATGGTGTAAAGATGTTCATAATTTAGATAATACGCATCATTAAAATAACCTCGAAAATACCCATAGTCGAACGAAAGCCCTCCCCCAGGAGCAACCGTGGTGATGGTGGCCTTAGGGTTCGTCGTGGTGAATGAGGCCCCTACCGACAAAACACTTCCGTCGGCGAGTGCAATATTCTTGCCTCGCTGTTTCATTAGTTGGGAATAAATATTATAATCGCCAAACGAATTATGCAGATACGTTTCCCTCTTTTGGTTACCCGCAGCATCAAAAATTAATAGGTACTTCTCCCCATAAGGATAGGTAATGTCTAAAGCCAGTGAACCATCTGCTCCTTCTTCGATACTTTGAGTACAAAACCGATCAGCCGCAAATCTTGTGGTATCTGTTCTAATAATATGATCCCAAATTTCAGTTCCGTTTTTATCCACTTTCATGAGGTGGAGTTCAAGGCTATGGGGCAGCGTATGACTAATGTCGAGTTTAATTAGCGTGTACGTTAAAACAATATCGAGCGACTGCAATTCCTTAAAAGTCGTGATATAGGCGTTTTCTCCTTTCGCATAATTTTGCTGAAAAGAAATTTGTTGAGCACCAACAAGTCCGGTTAAGAATAGAAAGGTTAAAAGTAAATATCTTTTCATTTTAAAACAGTCGAATTCAGGTTAAAAATCCAAATATACAAATAAATCAAACCTGCTCTTGGGGTAGTTTTCCACGTGTCAACAAATCAAATTGGACGTTTCATTCTCCACAAAAGGAGAATTCAAAATGGAAAAAATGATTTTCTTTGAAAATAAAAGGAATGCTGTTTTCTAATGTTTTTTGCGGTTTTTAGGTGTTTTTTTGATGAATATGGCATAAAAATAGGAGTTTCCTATTAAAATGCATATTTTCGCATAGTATGACAAATATTAGAATACTTGAAGTACGGAGCGAGCTAGGTGGACGTCTTCGCGGCGCCAGTTTGGGTATCGATGCCATTAAAATGGCCGACATTACCAAAGACAACACTTTTTTTTACAGTGTTGAAAAAAACAAACAGAAGCAGATCGTTGCGGTAAAAGATTTTAACTCCGAATTACTGAAGCCATCGCCACACCGGCAAGCCAAGTATATTGACAAAATTTATATCCAATGCAAACTCATTGCTGAAGCCACTGAAAAATGTTTGCGCGACAAGAAATTCCCCTTGATAATTTCGGGCGATCATAGCAACGCCATTGGAACTATTGCAGGCATCAAGAATTTCTATCATGATGCGCGCATCGGCGTAATTTGGGTTGATGCTCATGCCGATTTGCATTCACCTTATACCTCCCCGAGTGGCAATATGCATGGCATGCCTTTGGCGGCAAGTATGGCCTATGACGGTAGCAAGGAATATCGAATAAGTAAGCGAGAAGCTCAGTTTTGGAACAAACTTAAATATCTTGGAAGTCGTGAAATTGAACCTAAAATTTTACCTGAAGATGTTGTTTTTATAGGCTTACGTGATACGGAAATAGAAGAAGATGAGTTGATAGAACGAGACAATATTAAAGTGATTGACCCGATCGATTTTCGTAGTATGAGTATCAAAGAAGTTGCTGATGAAGCAAAAAAACATCTGGCACATTGCGATTATTTGTATGTGAGTTTTGACATCGACAGCTTAGATAAGAGTTTGGTTCCCGGCACTGGCACTCCTGTTGACAGTGGGTTGAGCGAATTGGAGGCAAAAAAATTATTACAGCTCTTATTGAAGGACGAGCGCTTATGTTGCTTCGAACTCACCGAAGTTAACCCTTTGCTCGATATCAAAAACAAGACCGCAAAAATGGCTCTCGAAATTATTGATTCCTTGTTCTAAAAGACAATGAAATGATAACGCTATTGAGTTACAAAGCAAATTCTGCAAGTCTGCTTAAGACCCCTTGAAAGACATCATTTCGGGGCGCCTCAAAACGACACATCATCTTTGTGAGCGGATGCTCAAATTCTAAATATCGAGCATGAAGCAACTGATATGCTACCCTTTCAGTTTCTAACACTTCCCTTACCTCTCTGAAGGTAAAATTACTAGAATACCGTTGATCCCCAATAATGGCATGCCCAAGATGTTGCATATGAATTCTAATCTGATGCGTTCTGCCAGTTTGCAAGGTACATTGAACTAAGGTCGCAAACTTAAATCGTTGCAATACTTTATAGTTTGTCACCGCCTCCTTTCCCTCCTCTCGCAAAGGAAAAGCCTGAATGAGCATGGAATTCGTTTTACTTCTTCCCACCGGTACATCCACCGTTCCTTCCTCCTGATTTATGATGCCCCATACCAAAGCTTCATACGTTCGATTCATCTTATTACATTTGAGTTGGTGCTCGAGATTGTTTTGGGCATTTTTATTCTTTGCGAAAACAAGTAATCCAGAGGTGCCACTATCGAGTCGATGAACAGAACCAGCCTCAATATTGACCTTGTTTGTTTCAGACAAAAAATGATACGCAAGTGCGTTTAAAAGAGTCCCCTTATAATTCCCTAATCCCTTATGAACAGGCATTCCTTGGGGTTTGTTCACCACAATGATGTCGGAGTCTTCAAAAACAATATGAAGTGGAATATTTTCAGGTGTTATATTTTCATTGAATTCTTTATAGGGTGAGAAAACTTCAATCACATCATTAAATTGCACCTTGTAATCGGCATCAATCGATTTAGAATTCACAAGAATTGCCTTTTTGTGAATTAGGTTCTGAATTTTATTCCTAGAAAATTTTCGCAGTTTAGTAGAGAGGAAAACATCGACCCGTTGCAATTTGACGGGAGGCGTAACGAGGATGGTATGCAGTAGCTGCAACGCGCTTATTTATTTAAGATGGTATCGTACTTCATAGCATTGGTGATGTCTATCTGTTTCAACATTTCTACTATTTTCATTTTTTCGCTATTGTCCGATTTTTTATAAATTTCGATAATCTCATTTACTTTAGCATCAAAAAATATTTTTATCGCGAAGGTATTTGGATTTTGTTTTGCCAGAGCATGAAATGAGGTGATCACCTCTGTGATTACACTCCTTCCTGCAGCCGCATCCTTACTCATGATATCCAACCCCTGACGGTGGTATTTATAGCTGTTATCGTGGAGCAATTTAAACCTTGAATTGGTGAAGTCGGAAATTAAATTATAGCGGTTCCTACTGCGCGAACCCATGACCTGTTTCCAACCACTCTCTGAGGCACTTTGTGCTATATTTACGATATTTTGCGCTTTGCCGAAATAAGAACTCCCTGCATTTTCGCCGAACGAGTCATATTCAAGGCCGAGCACCATATTGGCATAGAACCCTAAGAATGAAGTGAGGCTGTTATATTGATTTTCATCAAAATCCATGCTTTGCAATTCGGCATAACGAAAGGTGAATTCTTTATCAAAATAATTTAATAAAGGGGTGGTATAGTTGGTGTTAAAAACCGGACGTACCGCCTGCACTGCAAATGTGGCCTGAAACTGATCAATACTTAATTTCTGGTCAATATTAATGGTGATATTAATTTCTATTTTCTCATTGGGACGTAGGTTGTCTGTACTCCATTTGCGATTATTATAAAACTCGAGCACCGACACTTGTAATGCCCCAAAAAGTTGTTTATAAGAAGCGTCATTATTGGGGTCAACAACTTGCACTCTACAATTAAAATCTTGAGATTTCAGTATCCCTGTACCTAAAAACAAGACCCAAAAAAACGCCTTTTTTATCATGGTAATAATAGTTCTATTTCGTTTAAAATATCATGTGCAACGGCTAATTTACTCTTTAGTTCAAACACTTTTTGCCTGCCATCATGTTGAAGTATTGTAATTTTATTGGTGTCGGTTCCAAAACCCGCACCCCCATCGTTAAGTGAATTTAAGACGATAAAGTCAAGGTTCTTTTGCTGAATCTTAATTTTCGCGTTTGTCAATTCTTGTTCTGTTTCTAGAGCAAAACCAATCAATAGCTGGTTCTTCTTTTTTCGTTTGCCTAACTCACTTGCAATATCAATATTTTTTTTCAGTTCAATCGTGAGTGGACTTTCTTGTTTTTTTATTTTCTGTGATGACACCTCTAAAGGAGCATAATCGGCCACCGCAGCACTGAGAATCGAGATGTCAGCTTTTTCAAAATGATTAAAACAGGCATTGGCCATTTCGTTGGCCGAAACAACCGGAATTACCTCTATATTTGAATTGTTTGTTGTCAAATGTGTAGGCCCTGATACTAAGATGACCTTTGCACCCCGTTGGGCGGCAACTTCGGCAAGGGCATATCCCATTTTCCCTGTGGAGTGGTTACTCAAATAACGTACCGGGTCGATGGCCTC
The DNA here is from genome assembly GCA_903897855.1 of uncultured Bacteroidota bacterium. Taxonomy (GTDB): domain Bacteria; phylum Bacteroidota; class Bacteroidia; order UKL13-3; family UKL13-3; genus CAINMV01. Next base: position 20,329 of record CAIUDH010000042.1, on the reverse strand, counting down.
CTGTGTAGGACCGGCATTAATTAAAATTGTTTTGTTCTTTAGTTTGCTTTGGTTGGGCAAAAAAAAATCGTTGATAAACTTAATAATATGTTCTGGTTCGGCCATACGTCCAGGACCTTCCAAACCACTCGCTAATGCTCCATCTTCAGGGGCGATGAGATGATTCGAATATTTTTCTAGGGTGGCTATGTTTTTCTGCGTGGATGGGTGCAGAAACATATCTCTATCCATGGCTGGAGCAAAAACTACGGGACATTTTGCAGAAAGATAACATGCCATCAAAAAGTTATCACATAGGCCATAAGCCATTTTTGATATCGTGTTGGCAGTGGCTGGTGCTATAAGCATCAGGTCGCCCCATAACCCAAGCTCGACATGATTATTCCAAGTGCTATTCTCTGCTTGATACGAGGTGTAAACAGTATTCTTACTAAGTACCGACAAGGTAAGTGGCGTGATAAATTGTGCTGCACTCTCGGTCATCACCACTCTTACTTCTGCGCCTTGTTTTACGAGTAATCGTACTAGTAATGCCGACTTATACGCGGCAATACTTCCGGTGACTCCCAATACAATTTTCTTCCCGTTTAGCATAATTTCACCTAAATTTAAGAATCCGTGTTCTTCGGATTAAGATTAATATAAAAAAGCCACGATATTACTTAACAAAGGTAATTCGTGGCTTGTAAATTTAAAAACCGAAGTGTTTATTATTTTTTGGAGGGATTTTTGAAGAAGATTTTCCCGTTCAAAAACTCCTCTGTAGCAATCACATGGGGTTTAGTCATACGCTCATACTTAATAGCCATCTCAATTTGCTCTCTGTTTTCACTCATTTCCTCGAGGCCGTCATTATGTTCGAAATGCGATAACTCATCGGTCATCTCTTCTTTGAGCTTCTCTGAAAGGTGACTCGCCCGCTTAGAAATAATTGAAATAGATTCGTAAATATTTCCTGTTGGCTCTTCCAACTTACGCATGTCGCGTGTTATGGTTGATATGGTTTTGCTTGGTGTCATTTTTTGGGGTTAAGTATGTGATTAAAAAATTATTTGTATTTACTTTACTTCATTTACTCTTTCAATTTGCCTTCTAGCCTCCTCATTCATTTTACTCGCTTCTTTCGCAAAATCAGCACCGAAATCAGGACGATACTCATCATATAGCTTCATCATCAATCCAAATCGCTCCTTTTTCTTCACGTCTAAGCTATTTTTCGCATATAGGTAATGGCTCTTCACAATATAAAACTCCGATTCTTCTTTATGCATGCTCTCGGGAAACTCCTTTAACAAATTAGTAAAACATATTGCCGCCGCCTTATATTCTTCTGTTTTATAAAACAAGTAAGCGGTATTATACGCTTTCAATTCCAGTTTCTCCCGAAGTCTATCCGTCAACTGATTGCAATAGGGTATGTACTTACTATCAGGGTATAGGCCTATAAAAGTCGTGATGTCGTCCATACAGGCTTTTGTGTCCGTTTGATCCAAATAGGTAGGTAAACTACTCATATACTCGGTATAACAAAACATATAATTACACTCTTCGGCCTGCTTACTCTTTCTGAAATCATTACAAAAGCGCTTAAACAGGTAAGTCGCCATCTCATAATCCTTCATCCCATAAAAGCAGTAGGCATTATAATAATGCATGTTTTCGGCCAGTGCCGTTCCTCGATAGTTTACAGCCAGCTGCTCGTAAAGAGGTTGTGCCCGGGTAAAATCTCCTTTTTTATAGAGCTTTTCTGCCCATTCTAATTTTTGCTTCACGTCATTATTCTTAAGTATCTTAGGATACTCGCTACACGATGCAAGAAGCAAAAGCAAAGGCAGAACAAAAAGTACAGTGATTCTGTTCCTCATAAAAGTTGGCGAAGATAGTCAATTTTGTTGTTATTATTGTTACGATTTAGCCTCGTAAAGGTTACAACCTTGCACTGCTTAGTGGCAGAGGGTTTACGAAGCTGTTTCGGCATGGAAATTGGCGATTTTTCGCCTTAGGTCGAGAAGTTCTTTCTGAACAGGGCAGTTTTGAGCCTTAACAACCCGCCAAAGATGAACTATAGCATCATAGGTCCAAAATGCAAATTCGCCCAAAACAGGGGCGAACACCCAAATTAATAAACTCCACCAACCCATCCATAAAGCAAGGATTATATTGTTAAACACCATGATAATGGCATAGATAAATGCAAGGGAATTCATAGCCACAGAGTCATAAAAATCAATTCGGGTGACCGTTTTATCAGCAATTTTCTTGGCGATGATATATGGGATACCCCAGAAATAGAAGCCCAATAAGGAAAAGGGAAAGGCGAAAATCAATAATAATATTTGGAATGGATTCAAAAGCTTGTTTACCAAACCATAATCGGTGATTTTGTATTGGTCAAGCATACTTTCGTACTGAGAGGTTTCAGCTTTAAGTTTTTCAAAGCGGTTGGGCTCATTTCTGAATAAGTTATTTATTTGTGAACTTAATGATTGAAGCGCATCGAGTTTTCGCCGATTTTGAACTATCATTGGAATCTGCGGAAGGTTCTCGGTGCTACAATAGTAATTTATATGCTGGTCCACTATTTCGTCACACTCAGGGTATTTCACCACGACAAAGTTTTCGGAAATTCTCCGTGCTAATTCTTTGGAAAAGGTGTGGTAGCCACGCTGCTGATGTGAGATAAAATCGGTTAAGTAATCCTTAAGAAATAAGGGCTTCGACACAGAGTACATCACCGATTGGCGGAAGTTTTTTTTGTGGGTATACGTGATCCCGGAGGCATAGAGTTCAATATCCAGGTCGTTTTCGAGAGCAATTTGAAGAAAAATACGCGCTGTTCCTTTACGCAACGGGCGTAATCGACGGTCTAAGGCACTCATTCCTTCGCTAAAAATAAGTACAATCCCGTTCTTCTTTAGAACATCAGCGAGTGCATTTATTGTTTCGTAATTTTTCGATAAATTTCCAAAACCCTCTTCTAAACGAAATACCGGTTTTATATGCAGGGCGTGTAGAAAAAAGCTGGCCACCGGGTTGGCAAAGACGTCGCCCCTGGCGGTGTAATAGATGGGTTTGCGCAACATACTGCCAATAAATCCAGGATCCATAAACGCCCCTGGGTGATTACAGGCAATGACAACGGGCTTGTTAAAGGGTATATAATTTAAATTGGCAAGATGGATATGCTTGAAAAAAATGCGAAAGGTAATTCGTTGTAAAAGTCCGATGAGGCGATAAAGCATAGATGAGTCGCAAATTATTCGAGCAATATTAGAACATTTTTTCTAAAAAGAAGCCCCGTAACCAGCAAATTTAAATTGGGGCCACCTCTTATTCTCGCCAAAAGCAGATAAGTGCATGAAGTACGTTACTGATTTTACAGGGTAATTTCACTAAACCTCAAGTTCATTTCGTCGAGCAAGCTATTTACCTCTTGAAGATGAATGGTTTTTACTAAACTATTACGATAGTGTTTAATGCCTTCATAACCCCTGAAATAATTGGTATAGTGTTGACGCATTTCAAGTAAGCCCAGCATTTCACCTTTCCATTGAACGGAAAAAGCGACATGCCTCTTGCAAATTTCAATTCGTTCTTCAAAAGTCGGTGGTGGTAATATTTCACCTGTCTTGATGTAATGTTTCGCTTCACGAAAAAACCAGGGGTTTCCGATACATGCACGGCCAATCATCACACCATCAACGCCATACCTGTTCTTATATTCGACGGCCTTCTGCGGGCTGTCGATATCGCCGTTACCAAAAACGGGAATGTTCATACGAGGGTTTTCTTTGATTTTGGCGATGAGAGCCCAATCGGCACTCCCTTTATACATTTGAGAGCGGGTTCTACCATGAATGGTAATGGCCATAATTCCAACATCTTGTAAACGCTCGGCTACTTCAACCACATTTTTTGATTGCTCATCCCAACCGAGCCTTGTTTTAACTGTTACCGGCAATCGAGTCGACTTTACCACCTCCGAAGTTATTTTAATCATTTTGGGCAAATCGCGTAGAATACCTGCCCCAGCCCCCTTGCATGCAATTTTTTTTACAGGGCATCCATAGTTTATATCAACTAAATCGGGGTTGGCAGCAGCCGCAATTTCAGCCGCTTTACTCATGCTTTCATCGTCGCCACCAAAAATCTGGATGCCAATCGGACGTTCATAATCAAAAATATCAAGTTTCTTTAAACAGCCATCAATGTCGCGTATTAATCCATCGCTACTAATAAATTCAGTATACATTAAATCGGCTCCCATCTCTTTGCACAGAATACGAAAGGGAGGGTCGCTCACATCCTCCATGGGTGCGAGTAAGAGTGGAAAATCGGGGAGTTGTAAATTGCCTATGGTAACCAAATGAACTTAATAATTGAATGCTTAATTGATAATATTGATACCGCTAGGATTATTCTGACAGCTCTTTTTCAGCCTCTTTAATTTTCGCATAGCCCCCATATACATTTCGGATATTAGTGAAGCCATGTTTTTTGAAAATACTTGAGGCCACCATGCTGCGGTAGCCCCCAGCACAATGAATATAAAACGGCTTATCCCTAGTTAATGTAGGTATTTTTGCTTCAAGATCCTGAAGTGGTATATTTTGAGCTTGAGATAAATGTCCACTCTCCCATTCGCTGGGCTTACGCACATCGATAATTTGAATGTCATTCTCAAATTTTGCATCTATCAAGAGTTCATCAGGCTCAATACTCACCACCATATCAATGGATTTACCGCTGCTTTTCCAGTTTTCGAAACCACCATCAAGAAAGCCAACAATGGCATCAAATCCAGTGCGTGTTAATCGTGTAACCGATTCCTTCTCTGTGCCGGGCTCACAAACCAAAGCTATAGGTTGTTTCAAATCGATGAGTGTGGCTGCCCAAATAGCATACTGTCCGGTGAGCCCTATATTTATGGATTGTGGAATAAATCCGAGTTCAAAGTCGCCCGCTTTGCGGCTATCGATGACCACCACCCCCTTTTTAATCTCCTTTTCAAAATCCTCTATTGATAAGGCTTTCATTCCATTTTGTAGAATGGTCTCAAACGCTGCATAGCCCGTTTTATTAAGTTGGGCATTTTTGGCAAAATACATCGGCGGAGCCGTAATTCCGTCAGTTACCTCTTTTGTAAACGCTTCAACAGTCATCTCCTTCAAGGCGTAATTGGTCGCTTTTTGAATACCGATGGTGCTTTGTTGCTCCGGTCCTAGGTTTTTGCCACAGCTGCTTCCGGCACCATGAGCGGGATATACGATTACGTCGTCGGCCAAAGTTTTTATCTTTGTATTGAGTGAATGATATAAACGGGCACACATTTCTTCACGGGAAAATTTTCCGTCAAATAGATCAGGCCGGCCTACATCGCCAACAAATAGAGTATCTCCGCTAAAAATTGCATGGTCTTTCCCACTTTCATCCCGAAGTAAAAAGCTAGTGCTTTCAGGGGTATGTCCTGGCGTATGCAGCGCAAGCATTTTTAATGCCCCGATGCTAAACTCTTCACCATCTTTAGCAATATAAGCAGGAATAGCTGATTCTGTTTCTGGCCCATAAACAATCGGTATCCCCGCAACTCTTGCCAAATCGACATGACCACTTACAAAGTCAGCATGAAAATGAGTTTCGAACACGTATTTGAGTTTTGCGTGTCGCTCTTCGGCTAGGCTAAGATACGATTCATAGTCGCGAATTGGATCAATGACCGCCGCCTCTCCGTTGCTTTCAATGTAGTAAGAGGCCTGTGCGAGGCATCCAGTATATATTTGTTCGATATACATCATAATGAAATAAATTAATGGCTTTCCTAATTTCAAGGACTCCCTCAACCAGGAGAATTTAAAAATGCTTCAAATTTACAACAAAAAGGCAAGCTTGCTTCATGAGCACGTTTTTAAAAAATTACAGTGAGCCCATTCATCAATTTGAAAGCGTGAATGTCAGAGCGCCATCAGTGGCAAAAAGAGTAAGTTAAAAATATTCTTCGAGGTTACCGAAATAAACCTCATCCCACCCTGAAGTAATTTCCTCAAAAGCTTCATCGGGAATATTGGTATGATTTAATTCTACTGAGGTACCTTCTTTATGATCATGGAGTTTAATGGTGACGATGGAAGGCGTTTCTTCATCCCCAAAATACCACTGTTGAACCATTTTCTTATTCTCAATAAACTCCATATTTTTCCCAACGATAGCTCCTCCCAACATCGAAAATTCGCTTCCCGGCTGGGTGCTCATCACCGCCTCCTCATTGGTCCAAAGACTTATTGTGAAAGGGTTGGTAAGGGCGATGTAAACTTCGCCAGGGGTAGCCCTGATTATATAATATTTTTTAAAATCTTTCATGCTGTGCTTTTAATCTCAAAAAGGTGCTACAAAGAAAGACAAATTTATTGTTTCTCGAGCATGTAGTAGAAGGTTTATACGCCGACTCCTTTTCTCTCTTCACCTTCCTGCTTCCTCGATTCGAAGGTTTGATCGTTAGTGGCTCTTTAGATGGAATGCCCCCTTTACCAAGTAACTTTCAAACTCTGGACAAAAATTATAATTTAGCAAAGGCGATGGTGGCAATACTCACACTTGCACCCTCAACCTGTAAAATCTTATTCGCACAAGCCTCAAGTGTAGCGCCGGTGGTGATAACATCATCAACCAAAAGTGTATGCTTGCCACGAAACATTTCAGGAGCCTGAAGACTAAAAACATCGGCTACATTTTCCCAGCGCTCGGCCCTGTTTTTTTTGGTTTGAGTAGAGGTCGCTATATTGCGTAATACCGATTTGTCGTCTAAAGGCTTGTGCAGTAAATGGGCCAACCCCATCGCAAACATGGTACTTTGATTATATCCTCGTTGCTGTTGCTTAGCATAATGCAGTGGAATCGGCACAATGGAATCAATAGTTTCAAAAGCCCCATCACGTGTTAGTTCTTCTCCATACCATTCGCCAATGGCCGTGCCTAATTTCGGAGTGTTATTGTATTTTAAAGCATGCAGCAAATGCTGCACCGCACTCTCTTTTACAAAATAAAAAAAGGAAGAAGCCTGAATCAGAGGAATGCGGCCGGCAAAAATTTGAGTGATCGGATTGGTACTCAATTGATGAAAATGTGTAATCGGAAGATTGGTTTTACAAGTGGAACAGAGCCACGTTTCGGTCTTGGCCAGATCGGTAGAACAGCCATAACATACCTTCGGGAATACCGTATGATATAAGTCTTTAAACATAAAAGTTTTTATTAGAACGGCAAGCCGTTAACTAAGTACGAAGCTAATACAAATTTTAAGAGCTTCCTAAAATAGTTTTTACGACGACGTAGAAATCCCTATTGAATTCCCTCATAAATTATAGCAGCCCCTTGCCCCACCCCAATACACATTGTAGCCAAACCGTACTTGCTGCCACGCTTTTTCATCTCGTGCAAGAGCGTCGCGCTGATTCGTGAGCCACTCGCTCCTAAAGGATGCCCGATGGCAATGGATCCTCCGTTTACATTTACCTTTTTCACGTCTAAACCCAACTCATTAATGCAGGCGATACTTTGAGAAGCAAAGGCCTCATTCAACTCAATTAAATCTAAATCGGACACCTTTAATCCTGCACGTTGTAATGCTTTTTTTGCGGCATACACCGGTCCGATTCCCATATATTTGGGCTCCACACCAGCAATGGCCACACTTTTAATTTTGGCTAGTGGACTTAAATTATATTTTCTAACTGTTTCTTCATCACATAATATCATGCATGCTGCTCCATCGTTAATGCCACTACTATTGCCTGCAGTCACAGTTCCATCGGCCACAAAAGCCGGTTTTAGTTTTGACAAGACTTCCACACTAGAAGCCCGAGGCTGCTCATCAGTATCAAAAAGTATTGTTTCTTTTTTGGAATGAATTTCAACAGCGATCCGCTCATTCCTGAATTTGTTTTGTGCTTCTGCAGCGAAATATTTTTCTTGCGAAAATGCGGCAAACTCATCTTGAGCCGACCGGCTGATATTCCATTTCTGCGCTACGTGCTCTGCCGTTTCTCCCATCGTATTGGTATGGCCCAAGTGAATCATTTTGGGGTTGGTAAAACGCCATCCGATAGTGGTATCATGAACATCCGCAATTCGTCCAAAAGGGTGATCGTTTTTTGCCATGACAAAAGGAGCTCGAGTCATGCTTTCCACTCCTCCCGCGATATAAATATGTCCATCACCACAACGAATCGCACGCGAAGCATCCATGATACTTTGCAACCCTGAGGCGCATAATCGGTTTACGGTTACCCCCCCAATACTCTGAGGCAAACCCGCCAGCAGGAGTGCCATTCGAGCCACATTTCGATTGTCTTCTCCGGCTTGGTTGGCAGCACCGAAAACCACGTCCTCAATCTCATTCACCTCGATGGCGGGGTTTCTCTCTAATATCTTTTTGATCACCAAGGCCGCTAAATCGTCAGGCCTCACGGAACTTAAAGCTCCGCTGAATTTCGCAACGGGGGTGCGTAAAATATCGACTACATACACAGGATTCATGAGGTGGTGGTATTAAATTTTAAATATTCAAAATGAAAACAAAATGCGGAGGTATGACTCCTAAATTTAAGCTAAACTAAGTTTTGCAAAAGTAAAGTAAATTTTAAAGACGATTTCATTGGATTTTGAAATAGGTTCTAATTCGCAAATCTAGATTTGTTCTTACATCCATGTAAAACAAATTATAATCGCCGGCATGGTATATTGGAGTACGAATGGTGAAACTGCCAGGAAACTTCGGCTTGGTAATCCATAACAATCCTTGATGTACTTGGGCATCGCAGAGTTTAGGACGCACTGTGGAGTATGGTGGAACAACGGCGCCCTTACTATTTGTTGCTGCAACATAGGCATCATCCAATGTCCAGCTTATAGGGTTGGTACAAACGGCATTCACTAAACCATAAGCATAGTACTTTGGAATATAGTTTTTCCTAAAGGTGTTCCAGCAAGTAAAACAATTGATTTGCAAAGAATCTCTACAGGGAGAAAGGGTAGGAAGCGAATCAACATTCACCGGCATGCCTACCAGATAAGCTACGATTAGTTTATTTTGAAGTGGTTGATTCAGAAAAAACTCTTGCAAGAGGCGCACGGCATGCACCGTGCCTTGACTATGAGAAGCTATTACAATGGGGCGACCATTATTATAATGCTTTAAGTAATATTCAAATGCGGCCTTCACATCGTTGTAGGCGAGCTCGAGTGCCCTTTTTTTATCGAGTTTCGATTCGGTTAAAAATGCGCTATAATGTGCCTGTCGGTAATAGGGCGCATAAACTTTGCATGAACCATTAAACAAGCTAGCCTGATAGAGAATACTTGTTTCATCTGTTTTTTTCTTTAATTTCTTATTACCAATATCGGCATTCCAAAGATATTTATCTCTCGGCTTATCGGTGTAAGTGGTGGGATATATATAAAAAACATCGGCCAAAGCATTGGCCTGATTGTCAGTTAATCCGGCAGGAGTGCTGTCGGCATAATCTTTTTTATTAGGTAAGGCTGCCCAAGAAGCTGCATTGCTATAGTCGGGTACAGGAGGGAGAATCAGCGTATCGAAATGTAATTTAATACAATAAGACTGAGATAGTATGGTGCTAGTCCTAAGTAAAAGCAAGCAAAGGCTAATTTTGGTAAGCGTTTTCATTTCTTAAAGCCGACAATAGCGACGTTATTTCTTCTTATATATCGGCACTGTGCTGCAAGGTTCGCCGTACATGATACTTTTTACATGCGGGGTAAGTATTCGTGTTACCTCCACATAAGCTGAGGTAGGTATCGATATTTCACCACAACCTTTGATCACCACTCGTTGGTCGGCATAATCAGTAACATTAATTTTATTCAGCGCGTTAATCAGCATCGCATTTTCCATTTCGGCTTGCGTACCAAAATACACGAAATGGGCTACGGGCTGTAATTTATTCGCTAATAGCATATAGGCCCAGGTAGGTACAATAGCATCGACACTGCAGAAAATGGAAACATTTTTATCACGGAATTGTTCCCAATCAAATTCGGCAATAAACGCACGAAAGTCTTTTTCACGTAAAATCAAGCCTTGAAAAAGGCATTGAAGCATATCGAAAGAGCTGCACTCATGCTTATCAAATAAATCTTCCAGATTCAAAGAGATGAGGTTGCTTTGTGCAACTTTATTAATAATTACATCTTCCATATTATTTTTTAATTCATCATTAGGCTAGTTTCCTAAGAGTGCTCCATCTACTGTTGCGTTTACATACTTACGCCATTTTTCAATAACAAGTCGCATATCTTCGGGCAACTCACTTTCAAAATAAACATCCTCACCGCTAGTAGGATGTTTAAAACCCAATGACTTTGCATGCAAGGCTTGTCGTGAACATATGGAAAAGCAATTATCTACAAACTGTTTGTACTTGCTAAAAGTGGTACCCTTCAAAACCGATGCTCCTCCATAGGTTTCATCATTAAAGAGAGGATGGCCTGCGTATCGCATGTGTGCCCGTATTTGGTGAGTGCGTCCTGTTTCGAGTTGGCATTCTATCAAAGTCACATAATGAAAACGTTCTATCACTTTATAATGTGTTATCGCTGTTTTTCCAAATGCTTCATCTTCCATCGCAATCATGGTAACGGGATCGGAAGGATTTCGCCCTATATTGGCATTGATGGTGCCTTCATTCTCTGTAAAGTCGCCCCATACCAAGGCCCAGTATTTACGTTGAATGGTATGATAAAAGAACTGCTTTTGCAAAGAGGCCATCGCGCGTTCATTTTTGGCAATCACGAGTAAGCCCGTAGTGTATTTGTCGATACGGTGCACGAGGCCCGGCCTGCCTTCACCGTTGGCAATATTAGGCAGGTCGGCATAACGAAACGCCAAGGCATTCACCAAAGTGCCCGAATGCGTCGCAACACCAGGGTGAACCGTCATTCCTGCAGCCTTATTCACCAATAATACGTCATCATCTTCATAGGCAATATTGAGTGGAATATCTTCCGCAATAAGTTCAGTGTTTATAGGCGGTCGCGAATAAAACACGGTAATCACATCGCAGGGCTTCACTTTATAATTCACCTCCACAGGCACCTCATTCACTTTCACCATTCCCATTTTGGCAGCGTGATAGATACGTGTGCGGCTAATGTTGGCCAGCTTGCTGGTCAAGAATTTATCTATACGAATGCTCTCCTGGCCCTTGTCTACAATAATTTTATGAATCTCGTAGGTATCAGGTGAGGGCGTATTTTCATCTATCTCTTCTAATTCTTCTTTCGGTGTGATGATCATTGGTTGCTCATTTTTTGCTATTTAAAAAGATTGCAAATTTACGCAATTATTAGGGTTAATATAGAAATCATGAATGTGTTTCTTTGGCTTTTTCATCCATTTTCTAATTCCGCAAAGTTTTATTTGTTAATTGTAAATTACGCTAAAGTTACGTTAATTGCCAATTCATAATTATGGAAGATTTTTTATCCCTGTACTCTAAAATAGAAAACCCTACAGTAGAGATGGTTTTCTTTACCTTTCTACTGTCTTTTATCCTCGGGGTAGCCATTGCAGTAATTTATACCAAGACGACGCCCAATACCATTAAGACCCCTAATTTTGTTCAGGCCTTAATTTTAAGTTCCATTATAGCCGCCACCGTAATTCAGGCTACCAATAATAGTATTGCTTCTGGTTTAGGTATCCTAGGCGCCTTAACCATCCTCAACTTCCGTACTAATTTTCGCGACCCACGCGATATTATTTTCATGTTTGCAGCCATAAGTACCGGCATCGCTTGTGGGTCGTACGTTTTCCTCATTGCCATCATTGGCATTTCTGGTTTTGGTTTAGTGGCTATTATATTAAGCTTTACCCCTTTTTATTTAGGCAATCATTTAATATGGGAACTCCGTCTGCGTTTTGATAAACTGCCGGAGAAAGAAAAATTTGTGGAAGAAACGTTAGATCACTATTGTAGAAAATTTAATAATGAAAGCATTCGCAACGACGTGACAAAAGATAATATCCCATTTTTAGAATACGAATATGTTGTGATTCTAAAAGATGATGGCGATACTAAAAAACTGATTACCACCCTCGAACTTGGCGGAATTATGATACGGAAGTTCAACAAACAAAATACTGAGTTCACCTCCAACGACTAATGAAAAGAATAAATCTACTCTATGTATTTTGGTTCGTAGCATTTTTGCTCTGCCTCTTGATTGTGAACAACCTCACCACTCAAGGAAACAGAACCATCTTTGGAATTGCTTTCACGGAGAGTTACTCAATGAATGTGGAATATGCCACTGTCGTTACACAACGTCTCGTTCAACCCGGCGACAGAGTTAAAAAAGGAGATACCCTGCTGATTTTACATCGAGACGAAATTGACAAGAACATGACCGACCGGATGGCTTCGATGAACGTGATAGATGTTGAACGTAATTCTAAAAATCAGATCCTGGATAAAGAGATCGCTCTTTTTAAAATAAATCAGACGGAACGCATCCATGAATTACAATCGCAGATAAGAATACTAGAAAAAGAAATTGAGATGCAAAAAAATTTACTCCAATCAATTGGAGAGAAGCACGAAAATCAGAACGCTACTATTAAACAGCTTGAACTTGCTGCACTTGTTGAATCATTAAAACAACTCAATCTTCATACTACCGAACAGTTAACCTCCTATGAAACGCAACGGTGGAGTAACGACAATACACACGATGCCAAATTACAACAGTTTAAAAACGAGGTGAATTATTACCAACAAGAACAATATAAAATGAATGTGCTTGCCCCTTGTGATGGCATCATAGAAAGTGTTTTTGTGCTTCCTAATGATATCGTACCTCAGTACAAAGAGTTACTCAAGATAAACAGCTCTTCTCCAAACCGTGTTACTGGTTTTATCCATGAGAGTATTGCCACGTCGTTTAAGCTGGGTGATACTGTAATTCTTGTATCTGCTGCCCGCCCCGATATAACTTCAAAAGGAGTAATTATAGGAAATGGAAATAACTTAGTGGAATTACCCCTGCGGCTTAGAAAATTCGTTGAAATTCGTGTCTGGGGCCGTGAAGTTTATATCAAATTAGAGACGAAAAACGATTTCTATATCGGCGAAAAAATACTGATCCGGATTTAATGATGGCTTTACCCCAATGCGAAAATATTTTACTTTTTTAAATTTCTTGTTCATCCTCTGCTCCGCTCCTGCATGGGCACAAGGGGTGAGTGTAGAAAATGTTCTGGCTACCGCCTTCACGGATGAAAAAGTAAAATGGGAAAATGAAATGGCCAGATTTTCCAACACTTTAAACTATAAGTTGCCAGCCATCAAGAAAATCGAATTCAGGTTGGGCTTCAATGGCAATAACACCCCCGACACCTTGGATGGAAGTTTGCGAAATGAGGATTACTATTCCATAAACCTCACCACGAACAAATGGAAGGAAATGAAACTTCAGAAAGCCATTAAGCCTGTACAAACAAAACTTTATACCACAGAGATGGAAATGCTTTTTCTGAAAGCACTCCAAGAACGTTATCTTTTACTTGTAAATTTATATTATAATTCCGAATCAGTAAAAACCACAATGGAACTACAAGGCTTATTAGTGAAGAAAAATGAGCTCATGCAACAAATACTAAATGAGGGGGGCAGCGTAAAAATAAGCGACGCACTCGAAGTGGACCGTGACTTAATACAGCTGTATTCATTACTTCAGCAAGAAGAAAATGATGCTAGTGCTTATCAGGCACAACTTCGACTGTTTTTTAATTCCTCTCAGAACTATACTGTAAATTTCTCAGACCTTATTTCTATTAAAAAAGCACTTTACAATGCCTCAACACTTAAGCAGGATAGCATTATTGTACATCCTTCACTTCGATATAAAGAAGCACAATATCAATTCGCTAAATCTAATTTTAAACTTGAAAATGTGCAGAACACAAATGTCTTTAACTCTTTTCAGCTAGGATATAACCGCCCCGTTTACACCACTGATATTTTGAAAAAATTTAAACCTGAGAATACCCTTACTTTCAGGGTAGGCATTTCAGTACCGTTGGCAGGCAATAATAATTTAAATCGTAATAATGCCAACCTAGAGCAATACGACGCTTTACTCAATTGGCAAACTGCACAAGTGATTCAAAGCAAAAGCATTTCAGTCCAAGAATCTAGACTTGAGAATTCGATTCAACAATATAAAGCTTTCGAAGCCATATACACCAAAAGCATTGTGACGAGACTTCTGGAGAACGAAAATGTGATGGCCCAAAGTACGGCTCTCGAAATAATTGATCTGAAAATAGCAAGAAAGAAACTTGAAATAACACTGATAAATTCAGCCAATACCGTGATGCAAAATTATGTTCTTTTACTAGAAAGTAAAGGCTTAATGCAATTTGATTCACGACATAAATATCTGCTCGAGCATTAAACTCACTCTAATCCTCTTTCGCTCAGTACTAAAGCCTCTACACTCATGGGCTTTAAAACCATCTCTTCGTTGTCAAAAAACTCAATGGCACCCGTCACAATATCCACACCACTTCGATATTTTTTACTTTTTATTCGTTCATAATATCGGTTCAGATTGAGTTTGATTTCCTTCTTGGTGGGGTTCATTACAATCATTACCGTTTGCTTGGTGTCATATCTAAAATAAACGTACTCTCCTTCCTGAGGAGCATACTGCATCAGCTTCCCGGTAGTGAGGGCACTTGATGTTTTTCGATAATTTGCCAATGCACTTAAATAGTTAAAGGCCTCATTTTCATGTTCACTCCTACCTTCTTTGGTGAATTTATTGATCGCATCGTTGGGAAATCCACCAGGAAAATCCTGACGTACCTCAATAGCGCTCAAAGAAGCGAAGTTATGCGATAAATATTCGGTACCGGTATACATGCTTGGTATCCCTCTTGAAGTGAGCAAAAAGGTGATTCCCATCTTCCATTTGTTATCGTCCTCCTTAATAACACTATAAAAACGACTCAAATCATGATTATCCAGAAACAAAACATTGCGTGATGGATCTTTGTAAACGAAATCGTTTGCTAACATACGGTACCATCGAGTAGTGCCACTCTCCCATCCGAAATCGGTATTGAGGGCATCTTGTGTGGCATAATACAACTGAAAATCGGTTACTCCCGGAAGCATCGACTTAAACGGCACATTCACATAATTGTTCTCCACGAAAAAACTTTGATTGGCGATTCCTTGAACCCAGGTCTCTCCATAAATTCCAAGTTGAGGATACTCTAAAAGTACTGCTTTTACTAAACTGTTTTCAAAGTCTAAGTCGGGGTAAACCCAAGTATCTATCCGTAATCCGTCGATACCGGCATATTCTATCCACCATAATGTATTCTGAATGAGATAAGTGGCTAAATAAATATTACGCTGGTTCAAATCGGGCATATGCTTATCGAACCATCCATAGCTCAAAACATTCCGGTCGCTATCGCTGGCATGCGGGTCAAATAATGCCATGTCTTTATAGGTGCTACGCGTAAATTTGTCGAACTGATGCACCCAGTCTCTGGTCGGCTTATCTTTATAAAACCAATGCTCACTGCCGATATGATTATAAACCACATCCTGCACCACTTTGAGCCCTTTGCTATGGGCGCTATTAACGTAGTTCAAAAAGAGTTCGTTATTACCATGCCGTGGATCAATTTTATAATAATCGGTAATAGCATACCCATGATAACTTTCAAAAGGCTGATTGTTTTCTGTTACGGGAGTCATCCATACTGCAGTAACACCCATGCTCTTGATATAATCAAGATGATTCATCACTCCTCGTATGTCGCCACCATGACGTGACTTAAGGTTTCTTCGGTCGACCGTTTCATCTGTTGTGCCAAGTACAATATCATTGGCAGTATCGCCATTACTGAAACGATCGGGCATCAGCAGATAAATAAAATCTTTGCTTGTAACGCCTTGGATTCGAGTGATGCCATCTTGCTTGTTACGTGCTTTTAATTCGTAAGTATAGCTTTTGGGCAACTCATTACCGCGCCCTTTAAATATAATTTTGAACTTCCCTGGAAGCGTGCCAGCCGATATTTTCAAGTCGACAAATAGGTAATTTGCATTCTCTACTTTATTTATTTTCAATATACTCACACCCGCATGATTGATTGTTGGGGTGTAGTTTGAAATACCCTCCGAATAAATACATAGTTGCAAGGCCGGATTCTTCATTCCTGTCCACCAAAAAGCCGGGTCGATTCGTATTTCCGTCGCCGCCGATGAAATTGTGATTAAAAATAAGAATAGAACCCCGATGATATTAGATTGCTTCATGGTATATTTTATCTACATTAAGTAACAAAAATAATAGTTTAATTATGAACCGATTGATTTAATTTGCGCCTCATTATGACTGTAAATAAAATAAAGAAAATTGGAGTAATGACCTCTGGTGGTGATGCACCTGGAATGAATGCTTGTATTAGAGCCGTGGTGCGTACTGCGGCCTACAATAATATTGAATGTTATGGGATATTACATGGCTACCAAGGCATGATTGACAATAAAATATTTAAGCTCGAATCGAAAGATGTGGCGAATATTATTCAACGGGGTGGAACGATCTTGAAAACCAGCAGAAGTGAGATGTTTATGACTGCTGAAGGAAGGAAAACGGCCTTCGATAACCTAAGCAAATTTGGCATCGAAGGCCTTGTACTTATCGGCGGTGATGGTACGTTTAGGGGAGCCCAAGTTTTTTATGATGAACATAAAATTCCGAGCATCGGGATACCTGGCACCATCGACAAGGATTTGGCAGGTACCGATTTCACGATAGGTTATGATACCGCCATCAATACGGTGATACAAGCAATCGATAAAATTCGGGATACTGCCGATGCCCACGACCGAATGTTTTTTGTGGAGGTGATGGGTAGAGATGCTGGTTTTATAGCCTTGTCGAGTGGTATTAGTGTAGGGGCAGAGGCTGTACTTATTCCTGAAACACATACCTATATCGATCAACTCATCTCAAAAATTGAGAGTGGTTATAATCGCCAAAAATTATGTCACATAATTGTAGTAGCGGAAGGCGATGATGAAGGCGGAGCTATGGCTGTAGCCGAAAAGGTGAAAGCGAAATTTAATCATATTGAAACCAGAATCTCTGTACTTGGCCATATGCAACGCGGTGGCTCGCCTACCTGCAACGACCGCCTGCTTGCCAGTAGGCTCGGCTATGCAAGTGTAGTCGCACTTATGGAAGGTAAGTTAAACTATATGGTAGGGGTCATAAACGATAAAATCGTATATACCCCGTTAACGATGGCCAACAAGCAGGAGCCTCAAATCAATGATGAGTTATTGAGGCTCGTCGAGGTGTTATCGACCTAAGCCTGATAAGGCATCCGAGCCTTTACTTCACGGCATCTCCAGTTATTATACTTGTAAATTTATCCTTTAGCTTTAGTATCGGCAATTCGAAAAATCGGTAAGAAACAAAACTGATTACGATGGAAAAGCTAAACACCGAAAGATAGAGAATGATATTTTGTGAACCGGAATTCTCAAAGTGAATCTGTTTTGTCAGCCATTTTAGTATTACCACTACCGCTATAAAATGATACAGATATAGTCCGTATGAAATCTTACCTAGGAAATCTAAAACCTTAAATTCTAAACTTAGTATCGTATGTTTATTGCCTGCTAAATTTATGATGATAATAGAAAAAAGTAAAGCATAAACAAGATGATTCAGCGTATTAAAATAGGTGATCCCTTGGTAGAGTGAAAAGATGCACCAAAGCCATACCAGAGCCTGAACCCATTGGTTGAATAACACCTTCAAATACTTGTCCTTCTTAAAAAACAAGATCCAGGCACCAAGTGCGCCGACCGCCATGCAATCAATGCGAAACAGATTCAGAAACTGCATCACGAAAAAAAATATTTTTTTTATCCCTTGCAACTCACCTTCATAAACCCATTGAGATAGGATTACCCTGACGATGCCCAAAATCAAGATACTGCCGAGCAAAAAGGGTAGCCATACCTTCTTAAACTTTTTTACAAGCCAAGGCCATATTAAATAAAACTGCTCCTCGGTGCCAACACTCCACAAATTACTTCCCAAAGGTATTTTTCCTACACAAGCATGCGACACATTGGCCAGTAAAAATAGATTCAAAACAAGTTTAACCCAATAATGTTTCTGCAACTGTGCTAAGCCTTCCGGATAAAGATACTGAGAAAAGAAAAAGAAAGAAATAATGACTATGAGATAATACATTGGCCAAATCCGAAGGATACGTCTAATATAAAAATTTTTAATATTAATCGTTTGCGTTTCTTGCTGCTCTGCAAAGAGTAAGTAGGTGATTAAAAAACCACTGAGCACAAAAAACAAAGTCACCCCCAAGCTTCCAAAATCACCGGGCAGAGCATACTTACTGAGGCCCATGTCACTCTTTACCATCTCTATATGATGTACCATAACCATGAATACAGCCAAGGCGCGTACGCCGTTGAGTGAGGGGAAATATATTCTAAGCTTATTCATGTGCTTTGGCAAAAATAACTTTATTTTACGTTTCTTTTTTTAACTTGCACACACCATAATTAGCTGATTCATGAAAAAATTCATTTCCTTCCTAAGTCTTCTATTAATTGTAGGTCCTTCTTGTGTGGCGCAAGACAACGATACGACGGCTCTAACGGAGCTTGTTTCGAGATATCTGCATCAGGACAGCCTATTAAAAAATTTCAATTACAGGCAAGGAACTGTTGTTATTGGCGATAATCTGGCCACTATCAAGGTGCCTGAAGGCTGTTTGTTTCTGGATCCAAAAGAGGGGCGTTCCTTACTCGAAGATATTTATCTCAATCCACCCAATACTGGTTGTTTAGGCGTTTTACTCTCCGACACTCCAAATCTTATGGCCGAATTACGATGGTTGGTTGAATATACCTATAGTGATGATGGCCATGTAAAAGATGATGATGCGAAAGATACAAAATATGATGAGCTCTTGGAAAAATTAAAGAAAGAGGCCGACGAAGTCAGTATAGAACGTGTGAAGATGGGATACAGTTCTGAAAAGCTTATTAATTGGGCACAGACCCCTTTTTATGACTCAGAAAATAAAAAACTACATTGGGCTATGGAGTATGAATTTGGTGGCGATAGCCTGCATACCTTAAATTACAACGTTCGGGTTTTGGGAAGGAAGGGTTATCTCATGTTGAATATTATTTCATCCATGAGCAAATTACCTGAAGTAAATAACGACATCAATAAAATTTTGAATAGCACAAATTTTAATGCCGGAAGCCAGTATGCTGAATTCGACAGCAAGATCGATAAAATTGCAGAATATGGAATTGGTGGACTCATTGCAGGTGGCGTTTTAGCTAAAACAGGGATTCTCGCTAAGGTTGGAATATTCCTTCTTAAATTTCTAAAAATTATTCTTTTGGCCTTAGGTGGATTATTTATCACGTTAAGGAATAAAATCTTCGGACGAAAAAAGCATCGCGAAGAAAAAGTTTTAAACCCAAACCAGACCCCTGAAACACCCGCCGAATAAGTATCATGTATAAAACCACCTTGTTATTCTTTTTTCTTTCTTTTTTCTTGGTAGCGAATTCACAGAATTGGGATATTGATTTATTACGTAAGGTAAATTCGAATCGAACTTCGTCGGCTACAACACTTTTTAATTTAGCAAGCAACAGTGCGTATATAGTCCCTTTCGCCTATCCAGTATTAAGTTTTGCTGTAGGGAAAATAAAAAAAAACAATCCAGTGGTAAGAGAAAGTTTCTATTCGGCTGTTTCATTAGGTACGGCAAGCCTTTTTAGTTATTCTATTAAGATTATCAGCAAGCGACCGCGCCCCTACAACGCCTATCCCAATCAGCTTCAATTTGATAAGCCTTCTAAAACCTACTCATTTCCTTCGGGTCATACTACCGTTGCCTTCTGCACCGCAACAAGTATGGCGCTCTACTATAACAAATGGTATGTAACCGTGCCCGCTTTTGCCTGGGCTTGCTCCGTAGCCTACTCCCGCATGTATCTTGGGAAACATTATCCCACCGATGTCATCGGTGGCATTGTATTAGGAATGGGGATTCCTTTCCTTTTGCATTTTTGCAAACCAATTAATGTATTGGTGGATAAAGCAGGAACGGGCCTCCTTAAATATTAATCGATCCCCAGCAGCTGTATTAGCCTGCGAATTCACTATTTTTGTGTCATGTATTATCGGGTAATTTTGATTTTATTACTCTGCCCTCTTGCTGCAG
>CAIUDH010000041.1 GCA_903897855.1 uncultured Bacteroidota bacterium | reverse complement strand
GGAACTGTTACTTTGACTGGTAATACAGGCTTAGTGCTTAACTGGGAATCATCAATAAACGCTGGAGCCACTTGGTCAACAGTAGCAAACACAACAACTTCTCTTACCTATAGTGCCATCACGGCTACTACCATGTACAGAGCGGTGGTTCAAAATGGGGTGTGTGCAAGTGCAAATTCATCAGCAGTGACGATCACCGTAATTGCTGTGCCTACCGCGTCAGTGGCATTTAATTCAAGCAGAACTATTTGTTCGACTACAAGTACTGTATTGAATCTTACAAGTACTGGTGGAACAGCTGGATTAACTACCTATAAAGTAACTTCGAATTATCCATCAGCTGGATCAGAGGTATACGCTTCAAATACAACAGCACCAAGCAGTCCATTAACAGTTGACGCGACGAATGTAAATCCTAACGGAACTACACTATATACTTATACTGTTACTTCAGCACCTTGTTCTGCTGTAATTGATACAGAAGCAATAACAGTAAACCCTGCCTCAGTAGGAGGAACTGTAAGCTCAAGTGCAACACAGTGTTCACCTGCTTCAGGAACTGTTACCTTGGCTGGTAATACAGGCTTAGTGCTTAACTGGGAACTATCAACTGACGGTGGATCTACCTGGTCGACGGTAGCAAACACAACAACTTCGCTTACTTATAGTGCCATCACAGCTACTACAAGCTACAGAGCGGTGGTTCAAAATGGGGTGTGTGCAAGTGCAAATTCATCAGCAGTGACTATCACCGTGATAGCCGTGCCTACAGCTTCAGTAGTATTTAACTCAAGCAGAACTATTTGTTCAACTTCAAGTACTGTATTGAATCTTTCAAGTACTGGTGGAACTGCAGGCTTAACTACCTATAAAGTAACTTCAAATTATCCAACCGCTGGATCGGAGGTGTACGCTTCGAATACCGCAGCGCCAAGCAGTCCATTAACGGTTGATGCTACCAATGTAAATCCTAACGGAACTACAATATATACTTACACTGTAACCTCAGCACCTTGCGCTGTTGTTTCTGATACAGAAGCAATAACAGTAAATCCTGCCTCAGTAGGAGGAACTGTAAGTTCAAGTGCAACACAGTGTTCACCTGCAACAGGAACGGTTACTTTAGCTGGTAACACCGGTGCTGTGATTCGTTGGGAACTGTCGACTGACGGAGGAGCTACCTGGTCAACAGTAGCTAACACTTCTACCTCACTTACCTACAGTGCGATTACTGCGACTACCAGCTACAGAGCGGTGGTTCAAAATGGGGTGTGTGCAAGTGCAAATTCATCAGCGGTGACCATCACCGTGATTGCCGTGCCTACCGCTTCAGTCGTATTTAATTCAAGCAGAACTATTTGTTCAACTTCAAGTACCGTATTGAACCTTGCAAGTACTGGTGGAACAGCTGGATTAACTACCTATAAAGTAACTTCAAATTATCCAACCGCTGGATCGGAGGTTTATGCTTCAAATACCGCAGCGCCGAGCAGCCCATTAACGGTTGATGCTACGAATGTAAATCCTAACGGAACTACGTTATATACCTATACTGTTACCTCAGCACCTTGTGCAGTTGTTTCAGATACAGAAGCAATAACAGTAAACCCTGCCTCAGTAGGAGGAACTGTAAGTTCAAGTGCAACACAGTGTTCACCTGCTACTGGAACTCTTACCTTAGCTGGAAATACCGGTTTAGTAATTAACTGGGAATCTTCAATTAACGCTGGAGCCACTTGGTCAACAATAGCAAACACAACAACATCTCTTACTTATAGCGCCATCACTGCTACTACCATGTACAGAGCTGTAGTTCAAAATGGGGTGTGTGCAAGTGCAAATTCATCATCAGTGACTATCACTGTGATTGCCGTGCCTACCGCTTCAGTAGTATTTAACTCTGCTAGAACTATTTGTTCAACTACAAGTACTGTATTGAACCTTGCAAGTACTGGTGGAACAGCAGGATTAACTACCTATAAAGTAACTTCAAATTATCCAACCGCTGGATCGGAGGTTTACGCTACCAATACAACAGCGCCAAGCAGTCCATTAACGGTTGACGCTACGAATGTTAATCCAACAGGAACTACAATATATACTTACACTGTAACCTCAGCACCTTGTTCTGCGGTAATTGATACAGAAGCTATTATTGTAAACCCTGCCTCAGTAGGAGGAACTGTGAGCACAAGTGCAACACAGTGTTCACCTGCAACTGGAACACTTACGTTAGCTGGTAATACCGGTGCTGTGATTCGTTGGGAACTATCAACTGATGGTGGAACAACATGGTCAACAGTAGCAAACACAACTAGCTCACTAACATACAGTGCCATCACAGCCACTACCATGTACAGAGCTGTAGTTCAAAATGGGGTGTGCGTAAGTGCAAACTCATCAGCAGTGACTATCACCGTGATAGCTGTGCCTACCGCTTCAGTAGTATTTAACTCTGCTAGAACTATTTGTTCAACTACAAGTACTGTATTGAATCTTTCAAGTACTGGTGGAACTGCAGGCTTAACTACCTATAAAGTAACTTCAAATTATCCTACCGCTGGATCAGAGGTTTACGCTACCAATACAACAGCGCCAAGCAGTCCATTAACGGTTGATGCTACGAATGTTAATCCTACAGGAACTACCATTTATACTTACACTGTTACCTCAGCACCTTGTTCTGCAGTTTCAGATACAGAAACCATTATTGTAAACCCTGCCTCAGTAGGAGGAACTGTGAGCACAAGTGCAACACAGTGTTCACCTGCATCAGGAACGCTTACCTTGGCTGGTAATACAGGTTTGGTGATTCGTTGGGAACTATCAACTGATGGTGGAACAACATGGTCAACAGTAGCAAACACAACAACATCTCTTACCTATAGCGCTATCACTACCACTACCATGTACAGAGCCGTAGTTCAAAATGGGGTGTGCGTAAGTGCAAATTCATCAGCAGTAACCATCACTGTGATTGCTGTGCCTACCGCTTCAGTAGTATTTAACTCTGCTAGAACAATTTGTTCAACCACAAGCACGGTATTGAATCTTTCAAGCACTGGAGGAACTGCAGGATTAACTACTTATAAAGTAACTTCGAATTATCCAACTACTGGATCAGAGGTTTATGCATCGAACACAACTGCGCCAAGCAGTCCATTAACGGTTGATGCCACGAACGTAAATCCAACAGGAACTACCATTTATACTTACACGGTTACTTCAGCACCTTGTTCTGCTGTAATAGATACAGAAGCAATCATTGTAAACCCTGCCTCAGTAGGAGGAACTGTAAGCTCAAGTGCAACACTTTGTTCACCTGCTACAGGAACGCTTACCTTGGCTGGTAATACAGGCTTAGTGATTAACTGGGAATCTTCAATAAACGGTGGAACCACTTGGTCAACAGTAGCAAACACGACTACCTCACTAACCTATACTGCGATTACTGTTACTACCATGTACAGAGCCGTAGTTCAAAATGGGGTGTGCGTAAGTGCAAATTCTTCTGCCGTAACAATAACAGTAATTCAGAAGCCAACGATTCCTTCGTTTAATTCAACGCCTATTATTTGTGCTAGCACAAGTACTGTGTTGAGCTTCTCTACTGCCAACACCACTGCAGGTTTAACTACCTACAAAATCACTTCTGATTATCCATCCGCTGGATCCGTTGTTTACGCTACTAATACTACCGCACCTGCTTCTCCACTTACAGTACCATCTACGTATGTAAATCCAAATGGAGTTACTACTTACACTTATAGTGTATCATCTGCACCTTGTGCAACTTTAGATTCTACTTTCTCTGTTACAGTTCGTCCGGTACCTACAGCTCTAATTACACTTTCTCCTAGCACTATTTGCTTAGGAAGTAATACTACATTAACAATTAATGTTGGAAACGTGGTTGGAAATGTGACTACTTATGCCGTTGGAACATCAGCAGGAGGAACAAACATTATTGGTACAACAACCATCTCAAGCAGTGGTACATTTACTACTTTCTTCGCGGTGACTCCACCAGTAGGTGTTACTACTTATTACTTAACGGTAATCACCAGTCCTTGTGCATCGATATCGTCAAACACTTCAGTAACGGTGAATCCTACAACTGTTGGAGGAGCACTTTCTGCAGGTGCAATTATCTGCCCTTCTTCTGCTAATTCAACCACGCTTAGTTTATCAGGCCAAACTGGATCAGTTGTTAAATGGCAACAGTCGACAAACGATGGAACTACTTGGACTGATATCACCAATACCCTAACTACTTACACAGCTACCAACATCTCAGTATCTTCAATTTACAGAGCGGTGGTTCAAAGTGGGGTATGTTCTCCTGAGAATTCAGCCACTTCAGGTATTTTCGTAAATACTAGTCCTGTAGCTAATTTCACTAATAGCACTGTATGTTTCAACACACCTCCAACCACTTTCAATAGTAGTACAACAACCGTTGGAACTACACTAAGTGCGGCACAACAAGGCTTGTATAATATTACGGGTACTGTAACAACGACTACGTCATTTGCTTGGACTTTTGGAGACCCTACTAGTGGATCTAATACTTCAACAGCAACTAACCCAACTCATGCTTATACTGCTGCTGGTACCTTTAGTGCTACTTTGGTTGCTACCACCAGTACATTTGTAAATGGAGGTGCAGCTGTAGCTTCTTGCTCTAACTCAACCACTAAATCGGTTACAGTAAATCAAGTTACTACTGCCGATTACACTACCTCACCGGTATGTTTAGGAGGTGCAAGTGCTGTTAATATTAACAACTTCAATACAGCTAACACGTATGCCATTGTTTGGGGCGATGCTACAGCATCTCAAACTACAACTACATCGACTACAACTCGTACCTATGGTAATGCAGGTCAATATTCTGTTCGTCTTCGTGTAACCAATGCTTATGGTTGCAGCGATAGTATCACTAAGAATGTGACAGCTTATGCTTTACCGGTTACAACGGGTGTTAACATTTCAAATACAGCTCCTTGTGTTGCTACCACAGTAACATTCACACCTATTGGCGACGCTGGAGGAACAACTTATGTGATTAACCCAGCTACTGGTGTTGCCACTGCTACTGTGGCTAACGCAGCCTCAGTAACTGCTTACTTATGGGAATTTGGTGATGGCAACACTGCCAATACCAGAATTGCTACCAACTCGTATGCTGTGGCAGGTACTTATACTGTTAAGTTGACATTAACGAATAGCAACGGTTGCTCTCAAATGTTCACCTTCACCACAACTCCTGTTACTGTTCAACCTATTCCAGTGGCAAGCTTTACAAGTACTACCGAATGTTATGGTATTAATACTACATTCAACAGTACTAGTTCAACAGTGGCTTCAGGAAGCATTACAGGATGGGCTTGGAATTTTGGAAATACAGCTTCAGCTGGAAACAATACTTCAACCCTTCAGAATCCTACACATTTATTTACAGCCCCAGGCAATTATACTGTGACCTTAACCGTAACTACTGCTGCAGGTTGTACTAATACTGTAATCAACCAGGTAACGGTTCATCCTTTACCATTGGTTAATTTCAATTCAAGCTCAAACAGTGCATGTGCAGGTAGCACCATCACATTTAACAGTACCAGTACTATTAGTTCGGGTAGCTTTACTTATGGTTGGAGAGTTTCTGACAACGCTGGTGTGTTTAACTTTGCTGGTGCCATGGTTTCAGCCAATGCATCTCTAATTCAGACTTTTGCTACTGCAGGTACTTATAATATCCGTTTGTATGCACAATCAGCGAATGGATGTATCGACTCAGCTACAAGAACAGTAACCATTTTTGCTAATCCTACTGCTGCTATTGTTGTAAACCCTGCTTCAAACCAAATTTGTATCTATGAAGCCTTTACATTTACAAGCGCAGGTTCATTAGCTGGTTCGGGTACGATAAGCACCTATGCTTGGACGTTTGGAGATGGAAGTACAAGTACTGCTGCCAATCCTGCTGCTAAATCGTATGCTAGTCCTGGAACATACACGGTAACGCTTACGATTACTAACAGTAACGGTTGTAATAACACCATTTCTAAAACTGTAATTGTAAATCCGAAACCAGTGGTTAACTTTACTGCAAGCAATGTTTGCTACGGTTACACGATGACCTTTACAGATGCCTCTACCACGGGTGTTGGAACAACTTACCTTTGGAACTTTGGAGATCTTGCTTCCGGTGTATTAAATACAGCAACGACTCAAAACTCTTCTCATAATTTTACGACTGCCGGTACATACAATGTTAAGCTAGTTGTAACGAATGGTTCTGGTTGTAAAGATTCACTTACTAAATCAGTTACGGTATGGCCTCGTCCGGTTGCCGATTTCAAAGCTGATACAGTTTGTGAAGGAAGTGCAACAAAATTTGTTAATCTTTCTACCATCGCAAGTGGTTCAATGAGCTACTTATGGAGCTTCGGTGATGCAGCTAATACGACAACTACCGCTAGCAATCCTACCTTCTTATATACACCAGGTGTTTATTCAGTGAAACTTGTTGTAACCTCGGGATTCGGTTGTATCGATTCTATTCGTAAGTCAATCTTGGTGAAAGCAAATCCAAAACCAACGTTTGTGGTTGCCAATGCATGTTTACGTGATGCGATTACATTAGATACCACTGGTTCAAATGGATCATCAGGAGCTACACTTCTTGTTAATTATGGTGATGGTTCAGCATTAACTGCTGTGTTAACCCATACTTATGCTATGAGTGGAGTTTATACTGTGACTATTACTTTAACGGATAATGGTTGTTCTTCAACCATCTCTAAGGTGGTTACGATCTACGATTTACCACTTCCTAACTTTAGTGTATCGGCATATACTATTTGTGTAAATGCAATCGATACCTTTAGTAATACTTCAACTATCGCTAGTGGTAATATCGTTTCTAACAAGTGGGAGGTGATCAATTCATCAAACACGGTTGTAGCTACTGTTTCTTATAGCTCGGCCATCGAGTTTATCTATGCCTTTAACACTGCAGGAGTTTATCGTGTGAAGTTAACTTCAACGAGCGATAAAGGATGTTTTGATACCTTAAGCAAAGTAGTTACGGTGAACGCCTTGCCTACCGTTGCTATCAATTCTATCAACTTCAAAGCTCAAGCGTTCCACGCATGTTTAGGTACTGCTCATGAATTTACAAGCACTGGCTCTACTGCCGGAAGCGGAACTATTGCAGCATACTATTGGGATTTTGGCGATGGAGGATTCTCTAGCGTTGCTAACCCAGTGTATATCTACAAATCAGTAGGTACGTTCATGGTAACTTTAACTATTACCAACAGCAATGGATGTACCTTCAGCAAACAACAATCGGTTGTTGTTGATGCTATTCCTGATGCCACAATCAAACCGAGCAATTTCCCTGTACAAACTTGTAACGGAACGCCGTTCACTTTCACAGGACCTTCTGGTACTGGATACAGTTATGTATGGACAAGAAACGGTGTGGTAGTTGGTACTGCTCAAACCTTGACACAAACACCAGCTACTTCAGGTTGGTATTACTTAGCAGTAACTTCAAGCTTTTTATGTACTCAAGTAGATTCGATATACTTAACAGTAAATCCTCTACCTGCTATTGTACTAAGCGACAAGACTGTTACTATTAGCAAAGGATGGGATAAGCAAGTGACTGCATTTGTAACAGGTCCAAACCCTACATTTAGTTATGTATGGAGTACTAAAGATGCTAATCCTAAAGCCATTATCAGCAATATCTCTATACCAAATCCAATTTTAACTCCTCCTAATGATGTGTCTACCTACTACTTTGTAGTTACGGTAACAGATCAAAAAGGTTGTGTACAGAGAGACACGGTATTCTTCACAATGCTTGATGACTATAACTTAAAACCTACAAACTTGATTACTCCAAACGGTGACGGCAAGAATGATGTGTTCACGATTGAGAATATCGAAACATATCCAGATGTAGAAGTTACGATCTTCAACCGTTGGGGTAATGTAGTTTATGTTACTAAAAATTATGCTGCCGCTCCTTGGAATGGTACTTATAACAATACTGGTGGCGAATTGCCTGATGGCACTTACTATTACATCATTAGAACTGCTCATCAGGACAATGGTAAGGAGTTAATCTACAAAGGTCACATCACCATATTAAGAGGCAGATAATCAAAAAACCTTGATCACTTCGGTACAGCAATGTACCGAAGTGTAAAGGATAAAAACAAACAATCAACCCAAAAATCAAGTTCGTAAAAAAGTCATCATAATATGAAAAAGTTAATATTTACACTTGCCGCATTACTAAGTTTAATGAGTCATAGTTATTCTCAACAAATTCAATTGTCGAGTACCTATAACTACAATAAGTTTATCGTGAATCCGGCATTAGCAGGGATGCAAAAACGTCCTCAATTATATTTAGTGCATAGAAATCAGTGGACCGCC
This sequence comes from uncultured Bacteroidota bacterium, assembly GCA_903897855.1. Lineage (GTDB taxonomy): Bacteria > Bacteroidota > Bacteroidia > UKL13-3 > UKL13-3 > CAINMV01. The sequence continues at coordinate 146,011 of CAIUDH010000041.1, read as the reverse complement.
CTTCCAGGCAACCCTGTGACCAATGCACTTACGATTGAGTCGGCATTAAAAAATGATAAGATTGGCTTAGGTGCTATGTTATATAGCGATGCTTTAGGTATATCAAGTACTGTAGGAGCTAAATTTGCTTATTCTTACAAACTAAAATTCAACTCTGAAACATTCCTAAGTTTAGGCCTTGGAATGGGAGTGAATAGACTTGGAATCAACTTTACGGATGCTGTTGTTACGGATCCTACGGATCCTGCTTTTTACACTTTCAACACCATGAATAAAGTTACTTTCGATGCGGTAGGTGGCGCGAATTTCAACTGGCGTAAATTGAATGTTGGTTTTGCAATACCTAACTTGGTTAACACGAAAGCTAAATTTCACAAGAACGATTCTTTGGTATCGTCTAGTTCGTATTTCACTTATGCACGTAACATCAATGCAACCGTTTGTTATGAGTTTGGTTTAACTAAAGATGGCAGAAATAACCTAACTCCTTCTATTTTATTTAAACGTGATTTAGAAAAAGGCAAACGTCCTATGCAGTTAGATGTAAACGTGATGTACGATTACATGAAAAAATATTGGGTTGGTGCCGCTTACAGAACAGAATATGGAGTTATTGCTCAAGCTGGTTTGAAATTATTTGATGTTTTCACTGCAGGTTATGCGTATGATTTTCATACGAATAAAGGCTGGAGTGGATCAACCTTGGCTGGACAAACACATGAGATTATTTTGGGCTACCAATTCGGTAAAGAAAACGAAATTCTTACCAAACGCGTAAATAAATTAGATACTTCTGTTCAGGAGCTTACTAAAACAACTGACGAATTGGATAGTACTCTAAAAGATACTAAGAAGAAAATGGAGAAGATGAACAACGAATTACGCAAACGTGATGATGATAACTTCCAAAACTTAAAGAAAGAATTGGATAAAACCAATGCTGACGTTGATGAATTACGTAAAAAAGTAGGAGGAACTTACAATTTAAATCGTATTTACTTCAAAACGGATAAAAGTGATTTGTTGCCAGGATCAATGGATGAATTGGATGAATTGCTAAGTGTTCTGGAAAAATATCCGAGCATGAGTATTAAGATTATGGGCCATACCGATAGCCGTAATAGTGAAACATACAATCAAAAACTGTCAGAATCTAGAGCTAAAGCCGTTTATGATTATTTAATCAGCAAAGGTGTTAGCAAAGACCGTTTAGAATATGTAGGTTATGGTAAGAAATACCCTGTTGCTGATAACGGAAATGAAACAGGTATGCAATTGAATCGTCGTGTTCAAGTTAAAGTAACCAAGTTTTAAGTTTTTATAAAATTAATTTTAAAAGGCTGTTCTCATTTTGAGAGCGGCCTTTTTTATTTAACTTTGCCGCATGAATCGCAATCTCATTATTAATGAATTAAAACTAAATCTGCAAAAGGTTTCTCAGGTAATCTCACTGATTGAAAATTTCAATAGTACTAACGCCTCTGTAGAACTCGATTTGATGCAGAAAAACATTACAATATTATTCGAAAATTACGTTAAACTTAAAATGAGTTATGAGGTAATTCTGACTTTAGATGATACTGCTTTGTCATTAAAGTCGAATCCTGTTGCTCTTTTGAAGGAGGAGGATGTTATTGTGCCACCAACTCCTTTGACTGCCAAAGAGGAGGCTCCTATAAAGAAAAGTTCAGGTTTTAGTTTTAGCTTAGCTGACGATGAAGGAGAAATGAAGCGAAATATCGAAAGCAAGGATGATAAAAATGAAAAATCTGATTCTGATTTATTACATTCTAATAATGGACCAATTAATATAGCATTTGATCAATCTAATAAATCGAACGCTGAAGCCCCGGTGATAAATTTTCGCGAAAACACGGAGAAAGATATCAGTTTGAATGATCATTTCTCCACTTTAAATAAAGATGTAAATTTGGCGAATAAGCATTTAAATACACCCATCGCTGATTTATCACGTGAAATTTCCTTAAACAAGAAATTTGCCTTTGTAAACGAATTATTTTCTGGAAATATGGACCACTATACGAACGCCATTCAACAACTCAACACTGTTGGAAGTGCGGAGTATGCCAAAAAGTATATCAATGAATTAAAAGCGACTTTACGTTGGGATAAAGAAAGCAACACGGTTGCTGAGTTTGTTGATTTAGTTGAACGTAGATGGATGAGATAATATTATGAAATTAGACATTTTAGCATTTGCAGCTCACCCCGACGATGTAGAGCTCGCCTGTAGTGGCACCCTAATTAAGCATATTAAACTAGGTTATAAAGTGGGTGTCGTTGATCTTACCTCTGGTGAGTTAGGGACTCGTGGAAATGCGATGATTCGCGATTTGGAGAGCGCAGAAGCCACGAAGCTAATGGGCCTTCATGCACGTGAAAATCTTGGCTTGAAAGATGCGTTTTTTAAAAATGATGAAGAACATCAGCGTATTGTTATTCGGGCTATACGCAAATATCAGCCTGAGATCGTTTTTTGTAATGCTGTTTCCGATCGGCATATCGACCACGCACGGGGGGCTCAACTGGAAAAGGATGCTTGTTTTTTGTCGGGCTTGATAAAAATTGAAACCTTTGATGAGCAGGGAAAACCGCAACTACCTTGGCGTCCAAAAGTAGTTTATCATTATATTCAAGATCATTTTATTGCTCCTGATTTAGTGATGGATATCACTTCCGAATGGGAGCAAAAATTAAAAGTTATTGAATGCTACCGGAGTCAGTTTTACGACCCCAATTCTTCAGAACCAATGACGCCCATCGCATCTAAAGAGTTTTGGGACTTTTTGCCAGCCCGTGCCATTAATTTCGGACGTATCATAGGGGCTAAATATGCTGAAGGTTATACCGTGACGAGAGCCCCTGGAATTGACGACATCACCAAACTTTTTTAAAATGTATGGGCTAAAAAGGTCTGATATCTTCGCTTTGAGTAAGCCATCTTGTAACATTAACAATGTCATAAACAATGAATTTTCAGCCTAAAAACCCCCTGTACCAGCAAGCGATAGAAGAAGTTTTAAAACAACAAAACTTCATGAAACATATTGGTTTCGAGGTTACCAAGATTACTCCAGGTTATGTCGAAGGCGAAATATTTTTCAAGGATTTTCTTCGACAGCAAATAGGTTTTATTCATGGTGGGGTCATTGCTACCTTAGCCGATGTGGTATGTGGTATCGCTGCCGCAACCTTGGTTTCGGAGTTTGAAAATGTGGTGACCAGTGATTTAAAAATATCATTCCTCAATCCAGGAGTTGGAAATCGAATACTTGCTCAAGGATGGGTTATAAAGGCAGGTAGCCGTATGTTTTTTTGTGAAGCTGAAATTATTGATGCAGACACTCAATTACTTATTGCCAAGTCGAGTGCTACCATGGTCATAATTCCTAAATTGAAATAATGATGCCTCAGGTTATTTATGAAGATTTAGGGTTAATGGAGTATCAGCCGACTTGGGATTATCAAGAGCAATTGTTAAAGCATAACACCGACATTAAACTGTATAATAGAGAGCATGCAGAGAAGAGACAAACGGTTAATTCATTATTATTTTGCGAACATCCTCATGTTTATACATTAGGTAAAAGCGGGGACGAGAAAAATTTACTGCTCGATGCCAATGCCTTGGAAGTGGCAGAAGCGAAATTTGTGCGCATCAATAGGGGAGGTGATATTACTTACCATGGCCCCGGACAAATTGTTGGATATCCTATTTTTGATCTTGAATATTTTCAGACCGACTTACACCTTTACTTGCGCTCTTTGGAGGATGCTGTGATTAACACCTTGAAACATTATAGCATTAAAGCAGGTCGAATTCATGGATTAACTGGGGTTTGGATTGACGAAGAAAGAACTGGTTACGAACGAAAAATATGTGCTATCGGTGTGCGTTGTAGCCGTTGGATCACGATGCATGGTTTCGCTTTTAACATCAATACCAATTTGGATTATTTCAAAAATATAATCCCTTGTGGTCTTAACGACAAGGCGGTAACTAGCCTACAGCAAGAACTTCAGCATGAGGTGGATATTGAAGAGGTGAAATTAATTTTAAAGAATGAGCTAGCGAAAAAGTTTGGATATGACTATATGTAACCTAAAACCTTTTCGTTTTTCAATGTTTGCACTTTCTTTTATGTCCGAATTCATATCATTATTTTCCTTTTGGCATATTTGTTTTAGCAAACTTTGAAACTGTTCGAAAAGACACTTGAGAATAATGCTTTTTCCACCATCAGATTGAAAAAATTAAGCTAAAGCGAAAAAAAAGTTTATTCGGCTTTTATTGAAGCGTAATTATTACATGATCTGAAATAACCTGAGTGTGGTATTTCTGGAGTGTATGCACTGCCGGGCCTTTTGTTACCAATCCTTCGATGTCAAATTTGCTTCCATGAAGAGTGCAAATGAAACTATTCCCAGTGGATGTAAGTGCGTTGTCGGCATGCGTACATTTGAGCAGCAATGCGGTATACGATCCGTCCTTTTCTTTTCTTAGAGCAATATCAAATTCAGCCTCACGAGTACGAATAATTTGCAAGTCATTTTTTGCAAAAAAGGAAACAGGAACAGCGATTTTGTTATCCTTGTTTTTGAAAAGGATTGCTGTAGCACATGAGGGCAAGGTGCTCACGAAAAAGCCAGCACTTGCGAGCACGCAAAAAGAACATGATGTTTTCAAAAATTGTTTTCTATGCATGGCTGTTATTTAAAAACCATATCCGATTCCTAAGTTAAAAATGTTGTTGTTTGGTTGGTACCCCTTTGTGGTTGGATTGGTTATAAGTAATGGGTTTCTAGCACCTGTATTGCTAAAATGCAGATCGGCTTTTATTACTACATTTTTAAGAGGCAGATAGTTGAGTCCTGAAATAACATGTTTCTGTTTTAGTGTATTGTCGATGATACCATTGACTGCAATGGAGGCGTTCATATCTAATATTTCATATCGGATAAAGAATATCAGCTCTTTTAGAGACGGCTTCTTCATACACGCAAAAATATTATAAGCGATTTCCCCATAGGCGCCGTAGGCGCTCTTCGGCGTATTATTGTCGAAGGCCTGATTAATAGCATAGGCATTAGGAATAGAAATATAAGAGGCTAATAATCGTAACGATATTCCGTTTATCTCTTGTTGCAAATCAATCTCACCAAGCATGACGGGGGTACCCAACAATCCTGAATGTAGCTTTAAAGTATCGGCAACAGAACGTTCAAGAGCAACACTGCCTCCATAATAGGCACTGATTTGAGCTCTGAAATTATTTTTATAAAACTGCATAGCTGCGGTAGCTGCAATATTATTGGCGCCTGCATTACGGCCCTCCATGCGCCCTTTTCTTATCACAGAACCATGCTCAAATTGTGCTGAATTTAACCCATTCAGAAGGCCGAAAGAATAGTTTATTGGTGCCCGGTTTAGCTTCCCATAATAACCGATGCCTAGCTCACGCCAAGTTGATGGAATTATGTTCGTTTCAACCTGTGGACGTTGATTACCGTTATAGGTGCCGGGTAAATGATTCTCATTGAGAATACCAATGGCAGGAATAAAAAGACCCACAACAAAATATGATTTTGACGAGTTTTGAAATTTAAGATAACATTGCTCTAGGGCAATTTCACCCCCTTCTTCTGTGGCTGTAACTTTCGCGTCTTCTACTTCTAGCTCACTAAATAAAGATATTTTTTTATTGAATTTGTGGCCCACAAACAACACAAATCGTTCGAAGTTTACCTTGGAATACTTTTGGTTGAAGTTGCGTTGATAATAGGCATCTCCATACCCTCCAAGCGTGGTTTTAATAGAAGCTACCGTGGTATCGTAGGCTAACGAATCTTCTGCCGTATTCACTTTTTGTCCCCAAAGAGGCAGCATAGAAAAAACGAGTAGGGTGATAAGTATATTTTTCATTCGGGGTTTGATATGTAGATTATTATAAATGGTGCGAAGGTATACTATTTAGAATGGTTCTAAAAAGTTTTTAGGGCTGATTTTAACAAAAAATCGTGGGCAGGTGATAAAATGTGAGCTGCTCTATCATGGTATCGTTATTAATCTTAAAAACGTAGATCCGTCACTTCTTTGTTCAATCGCAGGTGCACATTCATTGTACTTTAAGTATGCAAGGTCCAGACCATTGAATGTATTCTCGATATTATGTTGAATCATGAATCCTTTAAAGGAGTCGTGGATTAAATAAAAAGAGCCAACGCCACACCGATGCCGATTGCAATTAATTTGAATCGGCTGAAAGAATGATTCTCGCTATTCTCAAATAAGATCGTAGTGGAGATATGTAAAAAGGTACCCACCACTAAGGCCAAAATATTTTGCAAAACGGAGGTAGTAAAGAACGGAAATTGTGAAAGCAGGTTACTACTATAGATGCCAAACAACGACATGCCAGAATAAAATAGAAGTATTGAAATGGTATTTGGAGTTGAAGTTTTGCTTTGACGTAATAAGGTGATTAAAGTAAAAGCGGCAGGTGCTTCATGCAATGCCACTCCATAGATCAGGTTGCTTCGTTGGGCCTCCGATAGAATACCAATATTGCTCAAAGGCATCCCTTCAATAAAACTATGAATACACAACCCGATTACTATGGTTAAGGGTAATTTATTTCGATGTCTCAAATGATGCAGATGGCCATGTTCTATTCCTTTAGTGAACGATTCCAATACAATTTGGAAAAAGAAACCAGCTAAGATAAAAAGGCCTACGTTCCATTCAGTATGCACCTGATATAAAGAAGGTAGAATGTCGATAAGCGTGATGGAAAAAAGGAAAGCGCCACTAAAAGCTAAAAAAAGTTTCAAGATATCTTTATTGACATGGCTTATACGCATGGCAAACAAGCCACCTATAAAAGGCAATAAAAAAAGCAGTCCGTATCTATAATCCATGATTTGTGGGTTGGTTATTTAGTATGAAATATTTTCCAAAATATCGTTGAATAATCGAATGGGCTAAAATGCTTATTGAGATACCAATACCAGCCCCAGCCGCAATATCGAGCGGGTAATGAACACCTACATAAACTTGTGCGATAGAAATAATTCCTGCCCATAATACCCCGGTATAGAGCAACCACTTTTTGCGAGGAAAGAAGAATAGGCTTAACGATAAGGCCACGGCAAAATGATTCGCGGCATGGCTTGAGGTAAAACTATATCCTTTATTATTGCATTTTATTAAGGGGGTAAATTGTTGCGAAATAACTGCGTCTTCACACGGGCGTAGTCGTTTAAAAATGGGTTTGGCTAAATGCGAACTCATGGCATCGCTTAGCATTAAACAGGTCGTAGCCACAAGAATGATGCGTAAACCAACCCAGCGATATTTTACCGTAAGCGTAATAATGATCAGTAAATACAAAGCAACCCAGTTCGTTTTTTCTCTCATCCACGGCATCACGATATCAAAAAATGAGTTATGGCAATGCTGCTGTATCCATAAGAATAATTGTTGGTCGAGTTGAATGAAATAGTCTATCATAGTCAATTCTTCTGTGCAATAATAATCACTCTATCGCAATTTTCCGCATCATTTTCTAAGGCGTAATTGCCAAAGGTATATTTAATGGTAAAACCACATCTTCCAAGCATCTGTACCAAGTCGTCGAGGGTGTAGGCGGCGACGCTTTCCTCAAAATGAAATTTTTCTCCCTCCGACATTAACTCGATGGTTTTAATAATGCGATTGTCGTAAAGCTTTTTATGAATGATGAACTTCTGGGCTCCTCTTATTTCTATTTCATCGGATGGCAAGGTAGGGCGAATCTTCTCGATATTAAAATAGTCGAGCACCAGAATGCCATCTGGTTTCAATTGGTCAAAGCAAGCCAAAAGCACTTTCTCGTCATCATTCAACGAATTGAAATAACCGAAGCTGGTAAATAAATTAAAAATATAATCGAAGCGCCCAGGGTACCTCACTTCTCGCATATCTTGCACTTCAAAATGAAGTTGATGGTTCTCGTGCCGTTTGGCTTCATCGATAGAGTTTTCTGCTAGGTCAACACCCAACACATCAAGTCCAAACCTATTGAGGGTAATAGAGTGCCTGCCACTGCCGCAAGCCAAATCTAAGACCCTACTTCCAATCGCCGGCTTTAACAGCAATAGAAGTTTGGAAATAAATGCATCAGCCTCGGTATAGTTACGCTTGTTGTATAAGAGGTGGTAGAATGGAGTGTTAAACCAAACTGAAAACCATTGATTTTGTTCGATTTTTTGATCAAAGGTTTGGTTTTTCTTGCTCACGTATTCAGGAATTGGTATCTTCGCAAAGATAAATTAAAATATTAAAAAATAAGTGAGTTTAATAGCATCTATATCTGGAATAAGAGGCACCATTGGAGGTGAAGTAAATGGGAATTTGACCCCAATCGACATCGTAAAGTTTTCTTCTGCTTATGCAACTTGGCTTACTAATAGTACCGAAGCAAAGCCCAAAGTGGTTGTTGGTAGAGATGCCAGAATTTCAGGCCCCATGGTGAATCACCTTGTAATCGCTACTTTAATGGCCATGGGTGTTGATGTGGTGGATATTGGATTAACCACAACACCTACTTTAGAGTTGGCGGTAGTGGATGAGAAAGCCTCCGGTGGCATTGTGATCACTGCAAGTCATAACCCTAAAGAGTGGAATGCCTTGAAGTTATTGAACGCGGAGGGGGAATTTGTTTCAGAGAAAGATGGTGAAGCCATCAAGCTAATTGCGGAGAAAAGTGAGTTTCTATATGCTTCTGTTGACAAACTCGGTATCCTCTCCACGAAAGAAGGTTATATTCAAAAGCATATCGAAAAAATTTTAGCGCTAGGCTTAGTGGATGTTGAGACCATTAAATCTAAAAATTATAAGGTGGTCATCGATTGTGTAAATTCGACCGGAGGAATCGCTTTACCTGAACTTCTATATGCTCTTGGAGTAAAGGAAGTGATAGAGCTCTATTGTACCCCTAGCGGGCTTTTCCCTCATAACCCAGAGCCTTTGCCACAAAATCTTTCGCAGCTGGCATCGGATGTGAAATTTCATAAAGCACATTTAGGTATTGCAGTGGATCCTGATGTGGATCGCTTGTGTTTCGTGAATGATGATGGCGATTTCTTTGGTGAAGAATATACCCTGGTAGCCATTGCCGACTATATACTCAAGAACAAAAAGGGCTCCACGGTATCAAATCTTTCGAGTACTCGTGCGCTACGGGATATCACTTTGAAAAACGGCTGTAAATATTTTGCCAGTGCAGTAGGTGAGGTAAATGTAGTGAAAGAGATGAAAAAACAAAAGGCCGTGATAGGAGGCGAAGGTAACGGAGGAATCATTTATCCTGAGTTGCATTATGGTAGAGATGCCATGGTGGGCATTGCTTTATTTTTGTCGCATTTGGCTAAGAGTGGCAAGAACTCCTCTATACTTCGGTCGAGTTACCCTAATTATTATATGTCGAAATCTAAAATTGAACTCAACGATAACGTTGATTTAGATTCGATTATCGAAGGCATAAAAGCGAAATACATAAAACAGAATTTAATCACAATCGACGGGTTGAAAATTGAATTCGAAGACGAGTGGGTGCATCTGCGTCGCTCTAATACCGAGTCTATTATTCGGATCTATACTGAAAGTCAATCGCAATCAACCTCTGATTTTTTGGCGAAAAAAATAATCGAGGACATCAAGGCTTTAATGTAATTCAATTCATCATTCATGAGTATAGGACCCAATCCATACTCAATCAATAAACGTAATTCACAAAATTAAAATATGGCCTTGCAATGTGGTATAGTTGGACTTCCTAATGTAGGAAAATCGACTCTTTTTAATTGTCTAAGTAACGCTAAAGCGCAAGCAGCGAATTTCCCTTTCTGTACTATTGAACCCAATATAGGGGTGATTACGGTACCGGATGAACGACTCACCAAACTAGCCGAGTTTGTATTGCCACAGCGCATTGTACCTACCACCATAGAAATTGTTGATATTGCCGGCTTGGTAAAAGGAGCCAGTAAAGGGGAAGGGTTGGGGAATCAGTTTTTAGGAAATATCCGCACCACCGATGCTATTATTCATGTGATTCGGTGTTTCGACGATGATAATGTAATTCATGTTGATGGAAACGTGAATCCTTTGCGTGATAAAGAAATTATCGATACTGAATTACAACTTAAAGATTTGGATACCATCGAAAAAAGATTGGTGAAGGTATCGAAACAAGCCAAGGTAGGCAATGATCCTTTGGCAAAGAAAGAATTTGAGCTTCTCTTACGCATGAAAGAAACCCTCGAGTCGGGGAAATCGGCACGAGTGGTTATTCCGCAAAATGAAGAAGAGAAAAAGTTGATAGCCGATTTTCAGTTGCTTACCACTAAACCGGTTTTGTATTTGTGTAATGTAGATGAGAAATCGGTGGTGAACGGCAATCCTTATGTTGATATTATCCGTAATGCCGTAAAAGATGAGAACGCTGAGGTCCTCATTATTTCAGCAGCGATCGAATCGGATATCGCAGAGCTTGAATCGTACGAGGATAAGCAAGTGTTTTTGGAAGATTTGGGATTAACCGAGCCGGGGGTCAATAAACTCATTAAATCGGCGTATAAACTGTTAAACCTGATTACCTATTTCACGGCAGGGGTTTTAGAAGTAAGGGCTTGGACCATTACCCAAGGATGGAAAGCGCCACAGGCGGCGAGTGTTATCCATACCGACTTTGAAAAAGGCTTTATCAGGGCCGAAGTAATTAGATACCATGATTATATCACTTTTAAAAGTGAAGCAGCCGTAAAAGAAGCAGGGAAGATGGGAATTGAAGGCAAGGAGTACCTCGTGCACGATGGCGATATCATGCACTTCAGGTTTAATGTTTAATTTTGGTTTGCTAATTCTGTTTTTTAGTACAGTAATTATTTTGTGAAAAAGGTCATAATCTCATCAAAATAAAATGCCCCTGCTACTATCATTGCAACCACAACTACAAACATAGCTTCAAAAAGGAACAATTTTGTTTTTTCTTCTTTTTCTGGTACGTTTTCCATATATCTGTTGGTTTTATACTATTGAAAAAAAATCAGCAAAAATTGTTCCAAAAGTTTAGAGTCTCTGATTTATACCCGACCTAGTAACTCGTTTTTTACAGTATGGTAAGTTTTTGATGGTGCACCAAATTTCTCTCATCATAGAAATGGATGATGTAAATTCCTTTTTGCAAGGACGATAAATTCAACTCGAAATAATGGCTGGAGGGTACAGTTTCATTGGTAATCGTGCAGCCTTTTAAATCAGTGATCTCAAATCTTGCTAATTTTTTTTTCGTCCCAACGGTAAAAATACCATGGGATGGATTGGGGTATATTGCAATATCATCGAGTATTTGAGTTGAACTGATACCGGTGTTCCAAGTACTGAAACGTATATTATCGAAAGTATATCCTGTATATTGTTGTGCATTTATCGCACTGTTCTGATCTTGCTGCCCTATGCGAATTTGGAAACTTGAAGTGAGTGTTTGCTTGGCCGAATCCAAAAAGTAATTCAGGTTATAAAGTGGCGTTGATTTAGTTGCTCCCCCAGCTGCTTTGTTGAGAAACAAATCAAAAAACTTAACCCAGGCACAGGTATCACAACCCCTTACCCACACAGCATCGTTTGGGTATTGTTTATCGCCATGTTGCACATAAGCAAAACGAAAAAGCAATGGCGAGTGTAGAAGTGCGATGTTACTCATGTTGTAAGTAAGGGTCAGAAAATTTGTTTGTGGAAGGGTATCGGTAATCCAATGCCGATCACTCTTGTCGAAAGTTATCGAACGTAAGCCGAAAACAAAAACATTACTTGCGTTGGTTCTTAACCTACATTGGGGTGAGCTGTTGTCGTAATCAAGGTTGATGTTGCCTCCAACAGTAGTCGTTTTTTGATACAGCCATACCTCATCGAGACCATCAAAATTCTCAGTATAAGGCAATACCATGGGCGGATTGTCGACTTGCCGAATACTGAATTTCAAGGTGTCATTTTCTTTCACACCATCGGCGGCATCTTCTACCCATGCCATGAGTGTACTACTACCTACCGGTGATAAATCGAATGGCCCAAGAATTATATTTGCCACGCCTGCCACTAAGTTAACAACTTTGTTTGCAATAGCCCCATTATTTAGCTTGTATTTTAATAGGGTGGCCGAGCCCAATTGAGAGCCATTACTTTTGAGTTGTAAGGCGATGTTCTGGTTTTGTGTTAACGCTGAAGAGGTATTCTTTCTTCCAAATATTTTATCATTGGCGGTTTCAAGTTTGTAATCCGTAGTGGTTTTTGAAATGCATTGCCAGTCAATTTCAAAACCACCTCCACTCAACAAATAATCGCTTGTTTGACGCAGGGTGGCTGCTCCCGATGGGCATAAAATGACACCTCCATTAGGTAAAGAGGATCCGGTGTATTTTCCAAGAAGCTTGCCCAAGGTGTCAACTCCGTCATATACGTATAGAAAGTCGAAATTATCTTCGAAATCGAACGATTTGAAGGTGAGTTTAAGCACCGATGAATTGGCCGGAACAATACTGCGAACACTGTAAATAAGATTACCATAAGTGCCCGTGTCGCCATCGTCGCGCAGGATGCCGCTGCAACTTGTGAGTGGTATGCCGACCTTGCTTTTGGGCATGACGTTTCGTTGGCATTCTCCGAGTGTAGAGTCAGTTTTTACATAGCCAAGGAGGGTGATTGAGTCGCGGTCAATATTATTACAGCTATAAGCACGTAACTTTACATTAAAGGTAGAGAAGCTGGTATAAGTATGGGTAGGATTTGGCAGCGAAGAGGTTTGCCCATCGCCGAAATCCCATTGAAATGCATTGGCATCGTTGCTATGGTTATAAAAATCGATGGTGAATGGAATACTGCACGAGATGCTTCTGGATGATGTGAAGCTGGCTTTTAAAGAAGAGTCGGCTTCTCCCACGCCTACTGCATACCAAGCATTGATGACTTGTTTTACTTCATTACTGCAATCGCCAAAGAGTTGTTTTGCCGCCAAGATACTATAGAAACGAGCATCATCATAGTTGGAGAGTGGGGTTAGAAAAGTAGTTAGATTTTGAAACGAAATTTGCGCTGCTTTAAGGTATCCGATACTGTCGACTTTATAGGCAGCGCCATTATCATTGGTACCGGTATCGCCTTTGCATAATAGGTAATACCATTTGTTTTGCACCCCGCTATTATAATGTACTCCCGCATTATCGGTCTTGGAGCTAATCCAATATTGCCCTCTATAGGTGCTAGGGTTTTGGTATATTTTTGGATCTTTCATGTCGCGAAAGGCGCTACCTCCCGGACTAAACTGTTCGCCAATTTGAAAGTTGGCGGTGGCCGGCATCGTATAAAAATCAATGGCGACTCCGAAAATATCACTGAACGATTCATTGAGTGCACCACTCTCGTTACTGTAAATTAGAGCGGCCGTTTTTTGTGTCAGGCCATGCGTTATTTCATGCCCGCATACATCCAACGAAGTGAGAGGTGAATAACCACTTCCTCCATCACCGTATGTCATAAAATAGCCATTCCAAAAGGCGTTTATATAGTTAGTACTATAATGTACGAAAGAAGTTAACTTAAAACCTAGGCCATCAATACTGTTTCTTTTCAAAACATTTTTGTAAAAGTCGTATGTTTTTTCGGTACCCCAATGGGCATCGCCTCCTACCTCATCAAAGTTTGTATTATAGTTATTCCAATAATTGTCGGCGTCGATAAAGTGGGTAGCGGTTGTATAAACAGTGCCTTTCTGCATATTATATGTTTCTATCCCTTGTCCCAATCCTCTTGAGCTTTCACGTAAATGATAAACGCCTTGCTGTACACTATCGGTCATAATATCTTGCACTCCACTATATTTGGTATTTGCTTTTCCAGGGGTGTTGGTGGTTTCAATCTTGTCTTCGGTGAACAAGAGCTCTAAGGTAAGGGCATCTATATAATATACTTTTCTCGACATGGGTTCAATGGCATACAGGTCGACAACATAAACAAGTTTGGAGGTATGATACACTTCGTTCAAAGGCGCGGGAAGAATCATTAAATAAGGGGCGGGGAGGTTGACTGAGCTAGCATTGCCTGTGATGGATTGCAGGAAGGCACTGACATCCTGTTGCTGGAAATAATAGAGGGTGTTTTTGTTTCGAGCCAATACTGCATTTAAGGCCTCTTCCGCACTATGTAATACGGAGAGGTTTTTGGGAGTTTCAAATATTTTCCCGTTGCAAGAGGTGATACTTCCGTTCTGTTCATGGGCGATAAACATACTTCCGAATACTTCATAGCCATTGGATATTTGAACGTAGCGGTAATGCTTATTGCCTTTTAGGTCGGATTCTGTATTTCGCAATTTCAAACTGATATTTTCAAGGCCCTTCACTAGTTTTATTTTTTCGGGGAAATTAGTTGCCGTTACCAACCCTGAATTGAATACGATATATTGTGGTGAAGAATGATTCTCATTATAACGTTCAATAGTATAAAAATCGTGATTAGAGTTGTTTGACTGCCCGTAAATACATACTACAGTCAACGAAATAAGGAAAGTGAAAAGTAATTTCATGTAGTGGAAAAACATGATGCAAGATACATGTTTTATTAAATGGCAATAAAATCTTTTCTTTGCCTTACCATGTCGCATGAAATTTCAATAGACAGTAACCTCTCAAAAGAGGAGCGCTATTTGCAGCTCCTGTCGCAAATAAAAGCAATTGTGGCAGGGGAGACCGATTTGATCGCCAACCTGGCCAATATATCTTCGGTACTTAAAGAAACGTTTTCCTGGTGGTGGGTTGGATTTTATTTTGTTAAGGAGAATGAGCTTGTGCTTGGGCCTTTTCAAGGCCCCTTGGCATGCACTCGTATTGCTTTTGGGAAAGGGGTATGTGGCAGTGCCTGGAGCCGAAAACAAACGATCATGGTTGATGATGTAGAAACATTCGAAGGGCATATCGCCTGCAGTAGCGCTTCCCGTTCGGAGATGGTGGTACCTATTATCAAAAACCATGAAGTACTTGCTGTATTAGATATTGACTCCGAAAAATTAGCGCAGTTTGATGTTATTGATCAGCAATACCTCGAAGAGTTAACTGCTTTGATTGCTCTCTTATTTTAATAATATGAAACAGATAAACACTTTATTATTGGTTCCTGATGCGATGACAAGTTTTTTGAAAGGGGCTATAAAATTTATCATCTTTCTGGTTTTTATCCTCGCCGGTATTTGCTTAACTGCTCAAAACAACTATACCCAATTTGTGGATCCCATGATTGGCACGGGAGCCCACGGGCATACTTTTCCGGGTGCCACCACCCCTTTTGCCATGGTACAATTAAGTCCGGATACCAGAATTGATGGCAGTTGGGATGGTTGTAGCGGTTATCATTACAGCGATTCGGTGATCTATGGTTTTTCGCATACACATTTGAGTGGCACGGGCTGCAGCGACTATGGAGATATTGGATTTATGCCCTCCTTCGCGAAAATGTCGGGCCATTCGGTTTCTGAGCAGGACGTGCCTAACGCCACTTTTTATCATAAAAATGAAATTTCGAATGCGGGTTATTATTCAGTGCTCTTGAACAATGGGATTAAAGTTGAATTAACGGCCACCACTCGTGTGGGCCTGCAACAATACACCTATATGAAGTCGGGCTATGCTTGGATTACCTTGGACTTAAAACATCGTGATTCGTTGTTGGAAGGCAGGATAAAAACGCTTAGTAAAAACACTTTTTCTGGTTTTCGCCGATCGGAAGCCTGGGCCAAAGATCAGCTTGTTTACTTTTATTTCGAAGTAAACAAAGAAGCCGAACAGGTCATTGTTTCTACCAATGAACATGGAGAAACAAAATTGAACCTGGGCTATCATGTGATGGCAGGCGACAAAATCATGGTTAAAACAGCACTCTCGAGTGCCGATGAGGCAGGAGCCAAAAATAATATGGATAAGGAATTGCCATCATGGGATTTTGCGAAAACAAAATACGATGCTCAGGTTTCTTGGAATCAGGAATTGAACAGAATAAAAGCCTATGGTGGCACCAAGGAAGAGAAAACAAATTTTTATACTGCGTTATATCATTGCATGATTCATCCTAATATTATGAACGATGTAGATGGACGCTATCGGGGCCGCGACCATCAAATTCATACCACCGATGGCTTTAACTACTACACAGTTTTTTCTGTATGGGATACTTATCGTGCCCTTCATCCTTTACTTAATATCATCGACATCAAACGATCGCGCGATTTTGTTCTCACTTTCAAAGCCCAATTTGAACAGAGTGGCCGCCTACCGATGTGGGAGTTATGGGGCAATGAAACAAATTGTATGATTGGGTTTCATAGCGTCAGTGTAATTCTGGACGCGTATCAAAAAGGAGCGATCGGCTCGGAAGCGCTGAACGCCTTATATCAGGCTGTAAAAACAGAGGCGATGAGCACACGCTTCGGACTGAGTAGTTTTAGAATGAATGGATTTTTATCGATAGAAGATGAAAGTGAGAGTGTGTCAAAAACATTGGAATACAGTTACGACATGCATTGTGTGGCGCAAATGGCATACCTCACGCACCATGAGGAAGATGCCACTTATTTCGGGAAGCTTGCAGGGGCCTGGAAGAACGTGTATGATGTGCAAACCGGATTGATGCGACCTCGTAAAAACGGGGGTTGGCTCTCGCCATTCGATCCAAAACAAGTAAACAATCATTATACCGAAGCCAATGCCTGGCAATACTCCTTCGCGGTGCCTCAAGAATATTGGAAAATTTACGATAAAAACAAGTTGTCGGAGTTGTTTAATACCGACTCAAAAACAACGGGTCGCGATCAATCGGATATTACCGGAATGATTGGTCAATATGCCCATGGCAATGAACCGAGTCATCATATTCCCTATTTATTTAACGATATTGATTCCACTTCAAAATACGTAAAAGAAGTTTGTAGTACCTTGTACAAACCAACACCCGAAGGACTTTGTGGCAATGAGGATTGCGGACAGATGAGTGCCTGGTATGTATTTAGTGCGATGGGGTTTTATCCCATGAATCCATCATCAAATGAAATGGTATATGGCAATATGCTTTTTGACAGTGTTCGATTTACGAGCCATGAGTCGACAAGCATTTTATATAAGTATAAAAAACCTATATCGGGGATTAATTATGTAAAGTCGAACAATTTCTTTTTATGGAGAGGAGATGGGAATTATTATTACGGGATGGCATCGATCTCAGATCGAGATGGCCCGATCCCCAGGGTGGAACTTTCCGCTCCGGTCATTGAATCGAACCAAGAAGTTTTTGACGGACAGATGAAGTTCACACTTCGTTCCAATAATCTTAAAAATTTAAATGAATGGGTTGCTCAGGCGCTTACGCGAGGAAATATCTACTATACCCTTGATGCCACCTTGCCTACGGCAAAATCATCTCAATATAAGTATGGCGATACGTTAGTGATTAGCGAGAGCATGGTGGTAAAAGCGATATTCATTGCCGATAGCGGGGCGGAAAGCGCAGTGGCCACGGCTAAGTTTTATAAAAAGCCCAACCCTTATTCTATTTTCATTAGGGGGGCGGCGAACAAACAATATACTGCCGATGGAGAAGAAGCCCTTCTGGATGGATTAGCTGGAAGTATTGATTGGAGAAAGGGCCGATGGCAGGGTTATCAGTCGCAGGACTTTGAGGCGGTGATCAATTTAAAGGAGTTGTTACCCATTCATGGAATCAGTGTTGGTTTTTTGCAGGACTCACGTTCCTGGATTTTGTTTCCTACGCGGGTGGTGTTTTATGGGTCGACCGATAGCGTTCATTTTGAAGAAATCGGAACGGTTATCAATGAGGTTCCCGAAAACAATGTGAGTGTTCAAAGGAAAGAGTTTGAACTGCACGATATTGAAAAGAATTACCATTATATCAGGGTCAAAGCCTTCAATTATGGCAAATTGCCCTCTTGGCATCAAGGTTTTGGAGGCGATGCCTTTATTTTTGTTGATGAGGTGACCATAAGGTAACGGGAGCCATGGCTTGTGTTCAGAGGAGGTTTCAAAGCAATGCTAAGCGCGGATTCAACGACCGGACTTGGATTCATTCCTGGCTATTTGGTATTTATAGGTAAATTCCTTACCTTCGCAACCCTAAAAAAATTTATTTTTAATATATGGAACATCAATACGAATCCGTCGTAGTACTCACACCTGTAATGACGGAGGATCAGGTAAAAGAAACGATAAATAAATATCGTGCTTTTCTAGAAAAGGGCGGTGCCACTATAGTGCATCAACAAAACTGGGGCTTAACCAAAATGGCGTATCAAATACAAAATAAAGGAACAGCTTATTACACCGTCCTTGAATACAAGGCGCCAACCGATTTAGTATCGAAATTTGAGGTTCAGCTCAAGCGTGACGAATCAGTACTTCGCTTTTTAAGCATCGTATTGGATAGGCACTCTATAAGCTACAATCAACGCCGACGCAATGGTGAATTGAAGTCACAACAACCTAAAAAAGCAGAAGCATAATCTTTAATTAAATACTAAAAATCATGGCTAAACCAAACACCCATAATAACTCGAATTCGATCTATCCTTTTTCGCAAACGGATGCCAATGCAGGAAAGAAGAAATATTGCCGGTTCAAAAAATCAGGGATTAAATATATCGACTATAAAGACGGAGAGTATCTTAAGAAATTTTTAAATGAGCAAGGTAAAATTTTACCTCGTCGTTTAACCGGTACCTCTTTAAAATTCCAACGCAAAGTGGCTCAAGCCATCAAACGCGGACGTCATATTGGAGTTTTACCGTTTATTGCTGATAACTTTAAAAGCGATAACTAATTCTTTATTCTTAACATTTTAAAAGTCAAATTATCATGAAAATTATTTTAAAGCAAGACGTGAAAAATCTTGGATATAAAGATGATGTAGTAACCGTAAAAAATGGTTATGGTAACAATTTTTTAATCCCTCGCGGCTATGGTGCTGTGGCTACTTCAGGCAATTTAAAAATGCTTGCTGAAAACATTAAACAGGCTAGCTACAAACAAGATCGTATCGTTAACGAAGCCACTGCCCTGGCTTCTAAAATTGAAGGCAAAACATATACCATTGCTACCAAAGCAGGAAATACAGGACGTATTTTTGGTGCGGTAACACCGTTACAATTAGCGCAGGTTATTAAAACTGCCGAAGGTGCTGAGGTAGATAGAAGAAAAATTGTTTTTGATAAAGATATCAAAGAATTGGGAAGCTATACTGCTACATTAAATTTAACAAAAACCATCTCAGTGAATGTAAACATTGAAGTGGTTGCTGAGTAAATTAAGTCACTATATAAATAAAAGAGGTTGTGCTTTTCAGTACAACCTCTTTTGTTTTAAACCTATATTTGATTTACAGTTTTAAAAATTTTCCATTATAGGAGGTTCCATTCTCACTGCGTAACACCACAAAATAAACCCCTTGTTGTAAAGCGCTAATGTCGATAACGGGTTTAGTGCTAGAGGGCCGGTTTGTACAGGTCATTAATTTGCCGGTAGCATCATACACGAGTAGCGAATACATCTCATGTTCAAAGCCTTCGATGGTAATAAGGGTTGAAGCAGGGTTGGGTCTTATACTGAGTATCGTGGGCAATTTAAGATGGTCTCTTAGGCCATCAACTTTGTTTTTGTATTCATAAGTGCAAAACAGAGCCACCCCTCCTCCGTTATTTCCAATCATCAAATCAAGATACACGCTATCGCTATCGAGTTGAGCTACGGCCGGTGAAATATAACGGCCGGATACTTTAGTGAGGGGCAGCTGTGAGGCCGAAAAGCGAACCACGGTATCAATTAAGGTGAGGGAGTCGTTGAGTTTTCCTTCAATATTATAATAAAGATATAAGCCATTTTTACCTCCGGTGAGTAAATCATATTTTCCATCATGATCCAGGTCGGCAATAACCGGCACACTCATTCCATCGCCATAAAATGTGCGGTATTCATCGACCAGTCGCAAACAAATTTTCCCTACCGAATCAATGGTCTTTGTGAATACCGGCGAACTGGTGCTGCCTGTGTTTTGATAATATACGATGGTGCCGTCATAATTACCTAAAAACAAATCCAATTTTCCATCGCGATTATAATCGACTAAATAAGGTGCGCTATAATTTTTGCTGGAGAAGGAAGCAAACTGCGTGGTGTTTTCAATAAAGGTGATGTTGCCACCGGCAGAGGTGTTGATATAATATTTCAATTTCCCATTCGCATCTCCAAGTAATAAATCTTTTTTGCCATCGCCATTCAAATCGCCAAAACAAGGTTTGAGTCCACTATAATTTTTCGACGATAAATTAAGAAAGTTGGTATCTTGTAATTCAAAAACCGGGTTTAAAAGCGTGCCGGTGTTTCTATAAAAGGAAATAAAATCTTTAGCATTTAAAGTCCGCGTAAATTCTCCACGGGAGGCGATGAAGAGGTCGTCGTCGCCATCATTGTCAATATCGGTAAATGCGGGGGCTGTATTACCTCCAATATCAATGCTTGTTTCCTGTAAAAAGTTTTTCTGTATCAAATCAAACACCGGTTTTCTATCGGTTCCAATATTCTTATAGAAAAAAACCTGGTCTTTGTTTTTACTTGCACCGCTGGCATCGTTGGGGGCCATTATAATATCTCTTTTGCCATCGTTATCCACGTCGAGGAAGTAAGCTGCGGGGAAATAATCTACCTGCATGCGTTGGTTAACTGAAGGGAATAATGAATCTTTGGCCACCATGCTGTCTTTAGCATAGCCGTATTCATTTTTCCCGTTTTTTATATAATACAAATAGTTGTAGAAGATGTCGCCCAACAACGCTTCATAATCGCCGTCACTATCCATATCGAGGGTGAGCAAAGTGCTTCCAGAGTGCGCTTCACTTCCTGTAATGGGTGGTGGCGTATAATCATCGCCATTCGGGTAATAGGCCATTCCAGGGCAGTGGTAGCCTAAGTTTAATGAATAAGTGAGGTAAAACTTGCCCCAACATTCATCGGCTATTTTGTATTTCCACTCATTTTTCGGCAGGTTCTTTTCTTCACGCCAGTTCTTGTATAAATTAATGGTGAACCCTGTTGGATCCCAGGAAAGAATATCCATATCGCCATCGTTATCAATATCGTTGAAAGATGGGATATTGGTACTCGGACAGTACACATTGATTCCATTATAATCAAAAAAGGTGTCGGGTGGTGCAAAAGATAAAGTAGCTAAACTAGTGTTTCTGAACTGTTGTATATAACCATTGGCTTCTACATATAAATCCATTTTTCCGTCGTTATTATAATCATAGGTGAGGCAGAAGTTCTGACACACTGGTAGCTTTGCGATATATTGTGGAGCATAGGTATAACTCACCATGTTCATTATTTTGTCGTTCAAAAAAGTGTAATACATTTTTGTACCTCGGTCGAAAACGAGTAAATCCTTGGTACCATCCAGGTCGAGGTCAATGGTGGAAAACTGTGGTGTTTCAAAGCCTCCTACAAAGGGGTTTTTGAGTTTAGCCAATGCGCTACCTTGCTTTACATCGATACGTGGATTGTATATATATCGCGTGTTTTGTGCACTCACCTTTTTTTGCCATACGAGAAGCAAGGTGCCAAGAAGGAGGATATATTTTGCTGTCATGGGTGGAAGTAAAACTGCTGGTTTGCCACTGTAAAGTTAAACAATAAAATAGCGAAAGGGGGCA
This sequence comes from uncultured Bacteroidota bacterium, assembly GCA_903897855.1. Classification (GTDB taxonomy): domain Bacteria; phylum Bacteroidota; class Bacteroidia; order UKL13-3; family UKL13-3; genus CAINMV01. The sequence continues at coordinate 124,196 of CAIUDH010000041.1, read as the reverse complement.
TCATCTTGGGTGTTTTTTGGAGCACAGATTGAAGGGGGGGCGTAGGGCTAAATTTTTACAAATTTCCCATAATAAGTTTCGCCGGTTTTACTCACGATGCTTATAAAGTAAACGCCTTGTTGGAGCCATCTGATATCCAGCACTGGTTTTCGGTTCAAGAGTTTTTCATCACTCAGCATGCTTTTGCCTGTAGCATCAGAAATAAAGAAGGCGTAACTTTCGTTTTCGAATCCCTCCATGGTAATTATTGATGAAGCAGGATTGGGATGAATCACGAGCGTCTTTATTTCTTTCTTGAAGAAGTTGATGCCATATTTTCCTGCATATTTATAGGTAGAAAACAATGTGATTCCTCCGCCGATATTTCCAAGCATAATATCGAGTACAGCATCGCTGTCGAGCTGCGCAACGGCTGGAGACGCATACTCACCGGTAGGAATATGGGTAGCTGTTTGAGCATAAGCATAACTTACCACAGTATCCTGAAGGACGAGGGAGTCGGTTAATTTATTTTCGATATTACGATAAAGATACAGCCCATATTTGCCGCCTACGAGCAAGTCAAATTTGCCATCCTTATCTAAATCGGCTACCACCGGAACACTCATCCCATCTTGGTAAAAATATCTAAATTCGTCGATCGCTCGAAGGCAAATTTTACCTACCGAATCCACCATTTTTGTAAAAGCAGGGGAGGTGGTTGTTCCTGTATTTTTAAAGTAGGATATCGTACCATCATAATTGCCCAAAAACAAGTCGAGCTTGCCATCGTGGTCAAAATCAACTAAATAAGGAGCGGTATAATTCTTTTCCTGAAAAGAGGAAAACGCGACCGTATTCTCTACAAAAGAGACGATGCCATTTACGGTGGTATTGACGTAATATTTTAATCCGCCATTGGCATTGCCAAGCAAAAGATCCTTTAGCAAATCGCCATTTAAATCGCCGAAACAGGGTTTCAGGCCGCTATAGTTTTTGGAGTACAAACTCAGAAAATTGGTATCCTGCAATTCAAAGATTGGATTCAGTGGGGTGCCGGTATTCTTATAATAAACTAGCACATCATGAGAGTTAAAAGTTTGGGTGGCTTGGCCATGGGTAGCAATGAATAAATCGTCATCGCCATCCTTGTCAATATCCGTGAATGCGGGCGCCGTGGTACCACCCCAATCGATCGTTGATTCCTGTAGGAAATTTTGTTGAATCAAATTAAAGATCGGTTTTCGATCGGTGCCTATGTTTTTATAAAAGCTAATTTGGTTTTTGTTCTTACTGGCTCCACTGGGATCATTGGGAGCCACGATGATGTCGCGTTTCCCGTCGTTATCGACATCTAAAAAGTAGGCCGCAGGAAAACTAGTAACCGACATCTGTTGCGCCTTCGATGGGTATAAGGTATCGTAAACCACCATCGTGTCTTTGGGGTAATTAAACTCCCGTTTGCCATTTTTTAGGAAGAACAAATAGTCATATGCGATATCGCCCACTAGCGCTTCATAATCGCCATCACTATCCACATCCAGTGTCATGAGGGTGCTGCCCTGGTGTTCTGCCTGTGCAGGGTGCAGTGGGGGAGGCGTATAATCATCGCCATTGGGGTAATACACTAAACTTTGGCAATGCAAACCTAAGGTGATGGTATTACTCATGTAAAATTTACCCCAACAGGCGTCGGTATATTTATATTTCCACTCGTTATTGGGGAGGTTTTTTTCTGCTCTCCAATTTTTATACAATATTATAGTTGGACCAAAATCAAAAGTCAGAATGTCCATATCACCATCGTTATCGATATCGTTGAAGGAGGGGATATTGGGACTCGGGCAATAAATATTGGTGCCGAGATAATCGAAAAGGGTATCAGGTGAAGCAAAAGACAAGGTAGCATTACTCGTGTTTCGGTATTGTTGCAGAAAACCATTGGCTTCAATAAAGAGGTCCATCTTTCCATCGTTATTATAATCATAACTCAAGCAATAGTAGGAGCATGATGGCAGTATGGCCTCGTATTGTGGAGCATAAGTATAGCTGATGGTATTATATATCCTATCATTGATGAAAGTATAATATTTCTTGGTCGTTCTGTCGAAGATGAGCAAATCGTTGGTGCCATCCAAGTTTAAATCGAGGGCCGAAAACTGAGGTGTTTCAAATCCACCGACGAAAGGATTTTTGAGTTTGTTTAGGGTGGCGCCTTGCTTTACTTCAATACGTGGGTTGTAGATATAACGTGGGTTTTGTGCACTCAGCGGGCTAGCAAGCAAGACCAGAGAACTTAAGAGGAACAACACGAGTATGTTTTTCATTTCTGGGAGTTGGGTTATTATTGGTGCACCATAAAGATAAACAATATAAATGAGAAAGGTTGCAAAAACGGGAAAAGTAAGTTGGGTTGGTCTACAACGGGTTCTACGGATTCATATTTTTTAGTTGCATAATGGTCTCCGTGGGGTTGGGTGACGAGAACACGGTGTTGCCAGCCACCAAGGCATGGGCGCCTGCCTTTTGTAGTAAGGGCGCATTCGCTAGCGTTACGCCCCCATCAATTTCAATCAGGGCATGCGATTGTTTTTCAAGAATCAGTGCTTTTAACTCCGCACATTTATGGTAGGTGTTCTCAATAAATTTTTGTCCGCCAAAGCCTGGGTTTACACTCATCAGTAATACCAAATCGAGGTCGGCAATGATTTCGGAGAGCAGATGCACCGGCGTATGAGGATTTAAGGCAACACCCGCTTTGGCACCCGTTTGCTTAATGCTTTGAATAGTACGGTGCAAGTGTGTACAAGCCTCATAATGCACGGTAATGAAGGTGGCACCAAGCCTCGCAAATTCGGCGATATAGGGGTCCGGATTTGCCAACATCAAATGCACGTCGAGAGGCTTTTTGGCGGCCTTATGTAGGGCATTCATCACAGGCATCCCAAACGAGATATTGGGAACAAAAACACCATCCATGATATCCACATGAAACCAGTCGGCCTGACTATTATTTATCATTTCAATATCTTTTTCAAGATGTAAAAAGTTGGCTGAAAGCACCGAAGGAGAAATTATCATACAGCAAAAATACGAATAACTAAAATAGCACGATATCCTTAATAAAGTCTTTCCCAATTTCTTTATTGATCATCTCGATGAGGGTAGATTTGGAATAGGTGATTTCTTGTTTTATAACCGGGGTCGTAACTTCGAGATATAACTTCTTTTTCTTTACGTAAAGTTTTTGGGTATAACGTGCGATGGTATGTCCGGCAATGGTTCCCCATTTCTGCCGTAGTTCTGTTTCAAGCAGTTTCTCTTGCAGGCCATGGGCCTCCAAAAAGGCACTGAGTGCGTCTTTTAATGTAGTTTCGTTCGACTTCAAGCGCGTAAATTTAAGAAATTATTCATATTAAACGCGAAGGAGGGGTAAGAAATTGTGATTCTTCAATCTCAATAATTTGAATGCCAAGAAGTTTAGATGCATCCCCCCGTCACAGTATAACGAAGGGATGAAAATATAAATAACGAGTCGTAATCAGCGATTGGTATTTTATTTAGAAGAACACATCAAACCTTTATCTCTTCTCCGCTGGCATTGAGAAAATGAAATTCGCCGTAATGAAAATCTTCATCAATAACGATCTTCACCCATTGTTTGTATTTACGCCACCATTGAAAACGTAAGGAGATCAAGCCTTGTTTTATATACGCTGCGATATAAGGATGGGTGGCGATGGTAATACTCTTACTACCATTCTCTTGTATAAGGTATTTGAGGTTGCTTTCTATCTCATCCACAATGACCCCACTATTATTCACTTCGCCGGAGCCTTTGCATTGCGGACAAACTTCAACCGTGTCGATATTCATTTCAGGGCGTACGCGCTGACGTGTAATCTGCATCAAGCCAAAGGTACTCAAGGGCAATATTTTGTGTTTTGCACGATCCGTTTCCATGGCTTCCCGCATGGCCTCATACACCAACCGTTTATTACTTGCTTTGCGCACGTCGATAAAATCTAAAATGATTAAACCGCCCATATCACGCAGACGCAGTTGACGAGCTATTTCTTTCGCGGCATCCTGATTGATACGAATGGCCGTTTCTTCCTGGTCGGAATCATTATTGAGCTTGCTGCCACTATTAATATCGATGACGTGCATGGCTTCGGTATGCTCTATCACGAGATAACATCCACCACTAAAGGTAACTGTTTTAGCGAACGAGGTCTTAATTTGGCGTTCTATACCAAAGGTTTCAAAAATGCTTTGCTTACCATTGAATAGCTTTACAATTTTTTCATTCTCTGGAGAGATTCGCGCAACATAATTTTTTAAATCGTTGAAGGTGTCAACATCATTCACCACAATATTGCTAAAATCGTCATTGAGCATATCACGCAATAACGACTGGCTTTTATCCATCTCGCCCAACACTTTTTCGTGTGTTGATTCTTTATTTCCAATCTCTTTTAAACGTTTAAATATTTGGTTCCAACGTTCAATGAGTTCTTTAAGGTCATTTTTAATATCTTCATCTTCTTTGCCCTCGGCTACGGTACGAATAATGACACCGAAATTTTTTGTTTTAAGGCTGAGCACAATCCCTTTGAGTCGCTGACGTTCGGCTCCGCTCTTCACTTTTCTTGAAACATTTACAGCATCAGAGAAAGGCACCAGAACGAGATATCTTCCGGCCAACGAAATTTCCGAACTCAGGCGTGGGCCTTTTGTACTAATTGGTTCTTTGGTTACTTGTACCATCACCATTTCGCCTTTTTGATAAAGGTCGCCGATTTTACCGGTCTTCTCAATAATGGCTTCCCGAGAGAAAGCAGCAAGATCGGCCTTGAAAATTTTATTGGTGCGGCAAAGCTGGGTAAATTTATTTAAAGAACGCACGTTAGGACCTAGGTCATGATAATGAAGAAAACCGGGTTTTTCGTGTCCGATATCTACAAAAGCAGAGTTTAGGGATGGCGTTATTTTTTTGATGGTGCCAAGATAGATGTCACCAACATTAAAATTTTTGTTATGGCGCTCCTGATGCAGCTCAATAAGTTTTTTATCTTGCGTCAGAGCAATACGTACTCCATTTTCGGAGACGTCAATAATTAATTCGTTCACTACGATGATTTTTTAAAAGGTACTACATGCGGTTAAGCTTTTCATGGTATTGAGGCTGAGACATAAAATCGAATAGGTAATCTCAAATAACCGACAGGTAGGTATTGATTTTGTAAGATAACAAAGGCAGTATCAGAATACTGCCCTTGTTATTAGATTACAAAATAAACCAGTAGCACAAAAAAAACTAGCGTTTTTTGTGACGATTACGACGCATGCGCTTCTTGCGCTTATGGGTTGCTATTTTATGGCGTTTTCTTTTCTTTCCGCTTGGCATATTTTTAGGTTATTTTAAATGATTAATACTGTTGGTTATACTGTCTATTGCCGTCTTACGACTGGCATATTTCTTCGCACTCACGAGGGTTTCAAGTGCCTTGTTAGAGGCGCCCTCATTCGAAAAAAGTTGCGCAAGGTACAAAGAATATTTTATATTGGATGGATAATTACGTACTAAGCTCTCAAAACGTAGCAGCGCCTTATCCATTTGCTTCGATTTTATGGCGAATTCACCGAGTAAAAACAAGGCATTTTCATTGATGCTATCTTTCGCGATCACCTCTCGCAAGAGCATAATGCCGCTCATGGGGTTGGGGGCTGTATTTACATAACAATCGGCCAAGGCACATTTGAGCACCACATCATCAGGCGATTTCTCCAGTGATGGTTTCAGGAAGGTAATGGCTTTGGCCGCAATGGCGCTTCTGTTTTCATCGAGCACGCTTTGGTTGAATGCGGCATAGTAGGCCAAACCAATAACTCTTTCTGAATTTGGCTCTTTGAGTTTTTCAATGCAAAAGGCAATGCCTAATTTATTGTCAAATTTTTTATAAGCTTGCATCACCTTCGTTATGGCAGTGGCATCGGCATTTTCGGCGAGCAGTAGCTCCTGTTTTTCGGTTTCTGTAAGCTTGGCAATCGATTCTGTAATGATTGACTCGATGGTTTTTAGGTTTTCTTGTGTAGTCTCAGAAGATTCAGTTTGGGGCTTGTCTCTGCTTGCACCTGATTGTTTGGTGGTGAGTACTTTTTTCGGAAGCATAAAAAGCACCGTAGAAAGCACCACGATGCCTATTAATACTGATATTTGGGTTTTATTCAATTTCATAAAGGATTGCGAAAATACGGAATTTGTTTTTTGTTTTGACGATGCTTGTCAGGCTATTGTAAAAAGCACGTGTTCGGGGGGATTTTTCGCATAGGTGTGCCGGCTCGTTTCGGTAGCTTTTTTGCTCGCTAAGTTTGCACGATTGTACTTGTAAATACAAAAAGGCTATCAAAACTAAGTTCGATTAACCCAAATACTTGTGTATCAAATTTTTTAATGATTCTTTATCAATAGGCTTTGTGATTTGCTCATTGCATCCAGAGGTAAGGGCTTTCTCTCGATCGCCAACTAACGCACAGGCTGTTTGTGCAATGATGACCACTTCCTTATTGAACTGTCTTATTTTTTGGGTAGCCTCATAACCATTCAAATCAGGCATCCTAATATCCATCAAAATTAAATCAATATCAGGGTTGTTACGATAAGCTTCTACCGCTTCTAAGCCGGTCGTTGCCGTGATAATTTCTTTGGCCATTGGATTGAGGATACGGTTTAATATTATTCTTGATACCTCGTCATCCTCTGCAATGAGTATTTTTAGATTCTTTATAGGTTGGCTTACATGGATTGAAGTAACTGAAGGGGCTATTTTCATGGCTCCATCAGGTGCCGTGTAAGGCAACGTGAAATAAAAAGTGGAGCCCCTTCCTTCCTCACTTTCTACCCATATTTTGCCTCTGAGCATCTCTACGTATGATTTGGTTATGGCTAGTCCGAGTCCGGCTCCTTGCAAGGCTTTCTTGTCAGTGATGTCGGCTTGAATAAAGCGTTCGAAAATAGCTTCTTGCCTATTTTTGGGTATGCCGTCTCCAGTATCTTTTACATAAAACAATAATTCACTTTGGTTTTGCGTATTAAGTTTAGTATAACCGACTTCAATGGTTCCTTCCTGGCAGTATTTAATGGCGTTTTTTATTAAGTTGGTAAAGATGGCGAAGAGTTTTTCACGGTCCGTGTCAATGATTACTTCATCGGCCGATTCTGGACTTCTAAAAATAAGTTTCATCCCTTTGGCCTCCACCTCTTGCTTGAAAAACTCGCAGATTTCCTTGAGATCCTTGTTTACGTTTGTATTGATCATCTCTATTTTCATCAACCCAGCTTCAATCTTCGAGATGTCGACAATATCATTAATAATATTTAGCATTCGTGCCCCACTTTTTTCGATGATATCGATATATTCTTGCTGCTCCTGGCCACTCAAGTTTGGAGTTTTTAAAAGGTTGGCAAAGCCAAGGATGCCGTTCATTGGGGTGCGTATCTCATGGCTCATATTGGCTAGGAAGGCCGATTTTAGGCGGTCGCTTTCTTCCGCTTGATCTTTGGCTTCCAGGAGTTCCTTTTCTGCTAATTTACGCCTGCTGATATCGCGAGCAAATATAAATATGCGGCCTCCATCTAGTTCTGAAAATGTGACGCTCAAGTCAACATCTATATGTTTTCCATTTTTGGTTTTATGTCTTGTCTCAAAAGAGTGATGGCTTGAGGATTTAACTTTTTCCAATTGTACTTGTATTTCTTCTTCTGACCTCTCCATCTGCACTTCCATAATACTCATGTTCAACAATTCTAATTTGCTGTAACCAAGCATTTCACAATACGATTCATTTACTTCTAAAATTTTTCCAGTGTCAGAATCTAATATCCCAAAACCATCCTTGGTGGTTTGAAGGATGGTTTCAAATTGAGAAGATGATTTTTTTTGAGCTGTAATATCAGTATTAAAACCATACCAGGTTATACCTCCATCGGCAATTTTTTCAGGGATGGAACGTGACAATATCCATTGGATATCACGACCGGGGATATGAACTCGAAATTCACAGAAGAAAGGAGTCATGTTTTTTGCTGAGTACTCAATCTCGTAAATCACTCTTTCGGCGTCGTCGGGGTATAAAACCTTAGCAATAGGGCTAAAGTCTTCTAACACGTCCTTCGGCTCACAGCCAAAAATATTTCTTATTCCAGCCGATGCTATCGGTACAAAATAAGTTCCATCGGGGCGACGAGTGAATTGAAAAAGAAGGTCAGGTACATTCTCTGAAAGTTTCTGAAATTCAACATCTTTTTTTCTTATTGTTTCCGCATCTTGCTTTTGTTGGGTAACATCTCTTAAAACCCCTAAGATATATCTATTGGCATTGAGGGTGTAAAGCGTGTTACTCATTGAAACGTGTATAATTTCCCCATTTTTTTTTCTTCCCTCAAATTCGAAGTCTTTTACCTGCCCATCGGCTTTTATCTTCGAAATCATGATACTGCGGTCCGACGGTTTGTTATAAATGCCTAATTCAAGAGCGGTCTTACCAATGATCTCCTCATTCGAGTACCCAAAAGTGTCTTCAAAAACATTATTGACTTCAGTAATCATCCCATCTTCCCAAACGGCTATATAAACCGCATCTAAACTGGTTTTAAAAGCGATTCTAAACTTTTCTTCACTGTGCTTCTGCTTTTCTTCGATTTTCTTACGTGCCGTTACATTCTGACGTGTACCTAGCATAAGAAATGGCTTGCCTTCTTTATCCCATTCACAAATTTTCCCCTTGTCGTGCATCCATATCCAATTTCCTTTCTTGTTTTTTATACGAATTTCACAATCGTAAGAATCGATCTCGCCATTGATATGTTTTTCAAAAAGAATCCTTGACATTTCGAAGTCATCGGGATGGATATATTTTTGAGTGGACTTATTGCCGATAGATGAAATTTCCTGCAAGGTATAACCAATCATTTCGGCCCACCTTTCATTAAGAATCCATTCATCTGTTTGTAATTTCCATTCCCAGGTAGCCGTATTGGTGCCTGTAAGAATAGAAGCAAGTTTTCTTTTTTCTGTTGATAATGCTTCCTGGCTTTGAATACGAATAATTGCAAGGCCAATACCGGAACAGATTCTTTCAAAAAAAACGATATCCTCCTCGCTGAAGGCATCTAGTTCCTTATGGTTAAGCTGTAAGGTGCCGATGACAGATTCCTCAACTTTGATGGGAATAATGGCAAGTGAACCATGTTTTAAATGAGTGTAGGTGTTTATTGAAGACGAACTTGAATCTTTATTTACTGTTAATTCTTGGAGTTGGTGAGGGTTATTAGAAACAAAACTCCCTTGTTGGCTAAAAAATGGATTTTTCGGATCTGTTTTACCCGATACAACTATACCGCAGGCACAATCTAGGTTCAAACTACCATCTTCCCTAACGCATAATTTCAGTTCTAGGCATTCGTCAAGGATTGAGTTTTTGTGATCGAGAACATCTCCCGAAAAGCTCGTATGTGAAAGATACGGGAAATCAGAGCCAACTTTAAATCGTACAGCAACAGCAGTAAGATTTAGTCTGCTTTGAATCAATAAAATTAGTCTGTCGAACATCTCTTTCAATTGGAGATTCATACCGAGTAACACCACGACGTCATCACGAAGTGACACAAATTTTTCTCTTTTCTCATTCAGCAGGAGTTGTTTTTCTTCTGCTTGTTTTTGATCCAAAGTGAGTTTGGCTAACAACTCCGTTAAGTCGTTATTTTCTTGTTGTAAAGCTTGCAGGCTTTCAAGAAGTGGTACATTGGTTTTGTTTCGATTATATTCCATATCCTATCCCTTGATTTTAAAATCAATCAGTTCCACCAATCGGCGCAAAGGATATCACATCATTAGTAATTGTCGAGTACCTCCGGTAGATGAAAAAATTCAACCTGCCCCTTCACAAATAAGAATTTATTGAATTAAAGATTTTTTGTTTTTGTTATATTATAAATCTTAACATGCAACATTAACGAGAATAAAGTTTTTTGAATATGATTCAAATCAGTCTTTTTTTAAGGGAAAGTGCTATTGAGTATTTTATACTATAACAAATATACGGATTAATGGGAATTAATGTAAATCTCCCCATCAAGGGTATGCTTTGAATAAAGTATTTAAAGAAAGAGAAGTGGAGTTGAATAAAAGGGCTTACTATGCTTTCATATTGTCAAACTGAAGCGGTAAATCGAAGTCGGAAGAGCGACACAAGGAGATGACTTTTTGCAAGTCGTCGATTTGTTTGGCTGTCACTCGAATCTTATCATCCATGATACCGGCTTGTACTTTAAGTTTACTCTCTTTTATTTTGGCAATTATTTTCTTGGCCGCCTCCTTGTCGATACCCGATTTTATAGGCAGCACTTTACGTGAAGTTTTGCCACTGGGTAATATTTCTTTTGATAAGTCGAGGGTCTTGGCTTCAATATGTTGTTTAATCATTCGGGCAAGCAAAATATCCTCGATGGCATTTACATGCATCTCATTATTACTGATGATGGTGATGGTATTGGCCTTTCGATCCCACTCAATTTCACTGTCGGTGCCGTTGAGGTCGTAGCGGTTGAGGAGTTCACGCCGTGCTGTATTAACGGCGTTGTCAATGTTCTGCTCTTCTATTTTATTTACAATATCAAAAGATGCCATGGTGTTTTAATTTTATTTTGCAACCATTCGAACATTATTACGTATATTGCTTTGTTCGATGGTGTTGCAAAAGTAAAATTATTTCGTTTATGAATGTCTTAAAATTTTTGATCTTCGGAGTGTCCTTGTTTTTTCTCTCTTCTTGTAGGCCTAACGACAAGCCGGTGATGCCCAACCCCGATGCGGTGGTTCTTTTTAGTTTTACTCATTCGATTCAAGGCCAGCCGATGGTGCGTTCGACATCGGTACATACCAATAAAGCCGGGAATAATTACACCATTGATTTACTTAAGTACTATATTTCGAATATTACTTTCGTCGATGATAAAGGCATCGAAACGAACTACAAAAACTATAACCTGATTGATGCTTTTGACGTGCAGAGCACCTCCTTTATCCTGGATAGAAAAACATTGAATGGGAATTATCGTAAAATTAAATTTTACGTCGGGGTGGATCAGGAACGTAATCATACCGGTGCGCAGGAAGGGGCTTTAAGTGCATCGAATGGGATGCTTTGGACATGGACTTTCGGGTATGTTTTTTATAAACTGGAAGGTCGGTTTACGACGGCCTCCATCACCACCGAAACTGCCTATCGCAATCATCTGGGTACCGATTCGGCGCTGGTGAAAATAGAGCTGCCTCTTTTACTGGATGTGAAAGGAGTAGACCGGAAAATAAATATTAATCTTGATATTGATAAGGTACTTGGCGATGCAGCGTCGGTTATTGATTTCACGGTTGATAATAACCGACAATCGAATATTGGTGATGAAGTGTGGATGAAGAAAATGAAATCTAATATGGCGAATGCCTTCACGCTCTCAAGTGTGGAGTAATCGATGATCGTAATGAAAAAAAGAAACCTCCTTGCTTTTTGTTTAATTGCGCTTTCTGCCGCCATGATCCTGAGTTGTAGCAAGGATCCAAAAGTGGCAACTCCTTTAAATGCGCCTGTTTTAGTGTCGGTTGAAAGTTTCATTCCTCGCGGATTTTCATCTAAAGTCGTCGATTTAAATCTTAGAAATGATAATCCATTGACGGTGCAAGGTATTGCTTTGGGGCGTCGATTGTTCTATGATCCTCTGCTCTCCGGAAATAACAAACAGTCGTGCGGAAGCTGTCACATACAAAAATATGCTTTCAGCAATGGTCCTGATTTTGCGCTAAGCCTGGGTGCCGATGGGTTTTCGAAAACACGCCGAAATGCGCCCACTACTTTTAACCTCTTATGGGCTAAAAGTTTTACTTGGGATGGAGGTCAGCCAAACCTAGAAGAACAAGTTATCGGACCTATTACGAATCCGGTAGAGATGAATCAGGATATTTCCTTGCTTGCCAACGAATTACAAGCCGACCCGAACTATCCGTATTTATTTAAAAAAGCCTTCGGCACCGATTCAATTACGGTAGCATTAGTGGCAAAAGCATTGGCGCAATTTGAACGCATCATCGTTTCAGGGGATTCAAAATTTGACCTTTGGGCACAGCGCAAAATAAATCTAAGTAATGATGAATTGGAGGGTTATGCTATTTTTCAAAGCCAAACTTTAGGCGACTGTATTCATTGTCATAGTGCTGGAAACACCTTCACTAATTTCGATTTCAAACATAATGGCTTAGACACTGCCATGAGTGGCACTCAGGTTGATGTAGGGAGGTTTGGTGTTACGCATCAGGGTTTCGACAGTATGATGTTTAAAACTCCTACGCTTCGTAATATAGCACTCACCGCGCCTTATATGCACGACGGTCGTTTTAAAACTTTGGAGGAGGTGGTGGAGTTTTATGATCATGGTTTTTATCGTAATCGTAACCTCGATGTAAATATGATGATGCTTCCAAAATACCGAATGTCGACCACCCAGAAAATGCAACTGGTGGCATTTTTGAAAACGCTTACCGATACGAGCCTCACGAAAGATTTAAGGTATAGTACTCCGTTTTAAAGGGGCATGCTGAGGTGTGAAATGACTAGGAACTCAAACCGAGTCACTTCCATATGCGATCGCTAATATTATCCTATCAGATAAGATAAACCATCCGTTAATGGGCCGCATAAGTCGCTTACTTTTTTGCTTAAACAGAGGTTTTCAAATAAATCTCGGACAATTTTATAATCGTTATGAATGGGGCAAGGGTGAGAGGAGGAGCATTTGCTAAACCCTAAGCCACATTGTTTAAAAACATCTTTACCATCGATGGCTTCCACGATATGAATAAGGGCTTGTTTTCTTTGTTTGTGGCTGAGGTAAAATCCACCGTTGGGTCCTTTGGAGCTCTGAATTATTTCGGCCTTCACAAGTGTTTGAAGCAGCTTGCCTACACTATGTTCGCTGGCATTAATAAAAGTGGCCACTTCTTTAATACTATATTTTCCATCACGCTCCTCTTTGGAGGCTAGAAAAAGCACCGCTTTAATGGCTGTTTTACAGGTGAGACTTAGCATACTTATTGGTTGATAAACTCCCGCCCCTCATCAGATATTTTTTCTAGGTTCCAGGGTGGAAAAAAGGTTAATTCAAGAAATATTTCCATCTCAGGAAAATGATTCTTTAGCACTGTTTTAACCGAACCGGTAATCGATTCGCCCATCGGACAGTGTGGGGTGGTTAAGGTCATCACCACCTTTAAAATGGAGTTGGCATCGTCAAAATCAAGTTCATAGATTAGACCTAAATCGACGATGTTCAATCCAATTTCAGGGTCAATAATTTCTTCTAATGCGTTGAGTGCGCGATCGCATCGAATGGGGTCGTTGGTGGTTTCATTCATGGCTTTATTTTTTTGTGTAGTATGGTTTTAAAAACGTTCCAATTATAAAGTAAGGCGGAGACTAGTAAAAAAAAACTAGCTATTTTTAATAACGTATTAGAGGCAAAGAAAATTCCGATGGCAAACATAAGGAACCCGGAAAGATAAACGAGAACCATCATCGTAAAGATACGGCTACTGAATAGCGACTTCGGGTTCGGCGTGGTGCCTTTACCTGACTGCACTTGATACACTTTATCCCAAATGATGAAAGGTAATGTTTTAAAAGTCATTCCGAAAATGAGGACGGTAAGCCATCCAAAAAAAACAACAAACCCATAGAGCAGAGCGAATACCGTGTTGGTGGCATGCGACAAAGTATATCCAGCGATGAGGGTGATTAAAACAAGGATAGAAATGCCCATCAGGAGCACCGAAAGGAGGGAGGACTTTAGTTGTTCATCTATTTTTTTTCGAATTCTACTTTTGAAACATTGGTAGCAGTAAAACATGAAAAGGAAGATGGCTACGAAGATGGCCGCTACAGGAATAAAATACCAAGTAGAAAATGGCCAATACAGGAATAGAAAAAAGAAGAGGAGGAGACTAAAATTTATCAAGGCATAAATAACCCAAAGCAAACTGGCATTGCTATATTTAGATACCAGAAACATCGGTATCAACCTTGAGCCTACGCCTATGATCAGGAGAAGAAACCAACCGACGACACCTATATTGGCATGCAGCGAAAGATAGTAGGTTGAGTTTTGGGGTAGCAGCGGATCCACAAAATTGCAAACGAGGAGCAGCCCCAGCATCGTAGTGATGAGTAACCATAATGCAGCCGTAAAAATAAAAGCCGCATGAACATTTTCTTTCTTGCTTTTGATCATACTCATGGCAAGGTTTATGACATAGACCATGACCGCAGCATTTATTAGTAGGGCACCAAGTTGAGTCATCCATCCGAAATCAAAATAATAAAAATGATATGCTAGTATAGGAATTCCACTGGCAGCAAAAACAAATGAAGTATAAGCCAGTGCAGTACTGTATAATTTTCCTTGAATTAAAACAGGTACTAATAAATGGCTCGCGCCCAATATCATCATCGTGCCCCATCCCAGGGCTATGGTATGAGTAATAGCTAATAACTTGGGGTTGAAAAAATGTTGTGTGACGCTTTCACTTGAAAAAAACAGGAGTGACGTGGCTATTAAAAAAGAAAGGGCTGAATAAATATAAAATGGCAGTATTACCCTATGGGCAGTAGGTTTTACGAGTTCCTCTTGTGGCACGGTGATACTCATCTCAAGCTCTGAAAATTAGCAACCATACTTCCTCAGCACTCACTTCTTTAATACGGAATTCAAATTTCATTTCAGCTAATTCGGGTAATAAGAAAACGGGAAGACGCTGGTGGTAAATAAACAGAGCCTGGTTGGGAGGAAGTTTGTCTAACGCTTCGATGATGATGTGCATGGGTTGAGGCATCTCTAAATTACGTACATCAATTTTTACGAGGTGGTCCGAAAACTGCTCTAGTATTTCATCCCAACCAATTGAGGCATCGTTGGGTTGAAGAGGTTTGGTTTCGGTCTTTTTTTCGGGTTTGTAGAAATAAGTCTCCACCAAGTTCGAATCAATGACTTCTGTATAAGAAATGAAACCTTGCCGCTCTAATAAAGTTATCAGTGGAGCTGGTTTAAAGGTATTGATAATTTTCAGTGCCTGACCTTCTTCAATTTCTTTTGTTTTTTCCAAAATAACTTTAAACGGGTCGGTGCCGGTGGCTAATATGGGACGCACATCTAAAGCGATGATCTGTTCTTGGCTCAGCGATTTCATGAAATCGGGAGTTGCCTTTTCAACATCTGTATTCAGCATCATGGTGTTTGATTATTAGTCTATGATTGAATAGTTAAGTTTTTTTCTAATTCCAGGGCTTTGGGGAATAGAATATTATTCTCGAGATGGATATGCAGATGGATATCTTCTTCGAATTCGGCTAATAAACGATATAACAAACTATAGCTTGCGCAGGCTTCTTCGGGAAGGAGATAATTATTGGTTAGATCGCGAATTTTCGCCATGGCGCTTCCCACCATCTCATGTTCCATTTCCATCATATTAATAGGGCCTTGCACACTACCCAGATGCTGCGAGTGGTAAGGCTGTGAGTTTTTAGTGGCGGTAACCAACTCTTTTATATAAGGGAATAAGATCTGTTCTTCTTTGGCCATGTGCGATATTAATTCGGTATTTATATCTTCCACCAGCTGATGTATTTGAAACAATTCGGCATGACGGTGCCCGTGAACCTTACTCACCTTGAAAGCATACGCTCTGAGGTCGGGTAAGTTTTTTGCAACATAGGTATGGTGTGTGTTTACGATATAGTCGGCTAGGAAGTCCAGGCTCCATTCGCCATAAGGAAGTGGACGCGACGAGGATATTTTTTCTGTTTGCTGTAATTCTTTCTCAATCAGGGTTACATCAAGCCCTTTTTCGGCGCATGCTTCTTTCACGGTTTTTTTACCCCCACAACAAAAATCAAGTCCATACTTTTTAAACACATGCGCTTTGCGTAAATCTTTTGCTGCAATTTGTCCGAGTGTTTCCTCATTTTCTCCGCTGATGCGTTTCGTTATTTTTACTTTCCACCATTCGGGCCCTTCCTCCAGGTATTCCCATATAAATATATTTCCTCTTTCCCCCAGCATTTGATAATACAGCGGCTTCGGGTCGTGGTCGTTATGAATGGTAAGAATCTCACCTTCCGCTAATTCGTCGAAGCGAATAAAAATAGTGGGGTGTTTTAATTTTGGTTCGAGTAAGGTTACGTTTAAAATATTTTCTGAAATGGTTTGCATGATAAATAGGTTATTTTTTTTTAACGGGACAAAGATAAATAAATAGTTTTAATAAAAGCATTCAAATACTTTTATTAAAACTATTTATTTCAAAGATGTTAAATATTGGGGTGCTTCTTCATATATTAAGTTGGCCGAAAGGATGCTTGATTTTGATGGCATGACTATAGTCATATTTTGTTTGCTTCAAATAAGGCAACTTCGCGCCATGATTCTTTGGAAAAATATCATCAAAAGACCATCTTAATTAGGGGCTGCCAAGCACCATGACCTTCTATTTTTTTCAAAATCATAATTTTAATCATAAATTTTTCATGCAAACTATTATTGAACCATTTAAAATAAAATCGGTAGAGCCTATCTACTTTAATACCCCCGAAGAGCGGGTGGCCATCTTAGAAAAGGCATTTTACAATCCTTTTCTTATTCACTCCAAAGACGTCATCATCGACTTACTTACCGACAGTGGCACGAGTGCCATGAGCAGTAACCAATGGGCTGGTATTATGCAGGGCGATGAGTCGTATGCCGGGAGTCCCAGTTTCTTTCGTTTCGAAGAAACCATTCAAAACATCACGGGTATGCCATTGGTAATACCTACACACCAAGGTAGAGCGGCCGAGAAAATTTTATTCAGCATTCTGGGAGGCAAAGGCAAATATTTTGTGAGTAATACCTTGTTCGATACCACTCGAGCGAATATCGAATTCTCGGGTGCCGAAGGGGTTGATTTATTATGTGAAGAAGGCAAACATCCATCGATTCCGGCGCCTTTCAAAGGCAATATGGATGTGAACTTATTGAAAAATTTCATTGCCGAAAAAGGAGCATCCAACATCCCACTTTGTGTAATTACGGTGACCAACAATTCGGGTGGCGGACAGCCGGTAAGCATGCAAAATATTAGAGAGGTGAGTGCCGTTTGCAAGGAGCATAAGATTCCATTATTTATTGATGCGTGTCGGTTTGCCGAGAACAGTTATTTCATCAAAATACGTGAAGCAGGATATGCCAATAAATCGGTGCCTGAAATTGCGAAAGAGTTATTTTCTTATGCTGATGGCTGTACCATGAGTGCCAAGAAAGATGCCTTTGCGAACATCGGAGGTTTTCTGGCGATGCGTAATGAATCGTTGGCTTTAAGTTGTAGGAATCTGTTGGTGGTGATGGAAGGGTTTCCTACGTATGGAGGATTGGCTGGCAGAGATTTGGAAGCGATTGCCATTGGACTCAATGAGGTGATGGATGAAAACTATTTAAACTACCGAATCCGCAGTATCGAATATCTCACGAACAAATTAATTGAGGCGGGTGTACCGGTGATGCAGCCTGCAGGAGGCCATGCCGTGTATATTGATGCCAAAGCTTTTTTCCCACATATCCCCGTTGATCAATATCCAGGCCAAGCCTTGGTAGGTGCCTTGTATTTAGTAGGAGGGATACGTAGTGTAGAAATTGGTTCTTTGATGTTTGGCAAATATGATACTGATGGAAAATTAATTCCGGCGCAGATGGAATTGGTTCGTATGGCTATTCCAAGAAGAGTTTACACACAGAGCCATATTGATTATGTGGCGGAGGTGGTGATTGAAGCTTTCAATAATCGGGCTAAAGTATCAGGACTAAAAATAATCGAAGAAGCGCCTATTTTGCGCCATTTTACGGCTAAATTAGCTCCTATTAATTAAAAAATAATTTTAAATCATTCCAATGAAAAATATTAAACAAAGCTGGGCAGAGCCCTACAAAATTAAAATGGTGGAGTTGTTAAAAATGACCACCCCTGCACAACGAAAAAAAGCAATGCAGGAAGCAGGCTATAATACCTTCTTATTAAAATCGGAAGACGTGTATATCGATTTACTCACCGATAGTGGCACCTCGGCCATGAGCGACCGTCAATGGGCGGGCATGATGCTTGGAGACGAAGCTTATGCGGGCAGTCGAAATTTTTATCATCTAGAGCAGGTTGTACAAGAGGTGTATGGCTATAAATATTTGATTCCAACGCATCAAGGTCGTGGGGCAGAAAATATCCTATCGAAGATATTGATTAAAAAAGGTGATATCATACCCGGCAATATGTATTTTACTACCACTCGTCTGCATCAAGAGTTGGCAGGAGGAAAATTTGAAGATATCATTATTGATGAAGCACATGACTCGGAAAGTGAATTTCCGTTTAAGGGAAATGTAGATTTAGATAAGCTGGATCGTTTGATAAAAAAGCATGGGGCCGCTAAGATTCCTTATGTGAGTATGGCCACCAGCGTGAATATGGCCGGCGGACAGCCTATCAGCATGAAGAACTTGAAAGAGTTACGTGCGATGACAAAAAAGCACGGTATCAAGGTCATTCACGATATGACCAGGGTGTCAGAGAATGCCTATTTTATTCAGCAGCGAGAAAAAGGATATGAGCATAAAACGATCAAAGAAATTGTACACGAGATTAATTCTTATACCGACGGTGCAACGATGAGTGCCAAAAAAGATGCCCTGGTAAATATCGGTGGGTTTCTGGCGGTAAACGATTGGGATATTTTTGAGGAAGCACGAAATATGGTGGTGGTTTATGAAGGCTTGCATACCTATGGTGGATTGGCTGGCAGAGATATGGAGGCGATGGCCATTGGTATTGGTGAGAGTGTTAGCGACGAACATATTAAAGCCCGCGTAGGACAAGTAATTTATCTGGGAGAGAAGATGTTGGAGTATGATGTGCCCATTGTAAAGCCTATTGGGGGTCACGGGATCTTTGTAGATGCGAAAAAGTTTTTGCCTCATATACCACAGGACAATTATCCAGCGCAAACCTTAGCTGCTGAAATTTACCTTGATTCGGGGGTGAGAACCATGGAGAGAGGTGTGGTATCGGCGGGAAGAAAAGCCAATGGAGAAAACTATTATCCAAAATTGGAGTTGGTGCGTTTTACGATTCCTCGTCGTGTATATACACAGGCACATATGGATGTGATTGCCGAATCGGCAGGAAGAGTGTATCAACGTCGTGCAAAAATTAAAGGGATGAAGATGGTTTATGAACCGAAATATTTACGCTTTTTCCAGGCGCAGTTTGAGAAATTAAAATAAGCAGATTGCTCCTTAGGATTCAAAAAAAAAGTATGGTGGAATTTCTGCCATACTTTTTTTTATATGGGCTACTTTATATGCCGCTGTTGCTTTCTGTTAAGTGCCAATTCATATTGTCGTTTTTCCTCTGCTGATACTGGTGTCAATTCTGTCACAGGAGAAGATTTTCCGTTCTCATCGAGTGCCACGAACGTGAAAAAGGCCTCACTGATGAGATATTTTTTTCCAAGCAGGACCTTCCGAGCATACGACTGAACAAAAATTTCCATAGAAGTGTTAAACGCTCTCGTTATTTTGGCATCGATGGTTACGATATCGCCTATTTTTGCGGCCTCATTAAAGTCGACTTGATTAATGGAGGCTGTCACAGAAATTTTACCGGCATGTGTTTGAGCGCAAACGGCAGCTGCAATATCCATCCATTCAACCAGACGGCCCCCTTGCAGGTAACCCATGGGGTTGGTATCATTCGGACACACGATTTCAGTTTTAATGGTTTCCGAGTCGGCCGGGGTTTTAGCTTGCGTTGGTTTATTCATCGGGAGGTGTATTGGCGCTGTGAAGCACTTGCTTGTGAAGAAAAATCGGGTAATAGTTCGATTTATTTTTTGCAAAGATAAATGATATGGATATCTTCGCATTCTTTTATTTGTTCTCACCACTATGGCTTACGACAAGCATAAATTTATAATTATCACATTCTTGCTTTCTGCTTTTTTATGCTATACCTGTTATATTTATAATTCTTTGCCAAGAAAAGCCTCAGCTATGGATGAACAAAGTTCGGCCGGCAAATTAATATGGCAAAAATATAATTGTGGCGCTTGTCATCAGGTTTATGGATTGGGTGGTTTTCTGGGCCCCGACCTTACCAATGAATATACAGCACGAGATACGGCATTCATAAAATTGTTTCTTAAAGATGCCAGTGTCTTTACCCCAGTGATGCCTGTTTTTAATATGCCTGAGTCGGAAATGGATGCTTTACTATCCTATCTTAAAAGTATCGATGCTTCAGGGAAATCAGATCTTAGAACGTTTAAAGTAAACTCCAATGGAACCATCGAACAATAAACAGCTCAACACCAATAAACTTTTCATCGTTGCTGGACTCATATTATTGGGCTTCGGTATGATTTATGGTTTAACCGGAGCGTTTCAATATTTGGTTCCTGGTTTTTTAAAGAAATATTTCTCTTTTGAGAAAATTCGACCGTTACATGTTTCAGCTGTGGTGTTCTGGATTATTTTAGGAGCCATGGGCAGTGTCTTGTTCTATTTGCAGCAGTATACACAGAAAAAGCTTCATACTCCATGGCTTACGAAGGTTCAGTTGCTCGTGTTTTTGTTCACGATCCTGGCCATCTTAACATCCTATTGTTTTGGTATGTTTGGTGGGCGAGAATACTGGGAGTTTCCGCCTTTATTGGCTTTGCCAATTTTATTTGGGTGGTTATTGTTTCTTTACAATGTTATAAATACGATTGGCAGTATCAGGAATCAGCCTGTTTATGTATGGATGTGGCTCACCGGAGCCGTGTTTTTTCTGTTTACTTTTCTCGAGTCGTACTTATGGATTTTTCCTTATTTCAGAAATAATATCGTCAATGATATGACGGTTCAATGGAAATCTTATGGGTCGATGGTAGGGGCTTGGAATATGTTAATTTATGGGAGTAGTTTTTTTCTCATGGAGAAAATCAGTGGCGATAAAACCTATAGCACCTCTCGTATGGGTTTCCTTTTATATTTTATTGGGTTGTTCAATCTGATGTTTAACTGGGGGCACCATATTTATACTTTACCCACCTATCATTTTATTCAATATGTAAGTTATGTGGTAAGCATGACCGAGTTATTAATTTTAGGAAGAATAATTTATGAATGGAGAGCTTCGGTAAGTACTGCCCGACGACATTTTCATCATGCGGCCTATAAGTTTATACTTGCCGCTGATGTCTGGGTTTTTTTAACGCTCTTGCTCGCTATTGGCATGTCGGTGCCGGCTTTAAATATTTATACCCATGGCACTTTTATTACCGTAGCCCACACCATGGGAGCAACCATTGGCATCAACACTTTTTTGTTATTGGCCATCGCCTTTGATATACTTCATGAAACTTGTCTCACTTTCGAACCTAATACTAAGCTCTTTAATCGAACTTATTTCGTGATTAACGCCTCTCTATTTGCCTTTTGGATTAGTTTAATTGCCGTAGGAGTGATGCAATCGAAATGGCAGATGAGTGAGCCACGAATCTTGTTTGGCTCGATGATGGTGGAGTTGAAGCCTTTTTTCATTTCTTTTTTCATTTTCGGATTGATTCTCACGATCGGTATTCTAATTATCATTTATCCGTTGATAAAAAATCAATTGCTTTGCTATTATACTAAAAGCAAGTCAAAAAAAACTACGTAATTTGTACTTGTAAGAAGCAAACAAATTGCTTTCACACCTTCGTTTTAACGCTATATATATGATTCGACTGACTAAAATTTTTCATTTTGAAATGGCCCATGCCATCCATGGATATAAGGGAGCATGCAAAAATATTCACGGACATTCTTATGAACTTCATGTAACCGTTTGTGCTTCTGAAAACCACACCGAATATATTCCTGCACCCGGATTTATCATCGACTTTAAAGAAATAAAGAAAATTGTAAAAGAAGCAGTGACGGAGAAGTTCGATCATAGGATGATTTTGTCAAGCCCTTTTGTAGCCGCTCATCCTTCTTTCTCCACGCAAGAAAATCTTATAATTTGGGATGCCGAGCCCACCGCTGAAAATTTGTTATTTTATATCAAGCAAACATTGAAGGAATCTTTTCCAGAGGAGGTAAAACTCATTCAACTCAAATTATATGAAACAAAAGATTCATATGCCGAATGGATGGATGACAAAATAAGTGCAATTTAAGAAGTATCGAATTACGTAAAATTAATCTAAAGCATAGGCTATTCTCACGGCGGCCAATTCTTTTTCAGCACGCTCTAACTCTTCCATAAAAACAGATCGGGCTGCTATCGCATGTGCGGGTAAGTTTTTATAGTAAACGATGGCTTCCAACAAATTGGAGATAAACGATTGGTAATAGCTTTTTCTTTTAGGGTCGTTTATTCCACCCTCCTTTAACAGCAGCTCCTTGATATAGTTAATATACAGTGTTATTTCTGCATTAAACATATGAGGGCGCTTTGGATTTGTCATAATATCGGTTCTGCCATAAATATGATCCACCATGGTTTGTAATGAAACTACTTCTGAAAAGTTTACGATATTGGGACCAGGGCAGACATTCACCGATTTCAAACTTTTCAAAAAGGGCTCATTATAATATAAGGCAGCCGCATTGCTAAGACCAATACATAAGCATTCTTTGGCTAATACATCTGCTTTTTGCGATTGATAATCTTTCTCAGACAGGCCAAGGGTTTGTAATTGCTCTAGTTTTAATTTCTGATATTTATGAGAAGCAGTGCAGATAGGTTCTTCAGTAAATTCGGTATTAAAGCCAAGATGCTTTTCAGTGCAGGGGCTACCAGGTTTACCTTCATCTATTCTCTCTTGTTTTTCAATGGCTGCGGTGGTTCCTTTCAAATAATGAAAACGAACGCCGAGTGGTGAGTAATTGCTAAGCAATATGTCTTCCTCTGTGGCATCGCTTAAAAGTTTTAAGGTATGATCATCTACCGTAGTTGCTTCGGGCACCAATAAAAAAGGGGTACCCCAACCGGTGCTTGTAACGTTATAGTGTTCATGTAAAAAACGATCTTCTTCGTAAGTTCCAATACCTCCTTGCACCGAAATTTCAATTCCTGGATGATGATTAAAATCTAGTCCGGTTTTTTTGTGAATGGCTAATTTGTAAATATCAAATATGGTGTTGGCCAACACCTCTCTATTGTTTTTAAACTCCTCCATAATAGGACCTAAAAGAAACCCATCGGTGGCAAAAGCATGGCCTCCACAGTTGAGTCCCGATTCGATCCGAAACTCGCTTACCCAAATTCCTTTTTTAGCTAAAAACTTGCCTTGAATTAGGGCCGAACGGTAGTCGCTTACTTTCACAATCACTCGTTTCTTCAAGAGGAAATTTTCATCTGGATCGAAGGCATCGAAATTTTCCAGATAGCTATATAATCGAGGGTTCATGCCAGCCGAAAACACAATAGCGGAGTTGGTTAAATCGCTTTTAATATAACCACGCAAGGCGGCCACGGCGTCCGATCCGTTCGGAATGATATTTCCATCGTCATCACGATTTTCCCGATCTGTTTTCGTGAGTATATTTACATCGATACCTCCAGCAACAAGTTGTGTGCGTAGGTATACTTGCAGGCCTATCTTCTCTACCTCATCAGCACAATGCATCATCTCCAGATACAGTTTCTTCAATCTGCTCTCCACCGGTAACATCTCAAAATACTTCACTATTTCGGTACCACGTTCAAATGCTTCTGTTTTTAATTTTTGCATTTGTTGCTGTACGATCGTGTTCACCAGGTTTAGATAATCGGTGATTCTTTTTGCTCTGTAATCGGGTTCGTGGTGCGATATAGGAGTATAGGTTTCGTTGATGGTGGGATAGTAGTGCTTACGCATCATCTCCACTAAACGATCTTCTATGATGGAGATTACTGATGAGATCCCAAAACGAGCTACTTTCACTGGTGAATCAACCGTATATGCAAGTCCCATTACCGGTATATGAAAGATATGTTCTGATTTTAAAACCATGATTTATAGCGTTATTTTATCTTGATCACGTGATCGTTACCAATTTCTTCTGAATCAACGATTTGTTGCGTCAATTCCTTTACTTTAACTGTCTCCTTTAGGATGTTCTTATCTCGCGGAGGGCCGCTATTTTTATAAGTGTTCGGGTACTCAATATAATGACAACCCAAACTTACTGTTCTCTTGAGTGCTGCGTTTATTATTAGTTCAGCCGTTTTATAAATACTATTTAACTCTATCAACTCCCGATCAAGCTGAATTGTCTTTAGCAGCACTTGAATTCGGGAACCAATAAGGTTTAAGGCTGTTTCCCCTTCCTTCATTCCTAACTCGCAACGAACAATACCGATATGTTCCCACATCAGGGTTTGTATTGCTAACCTCAGATGGGCAATCTCCTTCTGTTCAAGAGCAGTTTTAGGCAGCTTTTGAACAGGGAAATTAGGCAATAATACGGAATTTTTGTAATAAGGCAGATTCTCTTTCACGTGGTTGGCAGTTTGAAATGCAAAGACCAAGCCTTCCAATAAGGAATTACTAGCCAGCCTGTTTGCCCCATGAACACCCGTGCGAGCTACTTCTCCAATTGCATACAGCTGTTTCAAACCGGTACAGCCATCAAGGTTTGTTGTGACTCCACCACAGATGAAATGGGCTGCTGGCGCCACTGGAATCAGGTGGTGAAGCATATCGATACCCAGTGCCAAGCAGGTGGTGTTAATATTGGGGAAATGAGTCTCAATGGTTTTTGGTGATATGCTTCTGGCATCAAGAAAGAGATTTGGCAGGCCTAAAACCTTCATCTCGGTATACATCGCGCGCGATACAATATCGCGGGGAGCTAATGAACCGAGAGGGTGATAGTGTTGCATGAAGGTGCTTGCGTCGGGAAGTACGAGTTCGGCTCCTGCACCCCGTAGTGCCTCACTAATTAAAAATCCGTGGGCTTGTGCATGATGTAACATCGTGGGATGGAATTGTACAAATTCCATATCTGAAATAGGCACCCCAGCATCGTAGGCCAAGGCATAGCCATCGCCTGTAGCCAGTAAAGGGTTGGTTGTTTGTAGGTAGGCTTGTCCGCCGCCCCCCGTAGCAAGTACCGTACTTTTCGATCGAAAAAAAACCGATTCGCCTGTTTGTGTATCTAAGGCTAGGGTGCCGTAGCAACACGAATCATGGACCACTAATTTTATAGCGATAAAATATTCGAAGGTATGAATGGACTTGAACTGGCTTACATTTTTTACTAAGGCTTGTTCAATCACCGATCCGGTGATGTCGGTGGAGTGAACGATACGATGGTGTGAATGCCCCCCTTCTTTGCCAAGATCCAGGATATTGTTTTCCTTTGAAAATTTCACTCCGATATTGACAAGCTCCTCAATCAATGCTGGTGCCAGGCTTACCATCAACTCAACCGCTTCCCTATTACAAAATCCAGCCCCTGCCAGGAGGGTGTCATTGATATGCGATTCGAAATTATCATGAGCATTATTTACACAGGCAATGCCACCTTGTGCAAGCCGGGTATTACCATCATCAATGGCGGCTTTGGTAATAATATTAATCGTTCCACTATCGGCCGATTTTGATGCAAAAAACAATCCGGCAATACCACTACCTATCACTAAAATGTCAGACTCAATGATCCTCATCAGACGGTTAAACTTTTTGTCAAAGGGTTAGAAATTTTACACATGATATTAGCTTAAGTCTAGCATTCTTTGTAATGGAATAAAAGCTCTAGTGCGAAGGTCTTCATCCATTATAATGAGTTGTTCCTTTTCTCTCGCTGTGCCAATCATTTTTAATGTTTCGAGTGTATTGCCAATGGTAATGGCTTTCATATAGGAGCAGTAGATACAGGGTGTGATAAATTGTTTCAATGGGAATTTACCCTTTAGGGTAGCCCCTAAATCGCATTCCGAGCCAAGAATAAATTTCTTAGCAGCGCTGTCTTCCACATATTTGATAATATCGGAGGTGCTTCCCACAATACCTTTGGTGCTGTTAAGTACCGAATCAACGGTTTGTCCGGGTACTTCCCAATGCAAGAGCACTTCCGCTTCCGGCTCCGCCATGGTCATACTTTTAATATTACCCATAAACTGCTCATGCACCACGCATGAACCATTCCAAAGGATAAATTTTTTGTTGGTCTCACCCCCTGCTTTACTCACTAAATTTTGCCCCATATATTTATCGGGCACAAAAATCAATTCTTCCCCACTGAATGTATTTGCTATTTTAATAGCATTACGTGAAGTACAAATAATATCACATTCTGCTTTTGTTTCGGCGTTGGTGTTGATATAGGCCATCACCGGCACTCCTGGATGTTTTGCTCTGAGCATCTTCACATCCTCCGCGGTGATACTTTCGGCTAAGGTGCATCCTGCCAACCAACTGGGGAGAAACACTTTTTTACCCTGTGAGAGGATATGGGCCGTTTCGGCCATAAACTTGACGCCACAAAACACGATATGCTCTGCCTCCGTTTGTGTGCCAGCAACACTTAAGGCCAACGAGTCGCCAGTATGATCGGCCACACCTCCATCTTTCGTCTCTATCTGCAATTCAGGGGGCATATAATAATGCGAAAGTATGGTGGCATTTTTCTTCAGTTTCAATTCATGTATTTCTTCCACTTGAAGTAGTATTGAACTCAATTGCTCACGCTGTGTTTCACCAGTCATTCGAATGAATTTTTCACTGAATAAATTTTTCCAGTTCTTTACTGTATTGGTTTTTATGGGTGTCATGTTCAATCGACTCTCTTAAGTTAACGGGTATAATTAGGTTATCATTCAACTGTTTTTTACAATCGGTATAATTAAGATTGCAAAGGTAGTCATATTTGCAAATATAAGACCTTAGACTCTTTATATATTTGTTATATAGTAAAGCCTTTTTGACCTTTCAAAGTAAAAAAAATAAGGCAAGAAAATTCTATGCTTTCACGCATAAATTGGAGGGAAGAAAAAACATTAACGACAGAATTTTTTTATCATATCATAGGCAGCTTCGAAATCTAATTCTCCGGCTTTATTTAAGTCGCGACAACCACTCTCGTTTTGTGACAGATACATTTTTACGATTCCCCTATAATAATAAAGTTCGGCAACAGAGGGACCGATTTCGATTGCTTTATTGAAATCGATTAAGGCGCCGGAATAATCTAAGCTGTTGGTTTTTACAATGCCTCTTAGTAGATAAGAATTGGTATCGCCTGGGTTTATACAAATCGACTTGCTGAGGTCGAGAATGGCCCCTGAGAAGTCGTATAGCTTGTTTTTCAGGATTCCTCTTTTGACATAAAATTCTGCGGCATTGGAGTCCAATTCAAGTACTTTGGAATAATCGGCGATGGCCCCGACATAATCGAGCAGTTCACTTTTAGAAACACCTCTCATTCGATAAGAGTTTGTATCGATGGGGTTTAAGGCTAAAGCCTTAGTAAAGTCGGCAATAGCACCTTGATGATGTAAAAGCTTTGCTTTGGAAAATCCTCGGTTATAATAAATATTAGGGTAAGTGGAGTCACACTCTAAGGCCTTATTGAAGTCGGTGATGGCTCCTTTAAAATCGAAAATTATATTTTTATTGAGTGCTCTGTTATATAAAGCATCGGCATTGCTGGGATCCATTTTAAGGGCTAAATTGAAATCGGAGATAGCTCCTTGGTAATCTTTCAGGGCTGTTTTGGTTATCCCTCTCAAACAGTATGAATGCGTATCGGTGGGGTTCAATTCCAATACAGTGCTATAATCTTCCATGGCACCCCGGTAATTTTTTAGCTTGTGTTTCGAGGTGGCTCTACATAAATAAAGGGGGGCGTTTTTGGTGTCAAATTCAATGGCTCTGGTGAAATCTTCCAAGGCTCCTTCATCATCCATCAAGGCGCTCCTTACCTCCCCTCTGAGGGTATAATAATGAGCACTCTTAGGTTCAATCTCAATTGCTTTTGTAACATCGGCAAGAGCAGCCTGGTAATCTTTTAATCTAAATTCTAAATTGGCTTTTTCAAAATATAGTTCACCATGGTCGTAAGTACAACTACCTATTAAAAAGCTGATAATAATTAGAATAATGAAATTTTTCATGGTCTCAAAAATCAAAAATGGGGGCATATATGAGTCGGGTTTGGTTCATTGCCTCAATTCAGGATACAAGAAGTTAGCCTTGTTTTTGAACCCATTAATAGTCGTATTTTTTTTCTTCCCCGAGCTTTTTCAATAAATCATTTACTTCCTTTTTAAGCTCAATCATTTTATGCTCTCTGCCAATAAATAAATTCATTGTGTCATTTTCCCGCTCTGCTTCGACTCGAAGAAATTCTTCAATTTTTTTGCGTTCAGTGATGTCAATGAGGGTTATCGATAATTCTTCCTTATTCTCAGTGCTGTTGCCTTCCAATTGAACATGGGTATTAAGTGCCCCTAATTTTATTTCGCAGGATTGTTTCGTATTAAACAAAAATAAATTATGTATGAAGGAATTAAATACCGGGCGTGTGTCATTTGAAACGAAGGAAGAGAGTAATTTTCGTCTTAAAAAACTGCGTTCTTTTCCGATCATATTGGCTGCAGCGAAATTTAGCTTAATGAAAGCTCCATCTTTTGAAAGAACAGCTTGACCTGAAGGAGCAAAATCAAACTGCTCCTTGAGCTTTAGGTTGGCCGCATAAATTTCTTCTTTTGCCATTAGGAGTTCCTCATTTTGCATCTCCAGCTCTATTTTGGTTACGCTTAATTCATGAATCATCGCAAAAGCATCTGCTTCATTCAAAACAGAAGGGGCTTCTAGTTTTTTCAATTTCATCTGTTTTTCAGCGGCTAAGCGAAGTGCTCTCGTACTTGTTGTCTCCATAATTACTTATACTTTAAATTTCTTTAGTGCATTTTTTGTTTTTTCTAATTCGGCTTCGATTTTTTTCTTTGCTTTTTGATCAATTAAAAGCTTTTTGTTGGCGATGATTAATTCATCTGCTCGTTTTTGTTTTTCTTTATACTGTAAAGCAAGTTCTTTATAGGCGATAATTAATTCGTCGGCCCGTTTTTGTTTATCTTTGTTTTGTAACGCAAGTTCTTTATTAGCAATCACCAAGGCGCTTTCACGTGCTGCCTTTTCATTGTTTTGCACCGTAAGCTTTTTATACGCAACAGACAATTCGAGGGCTCGTTTTTGTTTTTCTTTGTTTTGTACCGCAAGCTCTTTATTGGCCATTGCCAATTCGTTGGCCCGTTTTTGTTTTTCCTTATTTTGAAAGGCAAGCTCTTTATTGGCAATGATTAATTCATTGGCCCGTTTTTGTTTTTCCTTATTTTGAAAGGCAAGCTCTTTATTGGCAATTGCCAATTCATTGGCCCGTTGTAGTTTTGCTTTATTCTGCAACAATAGTTCATTGTTGGCAATCAATAATTTCCCTTCCATCTTTTTCGAACTGGAAATGTCAATAAAAGTGAGAACGAGTCCATCAATACGGTCTTCAACGGTACGATAGGGCATGATTTTTACGGCAAACCAGCGTTCGTCAATGGTGGCAATATAGGTTTCTATAAAAATGAGCGTTTGTAACACCTTTCTTGCATCTTTTTCTATTTCCGGATACCTCAGTGTTGAAATTAAGTCGGTAAAGGGCCTGCCTATATCGGTAGGGCGAAGTCTAATGATTTTCGTTATCTGATCAGTATAGCGTCGAATATTTAGGTCTCTGTCTAAAAACAAAGTGGCAATATCAGTACTGTTCAGCAGGTTTTTCATATCGTTGTTTGCCTGCACGAACTCGGTTAATTTGTTTTGCATCTCCGTATTCATAGTCTGTAGTTCTTCGTTCAGACTCTGCATTTCTTCTTTGCTGGTCGTTAGTTCCTCGTTGGTCGACTGCATCTCCTCATTCGATGATTGCAACTCCTCGTTGGTCGATTTTAACTCTTCTTGTGTAGCCTGCATTTCTTCCCGCGCGCATTGAAGATCTTCATTGGCCATCAAGAGTTCGTGTTCTAATTCTTCCTCACGTAAATTAGCTGTTGCGTTTTTTGAGGTTATTGGTTTTCGTTCCGATTTAACCGAGAAATGAGATTCGCTAAAAACGACCATGAGTTTTCCTCTCATCGCTTCTGGTTTTTCGATATGTTGAACAGTGATATCAACGTATTTCGAAGTGTCTGGTGGGCCCACTTTCACACCATGCAAAATTTGCGGTTCATAATTTTGCTTTGCTCTTCGGATGGCACCTATAAGGGGTGTTCCTAAACCCTCACGAGCCATCGCAAAAATGTTCAAGTTTGCTTTGCCTGCAGCCGGCTCTAAATATTTGCCTGTTTTTCCAGAAATAAAGAGGATGTCGCCATCGGCATTAATTAGTAAACTGGCAGGAGAATAGTTTTGCTGTATATACTCATTAGCCAGCAATTGAATATTCGGAGTACTGTTTTCAGTTTTAAGTTCTGCTACCAATTCTGCTTTTTTATAGGTGTAAGCACTGGGAAAATCAACCAATTCAGCGATTGCAGAAGTTTCGGAGCGTTTGTAGAATTTTAATTTTGAGTCGATGACACTAAAATATAAATCATTGGTGTTATTGCTCTCGGCACTGCCTAATAGCATTATACCATCAACATTTAAACTATAATGAAACAAAGCCATGATTTTTTTCTGCAGTACCGGCTCCATATATATAAGCATATTTCGGCAGGCGACAATATCAAGTCTGGTGAATGGGGGGTCGCGTATAACATTTTGAGGGGCAAACACCACCATTTCCCGAATATTGCTCTTCACTTGAAAACCTCCTGACGTTTTGGTGAAAAAATTGCTTAAACGCTCTGGAGAAATATCCGAAGCAATATTGGAATTAAAAACCGCTTTACGGGCATTGGCAATGGCATCATTATCAATATCAGTCCCAAACACCTGCAAGCTAAAATTCTTTCTGTCTTTTTCTTTCTCTAATGCTTCTTTAAAAGCAATTGCCAATGAATAGGCTTCCTCACCTGTAGAACAAGCTGGAATCCATGCTCGAAAAACATGTCCGTTGGGGCGGATTTTAAATAAATCAGGGAGAATGGTGTTTATGAACATTTCCCAAACTAAGGGATCTCTAAAAAAACTAGTCACTCCAATTAATAATTCTTTGAAAAGAATATCCAGCTCTGTTGGATTCTCTGTTAAAAATCGAACATAATTATCTATTCCTTCAATCAGGTGAACACTCATCCGTCTTTCAATACGTCTGAACAAGGTGTTCTTTTTATACATTGAAAAATCGTGCTTGTTATGGGTACGAAGCAAAATAATAATTTTGTCGATGGAACTTAAATTATCAATATTCTGTGTCGAGAGTACTGGGGCCAGGGCACTCGGATTTAGAAAGGCAATTAGTTTTGCAGGCAATTCGATGGCTGGAGCTATAATGTCGGCCACACATTGATTCAACACGCTTTGGGGCATGCTATCATATTTCGCATCAGCAGGCTCTTGCACCAGGAGAATGCCGTTTTTTGCTTTGATGGCTTTTGAGCCTAAAGAGCCATCGCTACCCATGCCCGATAGAATAATGCCAATGCTATTTTCGAGCCTATCGTTGGCCAATGAATTGAAAAAATAATCAATCGGTAAACGAAGGCCGTGCGATTCGATGGGCTCAAACAAAAAAAGAACCGCATTCAGAATCGACATCGTCTTCTTAGGAGGAATAACATACACATGATTCGTTTCTATGGCTAAGCCATCGGTGGCCTCTAAAACTTTCATTTTAGTCCTTCTTTGTAAAATCTCAGGCATCATCCCTACATAATTGGGGTCGAGATGCTGAATCACTACGAAAGCCATTCCAGGGTCATTAGGCATGGCGCCAAAAAAACTTTCTAATGCCTCCAAACCTCCCGCAGAAGCACCGATACCCACAATAGGAAAATCTCTCGTTTTAGTAACTCTCGTGAATATTTTTTCCTCACGACTTTTTTTATTTTTTTTTATTGCATTGCTCATATAAAAAATATATCAAAATCTCTCTCTTCCTCTGACGGTATTTGCCATTTTTTTCTAGGCAGGATATTAAATAATTAGGATGCGGTAAATCCATTTGATTCTTGTCATTGACAAAAAATCAAAACGAAGGTAGGTTTTTAATACGACACAAAAAAGTATAAATCGTTAAATGTGTTCCTGAATTTGTTTTTTTTAATGCGATTATAGGGTGTAAATAAGCATCCTGAGAGCGACTCTTTATTTATGTACTTTCCTGATAAATTCATCCACTTCAGGCACGCCCCCTTGGAGTACTAAATAGCCATTATAAGGCTCTCTTTCGGTAATGTCGGAGCAAATGGGCGTGAGCATCATCTTCTTTATTTCGGCAGGGTCCTCCGTTTGTCCCAGCACCCATCCTAATTTTATATAAGCGGTTTCAGGAAGCATATTTCCTAAAGGTACGACGCCTTTGGCCATCATATCGCGACCGGTGTCATACACAAACATATGTACAAAACCCCAGATGGTTTGCACCACCATAAACACACACACGCCTTCTTCTTTCGCTCTTACGAGAGCGGGGTAAAGCTCTTTATTCACGTGTCCAAGGCCGGTGCCAACAATAATTATTCCTTTATAACCCGCATCAATCATCGCAAACATCACATCCGGTTTCATACCAGGATAATAATAGAGCATGGTGGCTTTCTCGCTAAAAAAAGGATAGAGTTCTACCTCTGTATCTTTTCTGCGGTGGTTATATTCTTTTTTTATTGGAGTAATACTTTTACGCGTTACCATCGCCACTGGCGTATCGCCTATAGTGCGAAAGGTAGAACGATAGGAAGAATGCATTTTTCGTACACGAGTTCCGCGATGCAATAGCCCATATTCATCGGAGGTGGGGCCGAACATACATACCATCACCTCTGCAATATCGGAGGTGCCTGCCGTAAACATAGCGTGCATAAGATTTAAGGCAGCATCGGAGCTGGGTCGGTCGGAGGAGCGTTGAGAGCCTACCAAAATGATGGGCACCGGTGAGTTACGAACCATATAGGTAAGCACCGCAGCGGTATGCTGCAAAGTATCAGTGCCATGGCCAATAACGATACCATCGATGCCATTACGTATTTCTTTTACAATGGCATGGGCAAGCTCAAGATATTGTTTGGGCCCCATATTTTCACTGAACACGGCAAATATTTTCTCCGTATCTAAATTGCAGATATCAGCTAATTCGGGCACAGCACCATAGAGTTCGCCCGGAGAAAAGGCTGGGATCACAGCGCCAGTGCGATAGTCGAGGCGTGAGGCAATAGTGCCACCAGTTCCGAAAAGTTTTACATTAGGCAATCCGGCCGTGACTGGGAATTTTTTTTCAGGTATTTGATAGTTTGCCTTTTTATATCCCGTTTCACGAATTTCGGTGATGGTATTTACCTCTACACCAATATTATATCCGGTAATAATTTTCAGTACGATATGCTCTTCATCGGTGTTCTCGGCTCGAGGCAAAATAGTGCCTTGAAATAAGCCTCTGGAAGTGTCGATATCGACGGCCGCCCATACACGGGCAGTATATTTTTGCAATATAGCGAGTGCATTTCCTTTATATCCTTGAAAAATATTGTCGTTCATA
The DNA here is from genome assembly GCA_903897855.1 of uncultured Bacteroidota bacterium. Classification (GTDB taxonomy): domain Bacteria; phylum Bacteroidota; class Bacteroidia; order UKL13-3; family UKL13-3; genus CAINMV01. The sequence goes on along the minus strand of CAIUDH010000041.1, from coordinate 90,442 downwards.
GGTTGTCTTAGTTATGATTTGAATTACCCTCCCCATCAATCTGAGCTTTTAGTTCGGACAGGTTCATATTGCCTAAAGCCATTTCTTTTACTTGTCCCATAATCCATTGACTAGTTGAGTTTATGGCTTTGGAAATTCGAATTCTGTCAAATGTTTCTTTCATCAAGGGTATCTTGCTATCGATCTCTTTTTTGGAAACGATTTTGAAATTAATGTTGAGGAGGATGGCATTGAAATCTAGTTTTGGTGCCCGATAATATTCTAAGAACATCTTTTCAGCGAGGTTCAGATTCAGTTGCTTGTCAATAAGAAATTGAAACAGTTCGAACACTTTCGAGTATTCAAATTCCGGGGATCGGGAATAATTATTTTCGATAAACTTGATGGTATGTCCCATAAAAGTTCCTGAAAAACGAGGATGAATTTTTAATTCATCATGCATTTTTTCGATGAGGGGCACCAGATTTTTTTTGAGTATATAAGTGAAGGTATCCGTGGGCACGCCCCAGGCTTTCAGCTGCTGAATACGATCGAATACATCCATGGGTATTTGTTTTCTCACTTCTTCGATCGTCTCATTTTTGAATGGGATCGGGGCAGAGTCCGTATCCGGGTACATTCGATCGGCGCCAGGGAGCACTCGTTCGAAGATGGTGGTACAACCATCCTGAAGCGATTTACGGGTCTCATTGGGAATGCAATGAAATGCCATCTTGCATCTCTCCTCAACAGTTTCTATCGCTGTAGCCATATCTTCTTGGGGTCCCCAAAGAAGTATCCAGGCATCCTCTGTTTTGCACGAGAGCAGTTTACTCAACTTATTTATTTCTGATTCGGAGAGGAGCTGTTGAAGATTTTCCGAATGGATCATATTGGGTTTTTCGAGACAGGCAATCACTTTCAGTCGCGTCGATATTTCATCGGCAAATGTTTGTTTCGGTTGGGTAAAATGGGAGAGGATTCCCTGGAAGCCGGGCAGGCAGAGGGCGATGATGGGCTGTTTTTCTTCACACGCTTTTTGTAGCGGTTCGTAGCTAAAATCGTGCTCTTCAGGATTTATTTTTACGGTGCGTAAGGCCCATTGTGCAACATCACCTATTTTCTCATTCAAGAGTTTAATGATATGCACCAAGGCCCATTGACGAAAGCATTCGTTATGGGTAAGATCGGGCATCCATCGGGTATGAGCAACCCCTTTAATTTCGACCCGTGTGCCTCCACGGCAACTTACATTCACGTCGGCTCGGGTAGAACCAATTCCGGTTCTTACCTTTCCGGTGCTTCGATTCAGGAAACGAATATAATCGGCCCCTTCCTTTACTTCATCAGGGTTTAAAAACTCAGGCTGTGTAACCGTTTCAATTAGCGGCATGCCAAGTCGATCGGTTTTATAAACGCGGAGATGCCCCACATCAGAAATTTCCCGACTCGAATCTTCTTCAATACTTAATTGGATGAGATTGATGATTTTGTGATGTAATTGAATCTTGCCTCCTACACCAATGATGGCAGTACGTTGAAAGCCTCCAGGAATACTACCATCGAGATATTGTTTGCGGGTGATATGCACTTCACCTACAATATTCATCTTGTTTAAAATAGAAACTTCTAATGCAATCTGAAGTGCTACAGGGTCGATAGGAAAGGGCGGGGTATCGTCGATTTCATAGGTGCATGCAGTTTCGTTTTTGATACGATAAACGATGTTCTTTCGCGTTTTAAACTCCATCAAGGCGGTACCATCATACTCTCCCAGCTCACTCAGGGTAGGACGCATATGTCGAACTATCTCAGCATCGTAATCGTCGTGAGAATTGAATTTACCGGCAGGACAGCGACAGAAAAGTTTGCGTATCGTGAGTAACTGCTGGTGTACTTCCAAACCCGACATAAAACCGATTCGGTCATAATCGGCTTGGGTGGCCTCTTTTCTAGTTACATATCCAATGGCTTTTTTACTTAACTCGTAATTCAACTCCGGGTCGAAGGGCTGGCTCATTTTCTTAAATATTATAAATTGGCGAACAATTAGGTACAACCCTAATCCTGGTAGGCTATCGGTCTTAAATGTTATTTTATCTGACGATCATTTTACTTGTTACAATTTGGCTGTTTTCATCAAGAATTCGTACAAAATAAATTCCTTCTGGCATTGCTTCCTTTTTGATGTCTACGCGTTGGCCACTAAAACGGATGGATTGCATTTCCTTTCCTGCAATATCAACCACGGTGAGAAGACCATTTTTAATCGACTTGTCGAGATAAATGGTCGACATCGTTAGCATTGGGTTAGGGTAAATATGGAACCTCGTAGATGCATTTGTTGGGGTGTTTATTCCATTCACTGCGGTATGAAAGTAGTAGTAAAAGCTGTCGCCCGATAGGATGGAGATGCCTGCATTATCATAGTATTTATAACACGTGCTTTTCATAAAGTTATTGGCATCATAGGTCGACTTGTTTAGGTTGTAATTTTGCCAAAGAGTGCCGTTCCAACTTTGCTGTAACACGCTCAGTAAATTTTTATTGGCGTCGTAGGTGCTCGTATATTTCGACATGTCGCTCCATACCGTGCCATTCCAGTTCTGAGTTAATTCAGTAATCTTATTATTGTTGGCATCATAGGTAAACAAGTATCTGTCTTGAGCTAGCCAATCCGTTCCATCCCAGAAAAAATTGAGGTCGGTTATTAAATTATTTTTATTATCGTAAATAAAAGTGTCTTTACTGTAATCTGCCCAGGTGGTTGCCCCAAGCTGTGCAATTTCCAGAATGCGTTTATTACTGGCATTATAGAGATAATTTCTTCTAAACTGATTATCCCAAGAGGTGCCATTCCAGCTTTGATATAATTCAATAAGCAGGTTATTATTGGCATCATAGGTGTAACTTGTTTTATCTAGATTAACCCAAGCAGCACTTACCCAGTTTTGTGAGATGAAGGTAAGCATATTTTTATTGGCATCGTAGGTATAAATAAGTTTATTCAAATTCGTCCAAGCACCTGCAATCCAGGACTCCTCTATGGAAGTGGTCTGATTATTATTCGCGTCATAGGTATTGGTCGTTTTTGCATCGTTCACATAGGTCGTGCCATCCCCAATGATACCTAAATAGCTCACCATTTTCTTGTTCGCGTTATAAACAATATTAATAAATTTTTGTGCAGGGCTCACTTTCCACTGACTGGTGTTCTTGTCCCAAGGCCAACTAAACACGCTGTCGTATATTTGAAGTAAACTCTCTGTTTGTTCAGGCGTTGTTTCAACTGAACTAAATTTGGCCTCGAATCGAGCAGCAGTGCCTACTAAGGGTTTGGTAAAAATTGGCCTTTGTGCTTGGGTGAGCAGGGGAGAGGCCAAGCATAAGCATAGTAAAAGGAATAACTTTTTCATACTTCGGATAATTAATTAATTCCCTACTCGTTTGGCTTTTCGGTATCGCCCCGGTAATTGTAGCCTATGCCGGACAGGCCTTTATAAAAAAGTGGGCTATAAATTCCACTTTTGAATGTTTCAAAGTTATTCAAAAATGAAGTACCAAGAGCAGGAAATTTAGAATCGGGTGGTGTGTCGTGAAATTGATGATAACCAGCCTGAGTTTTAGCGATGAAGATGAACCGTTGCCTTTAATTAACCTTTTGCAAGTCCATGCCGCATTCCCTGCATTTTCCTGGCAGGGTACTCTTGCTCCCCTCACATTTCATCGGACATTCATAATAGGTTATATTCGAGTTAGGTGGACAAACGGGATTTTTTGTGGTAAAAAAACGGTACGATAATCCCACCGTCAATTGAGTTTGAGTCACTACCTGGCTTCCATACACATATTCATAGATAGGTATTTCATAGAGGCCATAGAAGGTGATATTTTTTAAGCTATAAGAAATTTGTGGTACAACCATCACTCTCTTATTTCCGGTGGAAGCGTTATCAACATTATATAAGGCCAGAAGATCCACGGTATTTGCTTGCCTCATTTTTGCGATCTGTTCGCCTTTAACTTGAAGGGTTAGTCCAATTTTTTTGTTCAAGGTTTTACTTACAAATAGGCCCAGATTGGAGTAGTTGCCAAACTTCTCTCCCAATGAATTCCATCCTTTTGCAATATAGGTGACGTTGGCAAACAACTTCAAATTTTGTTTCGGAAATCCTCTAAGTACGAAGCCATAAAAAATAAAATCGTGCGAACCGGTGGTCGCCTGAACCAACGGTGGTGCAATTTTGTAGAGTTTTTCACCGGTCAGAAAATTGGTTGAGGCCAAGGTGGTAGCATCATGTTTCCCAAGAGGGATTTTATAACCCATTCCAATGGTTATATCCCATCGTTTCGTCGAATCTACTTTAGTATATAAGTTGTATCGAGGGAATAGGATGAGGTCGCCAGCGCCAGAGGTATTAATGGTTTCACTTTTATCTAATCCTATTTGAGTTTTATTAAAAAAGTATCCCATCTCCACCGAGAAGGTTAATTCTTTGGTGAGGCCGTAAGCCACTTTGGAGTAGAGGTATTTACTATTGTAATTGTCGAACAGTGAAACAGTATCTTTTTTTCCTGCCTTAAACTTATCGCTGTTGATGTACTGGAAATTAGTCGCCAGTTCCATCTGCTGATAACCCAATACTCCTGGAGAAGCACCGCCTGCAATAGGGCTGCCACTTCCACCGGAGCAGCATCCTTGTGCGCTGCCGATATCTGATTTAATAATTAGAACGATGATAATAAGAATGAGCCGCCTTAACATAGTCCGTGTATTATTGAATAATGGTGAATTTTAGATTCCGGCATCGGTCATCACTGCTTAATTTTAATACATAAGTGCCGTTGGGTAAATTGTCGGCTAAGTTAATTTCTATCAGATTGCTTTTTGTGAATTCATTTTCTTTGATGACAGTCTGGATTTTCTCTCCTAACAAGTTGTAAATATCAATCATGTACTTGGACGTTGGCACCTCTGTGAATTGGAGTGTGATTTTGTTTTGAGCCGGATTCGGGAATAATTTTATGGTGTTATCGGGGATGTCATTTTGTGAAATGCCCGTGGTAATTGCTTGACTTATGGCTTGCATAATGGCAGGACCATCGTTACTACCACCCAATTTGTTTAAGTATACTTTATGATTTCCTCCAGCTAAAACCACCACATGTGGCATGGCCGAGCCCCCGTAGTTGGCCTCATCTATAGCGGTACCTACATTTCCGAATACCGTGATTTTGGTCGATACAATTCCATTGGTATTGGCCCATGAGGTTAAAGTGGCACAGGAGTTATTGCCGAAATCATCGGATAACCAATAAAGCACTTTACCTGGATTGGTGGTTGCAAAACTCTGGGCTGCATCATAGCCTGCTTTGGCATCGCCAATGCACGAACCGCAAGGCATGACCCAAACCAACACAATTATTTTACCGGCATTTAATTCGGTAAATAAATTGTGTGAATTGCCCGCACAATCAGGGGCCGTAAAGTCGGTGGCCGTTTGTGAGTAGCTGTATATACTTGTTAGTGCAATAAGGGCAAGGAGTAATAATTTTTTCATTTTAGGTTACGTTTGAAGTGGGTTTTGGATTCACAAAAAGTGGTTCGAAATTATGAAAACTTGCTGTAATATTTTGATAATCGTTAATTTAATGAAATAGGATTGTCGACACCATTAAAAAGTTCTGATAGCTCTAACGCACCAGGTTAGATTTTTGCCATAGTTTATTTGTGCGCCCGTGTCGAAGGCTTGTCCCCAGGCGCCAGAGCTGCTGCCTTCAGTCGAACTCCAATAGGTGCCGTTAGTAATGCCGCCAACGGCGCTCTTATTTTCATAGAGATGTTTTAATTCATCTTTGCTAGGCAAATACCAATCGTTATAGCCACCCAAATCCAAATCGGAACACAATTTAGCAGCGTAGCTTCCAGCACCTTGCCTCACTACAATGCTGTTTGTATTTGAATTTCCTGTACCTACGGTGATGTCGGTGGCGTAGGTCACCATATAAGTTCCATTAAACCATTGTTTGCTGGCACTTTGGTCGGTTGGGGCTGCAATTAAGCCATGTTTTACATTACTGTCATACCCTACGTCGGCGGTGGTGAGCAGATAAAAAATATTTCCCCCTTGGTAGCTCTCTCCAATGGCCATATGGGCACACGAGCCATCGTCTTGGGTAGCTAAAGGGTTATAATTTATTGAAGTGGAATCCATACATCCACGAATTTTCTTCTTACAACCCGTGTTGATTAAAGTAAAAATCACTAGAAATAGTAGAAGTAATTCGGTATTGCGTTTGGGGTTAAATAGCATAGTTCGTTAAATTAGGAGAAAGAAATTAAAGTTCAAATTAACAAAATTAATATGTCATTTTTTATCTCTTCTAAAAATGAACCTTCAATTTAAGTTATACGAGGTTAATATATTTCTTATATTCGCATGGCTAAAAGCGTTCTGACTTGAAAAAAACTATTCCCATTCTGTTCCTTTCACTAATTATTTTTCAGAACGTAGCTGTTTTTAGTGTTCTCCTCTCATTCTCATTAAACAGGAACTACATTAGTAATAATCTCTGTGAGAATCGTGCCAATAAAAAAATGCATTGCAATGGCAAGTGCTATCTTAATAGGCAGCTTCGGGCACTTGAGAGAAAAAACCAATCTGACAAAGCCTTCAAATTGCTGGAATTACCCTCGTTTTGCCAGTCTTCCATTTGCTTTCAGTTCTTTGATTTAGCTGTTACCAAAAGCAATTTCTTTCCCCTGAAATCTAATTATTGTATACAAAGCCTGTTCGCTGTTTTTCGTCCTCCACCTTGGGCGTAACTTTTCGCATTTATTCTTAATTCAATTTTTTCTGGAGATCAATCAACACTATCGATTGGTCTTTAAATTTACAATTTTTACAATCTAAATTTTTTATGCAAACCTTAAACAAAGTTATTATAGTTATATTTTTTTCTTTCATGGTAGGTATCGTCTCCTCTTGTAAAAAAAATGATACTGGCGGCACTGCCGAAATTCATGCCATGGTTTTTCATGGCACTACACCCATGATTGGCACCGCTACATTATATGTAAAATTTAATTCCAAATCTCAACCATCGAACCCTACAACCAACTTCGATTTAAAGCTAACTGGCGAGCCTGATGACAATCATGTTCATATCGAAGCACTGCGTCCTGGGAATTATTATTGTTATGTGGAAGCCTTCGACAGCTTGGCCATGAAGCCTGTGCATGGAGGAGTGGCTGTAGCAATAAAGTGGAGTGAACGTTCGTCAACCAAGGAAGTAGAATTGCAAACAACGTATTAATCAATTGAAAAATACTTTTGGTTTGTTTTTTTGTGTTTTGTTTTTCATGACCCTGAACTGCTGCAAAAAGGATGAATACAAGAACCTTGATTGTTCGTTGATGCCTGTTACCTATATGGCCACAATTAAGTCGATTGTTGATTCTCATTGCATCAGTTCAGGCTGTCATCATGAAGGGTCTCCGAATGGCAATTATTCCACCTATGAAGGACTTCTCATCAGGGTTAAGAATGGCACACTATCTAAACGTGTTTTGTATACGAAAGATATGCCTAAAAACGGAACTCTTTCTTTAGATGATCGTAAAAAAATCAAATGCTGGATTGATTCAGGGGCACCACAAAATTAGGGAAGGTCTTAATTTCATATCGCATCCACGAGCTTCCGCATTAAAGCATTGAAGTGTTCATGAGGGGCGTCGATGCAAACCCGGTCATGGAGCATGCTAATAAAATATGAAGATTCGAGGCAAGCGTTATTTAGTGGCTAAATCGGTGGTTGCAACGGCAATTATTTTTCCATTTACAAAAACCGGCACCGATCGTGTTTTCATCCAGATATTGCCACCGCCTGCATCAAAGTAGGGGGCTGTCCATATGGCACCGCCTCCGTCGATCGGTTGACGAAGCCAAGGTTGATTATTGATATGATAGGCTGTATCTGCGTTCAGGTCGGTCATTAGTAAATTAGTGCCCGACCGATACCAATATGGACTGTAGGTTGCTATTTTTAAGCTATCGAGTAACGTAACGGTGGCACCAAAAAAATCGCTTGTGTTATTAAGCAAATAAACTTTTACTCGGTCGGAGATGTCGGCTTTGGTTGGAGGGTTTGATACCAGCGAGGCTATAAAGGCATTCTGAGCTTCCTCTACTTTTTCTTCTGGGGTTTGAACGGGATCACTTTTACAGGCTGTGTTAAAGCCAATCAAAACTCCCATCAGGATAATTAACAATGGTGATTTACAAAAAATATTCTTCATTTTATAGGTATTAAAATTTCTATTCTTATGGGCTTTCGGTATCGTCTCGTTTTTTGAATGATTGTTCAAATTCACGAGCGAAATGATGATATGCCATCGATTCGAGACAAATATAACTTATTTGTTGGCATTCTAACTATCGGCAGTTTTGTGGTGTAAATTAATTTTCAAGAACCTCCTTTAATTTTGCAAGATACTTCTATCATAATAAACATCTACCGTTGTTATACTTTATGAGGTTTAGTGACACCTCTGGTCGTTATATTACAAGATAAATATTTCGATGGATGCAATCAACTTCTCAGGGTGAAATAATTATCTAGAATTACTACCTATATTTTCGTTTTATGGCACCGTTCATTTTTTTTTCTGCATTTTTGGCATATGTTTGCCGATGTATTCAAAGGCCATTTTCCGAAACAAAAAATGAAATAATTTCTTTAAAGATCGACTGATAAAAGTTTCTGTCGGTTTTGTTTTCTCTAGAAGTAAAAAAAATGAACGATTTTGAGAGTATAACTTGCTTTTAGGTTATGGTCTGATTTTAATTTAAGTATGGGTTTATTTTAAAAACTAATTTCAATGATGATCTTCAAAAAGTATCTTTTCCTCGTTGTGTTGTTGTCCATATTGAATTTATCGAAAGCACAAACCGACAGCCTTGAGCAATGGTTGTCGAATTCCACTATAGCATTCAATAATGGTCATTATGAAGCATCGTTGGTGGGTCTTCAAAAGGTTTTAGCTGTAGAGCCTGACAATATCAAGGCGTTGGAATATTCAATTCATAATTACTACAAATTAAAAAATTATGGAGTAGCGGTTGAATACGGCGATCGATTGATTCGTCTCTCACCAAAGAATGCGAATTATTGGAATAGTACAGGATGGTTTTTGTTATTAGATAAGAAATATGCCAGAGCCGAGAAATATTGTCTTAAAGCCTTAAAATATAATAGTTGCAACTATTCTATCTATCTAAATCTGGGGTATATCTATGCGTATTTGAAGCAGCCGAGAAAACTTCAGGAATACTTTCATAGAGCAATGAATTATATTCCGAATGCCGAAGCTTTTGAAGAGAGTATGATGGCCGATTTAAACTTCTTTGAGCAGCAAGGAGATTACCCGTATAAATTGAGCACACTTAAATATAGTTTTACTGATTATTTGAATAACCAATATTCAAATAAAAAATTCGGAAATGAAATTCTTGATTCTATCTATCAGTTTACCATTGCTGGCGACTATGAGGCTACCGATGAGGTGATAATTAGATTGAAAGAAAAATTCATTGTCGAAGACCAAAAAAATCAAAGTTTACGGCTTTATACTTTACGTGACTTTTACTGGGACCTAGGATGGATTTATTATAACACGGGTAGTAAAACGATTGCTATCAATGATTATTTCATGAATGCGCTTTCTATTTCCAAAGATCTGAACGACACCGCATTTATCATTGATGTGTTGTATGAATTGGGTAATTCTGAAAAGGAAGGGATGTTTTTAATGCGCCAAGCTTTAGATTTAGCAGTGCTTGCTCATAATTTCGACAAACAGTTTATTATTAATTATTCGATGGGTAATAAATACCTTGATTTGTCAGAAACTGACTCAGCACTTTTTTATTTTAAACGCTCTTTTATTCTTGCCAACCAATGTAGCCTTACCGATGCAAAAAGCTTATCAACAGGGAAACTGATGGTCATCTTTGGTGACAAGAAAGAGCTCGATTCTGTTGAATATTATTATAGGCTAGGTAAGAAATTAAATGCAGAGAAACACCCTCAGCCGGTTGATGAGTTTTTTGACGACTATAATTATTGTCAGTTTCTGAATAGTATAGGAAAGTATAAAGAATGCATCTCAATGAGTAGATTGTTTATTACGAATTACGAAAATTATGCTGACATTGATATATCTAATTTGCTTGAAATTACGGGAATGTCATACTATGGGTTGAAGCAAACAGACAGTGCTGAGTATTATCTCAACCGGGCTATAGAACATTATTTAAATTATGTAAAAAACAATTCCGAGTTGCTTTACAAGCCTTTAACCGACATTTATCCTGCGTTTGCGCTACTCGAAAAAATGGCATTAATGAAAACAAAAAATGACGAATTGTTTAAACTTACGGAAGAATCGAGAGCCAACGCATTTTTCCCTAAACTAACTAAAACCTGCTGTCCGCTCGAAACTATCAGTATTAAGAAACTGTCATCAGAACTCAAAAGCGATGAAGTGGCAATTACATTTTCAAAGTCGAGTCTAAGTGGACTGGCTTTCGGCCTCGCTATAAGTCATGATACTGTTATGCTCGTAAAAGAAGACCACGCGCTGTTGAACAAATTACTTAAGAATCATGAAGAGCTAAATATTGATTCACTGGCAAACCAACTAAATATGGCGATGCAACAAGTAGAGAAAATTTTAACTACAGAAGAAATCAAAACAAGCAGTAAGCTACTTTTCATTATTGCGACTAACTTAAACAACCTGATGCAACATGGCAATGTTAGAGGTGCAAGTATCATAGAGCCGGAAAGGAAACGGGATACCAAAGCTGAAATGGCTGCATTTAATGAGATCCTTTACTATATTTATATCAAACCATTTGAAAAGATACTGCAGAACAAAAAAACAATTTACATCTCCGGTGATTACGGAAGCATCTTAATTCCCTTTGAGACCTTAAAAAATGAAAAGGGAGAATATCTTGGAAGTTTATACAATATTGTATACGAGCCTTCTTTCACCGTGTTTCATTTATTAAAGGCCAAATCAAAAACTAATCATGGTAGGATGCTTGCCTTGGGTAATGCCGCTTATAGTAAGTTTAATCCGCATAACTCTAAAGGCCGGGGGTATGATTTTGCAGAGGATGGATACGCCAACTGGGGTGATTTGCCTGGTACAAAAAATGAATTGTCGGCCATCAGAAATTTGCTGCCTGAAGTAGTGATCCTTGATGAAGATCGCCTTTCTGAAAGCCGACTGAAAGAATTAAGTGATTCTAATAAACTCATGGATTACGATATTTTGCATTTTGCTGTTCATGGAATGGTCTCACTCAATAATTATCGTGACAACTCCTTGGTATTAACCGAGAAAGCAGGCAATAAAGAGGATGGGTTTCTGCTCTTCAATGAAATAGCCAACTTGCATCTTAATGCCGGATTGGTGTGCCTTTCAGCCTGTGAAACAGCAGCGGGCCTTCCTGATCAGTCACAGGAAGTAAATAATTTACCGGTGGCTTTTTTTTTAGCCGGAGCCAATGCGGTTATCGCTTCGTGGTGGAAAGTAGATGATAAAGCAACAGGTATATTTATGTCCGATTTTTACAAGTCGGTTTTCAACGACAAGAAAAGTTATTCTGAAGCTTTACATATTACCAGGCAACATTTTATTGCTGGTGTATTCGGAGAAACCTACAAACAACCCTATTATTGGGCCGCATTCAGATATTTCGGATATTAGCAAACGGGTTTTTAAACCAATGGTTAGGTAACTTTTATAGAAGGTGAAGCTATGCTGCAACAGGTAGCAAAAATGGATGAGATAGGTGAGGATTGGTAGTTTTTGCATGAATTTTTCCGTTTTTTGCATGCAATTCAAAAAATATCTGTACTTTTGTATCAAAGAAATGAATTTGCTCCGTCAACATATCAAGCAGGGTGAGGTATATCGCCGTTCTGACCTGGAATATTATTCCACGGCCATAGATAGGCATTTGGTTCAATTAACCAAAGACGGAACATTGGTAAAATTAAACCAAGGATTGTATTACGCGCCTAAACAATCAAAATTTGGGGCAGTTCCTCCGGATGACCGCCAAGTAGTAGAAAGTTTTCTGAAGGACGAAGATTTTCTTTTGGTATCCCCAAATAGTTTTAATTCATTAGGACTAGGCCTAACACAACTTTACAATTCCACATGGGTATATAACCATAAGCGCAAAGGCGAATTTCAACTGAATGGAAAGACATTCGAATTCAAACTAAAATCCTCTTTCCCTAAAAATATCTCAAGAGAATATTTGCTCGTTGATTTATTAAACAATTTGGATAACCTAGCAGAAGACCAAACACAAGCCTTAGATAAATTGCCAAATAATGTACGTAGTTTTAATGCTGATGCTTTGATGAAGGCTACTCAACAATATGGAACAGGCAAAACAAAGCGCACTTTAAAATCAATAGTTAGAAACGTACTCCAGCATGCTTGATTTCATACATAACGACCCTGAATTCAAAGAGCTTCTCTCCATTGTATCTGCCAAGAAAGGCATTGATATTACATTGGTTGAGAAAGATTATTGGATCATGCATGCATTGTACTCATTGCAACAACAGGGAATTGAGTTTGAATTGAAAGGAGGAACGTCATTATCCAAGGGCTATGGATTAATTCATAGATTTTAAGAGGACATCGACATTCACATTCGTACAAATTTTGGCTTATTCATTGAAGGGAAAGAAGACAAATCACAAGTAAAAACGGCACGAAAAGAATTTTATGATGTGTTTGCAAAATCGCTTTCGATAAATGGGATCATTGAAATTGTTAGAGACCATGAATTTGATGATAAAGAAAAATTTCGAAGTGGAGGAATAAGACTCTACTATGAAAGTTATACCCCTACGTTGGAAGGGCTGAAAGATTTGATTTTATTAGAAGCTGGATTCGACACCGTAACACCCAATAGCCCCATCGATATCTCTTCTTGGATTTGGGAACACCTTATTTCAATAGGAGCACACATCAATTACATAAACAATACTGCAACAGGCGTACAATGCTATCATCCAGGTTACACCCTGATTGAAAAACTTCAAACAATAGTTCGCAAATATAGCAACAGAGATAATCCTGGAGCTTCTGATGATAAAAACTTCATGCGCCAATATTATGACGTTTATTGCCTGCTTGGCAATTCTGATATAAAGGCTTTCATTGGAACTCCTGAATATTTAGCACATAAAGCAGCTAGAATCAAAGGAGCTGACAACCAAATACCACTTCGAGAACACCCTGCGCTTTTATTAAGTGATTCGGAGATAAGAGAATCATTCCAAAATTGCTATGAATCCACTTCCAAGCTTTATTATAATGGGCAACCAGAGTTTAAAGATATTATGGCAAGAATACAATTGCATTTGAATCGGTTGTAAAAGGGTTTCAACTACCGAGTATTTCTCGGCAGTTGAACATACTATTTTTACAATGCAGCAGCTAGATTGAATTTAATCGAAAAAATGCAAGAGTTGAAACTAACAAATTGCTGATACGTGATACGGTGTGATACGCAAATATACGATAACGATACTACACTATTGTGACTTATGTTTCAATTGAAAGAATACATTTAGTCCTTATCTAATTATACTTTGTGTGACAAATTAGCAACAAGTATAAGTCATTTTATAGGAAACAAAAGGAAAATAAATGAAAAAATAGGAAGTGAAGTTTCTTTGTTAGTAATGCTTTTAGGAGGTTAATACTTGTTGTTGATTTCATACATTACTTTCCGATACAAAACTTACTAAAGATGGCTCCTAATACATCGCGGTCGATATCGATTTCTCCAGTGATGGCGCCCAAAGCATTTAAGGCTTCTTTTAAATCTTGTGCAATTAACTCGCCGCTTATATTATTATGAATTCCTGTTTTAACGGCCTCTAATGCTTTATTGGCCTTTGTAAGTGCATCGAAATGCCGTAAGTTTGTAATGATGGTATGATTGGCTCCGGCACTCTTGTTTTTCAATACAATATCATGCAAAATAGTTTTCAATCCTGCAATATTCTTGCTCTCTTTGGCTGCCATAAAATGAATGGGCAAATTAGGAAAAGCAAGGTGTGGATCGGCTCCCAACAAATCCATCTTATTGGCTATGATAACCACCGGTATCTCGCCCGCATGCAGTTGTGCTAAATCATTTTGAACTTCGCCCTCGTTTAATTCGGTGCTATCGAAAACATAAATAATGATGGAGGATTGTTTTATTTTTTGAAATGTTTTTTCAATGCCGAGGTGCTCAATGGCATTGGTGGCTTCTCGTATGCCTGCCGTGTCGATGAGTCGAAAGACAACACCTCCAATCACCAGCGCTTCTTCGATAGTGTCGCGCGTGGTGCCGGCAATTTCACTCACGATCGCACGATCTTCCTGCAATAACACATTGAGCAAAGTCGATTTGCCAGCATTGGGCCTACCGGCGATAACGGTGCTTACCCCATTTTTAATGACGTTACCCAACTGAAACGACTCGATTAAAGGGGTCACTATTTTTTGTAGCTTATCAATCAGGCTGATAAGATGTTCTCTGTTTGCAAACTCCACATCTTCTTCGCTGAAATCGAGTTCAAGCTCAATTAAAGCTGCGAAATTGATGAGTTCGGCGCGTAACTCTCCGATAATCTTTGCAAAGCCACCACGCATCTGTTGCATAGCCAGATTATGCGAGGCCCCCGAGTCGGAGGCGATCAAATCGGCCACCGCTTCTGCCTGCGATAAATCTAGTTTTTTATTTAAGAAAGCCCGCAAAGTAAATTCACCTGGTTCGGCATTTCGTGCGCCGTGATGTATTAAAGTTTCAATCACTTTTTGTAAAATAAATGGGGAGCCATGGCATGATATTTCTACCACATTTTCACCGGTGTAACTATGAGGTGCTTTAAATAAAGAGATCAGCACTTCATCGATAATTTGATTCTCATCGTCTACAATTTTCCCAAAATGCAAGGTATGTGAGGGTTGTTTCTCCAGGTCTTTTCCTTTAAAAATGATATTGCAAAGAGTGATTGCTGCTGCACCGGAAAGCCTGATCACTCCAATGGCTCCTATACCTTGTGGTGTAGCTAAGGCTACGATGGTGTCGTCAATTTTATAATTTATATTCATTTTATCTATAACCGATTCCCCAGCAGCCTCAATCACCAATTTGCCAGTTGTGCTCGCTTGGCAACTTTTCCACTCTTCTTTATTGAAGCGACTGCAAAGGAAGGCAAATATCGTTAAATGCCTTTAATACCTGTTTGTTTTGTGCCGAAATGCCCCCCTTCAAATGAAAAATACATGGCAATTTTGAGTTTGTTTATTAAATTTTGCTTACATTTGCGGTGGAATTTGAAAAGAGGGGCTTAAAACCCCTCTTTTTTTGTACAATGAATCTGGCAGAGAAAATAACACAGTTGGCCAACGAATTTTTAAAAGACTCACCTATATTTTTGGTGAGCCTTAAGATTTCGCAGGGTAATAAAAAAATACTTGTTGTTATTGATGGTGATTCAGGACTGGCTATTGACGATTGTACCAAGTTAAGTAGGCATTTGAGTGAGGAGCTGGAAAATGAAGAAAGCCTACAAATGGCTTATCACCTCGATGTAACTTCGCCGGGAGCCGATGAACCTCTTCTGTTATTCAGGCAGTATCCGAAACATATAGGACGTAGGTTGCAGGTGAAAATGGACGATGGAGATACCTTAAAAGGTAGGTTTGTGGAGATGAATGAGAGCAGTTTGATTTTAGAAGAACAAAATAAGAAAAAGGAAGCGACGCGTCACACCGTTGCTCTTCCTGAAATAAAAGAAGCCCGTGTGATACTGGAGTTTAAATAAAGTAAATTTGTAATAATGTTTTTTAAATTAAATCATAAATATGAAATCTAAAGTCAAAAAAACCGAAATCGACAAAAGCGAGTTGATTGAAGCTTTTGCTGAGTTTAAAGATTCAAAGAATATTGACAAAGCAACGGTTGTTCGTGTTCAAGAAGATGTTTTTCGTGCGATGCTAAAAAAAGAATACGGCAGCGACGAGAACTTTGATATTATCGTGAATCCAGATAACGGAGAGCTTGAAATTTGGCAAAATTATACTGTGGTAGCCGATGAGGATATTTACAGTACTGCTACCGAAATGGAATATAGCGACGCCGTGAAGCATGTCGATGATTGTGAAATTGGCGATGATATTGCAGTAAAAGTAGATTTGAGCCAGTTTAAACGTCGCGCCATCTATAATGCTCGTCAAACACTAAACAGCCGTAGCTTAGAGTTAAAAAACGCCGATCTTTTTCGTAAATACAAAGAAATGGTGGGTGAAGTTATTGTAGGTGAGGTGTATCAGATTTGGAAAAAAGAGATGATGATATTGCACGAAGGAAATGAGCTTTCGTTGCCACGTGCCAACATGATCGGCGCCGACTTTTTTAAGAAAGGCGATAGCATCCGTGCTGTGATTGAAAAAGTAGAAATGAATAATGCAGTGCCTAAAATATCGTTATCGCGTACGGCACCTATATTTTTAGAACGATTACTCGAACGTGAAGTTCCTGAAATTATGGATGGCGTTATTGCTATCAAGAAAATTGTGAGATTACCTGGTGAGCGTGCCAAGGTAGCTGTCGAAAGTTATGACGACCGCGTTGACCCTGTAGGTGCCTGTGTGGGAATGAAAGGAAGCCGGATTCATAGTATCGTACGTGAATTACGCAACGAGAATATCGACGTTGTGAATTTCACCACCAACACTATTTTGTACATTTCAAGGGCCTTAAACCCCGCAAAAATTACCAGTGTGAAGTTGGATGAAGAAACGAAGCGTGCCTCTGTGTTCTTGAAACCCGACCAAGTGGCCATGGCTATCGGTAAAGGAGGTCAGAACATTAAATTAGCAGGCGAACTTACTGGTTATACGGTCGATGTATTCCGGGATGGTGAGGAAATTAATGAGGAGGACGATGTTGACTTGGAAGAGTTTGCAGATGAGATAGATAGTTGGATTATCGATGAGTTAAAGAAAACAGGATGCGATACGGCACGTAGTGTTTTGGCCTTGAGCGATGATGAGCTGGTGCGCCGTACCGAACTAGAAGAAGAAACCATTAGAGAAATCAAGCAGATTTTGCTTGCTGAGTTTGAAGGTTAATGAATTCTTCGACAAACATATTATTGACATTAAAGAATTACAATCAAATGTAAGGGATTGCTGAACGTATATATAAGTTTTGTGTAGCGTCATGCAGGCATTCCCTAATGCAGCGGTTCAGTGCTATTGTAATTTTCACAAAGCGTAAAAAAGTATATATAGAATAAATGAGTGACCCAAAACCATCAGTAAGTTTAAATAAAATTGCCCGTGAGCTTGGCAGAAGTATCAATCCATTGATTGAATTCCTGACTAAAAAAGGAATCGATTTCGACAAGTCAAAAGGCGCCAACGCGAAAGTTTCACCTGAAGCTCATGACCTTTTAATGGCCGAGTTTTCATCCGATAAAGCGCTGAAAGATCAAGCCGAGAAGCGCAACGAGGATAAGTTTGTGAAGAGTGAAATTATTACAGCACCGGAGAAAAAGGTGAGTACAGCGCTTGAAAAAGAAGAAGACAACCTCAATGAGATTTTACAGCATATAAAGGAGCAAACCATTGAAGATGAACTAAAAGCAAAAAAGAAAAAGGCGGAGGAGAAGAAAGTTGAACCTATCGTTGAAACCGTTGTTGAGGTAGTGGCAGAGGTAATTGCAGAACCGGTGATCGTGCCCGTTATCGAAGTCGAAAACACACCGACAGAAAAGGAAGTGGAGGTTATTGAAACCGAAACAACGCCGGTTGCAAAAAACAAACTTAAAGGAACCAAACTCATCGATACCATCGAGCTTCCCGACGAGAACGGTAAGAAACCCAAAGCACGAAAAACAAAACAAGATATTGAGGCCGAGAAGGAAGGGGTAGAGAAAGAGAAAAAGAAATTGGCTAAAACCAAAGAAGACCAAAAAATAAAAGAAGAATCAAAAGCGAAGGAGGTAGCAGCGGTAGTGAATACACAGAAAGTAGAAACTTTGTCGGCTGAAGAAAAGAAAAAGTTAAAGTCGCCACTGAATATCAGTGAAGCATTAAAGGGTGATGTGCAAGAGAAACGCGAGGAAGGTGAGTTAACAGTAACCAAATATGTAAAACTGGAAGGCCCGAAAATTTTAAGTAAAATTGAAATCCCTGTCGATAAAGAAAAGGTTCGTTTAAGCTCTGCTGAAAAGAAAGAGAAACGTAAACGTTTGAACAAATCGAATTATATAGGTGGAAGTGATAC
The DNA here is from genome assembly GCA_903897855.1 of uncultured Bacteroidota bacterium. GTDB lineage: Bacteria > Bacteroidota > Bacteroidia > UKL13-3 > UKL13-3 > CAINMV01. The sequence goes on along the minus strand of CAIUDH010000041.1, from coordinate 72,071 downwards.
GAAAGTATTTAAGAGCCCTAATACAACGGGCGATAATAAAACGCCGGGCACCGGCACACCCAATAAGCCTGGAACAGGCTTTGGTGGCAATAACAATGCAAACAACAGAGGCCCAGCCGGAGGCAATAGAGGCGGAGGTAATTTCCGTCGTCCTGCAAATGAGTTTACCAAGCAAGAAGTAGGCGACAAAGTAAAACAAACCCTGAATCGGATGAGTAATGCCGGAGCAGGTGCTACCGGATCTGACCGTCGTAAATTTAGCAAGCAAAAGCGTGACATCCATGCCGAACGTTCTGAACAAAACAGAATGCAGCAAGAGGAGGAATCAAAAGTACTTAAGGTAACAGAATTCGTAAGTGCAAATGATTTAGCAAAGATGATGGATGTGCCAGTGACTGAAGTAATATCAGCCTGTATGACCTTGGGTATGATGGTCTCCATCAACCAACGACTCGATGCTGAAATGATTACCATTGTTGCTGAGGAATTTGATTATAAAGTAGAATTTGTTGGAGCCGAATCGGAAGAGATTATCGATGTGGAGGAAGAGGTTGCTGATGATCCAGAGTTGATGCTCGAGCGTCCCCCTATTGTGACTATCATGGGTCACGTGGATCATGGTAAAACATCCCTCCTCGACTTTATTCGTAATGCCAATGTAGTGGCCGGCGAAGCGGGAGGAATCACCCAGCATTTGGGTGCTTATGAAGTAACCTTGGCCAATGGTAAACGTATCGCATTCATTGATACTCCGGGTCACGAAGCATTTACCGCCATGCGTGCACGTGGAGCTCAAGTAACAGATATTGTTATTATTGTAATTGCCGCGGATGATGCTATCATGCCTCAAACACGCGAGGCTATTAGTCATGCTCAAGCCGCGAACGTGCCCATCATATTTGCATTTAATAAAATTGATAAAGCAGGGGCTAATCCGGAAAAAATTCGGGAGCAGCTTTCGGTGATGAATATCTTGGTAGAAGAATGGGGTGGTAAATATCAAACCCAGGAAATATCGGCCAAAAAAGGATTAAATATAGAACTCTTGTTAGATAAGGTTTTAATTGAGGCAGAAATGCTTCAGCTTAAAGCGAATCCAGATAAGTTGGCAGTAGGAACGGTGCTCGAAGCAACGATGGAGAAAGGAAGAGGTATTGTAGCTTCCATGATGGTGCAAGAAGGTACTCTTAGACGTGGCGATATGTTGCTCGCAGGGCAATACGCCACTAAGGTACGTGCACTGTTCAATGAGCGTGGTGTCGTAATCGAAAAAGCGGGCCCCTCAACACCGGTGAAAATATTAGGTTTTTCGGGAGCACCACAATCGGGCGAAAAATTCAAAGTGTATTCAGATGAAGACTTAGCCAAAGACATCGCCACACGTCGTCAGCAGTTGATGCGTGAGCAAGGTATACGTACACAAAAACATATTACTTTAGATGAGATCGGACGTCGATTGGCTATCGGTAATTTCAAAGAATTGAAATTGATCGTGAAAGCCGACGTAGATGGTTCGGTGCAGGCTTTGACCGATTCATTCCAGAAACTCAGTACCAACGAAGTGCAGATTTCTATCCTACATCAAGGTGTTGGTCAGATCTCTGAAGGCGACGTAATGTTGGCTTCGGCCTCCGACGCCATTATCATTGGCTTTCAAGTTCGCCCCAGTGCACAGGCACGCAAGCTAGGCGAGGCTGAGGGTATCGACATTAAATATTATGCCATCATCTACGATGCCATCAACGATATTAAAGCAGCGATGGAAGGAATGCTAGCCCCTACTACAGAGGAGAAAATTCTTTGTAACGTGGAAATACGTGAAGTGTTTAACATCACTAAGGTTGGAAATATTGCAGGATGTATGGTGCTTGATGGAAAAATAGAACGCAAAACAAAAATACGTGTCATACGTGATGGAGTGGTAATTCATACCGGCGAATTGGAGTCGTTAAAACGTTTTAAAGACGATGTGAAAGAGGTATTAGGTGGTTATGAGTGCGGTTTAAATATCAAAGGCTTTAATAATATTATTGCCGGCGATATTATCGAAGGATACGAAATTACCGAGGTGAAACGCAAGTTGGCGTAAGTAGTTTCGAATACAATGCTGTTTTAAGGAATTAAGCGAACAATTTTTTTCATTTGTTTATTAGGAGAAGTGTCAGAGTGGCCGAACGAGCAAGCTTGGAAAGTTTGTGTACTAGCAATGGTACCGTGGGTTCGAATCCCACCTTCTCCGCCCTAAAATCCGAAGCCTTTTGATTATCAATGGCTTCGGATTTTTCCTTTTTAATTAAGTCCGCAATTAGTCCACCATAAATTGAACATACTTAGGTAAATCGTCAGCATAAGGTGGACCCAATATAAATTAAATTTAGAACGAAAACATATTTGATTTAGTGCCGAGTAGTTTTTACAGGCCTGCATTAAGAGCTTTTAAAAAAGTTGCAGATACGGTATCTAAATTCTACTTTCGCTAGACAATCAATACGCCCTTCGTTATAGCCTGTAACATTTTCGTTTCTACACTTAATTTATGTTCTCGAAAAAGCAAAAATCTATTTTAAGTATATTCTTAGCGAATACATTTCTGTCGTTTTTGTTCCTATATATTTCGGGTGGTATACAGTTAACCCCTGATAGTACTGAGTACATAAATGGGGCAAAGGAACTTGCGGCAACTTTCAGTTATACAGGTTGGAGGTTACCCGGCACCTCAGTAATACTAGCCATCTTTTATGGAGTGTTTAGTGAGAAATATTATTTATTGACATTTGTTCTTTTTCAATTTGTGATGTCATGTGTCACCTGTTTTATATTATGGGACAAGTTTTTCAAGAATACGAATGAAAAGTATCTGTTTTTGTCAATACTGCTTTTAGGCTATCCACTGGCTCAGATAAATATGGCCATCCTTTCGGATAGTTTGGCGGCTTCTTTTTTTTTGATTGGGTCGGTCCTACTCATTCGTCTGCAAGCCAAGGCGGGTATGATTCGTTTTTTACCCTTGTGTTTAATGCTTTTCTGGTCATTTGAGATGCGTCCATTTTACCTTGTCGCTATTTTAATATTTTGTATGATATTAATATGGGGCGACGGATTTTTGTTAAAGCAATGGCAGAAGGTCTATATGGTGATCGGTATTCTTGGATTCTTCTTTATGGGTCATATTCTTTACCACTCTATTAAAGAGAAAGAGCTAATCATCGTGAGCAAGCATTCAAGCCCTCCTGGTGATGACAAAAGAGGTTCTGTTTTTCAAGAAAATGTTATTTTGTCCTATGGCGATCCTCTTTATTGGCGACCTGAGGCGCCCTTGGCATTGCTGACTTACTCTCAACTTGATGGTTATTTTAGTTTTGATAATCAGCTCTCGTATTCGGAGTGGTTTCAGTTGAGAGCTTATTACAAAGAGGATGATGATAAAGAGTATTTCAAATTAATGGATACGATTCATCAACGATTGCTCACAACGGGTCATTCTAAATTTAAAGCAAAAACAATTGCTTTATTCAAGTTTATCTACACTTGGCCACTGAATCTTGAGAATCCAAATGAAAATAAAGCAATGCGTTTCTTTGTGATGCTATTTTACCTATATCGATGTCGTTGGGTATTTGTACTAAGTTTCGCTATATTCTTATTTTATTTTTTATCATTCAAAATACGACAAGGTCGGTTTGAGATGATGCAAGTGGAGAGGGTTTTTATCATGTTCTTGTTTTGTGCTTTTTATCTGTTTCATGCTTATTATTTAGGCTGGACTGAAATGAGGTATATTGCTCCTACGCTTTACCTATCCATTGGTGTTTTAGGGGAACTGCTCTCACCAAAACGAACCACCTCTGTATAGATTTACTAAAGTAAAGAGGATAGCATGGTTTCAGGCGATCATGAAAAATGCCTTTCCTCTGTGTTAACGCCAAGCAACCAACATCTACTTTTCTTTAAGCATTTATGTAATATTTTTTGATGCTATCAAAATAATTCTATATTTGATTTTTTAAATCTAATTAACATGAATAAATTTTACCTAAGTTTTTTACTATTCACGACTTGCTTTTCAAGTCAGATTATCGCCCAAACTTTTTCGGATAATTTTGATAGTTATACCGCCGGGAGTTATCTCACTCAAAGCAATTCTGCCTGGAAAACATGGAGCGGAGTTAGCGGCGGAGCCGATGATCTGAAAATTTCAAATGCGAAAGCGAAAAGCGGGACTAATTCACTCTATTTCTCTGCTTCATCAACCACAGGGGGGCCTGCTGATATTGTTTTGCCTTTTGGAGGCGACTATAATACAGGCACTATGAATTTTAGTATGTGGATGTTTGTGGATGCACAAAAGAAAGGCTATTTCAACCTTCAAGAGCAGGCTATTCTAGGAAAAGGATGGAGTATTGACGTGAACTTCGATTCTATCGGAAATTTCAATATCGTCAATACTACTTCAGGACTATTGTTAAATGGCACTTATACTCAAAACGCATGGATGAAAGTTGAATTGCAAATTGACCTGAACTCAAACACCTGGAATTTTTTATTGAATGGAATCTCAAAAGGAAGTTTTCAAAACTCGTATAGACAAATTTCTTCCATGGATATCTATCCCGTTGCCAATAGTTCCTATTATGTTGACGATATTAGCTATACCTACACTCCTTATGTAAAACCCAATTTAAATGCAAGTCTTACCTTTATCTCTTTGGCCGGGAAATTAGCTGGTCAATCTTCGGTGCCCGTAATCGAGATACGAAATTTAGGAACTCAAATCGTGACTACTGCGACGCTCGAACTTACTTATAATAGTATTAAACAAACTAAAAGTGTAACGGGTTTAAACTTGGCATCCTTGTCTACTACTCTCATCACATTGGATAATAGTATTACCCTGCTTTCAGGCATCAGTGCCATAGTAGCTAAAATTAATTTAGTGAATGGCATTGCCGATGATGTAGCCGGTGATAATTCGAAAACATTGACTCTAAATTCGCCTACGCCCGCCGTTGGGAAAATGATCGTAGCTGAAGAGGCTACCGGAACATGGTGTGGATGGTGCCCCCGCGGTGCCGTATGGTTGAAAAATATGGATGCCAAATACAACGGCCTTTTTATTGGTATTGCGGTGCACAACAACGACCCCATGACTTATCCGATTTATGATAAAGCCATTGGAGCCAAAGTGAGTGGCTATCCAAGTATGCTCATCGACAGAGGCATCGCCACCGATCCTTCGGCCATGGAAGCCGACATCTTAACACGAATTATGGTGGCGCCTAAAGGCACCATCCGATGTGGTGCAAAATATAATAGTACCTCTCGCGTGTTGGATGTAAGCTTAACTACTAAATTTGTTCAGTCGGCAACAGGAAATTATAAAATTGCATTTGTGCTTGTTGAAGACAGTGTGACAGGAACCGATGTGAAGTTTAACCAATCGAACTATTACTCCGGAGGTACCAGTGGTGTGATGGGGGGCTTTGAAACGATGGCCAACCCCGTTCCTGCCAATAAAATGGTATATGACCATGTAGGCCGCATAGTGTCGCCTAATTTCACAGGAAAGCCGAATGCCTTCGCAACATCGGTAAATCCGGGCGACTCGTTCACCCATAATTTCAGTGTCGTATTGGATCCTCTTTGGAGTACCAGCCGATTACACCTTGTAGGCTTGCTTATCGACCCTGCCGGAAGAATAGACAATGGCGGCATCGCCAGTATGGGCAAGGCTATTCAAAATGGTTTCACTTCAGGCACCGTAGTTTTAGGTGTGACTTCATTAGAAGCTCCAAAGGAAGAAATCCAGGCTTATCCAAACCCATCATCCGGTAGTTTTAATATGACCATTCCGTCACAATTTAAAATTGCTGGCGAGATGCTTATCTACAACATGCAAGGACAACTCATTCAAACTGAAAGCCTGAAAGGCCATGACAATATACGCATCGATGCACAAGCTTGGACCCCAGGTGTATATATTGGATTGCTGATTTTTCAAGGCCAAACGATTAAAGTAAAGATGGTAAAGGAATAGAGGGCATCACCTCTTGAGAGCTGCCGAGGATGAAGTTAATTAACATTCACTCCCCGGCAGTTTTTATTTTCGTTATCATCATCTATTGTTTTGTATTAAAAATAGTTAAGCGTGATGAGTGAAGCATATATAAAAGGCAAAAATTTCAAAGGGCAGGATTATCATTCTCAGCCTTTTCTCTTAGGTGAATATGACCATTGCACATTTTCAGAATGTGTATTCTCAAATTCGGATCTCTCTGAGTGCATTTTTAGTTCTTGTGAATTTGAAAATTGCGACCTAAGCTTGGTCGTATTGAAAGAAACTGTTTTTAGAAAAGTAAAATTCAAAAAATGTAAACTCTTGGGATTGCGCTTTGATCATTGTGATAGCTTTACGCTCTCCTTTCAATTCGAAAATTGCATACTCAGTTTCTCCTCATTTTACAAGTTAAAACTCAAAAACATTTTGTTTGATGATTGTAAACTTGATGAAGTGGAGTTTTCACAAGCCGATTTGACCAACGCTGTTTTCAAACATTGCGATTTAACCAGAGCGGCTTTTGAAGGCACCCTGTTAGAGCATGCAGATTTCAGAACAGCCTTCCACTTTTCAATTAATCCAGGAATTAATCGCATGAAAAAAGCGAAGTTCTCCATGGAAAATATTGTGGGTCTCTTGGATCATTATGACATTATTATAGAATAAATGAGGCAAAACTATTTTTCGGCTCAGTTTTCGGCACCTGACTTTATTTCTTTTCTATAATATGACCCTGAATGGAGCTCATTTCTTTCGAATTCCTTCTTTCCTAAAATTACTGATATATTTGCACCCCGTTTCATTCAATCATTAACTTATGAAACGCGTAAGAAATGAGTAACGAAAAATTGACAAAAGATGCTCTCGATTATCACAGTAAAAATCGTCCGGGCAAAATTGAGGTAGTCCCTACCAAACCCACACAAACCAAACGTGACCTAAGCTTAGCTTATAGTCCAGGAGTGGCCGCACCTTGCTTGGAGATTGCTAAGAATGTAGAAGATGTTTATAAGTACACCGCAAAGGGGAATTTGGTGGCTGTAATTAGCAATGGTACGGCCGTACTTGGTTTAGGTAACATAGGACCTGAAGCCAGTAAGCCAGTGATGGAAGGTAAAGGCTTACTCTTTAAAATATTTGCCGATATCGACGTATTCGACATCGAACTCAACACCACCAATATTGATGAGTTTGTGCGTACCGTAAAAATTTTAGAACCTACTTTTGGAGGCGTCAACCTGGAAGATATCAAAGCTCCTGAATGTTTTGAAATTGAAGAACGACTGAAGCAAGAACTCAATATCCCCATTATGCACGACGACCAGCACGGAACGGCCATCGTGAGTGGTGCCGGGCTCATTAATGCCTTGGAAATTGTAGGGAAAAAAATCGAAGAAGTTGTAATTGTGGTAAATGGGGCAGGAGCGGCCGCCATTTCTTGTACTAAAATATTTATGGCCTTAGGCGTGAAAGTTGAAAATATTATCATGCTCGATAGTAAGGGAGTCCTAAAAACCGATAATAAGGGATTGGATGCCAGAAAAAGAATGTTTGCTACGACTAGAAATATTCAGACGTTGGAAGAAGCCATGCGGGGTGCGGATGTTTTTATTGGATTAAGCAAAGCTGATGTAGTATCGCAAGATATGATTCGCAGCATGGCAATCAATCCAATTGTATTTGCGATGGCTAACCCCGATCCTGAGATCGAATATAATTTAGCCATTGCAGCACGCCCTGATGTCATTGTGGCCACCGGAAGAAGTGATTACCCCAACCAGGTGAATAATGTATTGGGATTCCCATACATTTTCAGAGGGGCTTTGGATGTGCGGGCCACCACCATAAACGAGGCTATGAAATTGGCAGCCATCAAGGCATTGGCCCAATTGGCACATGAGCCAGTTCCAGAGAATGTGAAAGCGGCCTATGATCAAATGTCGTTGGAGTTTGGCAGACAATATATAATTCCTAAACCCATTGATCCTCGATTGCTCACTACCGTGTCGGTGGCCGTGGCAAAAGCCGCCATTGAAAGTGGGGTTGCAAAAAAACCAATCACCAACTGGGATGAGTATAAGATAGAGCTGCAAAAACGTATCGGGAAAGACAATAAATTCATTCGTTTCATTACGGAGAAAGCTAAGAAAAACCCGAAAAGAGTTGTATTTGCTGAGGCAGAGAACTACAATATCTTACGTGCGGCTCAAATTGTTAAAGACGAAGGTATTGCGCTTCCTATTTTGTTAGGCACACGCAAACGGGTAGAGGAAATTATGAATGAACATAATATTGATTTGCACGATTGCCCTATTATCGACCCCTATAATGAAGACGAAGCGCTATTAGAGGAATTTGCAACTCGATTTTATACCAAGCGTCAGCGTAAGGGTACCACCATGCACGAGGCTCGCAAATCGATGACTCAGCGAAATTTTTATGGCTGTATGATGGTAGAAACCGGCAGAGCCGATGCCTTGATTTCAGGTCTAACACGTAATTATCCAAGTACCATCCGCCCGGCATTGCAAGTCATTGGTAGGCGCGACGATACGCATATCGTAGCCGGGATGTATGTGATGCTTACCAAGCGTGGCCCTATATTCTTGGCCGATACAACCGTCAATCATGACCCTACCGCCATCGACTTAGCGGCGATTTGCAAACTGGCTTGCCTTGAAGTTCGCAAATTCAATATTGTGCCAAGAGTAGCCTTACTTAGTTATAGTAATTTTGGCAGCGCCGAAGGAGAAACACCTAAAAAAATGCGTGAGGCTTTACGATTAATAAAGGAGCAAGACCCCGATTTAATTATTGATGGCGAGATGCAGGCAAAATTTGCCCTCAATCAAGAGTTGCTAAAAGAAAATTATCCCTTTAGTGCTTTGGCTGATGGTGCTGCCAATATCCTTATCTTTCCGAAACTTTCGGCAGGAAATATTGCCTATAATTTAATGCAAGAATTAGGCGATGGCGAGGTGATCGGTCCGGTGCTAATAGGTATGAAAAAATCGGTACATATCTTACAACTGGGAAGTAAAATTCGCGATATTGTGAATATGGTGACCTTGGCTGTAGTGGATGCTCAGCGATAGTGTTAGATGAACGATTTCGTAGCTGATGCGACCCTGGTCGTAAAGCTCCTTTTGTAAATGAAATATTAGTTATGACTGCCACCATCGATAGTGGCAGTCGGGTCAATTGAATAATACAAATTGTTATTGCAATGGTCTTTTACTGAGTACGAAAGAATGTGTATTTTTGTATTTTAAAACCTGAACTATAATGTTACCCAAAACAATTATCGTAATCGCCATGTTCTCACTTGTGAGTATGAGCTGCAGCAAATCGTATAAATGGATTACTACCGACAGAAATGAGAAGATACTCGTAGGTGGAATTAAACGTAAGCAGCTTAACGATGACAAATTTCCTTGGTTCAAAAAAAATTACGATAGTTATAATACTGCAGCGAATACGGATATTTTGTATTTGAAGGCATATAACGCCAGAGTGACGTTTGTCGTTTTTGCGGGTACCTGGTGCGATGACACACAGAATCTCCTTCCTAAATTTTATCGGGTGCTTGATGAGGCACAATTTCCTGAATCTGCTGTAGTTTTATACGGGGTCGACCGAAATAAAAAATCACTAAAAGGAGAAGCGGACAAAAATATGCTTTCAAAGGTGCCCACGATTATTGTTTACAAAGACGGTAAAGAAATTGGGAAAGTGGTAGAATCTGTTAAATCAAGCATTGAGGTGGATTTAAAAGAAATGATTTTAGATTCAAGCCATTGAGTTAAGCTCAAAAACACTTTTTTAGACGGTCGGGCAAGCCAAAATCGTCGACTCCCTACAATTCTTTGGCCAAAATTTGATTTTATCGAAAAAAAAGCTATATTTGCACTCCTTTTTGCAATACTCGAGATTTGTTTTTTCTAAATCATTAATATAATATGGTTACTGCCATTAGCTTCGCAAGCTGATTATCTAAGGCATGATACCACCTATGCATTGCGCATAATAAGTTGCAAAAATGGATGATGCAGGCAATTGTGACGTCACACAAGCATCCGACCAGTACCAAAATACGGGTTTGTCTGTTTATCATTAGTTAGGATTGCGTTATTGGCAGAAGAAAAAGAATTATTAACCATTAATATTGATAAGCATTGGCAACTAAATCCATCAATCGTATCAGTTTTGCATCGGTAGAGAAAGTAATCGACTACCCCGACTTTTTAGATGTGCAAATCCAGTCGTACAAAGAGTTCTTTCAACTCGATGCATCGACAGAAAATAAAAAATCGCAAGGACTGTACAAGGTGTTCATGGAGAATTTCCCTATCTCTGATACACGTGGTATTTTCGTACTGGAATTCATCGACTACTTTGTAGATCCTCCTAAATACAGCATCGAAGAATGTATGGACAGAGGATTAACCTATAATGTACCTCTGAAAGCAAAACTCAAATTGTTTTGTACTGATAAAGATCATGAAGATTTTGAAACCATTGTACAGGACGTTTACTTAGGTAACATTCCTTACATGACTTCCAAAGGTACTTTTGTTATCAACGGTGCTGAGCGTGTGGTTGTTTCGCAACTACATCGTTCACCTGGAGTGTTCTTTGGTCAAAGCTATCATACCAACGGTACAAAACTATATTCGGCTCGTATCATCCCATTCAAAGGTTCTTGGATTGAATTCGCTACCGACGTTAATAACGTGATGTATGCTTATATCGATCGTAAAAAGAAATTCCCGGTAACTACTTTATTCCGTGCCATTGGTTTTGAAAGCGATAAGGATATTTTAAATATTTTCAATCTTGCCGAAGAAATTAAAGTTTCTAAGTCGGGATTGAAGAATGCCGTAGGTAGAAAATTAGCAGCACGGGTTTTACGTACCTGGGTTGAAGATTTTGTTGATGAAGATACCGGTGAAGTAGTATCTATTGAACGTAATGAGGTTTTAATTGAGCGTGATGTTGACTTGAAAGAGGAGCATATCGATACGATATTAGAAGCTAAAGTTCAAACTATTATTTTACATAAAGAAGAAAGTAAATCGAATGACTTTGCCATCATTCATAATACGTTACAAAAAGATACGTCCAACAACGGAAAAGAAGCAATCGAGCTTATCTACCGCCAGTTGCGTAATGCCGATGCGCCCGATGAGGAAACTGCGCGTGGTGTTATTGAGCGTCTGTTCTTCTCTGATAAACGTTATGATTTAGGAGAAGTAGGTCGCTACCGTATTAATCGCAAGCTTAATAAAGTTGACGAGAAAAGCCGTGTATTAACCAAAGACGACATCATCGATATCATCAAAAACTTAATTAAATTAAGTAATGATAAAGCCGATGTGGATGATATTGACCACTTAAGTAATCGTCGTGTGCGTACCGTAGGTGAGCAACTTTTTGCTCAGTTTGGGGTAGGTTTGGCACGTATGGCCCGTACCATTCGTGAGCGTATGAACATTCGTGATAATGAGGTGTTCAACCCTTCCGATTTGATTAATGCCCGTACTTTATCCTCTGTTATCAATTCATTTTTCGGAACTTCTCAACTATCGCAGTTTATGGATCAAACCAATCCATTGGCTGAGATTACACACAAACGCCGTATGTCGGCGTTAGGCCCTGGTGGTTTGAGCAGAGAGCGTGCAGGTTTTGAGGTGCGAGATGTACATTATACACATTATGGTCGCTTATGTACCATTGAAACTCCGGAAGGCCCGAATATCGGTTTGATCTCTTCACTTTGTGTTCATGCTAAAGTAAATGGTATGGGTTTCATTGAAACTCCGTATCGTAAAATTGTGAATGGTAAAGTGAAAGTGGATGAGCCTGTGATTTATGTGAGTGCGGAAGATGAAGATGGAAAAACAATTGCACAAGCGAACTCTAAATATGATGCGAAAGGAAATTTCTTAACCGAAAGAGTACGTGCTCGTAAAGATGGTGACTTCCCGTCGATATCGCCCGAAGAAGCGCAGTATATGGATATTGCACCGAACCAAATTGTAAGTATCGCAGCTTCCTTAATTCCATTTTTGGAACATGATGATGCGAACCGTGCTTTGATGGGATCGAACATGCAACGTCAGGCTGTGCCATTATTGAAACCACAATCGCCTATCGTTGGAACCGGACTGGAAGGTCGTGTGGCTAGAGATAGCCGCGCCGTAGTGGTGGCCGAAGGTAATGGTGAAGTAGAATATGCTGATGCGGAAAAAGTGGTGGTTAGTTATAACCTCACCGCTGAAGAGGAATTATTGAATTTTGATGGTGAAATGAAAACATATCATTTGACAAAATTCAAACGTACGAATCAGAATACCTGCGTAAATCAACGCCCTCTTGTAAAGAAAGGCGATAAAATTAAGAAAGGTGAAGTAATCATTGAAGGTTATGCTACCGAACTTGGTGAATTAGCTTTAGGAAGGAACCTAAAAGTGGCATTCATGCCTTGGCAAGGTTTTAACTTTGAAGATGCGATCGTGATTAGTGAAAAAGCAGTGCAGGAAGATGTGTTTACTTCTATTCATGTTACAGAATACGAATTGGAAGTGCGTGATACAAAACGTGGTGAAGAAGAGCTAACCAACGATATTCCGAATGTGAGTGAAGAAGCTACACGTAACCTCGATGAGAACGGATTAATTCGTATCGGTGCGCAAGTGCATGAAGGCGATATCCTTATTGGTAAAATTACTCCGAAAGGAGAAACAGAACCTTCACCGGAAGAAAAGTTATTACGTGCTATCTTTGGTGATAAAGCAGGCGATGTGAAAGATGCTTCATTAAAAGCTCCTCCATCAACCAATGGTATCATCATCGACAAAAAGCTTTTCACAAAAATCAAAAAAGATAAGCTTACCAAAGATCAAGAGAAGGTTGTTACTTCAAAATTAGCCGATACGCATAGCAAAAACTTAGCGAAGTTAAAAGAGCGTTTGGTGGAGAAATTGATGACTTTGCTAAACGGAAAGACATCGCAAGGTGTGTATGATGTTTATGAGCAGGAGTTAATAGGTAAAGGGGTTAAATTCACACAAAAAGCTTTGTTTGAGCTTGATTATGATTTAACGAATCCTACGGCCTGGACTACCGATAAAGATAAAAATATTTTAATTCGTGATATCCTCGTTAACTACCGTCGTACGGCACATGACTTGGTTGGTAAATACCGTCGTGAAGAATTTGCACTAACAGTAGGGGATGAATTACCTACCGGTATTGTGCAGATGGCTAAAGTATATATCGCTACCAAACGTAAATTGAAAGTAGGGGATAAGATGGCGGGTCGCCACGGTAATAAGGGTGTTGTAGCCCGTATCGTAGCTCGCGAAGATATGCCGTTCTTAGAAGATGGAACGCCAGTGGATATTGTATTAAATCCATTAGGTGTGCCAAGTCGTATGAACTTAGGACAAATTTATGAGACCATGTTGGGTTGGGCTGGTGAAGTGTTGGGAACTAAATTTGCAACTCCTATTTTTGATGGTGCATCACAAGAACAAATTGCCGAGTATATTGTAAAAGCAGGCTTACCCGAAAATTGCCAGACGTATTTAACCGATGGACAAACAGGGGTTCGCTTCGAACAAAAAACTACGGTAGGTATCATATACATGTTGAAATTAGGACACATGGTGGATGATAAGTTACACGCTCGTTCAATAGGGCCATACTCATTAATTACCCAGCAGCCGTTGGGAGGTAAGGCACAATTTGGAGGTCAGCGTTTTGGTGAGATGGAGGTTTGGGCATTGGAAGCATTTGGTGCATCCAATATTTTACAGGAAGTATTAACGATTAAGAGTGATGATATTATCGGTCGTGCAAAATCGTATGAGGCTATTGTAAAAGGAGAACCAATGCCAACACCACAATTGCCAGAATCATTTAATGTATTAATTCATGAATTACGTGGATTAGGATTGGATGTGACAGCAGAGTAATAAACCACTGACAATATAAAAGAAAACACCATTTAAAGCCCCAATCTAATGATTAGATTGGGGCTTTTTTATGAATGGTCGGAACCACTCTTTAACTTAATTAAATTTTATTCTTCTTCAAACTCACGAGCCGAGTGTGCCGTCCTAAATTTACTTATGAAGTGAGATACTAGTCAGAAAGGTGTTGGCCAATAAAAAAGCCCTGGTTAAAATAAACCAAGGCTTCTGTGATATAGCGTTTTTCTTAATTATGAATCAGCTTCAAAATATATTGTTCTCCGTCTTCGTTGAGTAGTATTACAGAATAAATTCCTGGTTTTAAGTTACTCACATTAATGCTCGAGTGATCAGCATCCATTTCTTGGTGTGCCACTTCACGAGAGGTAATATCTTTAATCGTACACACTAGCTTGCCTTGTAAGTCGGTTTCGATATTTAGAATTGTTAAAGCCGGATTCGGGAAAATGGCAAAATGAGTAGCATTTTTTCTCGTTGTAGTTATTCCAGTGTTTACTTTCTTCGGAGCATCGACTGCCGAAAGTGGCCAGCAGCTGGAAACAGGGCTGCTTTTAAAGTTACTGAAATCAATTTTAAAGGGAATTTTAATATCATTACGATAATCATAGATGGCCGCTTTAATGAGGGTGGTATCGGTGGTGTTCCAATAGTTATTGGTGAAATCAACGACATGAAAAATGCCAGTAGTACTCGAGCAACCACTATAGGAGACTGCTTTATTTCGATAATGAAGGAAGTCGTTATTATTCACCTCAACAGTATCGGTGGCTACATAGTAACAGGGCATTTTAATGAACACCTCCATCGAATCAAACTCATTGTTTTGAATGACGATATGACGGCTGGTAGAATTTACTGTGCTCAGGTCAATGGCTGGGCAATAGGTATAATTTCCATTCTTAAAATAGTTACAACTAATGAGCGCCGAACGGGCATAACCATAATCGTTGATGGACGCGTAATAGCGCATGCCATAGAAATAGCAGTATTGTATGATATTAGTCTCTGCTAGTAAAATATAGCCAAAATTAAAAACGGCATTATGGGTGAAACTGATAAAGCTATTCTGACGTAATCCATAAATTAAGAAGCCGAAACCATCGCCCTGAAAAGTACTGTTCGAAATCCATAGTTTTACTGAATCGCCACTTCCAAAACCTTGAATAGGGTAGCTGATACTATCAAAATCGCAATAGTCGATATTCAAATTGGTTCGGTCGAGGGTAATGACACTGCTCGACGATTTGTAAATTGGTTTGAATAAACAGTATGTAAATTGCGAACCAGTATTGCTGCTTGGATTATAATCTACTGATGAATCGGAAAAATAGATCGATAGGCCTTTAATTAAAATTAAGGAATCGGACTTGCCCATGGCCGAGAAGGTGCCGTTCACAGTTAAACGACACAACCCATTCGAGATGATGGAAACGCCAGGTTTCACATCTACCTTCACACCTTGCGTGATGAGCACATTCACACCCACTAAATAAGGGCTGCCACTCACATCCCATACTTGATTGCTATTGATGATAGCGGGAACCGTAGTCGAGGCACGTAGGTTAAAGAAAACGAGGGTAAAGAAAGAAATAAAGAGTAATTTTAATTTCATAAAATGAGTTGTTAGTTAAATTGAGCCGACTTGGGCTAGTTAAAGAATACACCTATTTTGTGAAAGTACAGTTTTTACTTCATCAATACGATAAGAATTGTTGTATTGGTAAAAAGATGACAAAGGTAATACCCTACAATTTCTGGATCTCGAATTTAGGAAACCCTTTGAGGGAGCCGTTATAGAAGTCGGTGAATCGAAGTTTAAAAAAGTACCCTTCTGTATCTTTGATAATATAGCAATACGGGGCCATTGCGTAAATGCCGGTATTGAAATTATAAGTTTTCCAATCATAACCGATGATGTCGGGTTTAGAAACCAAAGGGAAAAGCAAGGTGTCTTTGATGGAAATACTCTCAAAAGTTTTTCCTGAAATTTTACTCACTT
Source organism: uncultured Bacteroidota bacterium (assembly GCA_903897855.1). Taxonomy (GTDB): domain Bacteria; phylum Bacteroidota; class Bacteroidia; order UKL13-3; family UKL13-3; genus CAINMV01. The sequence goes on along the minus strand of CAIUDH010000041.1, from coordinate 56,020 downwards.
CAACCTTGTTGTTATTAATGATAACACCTTGTACCAAATAGGGCAGTCGTTGCCCCATGGTGTCGAACACATAAGTAAATTGTGTGAACTCTAAGTCAAAAGCCTCCTTTGTAACGCCGACATTGGTTTGTAGGGTGTTTTGAAGCAAAGAGAAATACAGATAATTATAATTATTATCTTTTGAGAATTCGGTTTCGTGAAAATCACTTCCATCCAAATTCGAGAATTTTAATTTAAATTTTGTGAAGGTGTTTTCAAGCAACTGTAGTTTCTTCAATCCAATGGCGTGGTTGTTTTCATCTACACCCAAATCGACGATATAAACAGAGCTGTTGATATTGTCAAAAATGCCTATCACACTTGAGTTTAATACTGAAATATCGTCACATTTTTTCTTAGCACTAAAACCGATGGTGTCGTTTATCGTTACATCGGCAAAGTTTTGTTTTTTGGTACAAGCGGCAAACATTAGTTTAGCCGAATTGAGAAGTACGTGGTTGCCTTTGTCGCCCGATTCGAAAGCGAGATCCCAATCGTTTCGGCTATTGGTATTCACCGCTTTATTACTGTTCAGCTTATACCAAATCTGATTTTTGTAGTTCAGTCCTAAATCGAGTGTTCTAGTTATCACCGCTCCTCTGTCGATTTTTGAAACAGGTAGTTCCTCCTTCTGACAGGCGGTGAATAAAATCACCATCGCGCTAAACCATAGTATTAAATGTCTCATTTTTGAAGTAAATAGTTAATGCTAAAAAACCAAAATCGCCCCGCACCTATAGGCATTTGATTTCCACTTTGGTGAAAGCTAGTGCCCGTAGTTGTTTGAATATTTTGAATATTAAAAATGTTTTTAATTCCACCACCCACCGATAAGTTTTTGCTGAATGGTTGAGTTATAGATAAATCGGCCCAAGAATAGCTTGCTACCTCTTGAATCACAATATTATTCATATCATTCAACACATAGGTTTGCAGTTTTCCATTAAATTTATAGAGCAAATTAATTTGAGTATAATATCGGCTTATCTGGTAACTTAATGAAGTAATATACTCAGGACTATAATAAAACTTAGAAACCTGTTGTGAATTTGCTAATTGATTGTAACGGCCAACTACATTTACGCCGGCATTGATTTTGAAATTACCCAAAGTTATATCCCCGTTGACTTGTATGCCTGTAGTTTTATAAACTCCGATATTTACATAAGTATAGCTCAAGCCTTGTATTTGGGCCAGGGTGATGAGGTTGTTCAGGTGGTTGTAAAAGGCTTTGGATTCAAATTTAACGAGGGTTTTGCCATACATCGCAACAAAGTTGTATTGTAAATTAATACTATTCGAAGTTTCCGCTTTGAGGTTGGTATTTCCAATAATATTATGATTGAAGTCAACAAAGTTAAAGTACAACTCCTTGAGTGAGGGGGCTTTGAAACCTTTAGAGAAACTTACCCGAATGATGTTTTTAGAATTGATAAACCATTTGGCATTGAAGGAGGGAAGCATGGGGGCCTTATAATGTGTGTTATACGCAGCTCTGAGTCCACCTCTCAGTGTTAATGAACTCAGTAGGTCGTATTCGCCTACCGCGAAAAAGGCGTAATCGCCTTGGTTTTGCAGGTTTTGTTTGATACGCAAGCCTGTAGCACTCTCGTTATTCACATCAACTCCAGCTTCATAATTTAATTTTTTATAGGCCGAGATATATGACGATCGGAAATTGAGCAAAGTGAATTTTGATGTATCTTGATCTTCCGGCATCACTGAGAATTGTTTTACTAAACTTGTTAAATCGGTATAGTAAGTATTTTTTATGCGTTTATAATAATTGTAAGATAATTGTGTGTTCCACAATCTTTTCGATGTCTTGGAGTAGTTGGCAAGAAAAGTATTGTCCAATCTCAACGTATTGTAGGTGTCGTCGAAGGCATCTTCATAATAGGGAGCCCTTGGCATACCTCGGTTCAATATCAGTTCGTTAAAGTATCCCGACTTATATTTTAAATCCCAGTTTTTGATTTTGTATCCCAATGAAATGCCGGTATTAAATTGTGTCTTGGGTTTCCACGTTTTCAATCGGCTCGTATCGGCTAGATGTTGTTGTGGAAATGCTTCGTATTTATCGGTGGCACTCCAGCCATCGAAGAAGTTACGAGAGGCATTCATTTGAAGGGTTAGTTTTTTTATATGGGTATTAGCTACCAATCCCGAATTATAAGTTCCTATTGATTCGTAATAAGTTTTTAATGCTATTGAGTTTTTTTGTAAGCTGCCTTTTTTGGTAATAATATTGATTACACCCCCTAGTGCATTCGTACCATAATTAACACTCATCGGGCCTTCAATAATTTCTATTCGTTCGATGTTACTCAAGTCGATCTGTGACAAATCGATATTTCCATTCTGTCGTCCGATGATGGGTACTCCATCTAAGAGTATCTTTACATTTTCACCGCTAATACCTTGCATGCTGATACTACTCCCTAAAAGATTATCCTGACTGATACGAATACCACTCTCGTTGGTGAGCACGTCGCGAAGGTTTTGAGCTCCCATTAAACTAATTTTCTTGCTGTCGATGACTTTGATGGGAATCACCGAATTTTTAGGAGTTTTGTTGCCAATTTCACCTGTTACAACAATGTCGGTGATGGTTGTTATCGATTTCGAAAGCATCACTTTCAAAACTTGCATTTTTTCAACGTTCATGGTACTTTGGTAATCTTCAAAACCAATGGAATGAATGTTGATGATGAAACGGCCCGAAGTGGGTAATTGAAACAATCCGTTGATGGCTGCGCCTTTTGTTTTTTTGTTTGTTTCAATGTTCCGTGCTTCAACGGTTGCATTGAGCAGAGTGGAACTCGAATCAATAATCAATAGTTGTTGTGCATGAAGTGTGAACTTCAGGAATACCAATAGTATCATGCACAGGCCTAGTCTCATCGTTTGTTTTTTATCGGTTTACCATTAGCTTTTGAGTGGTTATGCCCTCATTGCTTTGCACCTGAACTAAATAGGTGCCATTATTTAATATGCTTGTATTAATGGTATATTCATTAAAGCCTTCGTATGTTGAAATCTGTTCTGATAGAATTTGTCTGCCGGTGAAATCTTTTACAGTAATGGCCATTGGTTGCGATTGGTTAGCATAAAAATTCAAGGTGCTGCTTGTATTGGATGGGTTTGGGTAGAGTCCGAGAGAGGTGATTGCCTTTTCATTAATACCAGAAGCGAAGGCCGTTTTTGTAAAGTACATTCGGCCCGTACTGCCGCCCGCAAAACCCGTAAATACAAGTCGCCAAATTTTAGAACCGCTGAGGTCTTGCACAAAGTAAACAGTAGAATCTTCTATAGTCCATTGGCCTAAATTAACGTCGTAGGCTTTCCAGTCTCTGCCAATAGCAGAGATGTTTTTTGATAGCGTCAGGCCTGTTGGGGTGGCTGTTGTAACGTTGTTTACGGGATACACTTTTTTAGCTTTTACATTTCTATTGAGTTGCACTCCCGTTACCTTGTAATACGATGGTATCTCCTCCTCATATTGATGAAAAATTAAGTCATAAGTGTTGTAATCGGGCTCTCTATCAAGGATTGCATTGTTTGCAATAGAGTAATAAATAAAATTACGTTTGGTGTAATTCGCTTTGGTAATGATTACGGATGTTTCATTCGATCCATCGAGGTTAGCATAACGAAAATGATATCTGTAATTAACATCATGACTCGTAATCATTATTTTTTTCCAGAGGTTAAGACCATAGTTGATGAAATATATCTTATTTCCATCAATTTCATGTGTGGTTGAGTTATAGGTGCCCCATCCATATTCAAAGCCTCCGGGAAGCACCTCACGATTGAAGGCGCCAAAGAGCCAACTACTGTCGCTATTATGAAACTGTTTGGCTGTTTTGTTGGTGGTGTCAAGGCTGTTCCATTTACTGGTATCATTGCTTGCCAGGTATAATTTAACATCCCTCTTACTGTTTACGAATATGGAGGCTTCCCTATTATCGGCATGAAAGGCCAATTCCCAATTGCTGTTATCGATACTCGATATTGTGCTGTTGGCCAGGCTATAAAAGGTTTGATTGGCGTAATTGGCTCCGATGGATGCCGAATCGTTGACTATTGTTTGGGCTGAAATATTATAACTAAGAATGACGATAAAAAGTAGTGAAAGAGGATTCCTCATGAGATAATTGAATTTGGTTTTTTTTCGACTGCAAAGATAGGCGCTAGAAACGCTGAATATGCCATCTGTGCTTAATATGACAGTACTTTTACAATACAAAAGAGGGAGTAAATAAATTATAGGAAAGTCGAAAAAGGGTTAGCTATGTTGCACCGATTTAACACTTTCAGGGTAGAATTCGAGTAATTCTTTATACAATCGAGAGATAGGCAACCCCATTACGTTATAGTAGCATCCTACAATCTTTTCAACTCCAATATAACCAATCCAATCTTGAATACCGTATCCGCCCGCTTTATCGTAAGGGTTAAAATGGGTGATGTACTCTTTAATTTCGTGGTCTGTAAGTGGTTTGAAGTATACTTCTGTGCGCTCGTAGAAACTACGATACTCATTTCCTTTGCGTAAGGTGATACCCGTATACACCTCGTGCATACGCCCTGAGAGCAATTTTAGCATGGTAAAGGCCTCTTGGTAATCGGCAGGTTTGTTGATGGTCATTTCATCTAAGCATACAATGGTATCGGCACAGATGAGTAGCACGTCGTTTAATGAGTCGGGGTATAATTCGGCTTTTTTTTGACTTAAATACAGGGGTACCTCCTGTTGCTTTAGGGTTTCCGGGAAGGATTCGTCTACTTCAAAATGCTTCACAATAAATTCGAAACCACATTCTAATAGCAGTTGTTTTCTTCGTGGCGATTTGGAACCTAAAATTATCATGGATGAGAGTGCAAAGATAATCAACTCAACAAAATAGAGAAGATACCTATCAACATTATAATTTTCACGAGTCTACTCAATTGGGCGAAATCTGTTTGTTTTTCTGCCTGAAGCAATTTGAAAATAAAATACAATAATGGGAAAACGACACCTGCGAAGAGGAACAGGGTATAGGTCCAAAAGAAGAGTTCATTCATCGAGGAGGAGTGATATGCCTCTGCAAGGTATGATATGACGCCTGCCAAGAGTAGGATAACGATCAGCAGTAGTATCTTTTTAGTGCGGCGCAAACCTAAGCTGATGGCCAAGGAATGACTCTGAAATAGCATGTCGCCTTTTTCATCCTCCACATCTTTAACTATTTCTCGCAGCAAGGTACTTAAGGCCGCAAATATGCTATAAGCAGCGATTTTGGTATCGTCCAAATCGTGGATATAGGTTTTGCAGATAACAACACTTAAGGCCGCTAAAAAAGCGATAGTCATGTTGCCAACAAGAAATCTTTTTTTCAAGGAAGAGGAGTACAGATAGAGCAAAACGGTGCATAGAACCGCGATGCCAAGCGTGCCGATACTGATGTATGCCGCGCAGAGAATGCCTAAGGCAGTAAAAACAATATGAAAAATAATAGCCCGTCGGCGCGACAGCGTTTTCCCAATAACCACTTTTGCTGGTTTATTCACCAGGTCTATTTTTACATCAAAATAATCATTGATAATATAACCACCGGCTGCGATGAGTAGGGTAGAAGAAAGCAGTGTGATGGTTCTAAAAATATCATAGAAAAGGTAATTATAGGCACCGAGTTTAAGCAGCACGAAACACTGCAGCAAAGCCATTAACAGTAGATTTTTGGGGCGTATTATCTGAACCATACGAATACTGCTTTATCACAAGGTGTAAGTTTACTTTGCGATATAGGTAAAAAACTCAGTCCTGCATTTGTCGTCGTCTTTAAATTTGCCACTAAACTCAGAGGTGGTGGTACTACTTTGTATATCTCGAATGCCGCGTGATGAAACACAGTGATGATGGGCATCAATAACGACTGCGATATCCTCGGTTTGGAGCGATTGCTTCAATTCTTTTAAAATTTGCAAAGTCATTCTTTCTTGTACTTGAGGCCTGGCAGCCACAAATTGAACAATCCTGTTTATTTTTGACAAGCCAATAACATGACCATTGGCGATGTAAGCCACATGTGCCACACCCCAGATGGGCACAAAGTGATGTTCGCAATTACTGTAGAAGGTGATGTTTTTTTCAACCAACATCTGCCCGTAATTGTATTTGTTTTCGAAGAGCTTGGTGTCGGGCTTATTTAAAGGGTTTAATCCTCTGAAAATTTCCTCTACATACATGCGGGCCACCCTACGAGGCGTTCCGCGTAAACTGTCATCATTCAAATCCAATCCAAGGATATTCATTATTTCCCGGAAATGTTTCTCAATCGATTCTATTTTAACACTGTCTTCCATCACAAAGGCATCTTCACGCATCGGTGTATCGGTATTGGTACCGATATGGTTGTCGCCAAGCTCGTCGGCCATTTTATTCACTAGTTCCATCGTATTCGACGTAGTTATTGGGAGTTTCATAAAGGGTGATATGCAGTTTTAGTTTTTGAGAAAGTTTGGTGCGAAGTATATTCCAGATGACGATACTGATATTTTCAGCCGTCGGATTGAGGGTTTTAAACTCCATTGTATCCAGATTTAAATTTTTATGATCAAAGCGATCTTCGATCTCCAGTTTGATGATTTCTTTTAATATCTTCAAATCGAAAAGGTAACCCGTTTCAGGATCTGGCTCGCCTGTGAGTTTTACGATTAGTTCGTAGTTATGCCCATGGAAATTTGCATTGTTACACGACCCGAAAATCAGTTCGTTCTTCTCTACACTCCAGGTTGGATTATTCAAGCGGTGTGCGGCATTAAAATGAGCCTTGCGGCAGGCAGATACAATCATTGTTTCTCTTAGATGGGGTACAAAGTAACGGAAAATAAGTAGATTGTTTGTAATAACATCCTACGATTGAAATCCCAAAGCAGATTTGGTTAAGCATTCGCATTATTAGTACTGTTTTCTTTAAGCATAAACTATTATATTCGCATCAGATATGAAAAATATAAATTATTCTTGGATGCTTGTGTGTATTGCACTCGTATTGTCGTGCACCCATAGCAAGCGTGCTAAAATGGTTGAGAACATCACCATGATGGAGAAAAATGGGGATGAATACAACACTCAACATATTGATAGCTTGACTCATTTATATGAGAAATTTGCCTTAGAATTTCCAACCGATTCATTGGCCTCGACCTACCTCTTTAACGCCGCTAATTATAACAGCACGCTCGCCTCCAATGGGGCCACCAAATATCTTGACCTCGCAGTGTCAGAATACCTCAATATTGTAGATCATTATGCTGGAAGCAAAGAAGCGGCCACGGCCCTTTTTCGACTTGGATATATTTATGATAACGATAAAGGGGATACTTCAAAAGCGCGTGAATACTATTTGAGGTATCTCGAAAAATACCCACAAGGGGAATACGCCAATGATGTGATGCTCATGAATAGCAAATTTTTAGGTAAATCGCCTGAAGAAATTTTCGAGCAGATGCAGAAGGAAGGCAAAATTGATACTACTACCCGCGTCAAAGCGAAAGTTAATTAATTACACTATTGGCCATATTAAAACCATCCTCACTTGCGGTCTTTATTTATAGGTTTCGACGGCCGATACTCTCTACGTTACGTTTTCTCATTTTTATTGTTTCAATATTAAGTGTCAGCACTTTCGTTTTTTACCATGGCTTTACACATGACGAGGAAGAAATAAAATGGCTGCAGCATCTCAATCGATTGGTCTTTTTGTTTTTTATCTTTAATTATGTGGTACGCTTGTTTTTGAGCACGAAAAGTACCAAGTTTATTAATGAAACATGGGTAGAAGCGATACTTCTGAGTTTGGTGCTTTATGATATTATTAACGAGTGGCTGTTTGGTTTTAAATTGTTTGAGCGACTTTTTGAATTTGTTAAACTCCCGCATTTTATTGATTTTTACACGGCACTGATTCAACTTTATCTCCTTTTTTTGGTCGCTAAGGAATTGATTAAAGGGGTAAGTCGTACATTCAGTGCGGTGAAACTCCGGCCGGCCACCTTATTTATTACTGCCTACATCACCATTATTGTTTTTGGCAGCGTGCTTCTGATGCTACCGGGAATGAATAAGCAGGGGGTTCAATTAAACTATCTCGATGCACTTTTCACCAGTGTAAGTGCGAGTTGTGTTTGCGGCTTGCAAGTGCAAAATATCGCTACCTTTTTCAACACAAAAGGGCAGCTGATTATTTTGGCCCTCATTCAACTTGGGGGTATTGGGATCATCTCCTTCGCTACTTTCTTTGCCTCTTTCGTTCGGAAAGGAATGAGTTTAAAACACCAGTCGGTGCTTAAGTCTGTGTTCGATAACGAAAGTGTTGAAGGGTCGTCTTTTCAGTGGAAGCAAATTATCGTCGTCACTCTCATTATCGAGGTTTCGGCGGCCATCATGCTTTTTGTATTATGGCAGAAGTTGCCCTGGACCTCCACGGCACAGCATATTTACTATTCTGTTTTTCATGCGATCAGTGGTTTTTGTAATGCTAGTTTTAGTTTGTTTCCTGATAATTTCAGAAATCAAGCGGTGAGTTCGCTTTATATTTTGCACTTGGCCATGGCTGGAGTCGTTTTTTTTGGAGCGCTTGGATTTCCGGCTATCCGCGATATTTTTTCAGCAAAGAATTTACGGTTAAGGGCTTTATTGCCTTGGAAGAAATGGAAAATATCTACTCAAATTGCACTCAACTCATCTTTGGTAATTATTTTTTTCGGAAGCATCATATTTTATTTTTCTGAAGTAAACAATTTGCTCAGCCAACAAAAGAGTATGGAGGGCATCATTACGTCGATATTTCAAATAGTGAACGCTCGTACCGGGGGGTTTACAACGGTTAATTTGGCTCATGCTACTTATCCTTCATTACTTATTATTATGGTCATTATGTTTGTAGGTGGGGCTTCAGGAGGCACCGGTGGGGGAATCAAAACTTCTTCTGTAGTGGTCATTTTAAGCACTGTTTTGGCCGGTATCCGGAGTCGTAAATCCATCTCGATAGCAAAACGTAACGTAAACCAACAGCTTATTTTAAAAGCATTTACTATTTATATTATTGCCTCTTTGGTCATTTTTATGAGTGTTTTTTTGTTGCAGCTTTTCGAACCTATGATCCCTTTTTTCGATCTACTGTTTGAAGAGGTATCGGCTTTTAGTAATGTTGGGTACAGTCTTGGCATTACCTCGGGTTTGAATGAGGGTTCGAAAATCACTTTAATGCTGACGATGTTTATCGGACGAGTCGGGATTCTCTCGATAGCCTACGCCTTAAGTGTGAACAAAGACGAAGCCAATTATACCTATCCCGACACACATCTTATGATTGGCTAGATGCCAACGCTCCTCTACTTTTTCCTTCCTGGCCCAACACGAGCTCTTTGATTGAAGCCCTAAGTTCCTGGCAATTAGTCGAGTTGCTTTGTAAGAGTTTGATTTTTTTGAATAATTTAGTCGACTTATGTACTAAAAAGTATTTAACTTTGTACCGAATTTTAACAGCGTATTTATCTAAATTTGACTAATTATGAGCAATAAAATTGAACGGATTTTAGTCCCTGTGGATTTCTCCGAAACTTCCGAGTTTGCGATCTATACCGCCGCTGCCATGGCGATGCTTTTTAAGGCTGAATTAAGTTTTATCCATGTGGTAAAACAAAATGAATCGAGCCTTACTACTGAAAACGATATCGTTTTGGAAGCTCCAACCAAGGCACAATTGGTTGAACATGCCAATGCTAAACTACTTGAATTACAACACAAAATAAAAGCGTATTCCGGCATTCAAGCGAATCTATTCGTGACTACCGGCAACGTTCAAAAGGGCATACGTCACTATGCTGAAACGGAGCACGCAAGTTTGATTATTATGGGAACCCATGGCATCTCTGGTTATCAAGAATATTTTATAGGGAGCAACGCTCAGCGTGTGGTAACTCTTTCCGCGATTCCTGTGCTCACCCTCCGAAAAGAAAAAGATATTCTTGGATTTAAGAATATTTTGATGGCTTTCGACAACTCATTATATAGTCGTACAAAAGTTAATATGGCTATTGAAATAGCTACTGTGTATGGTTCTAACGTACATGTGTTAGGGGTGCTTGATACCAAAGAGCAGACTGAAATAAATAAATTTAATGTGAAGGTGAAGCAAGTGGAAGATTTGATTAAAGCAAGAAACTTGCATTGTGAAGTAGAAGTTATTTATGGCGACAATATTGCAAAGGCTGCCATGACGTATGCCGAGGTGCATCAATGCGACCTCATGGTAATTAACACTGGGCATGAATCGAGGATCACCGGTATTTTCTTAGGTGCTTTTGCTCAGCAAGTAGTAAACCATTCTACGATTCCGGTGCTTAGTATTAAACCAAGTGAGAATATGTATTCTGGCTCTGGTTCAGGTTCAGGCTCGGCCATTTAAACGATTGGCGTGGATTGAAAATCCTTCTTTGAATGGGATTGTTTTTACTGCCATAAACAATCATGATACCCTTTTATTCAAGTTTTAGTAAGGGAGCATTCTCGGATGAGATTTAGCCATTAGGATATCTTTCTATGTGCGATCGACTTCGATTTGTAAATTGAGAAGATGATCATTATTACCAGCATTGCAAACAAAATTCCTGAGGATCCTAAGGTACCTAAATTGAAGCCTCCTTTATCGCCAGGTTTAGTAAGGACATCTCCGAAAGTTGCACCGAAAGGACGAGTTAGCACAAAGGCTAACCAAAATAATAGGATATGCGAAATTTTGGCAAGTAGATAAGCTGCCCCAATGATGGCTAATAAACTTCCTATGAGTAAAGCTCCACCCATAAATCCAAGTCCTGAATCATCGGCTAAGAAATCGCCTAAAGCAGTGCCTAAGGTATTCGAGGTTAAAATGGCCGCCCAATAAAAAAGTTCACCTCGCTTAGATTTTATATTTGTTACCGACAATGATTTTTCGGTGGTATACCAAATTAATAGCAACGCTGCGAGCAACGTTACGAGTATGAGAGCCCCTGTGGCATATCCCAGACCTAAGGTCCTATCCATAAAATCGGAAAGGGTGGTTCCGGCAGTACTCGTGGCAAGGATCACGCTCCAATAGATTAGGGGATGGTGTTTTTGGGTTTTTAATTGTAGTAGTAACGTCGATAAAAAAAAACACAAAAGGATAATTGAGCTCAGGGCATATCCTATATTCAGGGTCATTGAGAGCAGATCGCCGGCCGTTTCACCTAAGGTAGTGGCAACTATTTTAAGGAGCCAAAATGCGATCGTTATTGGAGGGAGCTTATTCATTTATTCTTTGCACTCTGTTCCGTCCTCTGTATAAAACAGTTCAATTGTTTTGAGTCTGCGCTTTATCTCCACTTCATATTTGGTGAGCCCTTTACTCGTTTCAATTTTTGATACCGCTTTCACTTTTGATCCTGAATACGTCTTGTTAAAAGCGAGTTTTGCTTTTTCAGGTAACCATTGAAATGTGAAAGCACTCTCGGTTTCAAGCCATACACCACTTTCGCTAAAGTTGCTTGAGTAAGCTTTTCCATTCCAACTAAAAGAAGCTTCATATTCATGGGCATTCTCTTTTTCCCATTTTATGTTAGAGGCATTTGGAAACTTTTGTTCTAGTGCATTTTTAACGGCTGCTGGTGGATGGGTGGCGAACAAATTTGTTGCAAAGAGCAGGAGGGATAAGCTCGTAATAATTAGTTTTATCATTTTTTAAATATCAGTTATATCCTCGTGTGAAGAAAAGCAAATATATAGAAATCCTTCGGGCCATGGCAAGTGCTCTTGTTTTTACGTGAGGTTGATTTCGCAGCGTAGCGCAGCCAAGGTGATGCTGCAAGGATTTGCGTTGAGACCATAAAAGGCACTGTATTCAACTCTAATGAAAGCTGTTTTCAGCTGTTCAGAGCGAATCCTTCATTGAAACTTTCTACTGGATAAATAGTTTTCCTTTTTCCAGCTCGATATTGTTTACAATAATTTTGTAAAAATAGATTCCAGGTTGTAATTCTTCTTTGTTGATGCTGAGTATTTCACTGGAGGTGGAGCATACTCTTCTCACTTCATTCCCATTGAGATCGTTTATAACAATCGCCATGTCACCGCGAGTGATGAATTTCCTACAATCGAAATTTACTGTGGCACTCATCGGGTTTGGATAAACTGAAATGGTTTCTTGGGTAGTCGAAAATATTTTAGGTAATCCTAATAAATTATTGATGCCCCTCGTCCATAAGGTGCCAGCATACATCGATGCAAAGAGCGTATTACCGCTAATCACCATAGCCCGAATATCGATTCCTGAGATGCCGTCGATGCCCGTGTTATCGATGGTCCAGCTGGTTCCGTTATCTTTTGAATAATAGAAGCCTAACCCCGTACCGGCAAAAACGCGATTTGAATTTCCTACGATTGAATAGGTATATATATTGGGAAGGCCGTTAGACACGGCGGTCCAATTTAATCCATGATTGTTTGATACAAAGACCCCTTTTGCGGTGCCCACAAATATGGCATTGGGAGTTGCGTAAATGGAATATATATTAAGGTCGGTTAAGCCCGTATTGGTTGCCGTCCAGGTATTGGTGGTTTCGTTATAACTATAAAAACCACCACCACCCGTGCCTGCATAAATTTTCACACTGTCAAATGCTATCGCATTCACCGATTTATTGATCAGGCCGGCAGAAATATCAACCCAACTTACTCCGAGGTTAGAGGTGCTAAAAACTCCATAGTTGGTGCCAGCATAAACTTTCGTGCTTTTTGTAACGAGAGCATTGCAATAAAAGAATTGAGTAGGAAACCCTGAGTCGCAGGGAGTCCAGTTTTTTCCGAAGTCGTGTGAAATGAGATTCCCCCCTCCGTCAGATCCAGCAAACAAGGTAGAATCGAGATGTGTTAAAGCCCGAATCACATGATTCGAAATTCCATTATATAATGGAGTCCATGAATTTCCAAGGTCATTGGTTACATGCACGCCATAGTTCCCCCAAACACCTGCAAATACACTATTACCAACAGTGGTAAAAGAGATGGTAGAGGTAGCCTGCAAACCGCACAAATTCCATTGAGTTCCTGTATTTTGTGATACATAAACGCCGCCATCATTGGTGCCAGCGAAAAGTTGCGTGCCATTGAAGGCCAATGAAAGCACGTCTAGATAGATGAGGCCCGTATTTATGGTGGTCCACGTAACACCTCGATTATTCGACATACTTACCCCTGAGTGTGTGCCTGCAAAAACTTTAGTTCCAAAAGTAGAAACACATCTCACCCAGTCGTCGTTTAGTCCATTTAAGGTTAGGTTGGAGGCTACCCAGCTGGCACCTTTTGAACTCGAAACAAAGACCCCTTTATTGCCGCTGCCTGCATAAAGAGTGGAGTCGGAATAGGCTAATGAGTAAATATAATTACTTGTAACACCGGTGTTTACTGCACTCCAACTGTTGTTGGTAATGCCCGATCGAAATATTCCACCCCCATAGGTGGCGGCCAAAATAAAGGTATCGCAAACCACCAACGATCGCACGTCCATGGTGGTGAGTCCATTACTATAGTTGCTCCAGGTGGTGCCGTTATTGGTACTCACAAAAACGCCCCCCATGGTGCCGGCATATATTCTATTGGTGCTGGCTTGGGTAGCAAGTCCGCCAACATATTGATTGGTTATTCCGGTCGTCACTTTCGTCCAGAGGTCGCCATTATTATTAGATACAAATACCCCTCCGCCATCGGTTCCGGCAAATATGGCACTCCCATTAAGAGCCAAGGTGCCGGGAGTAAAATTACTTAAGCCTTTGTTTACTGGTTTCCAGGTAGCCCCAAGGTCCGATGAGCGATAAACACCTCCCCCCGAGGAGGCAACAAAAACATCCGTGCCTTTAAAAAGAATAGCCCTTTGAAGGCCGCCATACGGGCCATTGGCAAGTTTCCATTGGGCGACGCAAGGAAAGGACAAAAGCAGAAATAGTAAGATGAAGGAGTGACTTATTTTCATGGGTTCATGGTTTCTCTAAAAACAAAATACGGAATGGCTGCAAAACTAAAACTAAAGAAGTTAATTTAAAATGATGCCTGTCAGTTTTGAGCTAATAACCTATATGGAGCGGCACGCAGGGGCAATTTTTTTTTACAACTCTTCAAAATTGAAGTATTTATTTAATAGAGTAGAGAGCGGCTCCTTGAGAACAGGCTTCGTGATGTAATCATTACATCCGGCTTTAAGTGCTGTTTCTTTAAATTCCATTTCTCCGAAGGCGGTTTGAGCGATGATGATTACATCTTTATTAAAATGTCGGATCTGTTTCGTGGCTTCATAGCCGTTCATTTCAGGCATTCTAATATCCATCATGATTAAATCAATATCGTCATGATCTCGGCATATTTCGACCGCTTCGGCACCGGTTCTTGCATTTAATGTTTCTTTGCTGTACATTTCCACGGCTTTGGTAATAAGGATCTCCGAGGCAAAATCATCTTCGGCAATCAAAATTTTTATTTTAGGAAGTTCGTTCATGATTAAAATTCATTAATTATTGTCGCTTGTCATTTTTTTTATACCTATTTCGTTTCTTGTTTCGATCAAAACGCTTACGATCGTTGGTATTTTTCAATATTTTCCTTTTTTATTTCATTCCTTTATTTTACATTAGGTGTCAACCATTCAATTCGTCTGAACAACGATAATCAATAGGTTATCATGTTTTTTTAGCGAACATGAAAGGTGTTTATTCGTTGAAATGTTTATTAATTAATTCTATTAAAAGTTCAGCTTTTAATGGTTTGCTTATATATTCATTACATCCTGCAGCTAATGTAATTTCCCGATCTCCTTTTAAGGCAAATGCTGTTTGTGCAATAATGATCACCTTGGTATTAAACTGCCTAATTTCTTTGGTAGCTCCCAATCCATCTAGTAAAGGCATTTTTATATCCATCAAAATTAAATCAAGGTCTTCGTTATTGCGGCAAATTTCGACCGCTTCAACACCGTTTCGAGCGATCAAAATTTCTGCCGCTACATTTTTTATTGTTTTGAGAAGCAGCACTTGTGATATTTCGTCATCTTCTGCAATTAAGATTTTAAACTTTTTCAAACTCACAGTTTCAGCGACAGGGGCATCGATTATCTTCGGTTCAAGTGTTTCTATTTTCTCTGCTTGTGCGTTACATGGCAGCGTGAAATAAAAAGTGGAGCCAATTCCAATTTTACTTTCCACCCAAATCGTCCCGCCTAACATTTCTACATAAGCCTTCGAAATGGCCAATCCGAGTCCTGCTCCTTCGTAGTTACGGGTGAGCGATTCACTGCCTTGCCTGAATCTCTCAAAGATAAATTCCAGATGTTCAGTTGGTATGCCGTTTCCAGTATCTTTGACAAAGAATTCTATATATTTCCCCTTTTTCTGACATCCTATTTCGATCATCCCAGTTTCAGTGAACTTGATCGCATTTTTTACTAAATTGGTTAAAATGGCAAATACTTTTTCTTTATCAGTGAGTAACATTTCATCGCTGGAGGCTAGCTTCGAATTAAGGCGCAATTTGATCGCTTTTTTTGTTGCCTCTTGCTGGAAAAAAGTATAAATAAATTGTATGAGCGTATTGATGTTATTGTTGGTCCGAACTATTTCCATTTGCCCCGATTCCAGTTTTGAAATATTCATAATATCATTAATGATATTCAACATTCTTTCGCCACTTTTTTCTATTATTTCGAGATAACTTTGTTGTTCTTCACCGCTTAAGTGAGGCTCTTTGAGCAGCTCCGCGAATCCTAAAATGCCATTCATGGGGGTCCTGATTTCGTGACTCATGTTGGCTAAAAATGCTGATTTCAGGCGGTCGCTTTCTTCGGCCTGTTCCTTGGCTTGTAGAAGTTCAAGCTCGGCTAATTTACGGGCTGTGATATCTTCCTTTACTCCTAAATAATTGGTGATATGTCCTTCGGCATTTTTCATGGACGAAATGGATATCGACTCCCAATATAACTGTCCATTCTTTCTTTTATTATGTAATTCGCCGGCCCATTGCCCCTCATTGATGATGGCTTCCCATAATTTCTTGTATTCATAGGGTGATGTCTGCCCAGATTTTAAGATTCTTGGGTTCTTCCCTAATATTTCATCCAGAGAATAGCCGCTCGATTCGAGAAATTTCGGGTTCACATATTCAATGCTTCCATGGGTGTCGGTAATCATAATGGATACCGGACTCTGTTCTACCGCTTGAGAAAGTTTTCTTAAGGAGTTTTCAGCCTTGCTTCGTTCGTCTTCTACTAAAATATTATCGAAGGCATAATTTATCGTAGCTTTAATTTTTTCATGTAATAATATTTCTTGTTTTGATGAGAAGAGTTTTGCTTGGGAATGGTACAGTGTGAATATACAGATTTGCTGTTCGTTGACTCTTATTGGAATTGTCGCACACGAATTATAATTTCTACTGCGACACTCTTCGCGCCAAGGCAACATTGTGTCGTCCGATTCAATGTCGTTTGAATACCATATTTGATTCTTTTCGATGGCGGATAACACATGCTCTCGGTTTTCTGGTGGGGTTAAGCTTGAAATCTTGGTGTACTCACTGATGTAACCATCTTCAAAACCATGCCAGCATATTGGGGTGAAAGAATGTTGGCTATTGTCAATGATTCCAATCCAAGCCATTCGGAACTTCCCGGTTTCAACAAGAATGCGACATAATTCCTTAAATATAAAGTCACGAATTTTGGATTGATGTATTAATTCATTAATTTGAAAATGAATAGAAAGGGTACGATTAATTGCTGCGAGTTCGGATTCTTTTTTTTGTTTGATTTTATTTTCCTCCAACAAATCTTCCATCATATTCAGCGTTGCGATTCGTGCTCTGTTGAGTTCATAGGTTTGAAGTTCAACTTTATTGGCCAGCGACAGTTTCTCATTACGCCTAATAAGATTGGCTTCTCTTACTTTTAGCATGGAACGGATTTGTACCACAAGCTCTATTTCATCTATAGGCTTGGAAACAAATGCATCGCCACCTACTTCCAAAACTTTCATCCGGCTTTTGCGGTCGCTTTGATTTGCAGTGATAAAAATAACGGGTATTTCACACAGGAAGTTATCGGCTTTAATTGTTTCGCATACGGCATACCCATCCATCTCAGGCATAACAATATCGAGTAAGATAATGTCGGGGTTTTCTTCTTTTATGATTGCTAAACCTTGAACTCCGCTCGTTGCGGTAAACAATTGTGTATCTGGAAAGAATTCTGAAATGATGGCTTTAAGCGTAATCAGATTATCCTCATGGTCGTCAATGGCAATGACTTTTATTATTCTATTTCCCATAAAGCAATTTATTGATCAATTCGGTTAATAGTTTCGCATCAACCGGTTTTGGAAGATAATCGTCAAAACCATGAGAGAGGATGGTTTCACGATTATACATTAATACACTCGCTGTAACGGCCACTATTGGTATATTTTGTAGTTCCTTGTAGCTCCTAATCTCAGTAAGGGCTTCGATACCATCGATACCGGGCAGGGCGATATCCATTAAAACGAGGTCCGGTTTGTGTTTTATAGTTTGTTCAATTCCTTCCTTTCCATCGATGGCCTCTAGTAGGGTGTAATGATCGGCAAGCAAGGCTCTCATGGTAATCATATTGTCGATATTGTCTTCTACGACAAGGATTGAAGGCTTGCCTATTCCACTATAAAGCTTTTTCAAAGGAACTACTCCTTCCGTTTTTTCCGGTTGCACCATCGATTTTATCGCAAAAAGTAATTCACTGAGGTTGATATCTCCTTTCTGAATACATTGCTGAATATGATTGCTTTTTAAAAGAGTGAGCTCTTCTTTTGTGATTTGTTTTGCCGTAAGAATGAGTACGGGTATGTTGTAGGTTTCTTCTCTGCTCCTTAAACGATTAAGTACAGTGAATCCATCCATGATGGGCATCATCAAATCTAATATGATAGCATCGGGAATGCGCTGGTTTGTAATAGCAAGGGCCTCTTCTCCACTACGGGCAATCATTACTTCATATCCATTTCCAATTAACAAATCATTAATTTGAATGATAGCGGGCTCACTATCTTCAATGATTAAAATGGTTTTGATGGATGCATTAGATGTGCTTGCAAGGGGTGTTTGCAGTGCGGCAGGATGAAAAGTGACAATTTCTTCGGGCTCAATTATTTTATTTTCTGTGTTGTTAAATTCGATTGGAAGTATGACTTCAAATTGAGAACCTTTTCCGAGGGTGCTACTTACTGTAATTTCTCCACCTAATATGGTAGCGTATTTTTTTGCTATCGCAAGCCCTAAACCACTTCCACCAAATTTTCTGGAGGTGCTACCATCGGCTTGTCTGAACTCATCGAAAATATGGGGCAGGTTGTCTTCTGAAATCCCAATTCCAGTATCCTTTATTTTTATTATTATATTTTTCTCTGATTCCAATACACTCACTTCAACGAAACCTTTTTCAGTAAATTTTATCGCATTACCAATTATGTTTTGTAGCACATGTCTAAGCTTATGGCTATCGGTTAAAATGTTGATTTTAGAATCAAAATCTATTTGCAGCAGTTCTATGTTTTGTTGTTTTGCTTGAGGCATTAAGGTGTCAATGAGGTCGGTAATGAGGCTGTTCACATTAATTTTCCTCAATTCAATTTCCTCTTTCCCCGATTCTATTCGTGAAATGTCAAGGATGTCGTTGATGATGGCTAACAGATTTTTTCCGTTACGTTCAATGACGTTTAAATAGCTGTATTCTTCTGCCGGTATTTTTTCAGTGAGTCGTCGGCCAAGTACGCCTGACAATGCGATAACCGAATTTAAAGGAGTACGAAGTTCGTGACTCATATTCGCCAAGAAATTTGTTTTTAAACGACTCACCTCATTCAACTGTATTTTTTGTACTTCTAACAACTTGTTTTGCTGCATAAATTCAAATGACTGAGCGCTTAACTCTGCTTTTTGAGTTTCCAATTCTTGATTCTGAACGGCTAATTTTTTTGACAGATTAAGCGTATTGTTAGCGGCTATAATGCCTTCAATGCGCGCCGACAAGGTATACAGGATACGATGAACTAATTCAATAGCATCAGGGGTATAGGTTCCAAGATTCGCCAAGGAAATGATGGCTATGATTTCGTTATGGGCAATAATGGGAATGGTTAAAATCTCTTGGGGCATTAAGGTGCCGGTCACAGAGGGGAACTTGAGCCGAGCATTGGCTGGGATATCTTTGATGTGTTGTATTTGTTTCTTTAGGATCACCGCACCAAATTCTCCTTCTAAGTTTTCAGCCGAAAACGATTGTCGGGCTTGCTGGTTAAGGCCAATGGATTCGAAGTGGTGAAATGTTTGTTTGGTACTGTCTGAAACATAAACGGCTGCACTGTTTGAGTTGGTGTAAGTGGCTAATGCTTGTAAAGTTTCACGGAAAAATGGTTTAATTTCGTAATTGTTTAGCATTAAACCACTCAGTGCACTCATTTTTTTTTCTTGCTCATGAATACGTTCGATGTTTTCGCTAAGCAAATTTATAGTGTTGGATAAGTTGCCAAATTCATTGTTTGATTGGTAGCTGTTTCGTGCTGTTAAGTCGCCATTTTTTAAACGATCGGCGGTCTTTGTTAATTCTACTAACGGAACCCGGATATTTCGAAGTAAAACTTGGGAAATAAGAAATGAGAATAATACAATCATAAGAGTTATTGCCAGCAATCTGATTTTCATGGCCGAATAAATACCCATCGATTCTTTTTGAAAAGCAATTGCTTTACTCGAAGCGTAGTTCTCTATTTTCGATAGGGCAGTTATGAGTGATTCTCTTTTTTCTCTAAGCGCCCCATTCGTATGTAGAGATTTTTCAGCTTTCTCGAGTTCGCCTGAGGCTATTTGCTGTAGCGTTTCTTCTCTAACTGTTTGCCATTGCAGAAAGCAGGAGTAGGCTTCCTTAATGTCATCAGCTTGACCAAGATAGCTCTTTTTTAATGCTTCAAACATCGACTCAGCTTCCGCTAAATTGACTTTCATCCTGCTTAGAATTACCGTTTTATTTTGCTCTTCCTTTGTTACAACCAAATCATGCATGTTCAACACAAGGACATCGATGCTCTGTCGGAGTTTTGCAATGTTGTTTTTAGTGCTAAAAGGATGCTCATAGAATTCTTCCGATTGAATTTGAAGTTTATTGCTTTGAATAAACGCGGCAATGCCCAGCAAGAAAACTAAAAAAACAATAAGGGTCAATCCAGTTTTAAGTTGAGTCGTAATTTTTAAATTTTTTAATTGCATCTTTATTTTATTTGTTTATTTCCAATTGAAATATGGCCGATTGTGGAAATGTTTCGTTAAAACTGGTTTTACTTACAATCATACGTTCTGTTTCTCCTGTTATTAAATAACCATGGGGTGCCAAACTTTGGCTCACTTTATGGAGTATCATGTTTCTATATTTGGGCTTGTAATAGAAAAGCAAATTCGCACAGAATACCAAGTCGAAATTGCCAAAGATACTTGCGGAAGGTACACGTGAGCTTTCATCGAATAAATTAAATATCGAAAAGTCGATATTTTTCCTCAACGCCGAATCAATGGTGTATGAATCTTCTTGTTTTGTAAACCAATGTAGGCTGCGGCTTAAGGTAATATTGCCTAGTGATGATAAACTATATTGGCCTTTAAGAGCATTTTGAATTTGTGATGCACATTGGTCGGTAGCAAAAATATGGTAGTTCAAAGCACTTGAGGTGAGCTTTTTCATTTCCTCCATGAGGATCGCTAAACTATAAACCTCTTCCCCAGAAGCGCAAGCTGCACACCATATTCGTATTTCTTTTTTTTGAAGTGTTAACGAGGGTAGAATAATTTTTTCAAGTAAGGCAAAGGTTAGTTTATTACGAAAGAATTCGCTATAAGAGTTATGAAGCGAGTGCTCAAAATAGACGGCCTCTTCTTTGTTCTGCTCGATAAAAACGTGATACTTTTTTTGCGTATCCAATTGCAACTCAAAACGTCTTCTTTCAAATGCCGTGTGCAGAAAAGTAGAATCATATTTCGACACATCAATTTCATGTGATGACCAAAGTATGTCGGTGAGCAAATTAGTGTGTTGGATCATCTTGTATTAATTATATTATGCAATTTGCACTCACGATACAATTCTGTATTTTTTAGTTAGATTTTGTTTTTCAAGTAATTCGTTTACTTCTTTCTTTAATTCAATCATTTTTAATTCTCTACCGTAAGTTAGCTTTTGGACACGTTGTAATTCTAAAAGTTTTTCCTCAAGGGCCACTTCAGCCTTTTTTCGACTTGTAATATCACGCAACGTCATAACGATGGCTCGCTCGCCGTAATAACTAATCAATACTCCTTGTGCCTCAGTGATGATGACGGATCCATTGAAACTTTTTAACATGCATTCTTTCGTTCCAAGTTCTGTTTGATGATTATAGATTTGCTCCATACGCAATTTAACAGCAGTCAGCGAGTCGGGGTGAACCAGATCCAATGTTGTTTGCCCCAATAGTTCCTCCGCGGAGCCGACGGCAAACATTTGTGTCGCAGCCAAGTTGGCATAAACAATTTTTCCATGACAATTCACCAAAATAGGTTCTGGTGAAGACTCGGTTAATATCTTGTATCTGCTTTCACTCTCCAATAATGCCAATGTTGCTTTCTTTCGATCGGAAATGTCACGTACAATAAGCTGTACTGCTGGTTTATCCTCAAATTTAATGAGCATCGATTCCGCTTCTACCTCAATACGGTTTCCATCGAGTTGGATTAATATTTGTTCTGAAGTGTTCGATACCATCTCTCCTGAATTTAACTTGTTTAAACGCTCGGTGGCGTTAGCCATCGCTTCGGGAGGAATGAAGGATAGAACATGCTTTCCTAGGAGATCGGACTTCTTTTTGGCCGCTAAAAGTGTTAGACATTGCAGGTTTACAAAAACAATTTTTCCTTCAATAAAGATTAGAATGGCATCAGGCGAATGTTCTACCAAACTCTGATATTTGACAACGCTCTCGATCAGTTTCTTGTCTGTTTCTTGCTGTAAAGTAATGTCGGAAACAAGTGCAAAAGAACCTTCAGGTTGGCCTTCAGGGCTCATAATGGTGGTCGCTTTTATCATTGCACAGAATGGCTTGCCATTTTTTTTGACCAAGCACCTTTCAACAATAGAAGTGTTTTTGTTTTCATTAATTTCCTGCAGAGCTGTAAGATCCTTAAACGTATCGTCGCGGTAGAATTGATCCATTTTTTTTCCGATGATCTCCTCTTCTGAATACCCAAGAGCATTGGCTAATGTTTGATTGCAAAATGTAATTATGGCTTCTGTGTTCAAGTACACGATTCCGTCCAGGGATGCTTCCACAATGTCTCGATACTTCTTTTCACTGTCCTCTAATAATTTTTCAGTTAACTTGCGCTCTACGATATAGTGAATGGTTTTTTCTAATAATGAATAATTCAATTCTTTTTTTAGGAGATAATCACAAGCACCTTCCCTGATCAGAGTGATGGCTAAATTCACATCTTCAAGGGCACTCACTAAAACAATAGGAACATGTCCAGCAAATTTTATAATATTATCAAAAGTGTCCTTCCCCTGGCTATCTGGAAGTTCGAGATCGAGTAATACAATATCGAATTTATTTTTCTTCAATTCTTCGCATCCAGCTTTTAGGGTGTTGGTGGTTTGTAGCTGGCATTTAAAAGAGGTTATATTCAAAAACATTTGCTTTAACACAGCGATATACGAAAGATTATCCTCAATCAGAAGTATTCGATAGGTTAAAATTTTTTGTTCTGAATCTATGAAGCTGTGATGCATACCATGTTAAGTTTTATGCGTAAATTAAAGTTGCAATTTAATGTTTTTATGCTTGCATAAGTTAACTTTATATTATTGTATTCGGCGTATTTAATTGCCCAATATTAATCGTATTCTAAGCACGAACGATTTCGTTCTACACAGGCAGTAATTTCATTCGTATTTACAATTACAAAAAGGGAGATTGGGAATCGGCTTCGAACAGAAAAATTCTATTTTTAGTGATTTTGAATCTATCAATTTTTGTTTTTTAATGAGCACTAGCAACAAATAAATTACTTTTTTTAGTATGATTTAATGATTCAAATGATTTAAAATTGCGGTTTCTTCAAAAGTAAAGTCTGACTTTCAAAATAAGTATGATTTAAGTCATAAAAAGCAGGTTAAAGCCGCAGTTTCGCATGGATAACAGCCTTTTATTACATTTCATAAAAACTCGACAAAATTTTGAAAGTGGTTGGTTTCTTACCGATTTGGAATCAAATAAAAAAACATGGCATTCATTGGACTATCCAATATAAAAATTTAGTGGTAGTCGGCATGGTGTAGTCTGAGATTGTGCCGGTAGCAGTTATTCTGTATTTTTGCCAACATCGCATGAACAAATTTAACTTCTATTTAGCACTCGTCTTTCTTTTCTTTGTTACGTTAGCACACAGCCAGACTTTTACAATGAGCGGATATATTACTGATGCCAAGAGCAAGGAAACTCTGATTGGTGTTCAAATAGCCAATTTAAAGCAAAATGTAGGTACCAACAGCAATGGTTTTGGATTTTACACCCTGACAATGAAGAAGGATAGCGTTCAGCTCATCGTTCGATTACTCGGTTATGCCCCAAAAGTGTTGAACGTGTATCTTGATAGAAACATTACTTACCCTATTGAGTTGCAGGAAATAGGAAAGGAGTTGGGCGTGGTAGAAGTATCGGCAGCGAAGCAAAACGCTAAAGTGAGCAAGGATACACGCGTTAGTAGCATTGATATTCCGGTGGAACAAGTGAAAGAACTACCGGCTTTGTTTGGAGAGAAAGATGTTTTTAAAGTAATACAACTCTTACCAGGTGTTCAAAAAGGAAGTGAAGGCAATAGTGGTTTATATGTACGTGGAGGTGGGCCTGATCAAAATCTAATTATCCTTGACGATGCTAATGTGTATAATGCGTTTCATCTTTTTGGTTTCTTTTCAGTGTTTAATGGCGATGCCTTAAAGAGCATTGAGCTTATCAAAGGAGGATTTCCTGCACGTTATGGAGGACGCCTATCGAGTGTGCTGGATATGCGTTTGAAAGATGGGGATAAACAAGAAATTCATGGAGAAGGAGGGATCGGCATTATCTCTTCTCGACTGACGCTCGAAGGTCCGTTACTGAAAAATAAATCATCTTTCCTCTTCTCTGCCCGCCGCACTTACATCGACCTTTTAATCCAACCATTTTTACCCAGCGACTCCAAAGGGGGGTATTATTTTTATGATATGAATGCCAAGCTCAATTATACTTTAAGCGATAAAGATCGACTGTTTTTATCGGGGTATTTTGGGAAAGATATTTTCTACGCAAAATTTATTGAATCTTCCACTTCGAGCACCAACGCGAGTATTGCTTGGGGTAATAAAACCTCTACCTTACGCTGGAATCATATCTTCGGACCTAAAGTATTCAGTAATTTTTCGGCCATTTATAGTTTGTATAATTTCGATGTCACGGCTACACAAAAAGATGGTTCCGATCAATTCACGCTGAAGCTTTTATCCGGAATTGCAGATGGTACACTTAAATACGATTTTGAAATCATACCCAATCCGCGACATCATGTTCGCGCCGGTTTCTTGAGCACCTATCATGTGTTTACACCTCAGGCTGTGACCATGAAAGATGCTAATTTCAATTTAACCAATGTGAAGAAATTTTATGCTTTAGAGAGTGCACTTTATATTGAAGATGACTATGAATTGAACACGAAAATTAAGATGAATGGGGGGCTTCGTATTTCAAATTATAAGATTGGGAATGCGAATTTCGTAAAGCCGGAACCGCGGTTTAATTTCAGATATTTGATTCATGAAGATTTCTCCTTTAAGTTCGGATACAGTATCATGAATCAATATTTGCACTTGCTCTCAAACACAGGAGCAGGGCTACCTACCGACCTTTGGGTGCCTTCCACTGAAAGAGTAAAACCACAAACATCACAGCAAATTGCCGGGGGCTTTTTTAAAGATATCGAATATAGAAAGGAAGACTATGCTATTTCTTTAGAAGGCTACTATAAATTGTCGAAAAATGTAATTGCCTATAAGGAAGGAGCTAGTTTTATTGATGTGCTCAACGATCCATTCAGTAGTAATACAGGCAACCAAAAAACTTGGGAAAATCAAGTTACTTCGGGCAATGCCACAAGCTACGGTGCGGAGCTTTTTATACAGAAGAAAGCAGGGAAATTTACCGGCTGGATTGGATACACTTTATCATGGACTAATTTACAGTTCGACTCGTTAAATAATGGAAATAAATTTTGGGCACGCTACGATCGCCGTCACGATTTGTCGGTGGTGGGTATTTATAAATTCAATTCGCATATCACGGCAAGTGCTGTTTGGGTTTATGGTACAGGCAATGCCATCACCTTGCCGGTAGGCACTCAAATTGCCATCCCGCAACAAGAGTTGTATGGTTATAAATACTATGGAAGAAGCATTTTATCAAGTTATACAATCGATCAATTCGGGGGCAGAAATGAGTTCAGGATGGCCCCTTACCATCGACTCGATTTGAGTGTGCAGTTTCACAAAAAACTAAAGTACTGGGAACAAACTTGGGAAGTGAGCGTGTATAACCTTTATAATCGTGCTAATCCCTATTTCTATTATGTAGGCGAGAGCAAGAAAGACCCTTCCAAAACGGTATTAAAGCAAGTCTCAATTTTTCCGGTGTTGCCATCGTTAACTTATTCTTTTAAATTTTAGTGAGAAAAAAAATGAACCAAACAATTCGATTACTGGGTTTTCTATTGATGGCATTAAGCATGAGTTGTACCAAGGATGCAGAAATTGATTTACCCGAATACAAACCAACCTTGGTTATTCATAGTTATATTAGTCCGTTGGATTCGCAAGTGGTGGTTTATGTGAATTTAAGTAAGTCGGCTTATAGCAACAACTCTTATGCTATGAATAATGTGAAAGATGCGACGGTAAAGATTTCCGATGGACTAGTTACAAAAACACTCAATTTTTTTCCTGTTTTATTTTCTGATGAAATCTCATACTATTATATCGATAGCACTGAGTTGAAGATTACAGTGGGCAAAACATACAATTTATTGGTTACCACCCCCGATGGCAAGGTCGCTACGGCAACTACCACAATCCCAACAGCAGTAGCTCTTAAAAGCATTGAATCTAATTTAGTTTCATCACTTTTTGGCGACTCTGTTTATAAAATGAATTTTACTTTTCAAGATCCCATAGGACAAGAAGATTACTATAAATACGCAGCTTACGTAATTTTAAAGGATACCGTTTTGGATAGTTTGGTGAGTTGGTCTGGCAATGAAGGCATGGCTACCTATTTGGGTAGCGATGGCAATTTAATATCAGAAACGATGGAGGTGTATCGTTCTTTTAATTTTATAAACCCGGAGGAGGTACCTTCAATTGATTTTCGTTTGATGCATGTAACACGGGAGTTCTATCTGTATCATCAGAGCATACAAAAGTTTGGTGGAGGTCCTTTTGCCGAGCCTAATGTGCCTTTTACCAATATCCATGGCGGAGTAGGCGTATTTGCTGGTTTCAATGAGGAGCAACAAATGATTCGTCTTAAGTAAAGGCTCTTTCCGGCCATGGTTCATCGATTTTTCTTGAAAGCATTTTTGTGTATTTAGTACTGGAGAAATGGCTTGTCCAAAAGCGAGTATGGTATAGGTTCAAGTATGCTATCCAGACGATGCAAGGTGCAGAGGTTGTTCTATTTTATTTAACGAACACACTAATCTTTGTAGGTTCGTGGCACGTTAGGGTCGGTAATGATGATATAGTCGCCTAGCTTTTTGTATTCATTCCAGTTAATATTAGGAAACGAGTCTTCTGACCCCGTTGAAATGACAAGCGGTTTTAATTTCGAGTTGTACTTTTTTAGCTGAGTCACCACCGCAAAGCCTTCATCGCTATGAAAGCGCCCATTGACCTGCATAATTTTCTTCGACTTGTTCTTCTTTTGGTAGTCGGCAATGGAGTAGGCCATGGTAGCATCCCAGAGCGACTGTGCCAATATTAAATTAAAACTACCCATACTCATGGCAGGCGTTTTTGTTTTCGAGGTGTCGGTCGAAGCAGGGCCATGTCCCGACAAGGCTTCTAGCTTCTCAAAGTACTTTCCGGTTGCGGTGCCATAGGGGAGAGGAGCGAAAAACTTTTTCGATTCTTTGGGTAATTCCATCAGAGCCTGTTGTCCTTTACGTCCTGCCAAATTAGTGTAACGTGCCGGTGAATTCGCACATATTACATCGAGCTGATGAAGTTTTGAAAATTCAACCAACGGTTTATAATCGCGGTAGTTACTCCAGATACGTGCATCTTTATTGAAGTTTTTCTCCCGAATAAATGCCTTTAAATATTCATTCATCACAGGCTGTACATCGCGTTCAAACATTTCCATCGAGAGGGTTAAGTTTGAGTTGAACTTCATGAATAGCATCTCTAAAATTTTATTTTCCAGATAATGACCTACCGAGTCGTTATGCTCTTCACCAAAAAACAGCACATCATGGGAGTTCATGTCATCAATAATTTCTTGCAGTGTTACTTCTTTGTCAAGCCGAACCGAAAATATCTTATAGTTTTTCTCGGAGAGTTGGCTCACGGCAGGCACACAAAATAATACGATGATGGTAAGGGCAAGGAAGCGGAATAGAGTCATTTTTTAATAGATAAGATAACAAAAATGGAGATTGATTGCAGCTCGATAAAGGAGCGCGGTGAATTATTTTATTTTTATGAATACGTGTTTGATTTTATTTTTTCCTGTTTCTCTTTCGTCAATAAGGAATTTATTTAAGCTTTTGATGAGTGGCAACATTTTTTGAAACCCATAATTTCTGGGGTCGAAGTCGGGTTTCTTTTTAAGTATCAGGTTTCCCAAATCGCCCAAAAAGGCCCATCCGTTTTCATCCGCCACATCCGAGATATTATCGCTTAGCATTTTTACTAGATCGTGGTCAATTTTATTGATTGGCTTATTGTTTGAGATGGTTTTTGTTTTTTGATTTTTGTTTTTATCTCTTTCAACAGGCTGCTTGTCTTCCGTTTTTAATATTTCAATATAAATAAATTTATCGCATGCGGTGATAAACGGCAAGAGCGTTTTTTTTTCACCAATACCAATTACTTTCATGCCTGCTTCCCTTAGCCTGGTGGCAAGTCGGGTAAAATCGCTATCGCTCGACACAATGCAGAATCCATCGACCTTTCCGGTATATAAAATATCCATGGCATCAATAATCATCGCACTGTCGCTCGAATTTTTTCCTGTCGAATAACTATATTGTTGAATGGGTGTGATCGCATTTTCGAGCAGCACATTCTTCCAACCCATGACAGTAGGCTTGGTCCAATCGGCATAAATACGTTTAAAAGTGGGCGTGCCGTATTTAGCGATTTCTTCAAACATTTGTTTTACGTTACCGTACGGTACATTATCGGCATCGATGAGAACCGCCAGTCTGAGGTCGTGTATCATTTCCATTTTTGCTGCAAATTTAGGTTTAATATTTATAGTTTAATTGTTTACCCTGTTTTAATTCTGAGGGGTTCACGCATCACCGTTAAAAAATAAATAAGTACTCCCACGGTGGCAATACCTGTGACGATAAAAGTAGCTTCCATGCCAAAAACATACCAGGTGAAACCTGCGAAGGAGCTGGCAAATAAGGCCCCAATACTTTGAAAGCCTGAATAGGATCCGATGGCGGTAGCGGTGTCTTTTTTTTCAGCGATATTACTAATCCAGGCTTTGGAAATACCTTCGGTGGCCGCTGCATATACACCATAGAGCAGAAATAAGAATAAATACACATAGAAATTGGTATTATAGGCAATACCGAAATAAACAAGAGCAAAAAGTACCAATCCGAAAATGAAAATATTTTTCAGTCCCATTTTGTCGGCTATCATACCAATGGGGAAGGCTACCACGGCATAAACGAGGTTATAGAATATATAGATGCCGATAACCATACTGTCACTTAATCCCGATTGCTTTATTTTTAACAAAAGGAAAACATCCGAACTGTTGAAGAGGGTGAAAAGTAACAAGCCGATGACCAGCTTACGATAATGAGGGGTACTTTGCTTCCAGTATTTTACAAATGAAAAAAAAGAAACTGGTTTCTTTGTTGAGGTATTAACCGAGATAGATTCTTTCAGCAATAGGGATGCGGCGAATGCCAATAGGCCTGGAATTAAAGCGATCAAGAAGAGCATTTTGTAGTTTTCTGGATAACAATACAGATAAACCAATGCGAGTGCAGGCCCTAGCACGGCCCCGAGGGTATCCATCGAACGATGAAATCCAAATATTTTTCCCTTGGTTTGAGGCGTTGCCTCACCGGAGAGTATGGCATCTCTTGCCCCAGTACGTATCCCTTTCCCAAATCGGTCGATGGTTCTGGCGAAGAAAATCCAAAGAGGGTAAATAAAAAAAGCCATCATCGGTTTGGAGACGGCACTGAGTGCATATCCTACTTGTACAAAGGGAACGCGCTTCCCTGTGCTGTCAGAAAGTTTGCCGAAATAACCTTTACTTAAGCCTGCGATGGCTTCGGCAAAACCTTCTAAGATGCCAATAAGAGCAATCGAAAAACCGATACTTTTCAGGTATATGGGCATCACGGGATAAAGCATCTCGCTGGCCGTATCAGTAAACAAGCTCACGAGCGATAAAATCCAAACGGTGCGGGTAATGTATTTCACGTTAGAGAAATTTAGATTCGAAAAATGGATGGTGCAACAGAATCCTATT
Source organism: uncultured Bacteroidota bacterium (assembly GCA_903897855.1). Classification (GTDB taxonomy): domain Bacteria; phylum Bacteroidota; class Bacteroidia; order UKL13-3; family UKL13-3; genus CAINMV01. The sequence continues at coordinate 26,068 of CAIUDH010000041.1, read as the reverse complement.
TACGACGTTTAGGCTTCATCGTTTCCTGTGAACCACCAGAATTCAAAAGTAGGATGAATAAATAATATTTATCGCATCTAATTTGGCTAATGTTTGCGGCCTCCTGCAAACTTGCTACACACGAATGCCCCAACAAAATCTATTGCATGTTGTTTCAATCTCCTAAGAATGTGATTTCCAGTAGTCTTTACCATAACTACAAAATATTTCATCTTCTCGCTTGATGTTTCTGCTCGCTACAATGCATACCTGATCCATCTCGTCGAGAGTGATTTTGGCATTGTTTTTAAATTTTGTTTTGGTTTTTCCGGAAGCGTCATTGGCATATTTGGCGAAACATTTTACCTTCCTCGAATCCATAATGGCCCCATCGGGCATATTAATAAAGTAGGCATCTTGTCCTTGGCTCGACCTTAAACGAGCTTCTTTGCTTGTGAGTATGGTCCCTTTGAAAATGGATATGATATCTTTTTTATAGATAGGAATAGCTGTAAACAAGCCATTCCCGGAGCCTGGAATCTGAGATTCTTTTACATAGAGATAATCTTTCTCTTGGGCATCAATACTATAACTTTCTTCGTTACAATATTTTTGTTTCACATCTCTCATGTTAATATAAATGTAAGTGATAAAGGGTTTTCAAAGATAAAACAAAATTGAGGTGCTGTGGTCAAGGTTAGTATTAAATATCTCCTGTAATTTAAAAATTTGCTTTTGTTATATTTGCCCCATAATGCCCAAAATAATACTGTATTTCTTCATTCTTTTTCTGGCACCTCAGTTGTGCTCACAAACCTTTCAACAGCGTAATACCAGCATTGGTAAAATTGGATTGATGGTGAGCAATGTGGGCACTCTTGGAAGGCCTAATGTGCAAAACAATACTTCCGGTCCACCCTCTATGGAGTACCCCATTAATAGTGGTATTGAACATTTGTTCGAGAGTGGATTATGGATTGGAGCCAAGGTGAATGGTCAAACTTTAGTGAGTACTGCCGCCATCGATAATCCTTCAGGTTACTCAACAGGAGGGGCCGGATACGAGTTTACTTCGATATCAGGCATTACAGAGAAATCCAAATTGCCATCGAGTAATGTTTATAGCTCCAATGCCATCTCTCACCAGGATTTTATCACCAATTTCACCGATAAGAATGTGGTGGTGCCCGGCACTACCATTCCGATTCAGGAACATACCAACCCCTTGGGTGCAGAGGTTCACCTAGAAACATACACCTGGAATTATAGTTTTGCCGATTATTTTGTGATTTGTAGTTATACCATCACCAACACCAGTGCAAACCGTTGGGATAGCGTATGGCTGGGCCATTGGAGCGACCTTGTGGTTCGTAATGTGAATGTAACTCAGGAAACAGGAACCGCCTTTTATAATAAAGGAGGGGGCGGTTTCCTCCCTTCCTCCAGTGCCTTATATGCTTATGAGGTACTCGGTGATGATATCTTATTTACTCAAAGTTATGGCGCATTACAGTATTTAGGAATAAATTGGCGTGGACGTTTTTTTCACCCCAATAACGACTCTACTTTCACGAATAACAGTTTGCCTTCGCCTAAAGTGAATGCGAATTTTTGGGATTATAAAAGTGCCTCTTCACAGTTTCCTTATCCAGGCGATGACCCAACACGCTACTACAAAATGAGTAACGGGCTCGATTTTACGAATGCTACCGTAATCAATGAGCTGAAGAATGCCTCCAATAAAACTCAACTGCTAAGTGCAGGGCCGTTGGTGAGTATTTTGCCAGGCGAAAGTATAACATATGTATGTGCGTTTGTTTGTGCCAAGCAAATTGGTGGACCTCAAGATAATGAAGCAACTCGCAAGCAACTCAACGAGCATTTATCCTGGGCGAAGCGCACCTACCTTGGCGAAGATTTAAATGAGAATGGCAAACTCGATGTGGGCGAGGATTTGAACGCAAATAACAGACTTGACAATTATATCCTTCCCGAACCTCCTGCAACACCGCAAGTAAAAGTGGTTAGCGACAATCGAAGCATTGATATTTATTGGGATGGCGGTGCTGAGCAGAGCATTGATGCGATAAGCAAAAAGAAAGACTTTGAAGGATATCGATTGTATCGTACCAATGCCGGCGATGACAAAAAAGGGAACCTATTTGAAAATCTAAAAATTTTAGAACAATGGGATTCTACAGGAAATCTCATCGGATTCAATAATGGATTTGGTAGTGTGCGATTGACCGAAGCAAAGCAGTTTGAGGGCGATACCACACATTATTTCTATCATACGAAACTTGATCATGTTCTAAATGGGTGGCAGTATATGATTGTCGTTACCTCTTTCGATAAAGGCGACGATATTTTAGGGATTCCTTCCCTGGAATCCTCCTTCACTGAGAATGCGCAACAGGTTTTTGCGGGTAGCACGGCCAACAGCTTCGATGCAAGCAATGAAAAGGAAGTTGGCGTTTATCCTAATCCATATAGTATGAGTGCAGCATGGGATGGAGCAACTTCTCGCACCCGAAAACTCTATTTCAAAAATCTTCCTATGAAGGCTGAAATAACCGTTTTCACTGCTGCTGGTGATATTGTAGTAACACTCTTGCACGAGGCTCAAAGTGGTGCAGTAGGAAACGATATTGGCTGGTATAAAAATTTTAGCACCGACAAAAACGTGGTCTTCCCAACTGGTGAGCATGCTTGGGATTTATTGAGTGAGAACAAAACAGGCATCACCCAAGGGCTTTATATGTACGCAGTAAAAGACCTTCAAACCGGGGAGATAAGAAGGGGTACCTTTGTAGTGATAAAATAATTTTTTCTATTTAATTACGAAGTGTTGTTTTTTGCCAACTCTTTTCAATCCAACTTTTGGGATGGAAACACAACAGGACATCTTGTTAAGAGACGAACAGAGGTCAAGGAGCGTATATACTCCTTTGACGTATACACCATGATTCCTTGGTATGATAAAACCAAGATTATAGATCAGGTTTTGATTTACAGTCACAAAAAAAGCGAAGCCTTTTATGGTTCCGCTTTTCTGTTTTATAGTGATAATGGTCTAGGCTTTCATTTCTTCTGCCAAGTTAGCATCAATCAAAATCCTTCCGCAGTTTTCACATACGATAATTTTTTTATGTGTTTTGATGTCGAGCTGGCGTTGTGGTGGTATTTGAGCAAAACAACCACTACAGCTATTTCTTTCAATAGTAGCTACAGCAATACCATTGCGGTAATTGTCGCGAATACGATTATAAGCAATCTTTAATCTATCGGCAACACCCTCAATAGCTTTATTACGCTTTTTGGAGATCTTATCTTCTTCAATCTGACTCTCTTCCAAAATGGTCGTTAACTCTTTCTCTTTAAGTTTTAAATCTTCTGTACGAGACACAATTTCCAATGCAATAGATTCAAGTGCGGTGGTTTTTTCTATTCTCTCGAATCCCGACTGTTTAATTTTTTTCTCACTCGCTTGAATATCCAAACCTTCCACCTCAATTTCTTTGGTGATCGCTTCGTATTCGCGATTATTCTTCACTTTCATCTGTTGCTCCTCATATTTCTTGAGTAGTTTTTGCGACTCCTTGATCCGAAGTTTGAAGTCAGCAATACGTCCATCGAGGTCTTCGATGCTTTTTGCGATATTCTTCTGACGTGTTTCCAAACCAACAATCTCATCTTCTAAATCTTTCACTTCAATAGGCAATTCCCCGCGTACGGCGCGTAATTTGTCTATTTGGGTATCGATTAACTGAACTGAGAACAGTGCTTTTAATTTATCTTCAACTGAAATTTCTGCTGTTTTAGTAGCCATATTATGATATAAAATATTGAACGGGATTAATATTATTCTCCGAAAAAAGGAGCGCAATATTAGTGAATTTTTGTGAGATTAACTCTATAAACAGTTCCATTGTGTATTTTTCGCTCTCATAATGCCCTATATCGGCATAAAGAAGGTGGTTTTCTGCTTCCATGATTTCATGGTACTTAATGTCGGAGGTAATAAAGGCATCGGCTTTCTGGGCGATGGCTTCAGGAAGCAAAAAATGTCCTACGCCACCACAGAGCGCCACCTTGCTGATTTTTCTTTCTGGGTTGGAGTTCACGAAACGTACGGCGTTGCAGTGCATCTGTTGTTTTAAGAAGCGGAGGAAGTCGGCTGTTTCCATCGGATTTTCGAGTTCGCCAATCATTCCCATACCGAACTCGTGGTTGGCGTTGTCCAAAGGGTAGATGTCGTAGGCCACCGCCTCGTAGGGGTGGGCAACAAGTAAAGCATTCATAATTTTGTGCTGTAAGTAAACAGGGAACAGTATCTCTAACCGATGCTCTGGCTCACGATGCAATTCACCTTTTTCTCCGACAAAGGGATTACTGTGTTCCAGTCCTCTGAAAGTACCATGGCCAGGAGTATCATAGGTGCAGTGGTCATAGTTGCCAATGGTTCCACCTCCGGCGAGGCAGAGGGCAGAGCGAACCTCTTCTAGGCTTGCAACTGGAACAAAGGTGACGAGCTTTTTCAATAGCCCCAATTCTGGTTTTAGTATTTGGGTGTTGCGTAATTGTAATCTTTCGGCAAACTTATGATTCACCCCATTTTGAATCTTATCCAAATTGGTATGGCAGGCATAAATAGCGATGCTGTGCTCAATGGCTTTGATAACAACACGTTGGGACTCGTTTTTTCCGGTGAGCCGTTTCAAGCCTCCCCAAATAATGGGGTGGTGGGCGATAATAAGGTTACAGCCTTTGGCGATGGCTTCATCGACAACGCCTTCTGTACTATCCAAACAAACTAATATTTTAGTTATAATTTTGCTGTCGTCGCCTACTAGTAACCCACTGTTGTCGTAGCTTTCTTGCAAGCATAAAGGCGCTAGCGATTCGAGATGGTTTACAATATCTTTTATTTGAAGCATGATTACCTATTTTTGCAAAAATACATTACACACGTGATAGTTTATAAAATCTTAATGTATCCTTTCGCATTGCTCTATGGGCTGGTTATTGCGATACGTAACAAATTCTTTGACTGGGATATACTGCCGGAGCAATCTTTTGATGTTCCGGTGATAAATATTGGCAATTTAATGGTTGGGGGCACCGGCAAAACTCCCCATGTGGAGTATCTTCTGCGATTACTTCAACCGAACTACAAAACGGCTACCTTAAGCAGGGGGTATGGTCGAAAATCGCTCGGGTATATTTTAGCCGATGCCCAAAGTACGGCCGAAGAAATTGGGGATGAGCCACTTTTATACGCTACGAAATTTAAGGATACCTTAGTTTGTGTTTGTGAAAAAAGAATTTACGCAATACCGAATCTCATTGGCGACCACCCCGAGACAGATGTGATTATTATGGACGATGCATTTCAACATCGCAGTGTGAAACCGGGACTTAATATTTTACTCTCTGTCTTTGATCAGCCTTTTTATGATGATTTTTTGATGCCGGCAGGGAGGCTCAGAGAATGGCCGAGTGGATACAAAAGGGCAGATATCATTATGATAACAAAATGTCCTATGGATTTGGATGAGGAGGCAAAAAGAAAAATCACTGAAAAGATTCATCTTTTGCCTCATCAAAAAATATTTTTTAGCGCTATCAGCTACCAAGATCCGGTTCATGTATTTACTGGAGTGCCTTTAAGAAACTCGAATAACGTTCACGCGCTCGTCTTCTCGGGCATAGCCAATGCACCTCCTTTTGAAAATTATTGTGAGAAAATATTTAAACAGATTACCCCCTTGGAGTTTAAGGATCATCATGAGTTCGACCTTGGCGATATTCATGATCTCATTCATCGATTAAATAAGTTGCCCGACGAAAAGATTATGATCTGCACCGAGAAAGATTGGATGCGGTTGGTGCGCACTGAGAAAGCGATACCGTTGAAGGAGTTACCGGTTTACTATCTGCCAATAGAAATCGTGCTCCTGGGAGAGGAAGAAGAATTCAAGCAGTTGTTGCACCACTTTATGAATTCATTGTCGATAGCCTAAGGGTGCTAAGCTCTATTGGAGAAGGATGCTGTTGCCTTTTTAAATTTCAGCTTTTTTTCGAATCACTACAATTTTCACCAAGCCATGCATTCTTTTCTGGAATGTGTGGTGAAGAATAAAAAACTCCCTAGTTAAATTTTAGCACCTTTACGGTGCTTATTCGGGTAATGATTTGCACGGGTAAAAGCATGCATACGATGCACAGAAGAAGGGTTGTTACATCAATCATTAAAACCTCTGTCCAGTTAATTAAGATAGGAACGGCACTTACATAGTAGTCTTTTTTGGGAAGTTGTATCAGGTGAAAATGCGATTGCAGATAAGCGAAAATAAAAAAGACGATATTCCCCCAAAAAATTCCTTGTAGTATTATTCGGGCTGCTTTGTACCAGAATAACTGAATGGTTTTTCCGTTACTTAATCCTAATGCCTTTAAGGTGCCTACCGTTTGGGTTTTATCCAAAATAACAATCAGTAATACGGTAATCATACTGATGCAGGACACAATGAGCATCAATGCCGAAATAATCGTAGCGTTGGTATCTACGAGTGCTAACCAGTCGAAGAGTTGGGGGTATACTTCGGCCAAGGTAAATGCCGAATATTCATTGCCTAATAAATTTTGTATATCATCTTTAATGGCATCGTTGTCCGTGTTCTGCTGGGTCTGCACTAAGATGCTACTGGCATTTATCTCCGACCAATAATTCACTTTTTGAAGATGGCGAATGTCGCAGAGGGCAAATTTGGTGTCCAATTCTTCCATTCCGGTCTCGTAAATGCCACATACCACAAACTGTTTCACGCGCACCGTATCCTGCATAAAATAGACCGGGAGTCGGTCGCCCAGTTTTAGCATCAGGCGTTTTGCGAAATAGCTCGATATCATGATGTCTTTAGTGGTGCCGGCTTTGGCAAACCGAACAAAACTACCTTCAAGAATAAATCTTTTGAAGTAGGTACTGTCATAGTCTTCGTTTATTCCTCTCAGCACCACTCCCTCAATTTCCTTACCAGTATTAATAATTCCGGGTTTGGTGACGAGGGCAAAACTGCGTATGATTTTTGGCTGTTTCGAGAGCTCTTGCGTTATTTTTGGAAAATTCTCAATAGGCAAATTTTCAAGAGTACTATTATAAGAAAGTTTTTGCACCACGAGGTCGGCATTGAAATTTTTGACAATGGAGGTTACTTCATGCCTAAATCCATGCATCACTGCAAAAGAAATTTGCATCACCAAAACACTCAGTAAAATAGTTCCCACTGCGATGCGTTGCATCACCTTGGCATTGATCGTGGTGCCTCCAAACTTCAGCTTACGGGATAAAAAAAATGGCAGGTTCAAAATTTAACATCTATTATTGCAACGTAAATCAAAATTATGGTTTACTTTCTTAAAAATTCATGCGTAAAAGTATATTTATTTTATTAGTTTTTCTTAGTCATAGTATGGTGGCTCAGAAAATTACTACTGGGGCCGAGCAAATGAAATATTATTTACCCCTGCTCAAAGACAAGCGGGTGGCTTTGGTAGTGAATCAAACAGCAGTGGTAGGCCACTCTCATTTGGTGGATACCTTGTTGAAATTAAAAGTGAACATCAAGAAAATTTTTGCTCCCGAACATGGATTTCGTGGCAATAATGAAGCTGGTGCAAAAATCGTTTCTAGTGTCGATCCCAAAACCAAACTTAAGGTAATCTCACTCTATGGCAAAAATTTCAAGCCTTCCATGCAGGATTTGAGTGACGTAGATATTGTGATTTTCGATATACAGGATGTGGGTGTACGATTCTATACTTTTATCAGCACCTTGCATTATGTGATGCAGGCCTGTGCCGAAAATCATAAAGAACTGATGATTCTTGACCGGCCCAACCCCAACGGTTATTATATAGATGGACCGATGCTCGACACTGCTTTTCGTTCTTTTGTTGGAATGCATCCTGTACCTGTGGTGCATGGGCTTACCGTAGCCGAATATGCACAAATGATTAATGGAGAGCACTGGCTTGGCGATTCCTTATGGTGTAAGTTGATACTTCTTAAAGTTAGCGGATATGATCATAACACAATGTATCTACTTCCAGTAAAACCATCGCCTAATTTACCTACCTCACAAAGTGTTTATCTTTACCCTAGTTTGTGTTTTTTTGAAGGTACAGAGGTGAGCGTTGGCAGAGGAACGAAGATGCCTTTTCAGCAAATTGGCAAACCGAATTTCGCAGAAGGAAGAATTACTTTTACCCCTAAAGTGATTCCTGGGGTAGCCGACAATCCAATCTACAAAAATCAGATTTGCAATGGCTTCGACCTCACTAATTTTTGTGACTCTTACATCATTTCTTCAAAACGATTATATCTCTATTGGCTTCAAGGGTTTTACGAGAAGAGCGCCGATAAATCAAAATTTTTCAATAACTATTTTGATAAACTGGCTGGTTCCGACCAATTGCGCAAACAAATTATTGGAGGCGTCGCCGTGGAAGATATTTTAAAATCTTGGGATAGCAATTTGAAAACATATAGGGTGATGCGTAAGAAATATTTACTGTATACCGACTTCGAATGAAGGGCATAGTTTTTAAATCAACAGGAAGCTGGTACCTCGTACGTCTTGAAAACGGTACTGTCGTTGAAGCAAGAATTAAAGGGAAATTCAGGCTTCAAGGTATTAAAAGCACCAATCCAATTGCCGTGGGTGATAAGGTTGATTTATTGCATGATAATGACGATTATACCATCACAGAGATCTTCAATCGGTCTAATTATATTATCCGGAAATCGAATAATTTATCGAAGCAAACACATATTATTGCTTCGAATTTAGATCAAGCTATTTTATTTGTTACCACTACATCGCCCGTAACTTCCATGGGGTTTATCGATCGGTTCTTAGTGGCTGCTGAGTCGTTTCATATCCCTACAGTTTTAGTTTTCAATAAGTTTGATTTGCTCGATGAAGAAGCACAACAATTTCAGCGGCAAATTATGGATAGGTATCGTGCCATTGGTTACGAATGTTATGAGGTCTCCGCCCTCACCGGATTTCATCTCGATCTCGTGAAAGCGCTACTACAGCATAAAACCTCCTTGGTAGCGGGGCATTCAGGTACCGGGAAGTCAACCCTCATCAATAAGTTAAATCCTGATTTTCATCTACGTACGGGTATCGTCTCCGATTTTAGCAATAAAGGTAAACATACCACGACCTTCGCCGAGATGCATGAAATTTTTGATGATGCTTTTATTATTGATACCCCTGGAATTAAAGATTTTGGGGTGGTGCATCTGGAGAAAAGTGAGATCAAGGATTATATGAGAGAATTTTCTTCCTATGCAAGTTTATGCCGATTTAACGATTGTACACATATCAACGAGCCCGATTGCGCTGTTAAAAATGCTGTTTCTGAAGAGAAGATTTCTATTTATCGATACGAGAGCTATTTGAGTATGTTTTATAGTGAGTAAGCTTTCATGAAATTCTACAAGAGAAGTATTTCGTTAATTTACAACAAACAGCTTAGAGGTTAAAACACCTTCGTTCGCAAAAATCTTTAGTAAGTAATTCCCTTTGGGTAACGCTTGAGTGTTAAAACTAAATCGGTTTAAGCCATCTTTTGCGGCATCCTCATAAACATGGGCCACAAGCTTTCCAGTCAAATCATAAACATCCGCACTGATAGCTGCCTTATTTGACGTCTCAAATTCAACCGTAACAATCGTTGAAGTAGGGTTTGGATATAATAAACTATATGGAACTGTAGCGGTATTTCTAGTGATTCCTAAGGTGGCATCGGTACTCTTAACTTTTGAAATCCAGGTTCGGTAGAGCCCCGACGACGGATCGCCATAAGAGCCACAAAGCCAAGCCATGCCCGGTTCATTGTATTTTCTTTGAATTCCGGTATAGTCGCCCCAACGTTCGTTGGTGTCGAGTAATGCATTAATCCATCCATCTCCATCTTTACATCGCAGCTGTGGGGAAATTTGGCCGTTTCTATCGGCGAAAAATACGGAGGTGCCGGGTTTTACTTTCTGCGAAGAATGGGAGCAGGTAATCATCACACTATGGTCGAATGCGCCACCTCCCGTATAAGCAATGGAAGGGTATCCATAATCCATCGTGTCATTTTTGATAATCGTGCCCGTTAATATAGGATTCACGTTTTGAGGGTTGATGATTCTTCCGTAATAAACAGCGGCGGTATTGAAGGTTGTATCGATTGTGTTTTGAACATAATGAAGCATATTGTTTTCAATGGTTGCACTCAGTACCCGGGCATCATTGGTTTGCAAATAGTTCCCGTTTGGCATGGGCACATTGGGAGGTAAGCCATAGGTTTTGTCTTGTTTATAAACTTGTGTGGTGAGCTGTGCGTTGCCACTTTTTATGGTATTACTCACATAGGTCACAAATACACTGTCGTTTCTCAGGTCACTCGGTCTGACCGAAACAAAATACACCCCTCCACTTTGTAATCCTTTACCTCCTTGAGCTGGGCAAATATTCCAGAGTGGTTTGTTATTGTATTTTATATCGCTCCATACTTTCGTAATTAGCGAATCGCCATTATAGCCTTTTTGTTTATCAATTTGCCATATCACACTCTGCTTGAAAGCCGTACGCCAGTCAACTACCCCATCTTTCAATAAGTTAAAGGTGAAAAATAATTCATCTTTTGTCAAGGTTAAAATAGGATAGTCGCTCCAAGAGGTATCATTGAATGGGTTGCCTGGTACTTTATAGAAATTCCATAAGCCAGCGGGGTCGTTGGTTTTACTAAAACCAACGATGATGGTACTCGTTGAAGCAAAGTATCCACTAAAATAAAGCACGACCCATCGATCGGCTTCCTGGTCATAAAGAATTCGTGGATCGGAGATGCCGGAGAAGGTGCCGATGGCGTTACTAAAGGCACTCAGTCCTTTACTAAAAATAGAGGTGCCGGAGGTATCGTAAACTCTGATATTACTATTTACGACACTCACAATTTTTCCGCCATTGGAAACGGCCAAATGGTTGTCGTTGGGAACACTATTGGAGGAATTTGCAGGAAAACCTTTGATAAGGATAGGCGTGGAGGCACTATTGGTGGTGGCCGTTTTGTTCAGGGCAACTTGCTGCTGCTTTTTAAAACGTTCGGTATTCAAGTCTTGCTTTAGAATTTCGGCCCCCGATGCAGGATGTGGCTGTTGCTTTATATTTAACACATTGGCATCGTATCCATCAGTAAGGGCAGTGGCATCAATGGTTTTGCTTAATGGCACAAGGATTATTTTTTGGGTTTGGGCGGAAGCCTGCAAGTACACGGTAAAAATCAAAAGAAGCAAAACGAATGGTTTCATATTTCAAACCTAGTCAATATTTTGCGATAAACAATATAAGTTCAATATCTTCGCGTGAAAATAAATTCAAAAATATGTTAACTAAAAGATTCTTTTTCGTGTTGTTATGGTTCGCTTCTTCTTCTATAACAGCGCAAGATAAATTGAATACGCCTTCGAAAACCAACCAAGGGAAATACTATTTCTATTGGGGATGGAACAGAGGTAGCTATACCAATTCAGATATTCATTTTAAAGGCACGAACTATAATTTCACTTTGGATAATGTTACCTCCACCGATAAACAATCTAAATTTAATTTAAACACCTATCTCAACCCCATTTATGCCACCATCCCTCAGTTTGATGCCCGCTTTGGTTATAATATTTCCGAGCACTACAGTATCTCCTTAGGCGATGATCACATGAAATACAAAATGATTCAGGATCAAACGGTAAAAATTTCAGGAGAGATAGCGGTAGCTAATTATCCAAAATACAATGGCACTTATACCAACCAGGAAATAAAGCTAACAGAAGACTTTTTAAAACTCGAGCATTGTGATGGGTTAAATTATTTAAATTTCGAATTACGCCGTTACGATGAACTTTTTAATTTTAAAAAAATCAATGCGGGTAATATCAGCATATCACTCAATGAAGGTCTTGGGTTAGGTGCTATGATGCCTCGCACCAAAGCGTCTTTGCTCACCAATATGCCACGTCATGAATTTCATTTTGCGGGCTACGCGGCCTCTGCCGTGGTCGGGCTAAATATTCAGTTTTGGAAACATTTTTTTATTCAAGGCGAACTAAAAGGGGGCTATATCAATATGCCGTCTATTTTCACTACGATGGACGATGCCGACCGCGCCTCGCAACATTTCTATTTTATGCAAAAAATGGTTTTAATGGGTTGGGCATTCACACTTTAAAAACATCTTCCAATGCCTACCACCATTCGAAATGCAGTATAGTTGGAAAGGGCAGGAGCGGGGTTTATTAGCAGCGGAAAATCAACACGTATTGTGAAAGGTTTGATATTGCCAAAGTACCACCAGCGCTTTATTGTAAGTGCCGTTCCGAGTCCGGCATCGGTACGAAAGGCTTCCGCGAGAAACCATTTGTTTGTAAGTGGTTTATTCGCAATGAAACCGATATCGGCAAAAGCATAAATGTCAAGATGTAACCAGTTGCGTGTAAATTTAGGTGCAAATTTTAGTAATCTTTCCAAATCGAGCTCTGCGTTCAAAGCAGCGCCACTATTGCCTTTGTAAAGTAAAAATTGATTACTGGTGTCACCCACGGGTACTTTATATCCGGCAAAACCACGCAGGTTTAAACCACCGCCTTGTTGAAAATGATTAATGTCGGCACCGTAACCAAGCCATGCTTGAGGAACAAAACCAACACTACGCGTAAATTTACTCTCCATCAGCTCTTCATTATTAGCCCCTGCCAGCATGAGTTGACTCTCGGGTGCCGGGCTGTTAGAGCCTAGCTGTAGGAATGAACGTAACTTTAAATCGAGTTTCCCTTTCGATATAAAATCGATGCGCGTATAGCTGATATTGGCATATAAATAATTGCTTCCGAAGCTGCTGCTTCTCAAATTTAAATTTTGTGTGGCATAACCCCAATTGTACGAGTGTGGTTTGTTAAAACCAAGGTTGATGAAATTATTCCATTTTTGAAGGTTCCATAATTCGGGATAGAGTAAGTATGAATCTCCGGAAGAATAGGATTGTTTATAGAATCGGGTAGGTGTGCGATACAGACTGTTGATATTGGCATAGAGATTATAGTCATGCAAGGTTGTAGTAATTCCTGTTTTATTGGCGAAGAGCCCATCTAAATATTTCGAAGAGAAGTTCCAAATTAAATTTTTCCCAATGGTATTGTAATAATTAATTCGATAGGAAAGGGTTGATTGTGATGAATAATCATGACTCTGTAACACGCCAGTATTATACCATAGAGTAGCATCCCAAACATTTTTACGCCCCATATATCCTCCGTTGACATGCAAACCGACTTTGATGCCATCGACGGCATTGCCCCAAATATCAGGCCTCCATTTTAATAAATAATGATAACAATCGTAGGGGTTCTGTAGCTGGTGGTCAAAAGTAAATTTGACGGGACATTTATAGCTGTTATTGCTATAATCTATATCTGCCAGGCGATGTGAAGGGTCGATGAGCACGTCTTCAATTCCCGAGGGAATGGTGACGACACATTTATAAGTGGGCTGCAACAAATCCCAGCCTCGCCAGTAAGGTAATACAATGGCATTGGTTTTTTTAATAAAGTAAGTATTGGGGATATGAAAATCATAGGTATGGCCATCTTTAGCGGTGACGGTGAAGTCGATTGGCATCTGCATTCGCCCAAGGCGTTCTAGGGTGATTTCGTAATGATCTCCTTCGAGGTGTTGAACATTTTCAACTTCGTAGTCAATATGCTTATTAGTTTCAAACCATTGGTCAAAAAACCAGTTCAAGTCGGCATGGGTATAATGAATAATGCTATTGCGAAAATCTTCGATATAAGGATGGCATATTTTGAATTCATTAAAATAATTCTGCATCGCTTTCAAAAACAATTCGTCGCCCAAAACATATTGCAAATTCCAAAGCATGGTGGCCGTTTTATAGTATACATGCCGATATCCTCCACCATGATTTACGGCGCCATTAAAACCATCACTATGTTGATTTAATGTTTCATCATTATCATTGATGGCATCGAGTATATAACCCGAGTAGGCTACTTCTTCACGCACCGTTAAGTGGGTCACATATTTTTCCAGGTACTTGTTTCTATAATGGGGTACCCCCTTTCTTTCATTATAAATTTCCATGTACCAAGAATTTATGAATTGTGTAAAGCCTTCATCCAAGCAAGCTCTGTAGGTTTCATTATTACCAATGATGCCAAAAAACCAGTTATGTCCTACCTCGTGACTCACAGTTTTCATATACCCCGGACTGAGTCCTCCATCTAACGTAAGCATTGGATATTCCATGCCATCGCGGGCATCGGCAGCTACCATTTTGGGATAGGCATACATACCAAAAGTAGTACTGAATGTTTTAACAATATCGGCTACCTCCGCGCCCGTGTTTTGCCAACCTGCGGCATGCGGCTCTTGCACAATGCCAATACATCGAATGCCATTCCAGCTGCTCTCCGAAAGTCGATAGGTGGGGTCGCAGGTGAAGGCAAAATCATGAACATTAACAGCTTTGTATTTCCAGGTTTTAGTGCCATTACGTTCTAAGACAAGCGAGGGTTTACTTTCTAATGGTTTATAGGCAAAGTTTTTCACGTCCAACTTTTCACGTAATAGTTCTGGGAGCATCTCATTCTCGTTTAGTAATTCACCGGTAGCTTCATTGATATAGTTGCTAGGCAGTGTGAGTTCGGCCTCATAGCTACCAAAATCGCCATAAAATTCTCTTCCCAGATGTTGATCTGTTTCCCATCCGAATTTCCGATCATATACGCAAATACGAGGGTACCAGTGCACCCCGTCATATTGTTTATTACCCCAGGCATCTTTAAACATTTTCATTCTGCGTCGCACATTCCCTTCATCCCCAAAATAGCTTTTGAATTTTATTTTAAATTCGACTAAACCATTGGGCTGTAGGGGCTGTGGCAAGATCAATTTCATGATGGTATTATCGAAGGTAGGCTTCACCTGGGTGCCATTAATGGTGACCATTTCTATTACTTCTCCTTTGTTATCTTTCTCGTTTTTTCCATAGATGGTTTTAAGGTGGTTGTTTTTTTGCAAATCGTCGTAATAGCTTCCGGGTTGAAATGCATTTTGATAGAGGTGAAAATAAACTTCATGGAGTACATCAGGCGAGTTGTTATAATAAACAAGTGTAAGCTCTGCGTCAATCATGTCGAGGCTATCGTCGAGGCTTGCTTTTATTTTATAATCTACATCCTGCTGCCAATAGCCGATAAATGGTATTTTATTTTTCCAATAATAAGGATTGCTCGGACTCTGATATTCGCCTACATAATATGGTTTTTGTGCCAAGGTGGACAAGGATATTTGTGCAAAGAGGAGTAAATAGAGGATGCGTTTCATGGAGAAATATTTTGTGGTGAAAGTAAATAAAAGAATTTAGTTATGTAAGAGATGCCTTTACAAATATGAGAAGAGGAATTTATTTATTCCTCCAGCAAATTTTTAGTGTCGCCTAATTCCAGATATTGAATATCGGCAATGGCATTGCCTGCGATACCTTTGATACTACTGTACATGTGTGTGGTATTGAGTAAAACTTTTTCTATTTGCTTTTCTCGCTTCTTCCAAATGCCTTCCATAGCTCGCTTTTCACTGTTTAGCTCGGTTTGCATCGCGGTGAATCCTTCTACAATCGCTTCCACATTTTGCTTGAATTCGTTGCCGGTCAAAAAAGCATATAATAAATGCATTTTATCACCTTTGTTTTCTTGTGATGCCAAGGCGTCACTCATCATGATGGCCGATTCTCGCAAAACCATGCTAAGGCCTTTGAATTCTTCGAAAGTGCAAATCCAGATTCCCTCGCGAAGCCCCATTCGAGGCATGTCCTTAGGCATCACCTCGGTCACTAAAACGCCAAACATCGACTTCAGGTTACGGATATCTTGTTTAAATTTCTCTATCCAGGTTGGCTGAAAATCTTTGGTTCGCTTACTCTCGTAGTAAATAGTGCCGCAGTTAAATCGAGTGGGTGTATTTATTTGTTGAATACAGTCGCCGCCGCGTGCCCCTTTTTTTATTTCGTCAATGGTATCGTATGGAAAAGTACGGCGCAAAAAATCTTCAATGGCCAATTCTTGCACTTCTCCTTGTACTTGAGTGCTGCCTTGCTGTGCTTTTCGTTGCGCATCGAGGAGCTGATCGTTGAGTTGTTTTATCACATACTCTTTTTCGTCAAGTTGTTTCTGAATTTTATCACTGCCATCTTTCATTGCCTGTTCACGGGTTTTTGCCGTTTCTTCACGAAGCTTCTCGGCAAATTCAGATTTCATCTTCTCATGTATTAATTCCTGATCTTGTTTTAAAGTCTGGTTCTCCGTTTTAATTTTATATAGTTCGCTCAGCTGTTTGTTTTTCTCTTCTATCTGTGTTTGAAAAACATTTAGAGCGTCGCCATTTTCTTTGTTTATTTCATCGCGCAGACGCACTTCCAGCGCTTTTTTCTGTTCCGCTAGCTGCTCCTGAACCTTGAGTTTTAGTTGCTCTTCAAAAGCTTGCTGTTGCAATGCAAGCTGCTGCCCTTGCTTCTCTAACTCAGCATTCTTTGCATCCTGCTTCGTTTTCATCTCCAAATACTCTTTATTGTACTTGTTTTTCAACTCGAGTTCAATTTTCGACGACAAGGCTCCGCTTACATCGATGTCTGCGCCACAATTATGGCAAATAATTTTTTGGGTGGAATTCATTGCTGCAAAATTATACAAAAGAACCAAGGTATATTCAAATGAAAAGGGCCATTTATAAACACTCGAAATAAAATATCTTTGCAGCCATCATGAACAAAGCAGATCGTACTAAAAATATTGTGCATTGGTTTGAAGAAAACTTTAAAATAGCGGAGACTGAATTGGTTTATGATGATTCATTTCAGCTTTTGGTGGCGGTCATTCTTTCGGCTCAGTGTACCGATAAACGTGTGAATTTGACCACCCCCGCTTTGTTTAGGCGGTTTCCTAATCCCAAAAAATTAGCAGAAGCCGAACCTGCTGAAGTCTTTGAATATATTCGAAGTATCAGTTATCCTAATAATAAAGCCAAGCACTTGGTGGGAATGGCCCAACGATTGATCACCGAATTTGAGGGGGAGATTCCAACTACCATGGAGCAATTGGTTACGTTGCCGGGTGTTGGCAGAAAAACCGCTAATGTTATTTTATCTGTGGTGTACAATCAGCCTACGATGGCAGTCGACACCCATGTTTTTAGGGTTTCAAAGCGGCTAGGTATCGTTACCCAAACGGCCAAGTCACCACTTGAAGTAGAAAAGCAATTGTATAAATATATCCCTGAAATTCTTATTCCTAAGGCGCACCACTGGCTTATTTTACATGGCAGGTATGTTTGCACCGCACGAAATCCAAAATGCGATAGTTGTGGTTTATCGGCCTGGTGTAGGCATTATGCAGTAGGCCGAATTTAACCTATGATGGCATCCAACAAAGTCACGACTAGAACATCTGCTTGGGTTTCTTCGATTTCTTACCCCCGCTGTTAGGAAGTTGATTTTTTAGAAAATTCTCATCTAAGGTGTATCGTAACGAGACCCCTCCTTTAGAAATGGTGGTTGGAAATTGGTTTGAGACATGCGGATTGGTGAGGTTCATCTCAAAATAGAGTCGCATCGTTAAATTGTCATTGAGCATATAATCAATGTTGGGTCGAATGGCTATTAAGCGACTGCCACTGGCGGCCTGGTCTGGACTGATATCCATCCTTCTTACAATAATCAGATTGTCGCGAAGACTCACGTCAACCTTGATATTAACATCATTTTGAAGATATGCTTTTTTGCCTTTCACTCTAAAAGGTAAATACACTTGGCTCGTGCGGTATCCAAAACTAAAGGTAAAATCACGGTTTTTGTTTTCCGACAATGATTTCCCTGCAATTTGCATGGCTAAAGTACGGTCTTGATTATAGCGTAAGCCAATGGTCATACTATTCTTCATGGTAATGTCGATACCTGCCAGAGGACTGAAGCGTTCGATGAGTGAGATGCTTCTGATGATTACATCAGGCATGAAATCGTGTGCCGAATCAATGCCATGAACTACACTCGATGAATATTGGGTATTGTAAGTACACGAATAACTGTGCGAGAGGGTGATGCCACTGAAATATTTTTGAACTGCTTTCAGTTTCGTTAAGCCGTTATAATTGATTCTCCAATTGGGTAAGGGTAGTGTTGGGAATCGGTTCAGTGAAAACGAGTTTGCATTTTTTCCGGTATAGGCCGAGAGGAAAGCCAACATCACCACATCTTGCGATTGCTTGCTATAGCCTCGCGGATAATTGGTGATGGTATCTACCCCTGTGACTCTGCCTTCGGCACTCTGAAGCCGTTGTGCAATGGTGTAACGATTGTTTTCAAATTGTTTGAACGTGGGCGATTCATTGGAACTATTGGTCACGATATCTTTCTTAAATGCGGTTCCAATCATAATAAAACTGGAACTAAAAGTGCCTCCTTGGGTAGGATTTTGTACTCTAAAGGCATTGAACTGCTCCACCGTATCAAATTTAAAAATACCGCTTTCGTTAAATGAGTATTGACGATTGAAAGCGACATCAATACGGAAGTCGCTAATCGGCTCCATGCTAATACGCCCATCGAGCTTGATTAATTTGTTAATGCTATACGGATTATTCATTTCCGATTTTGAGCTTATCCAGTTTTTCCGAGAGGCCGCATATAAAAAATTAGTATCAATCTGGGAACCAAAAATAAAATCCCATCCAGGTGCATTACTGTTAAAGTTCTGTCCGAAATTATTGGGGGATGGTAAAAATCCAGGAATGCCACTTCCGTCGTTTCGGGTATAGTTGAAACTGGCATTCTTAATACCGGTAACAAATTTAACGACTGCGCGCAATGCCACTGGGTAAGTTTGTGTTGAGGTAGATTCAGTTTGTTTTTTTACGTCTGTATTTTTTTTGCTTGACTTTCCTTTCCCCTTTCCTTTTTCTGCCGGTGGTTCTTCATTAGCACTGCTTCGGCTGTTGGCATTGGCAGTTTGTTCGTTGATTTTCTTTAAAAACTTCCATTTGTTATAGAGTTGTGTGAAATTAAATTGCGATTGAATTTGGAAATTTCGAGCATTTTGAATTTGATTTCCTAGCGTGTCTTTAAGCAACGCCAATGCCGCCCCTGTCCAGTCGTAACTAATGGTGTAGCTCGCATTGGAAGTAATCCAGTCGGTGAGGGGCAGCTTATTAAAAGGCACTTGATAATTTAAACCGATATTCTGATTAAATTTACGCACTTCACCACCTTTGAAAAAGTTTTGTTTGATGATATCGCGTTGAGTAGATGTTTCAATAGCACCGAAAGGTTCAGGAATACGCGACCCATTATTGGCGCCGTAATTCAATTTCAGTGCTCTTGTCAAGGCCCATTGTAAATCATAAATTCGGTTCATCGTAAAATCTTTATCGAAGGTAGGAAGTATTTCTACGATGGCATTATTATTATTTTTGAAATCGGTATTGCGCAATTGAAGCACATTATACCGACGGTCGGTTTCGATTCGAAAATTAAAATTGGTAGGCAACACACTTAGATTAAAGTCGGTGATGAGTTTTAACCATTTCGACTTACTGATTTTCGCAAAAGGCTGAATTGTAAGGGAAGGAAAGGCATAGGCATAGGTAATCATGCCACGCCAGTTTTTATTCTCAACGCGAGAAGAAGTAGGATTGTGTTTGTAAATTCGATTGTATTGATACGAGAAAGTGAAATTACTGATGCTCCAAGGAAATGGTTTTTTTGTACCAGTATAGTTTTTTCGCATGTTGATTAAATTAAACCCATAACGGCTGGTATAATCATTGGCCGCGTCTTTGAGCTGAGTATATAAGTCGGGGTTCGAATTTAACTTAGCAGCGTTTAATGCTTGTTCAAGGGGCACATCCGGATTTAAAGGATTATAATGGGGTTGAATCACATCTTCACTATAGGAAATAGCCAAGGGGAGGTTGAATCCAGATTTCAGTGGGAAAAATTTCCCCAACTCGAAATTAGAAACAAAAGCATAACCCCGCACATCATCCTTACTTCGCTCGTTTAACTTTTTATCCAAGGCGCCGTAACCGTAAGTATGAAGATGAGTCGACATCCGCATATTACCGAAATCGGCAAGTTTAATATCCGTTCTTGCTTCTGCAGCCCATCCTCCTGTATTGTTAAATTCCTCCAGCCTCAACTCATTAAACCATACTTCACCACAATGATTTAATTTATCGTCGCTCGGATTGCGAACGCCAATACATATCACCTTCACACTACTTATATCGGGCGTCCCCACAATCTTATAGCCTGGATGGATGAGTGAAAAATAAGGTTGCGTAAGTGAGCTTGAATTTAATTCACGTTCCTGCTTTATTTCCGCTAAATAGTCAAGAATTAAATCCATTCGGTTGGAGGCAGGCCACACTTGATCTGGGTCGTTTTGCCCGGCAAGCGATACTTTTAATGGGAAGCTATATTCATAATAATTGTTGGTGTAGTCGGTTCCTAAACGTATGAATCCCCATAATTCACCATCCTTTAAAGGCTCAGCTTGAAACTCTTCGGCATGCATAAACATCGTGATATGCTTGTAGTTTCTGAAGTCGTATTGGGTGTTTCTGAAGGCACCACGAGCATCATCATCTTCTAAATTACAGGTAATCATGGAAAGCGATTGCTCGTTCTGTTGCACCGATTGCGGATTGCTTGGATCAAGCTGCCTGTTGATGCCCGGAGGAATTACGTAATTGATGGGTTGTCGTTTGCTATTCTCTTCAATATTTACCGTGGTAACATCAAAACGTGTATTGGTGGCACTGCTCGAAACCAGCACTTGTTTAGGGTCACGCAGCGACTGCGTGCATTTACGCCATTCACTTCTCACCAACTGAAATTCGCCCATGCGTAAAACGACACTATCCTGAAATCCTTTTAAAATAAGTCGTATGAATCGAATCGATTTAAAATCGTTGATGCTTCCATATTTTTTCTCGAATTGTTGAATCGGAATTTTTAATTGATACCAATTTACCTGTTGTGTGCCACTGCTAATAGCCACAGAGCGCAGTTCTTTATCGGTTACAAAATTTTGTCCAGGAATCAATGCTGCCGGGTCGAGTCGGATGCGATACTGATAATAATCTTCACTGGTATTCATCAGAAAATCGCGGTCGATATCTTCATCATCGGGGGTCGAGGTGTAAGCCGAATTTTGGTATCCTGTTTTCGTTTGTGACTGCGCATTGGTGGGGGAGTTTCCATCGCCGTTATTGATAAAGCGATAGCGGTCGAATATGTTTGCCTGGGCATTGTCGAGTCCGGAGCCTAAGTAGTACTGATAATCATCGGCTGAAGGGTCACTAGAGGCATTGACGTAGGCCTGAGAATTGGCTCCGAATTTTGTTTTGATTTTTGATAAATAGGAAGCCTCAAAAAACGATCTTTCCTCGACATCGTTCAAACCATCTAAACCAACATCTTGGTATTGGCGCGCATTTTCGTCATTATCAAAGGCATTCACGATAGGAGATAATTTCGAGATGACTCCCCAGAGGGTCGTATCCACATGCTCTTTTGTTGCAGTCTTGGGTAATCCATGCTCAAAACTTTTTCTTCCATCAGGCAATATATCTTCACTTACATTTCCCAATTGCACAATGAGGTCCCCACCATTATTTTGATTGTTTACGAACGGATCCATCATCCAAATGCTGATGTAATCGATATTCGCTGCCTCGAAATCACTGGTTTCAATTTTACGCATCATGCCGCCCCAATTGTTTTTGGGATTGCTTAAGGTACCGTCGGCATTTAAGCCATCGACATTAAAATTGTAGGCACCGCGTGTTTTGGGATTATACGAGATATCCAGTGTTTGTAGGTTGGTTGCTGTTGTTTGTGCAAGTTGTTTATCAGGATAAACTTCTTTTTGAAGAATCAATCGCTGATAAGGGTCATCTAATACTGCATTTGTAATGCCATTGGGAGGTGTGCCACTATAAAAGGTGAACTGATCAATGAAGTACCATGAAATTCTAGCTGCGTTAAACCGGTTGTCTAAAAGTCGACTTCCTCCAGTGGGGAATTCGAGAGGATTGCCTTGGGGGGTGCTTGCGGTATACCAGGAGTTGGGTGTGCGCAAATCGTATGGCGCTTCGGCACCTTGGAAGTCATCAAGATAGGAGAAACCTTTTTTTGTTTTGTCGAGTGAACGAGGAACACCGGGAACAATTTTTGCGAACTCTGCGGCCAAGATGACACTGGAAATTTCTTTGGTCTCTATAAATGGGATTTTGTCAATCAGTTTCGTGATGAATCGTGAGTCGGACTTGAAGAGCCCGTCGATGCCATAGATAGAGTTTGATAGAGGCTCATCGCCAGCCGACACATTTTGGGTTAAGGGTCTCTCGGTTAAATGAAGATACGTGCCTCCCAAAACAAAATCTTTGTTTATTTTGTAGTCGAGACGGGTTCCAATCAAGCTCTTTTGCTGGGTGTTAAAGAGGTTGTTGTTTTCGGCATCCACTTTTATCACGGCCCCCGATTGTAACAAACTAGTATTGATAATTTTTACTTTCCCAATCAAATAATCTACGGTGTAGTCAGTCCCTTCTCTGAGCGGTGCCCCACCGGCGGTTACCCTTACCGAGCCTTTTGGAATATTGAACGCATTGAGGGAGAATTCATTACTTGAACTTCCTTGATAACTCCCTCGAATAAAAAAACGATTATGACGTGCATCCTGCTGTGCAGCGTATTTGGTGGAGTCGTATAAGGTTTGGTAAACATAAATTTTGGAGGTTAGAGCGGTATCGGCGAATTTCTTTTTCAAATAATTGCCAAAAGGCTCCAGACAAGGGAAAATGATTCTTCCATTTGAGGATAAGATGGTGGTACCTTCAATAAAATCGAACACCCCATCGCTCACATTGTCCTGCTGCGAATTGATATTATCGAGATTTAAAACTTTAATGAGAGGTACTTGGTAAAGGTTCTCTTCTCCTTTGGCGGGAATAAAATTAAATTCAGTTCCTGTGGCTTCATCTTTATAGATAATGCCTAACTTGAAATCTTTCTGTTGCACCGAATAAGCGTTGAGAGAATAGATATTCTTCATCATCAACTTCCAAGTCGGTAACTCAGGACGAACATTATAACCCTTGAGTAACTTTACATAGAGTACTTTATTGGAGTTCTCATCGTTTTGGACTTCAGTACTAAATTCACCTACCTTAAGCACTTGGCCGTTATAGGTGTATTCATAGGCTACCGCCAATACCTCCCCGTTATTGAGTGGCGAATTGAGTGAGATAAATCCCAGTTTGCTATTCAGTGTATATTCCTGTTCCGTTAATCGTCGCGAATAGGTTTGCAACTGATAATCCACGCCCGATACTAAATTACTGTAGTTGCTACTTAATCTATTAATAACACTGTTGGAGTTTCGTAATGTTGGATCGGCATAAACCCTATTGTACAAATTGTTATTATAGTTGTCGGTGGCTCGATAATTTCGTGTTGCTAAATTTACTGGGTTATACGGATTTCCTTCCCCTAAATCGGTAAAAGCAAGTACATCACGAGCTTCTGAATAAGAAGAATTTCTATTCGTGATCCAAACTTCAACCCTGCTTACCTGAACCGCGGAATTTACCAAAGGCAAACGACTCAGCCACTCATCATAATGTTCACGAAAAAACTGACCCAGGAAATAGTGTCGGTTCACATCGTAATTGTCGGCGGTGATATCGAAGTTGGTTGTTTGTGCACCTCCGGTAAATTCGGTAGTGGTTGATTTTCCTTTGTTCTGGGTTACAATGGTGGTCACATTTAAACGGCCAAATTGCAAGGCTACCTTAGCACCAAAGAGCGATTGCCCCGGATTTATTAAATTGCTGTTGAGAGGCAATCCTACATTTCCAAGTTCTATTTTCTTAATAATCTCATCTTCCTTTCCGTTATAATCGAGTTTGAAAATATTATCGAAATCGAAAATTGCTTTGGTATCGTTGATGGCATTAATTTTTATTTTGTCGCCGATATTTCCCGTCAAATTGAGTTGGATATTCTGGTCGAAATCGAATTGTGTGACGTGTCGTTGTTTGGGGCTGAGAGCGGGATTGTTAATACGATTGCTGTTGATTCCGAAAAGAAGTTCAGCGCTCCCTTGAGGGTGTAGATCTACGGTGCCCCCAAGCCAGCTTGTAATTGGGTTGGGAGGTAAATTTAAAGAGGTTAAAATACCACCTCCTTTCACAAACTCCTCCGACATCGAACGTTTCCTGAAATAGTCTTCCACTCCTTTCTCCCTGCTTTCTTTCAGATATTCATCTAAGGTTAAATATCGAGGAGTGCCAATATCCGTACTGCCAACTCTCGTTCTGTTCACAAATCCGCCACTCAGCGAATCGTATTCAGTGGATGAATAAATGTTAGCCGGAGTCTTAAGCTGGATGCGAGTTTTAGAAATTTTATTGGTGTCGATACCAGGAGTATCAACACGAATGCCAATCGTTATACGATGAAAACCCTTGATAGAATTAGCTTTAGAGGATACCGCCAAAAGCAAGAATAGTATTAAGGTGAATGATTTACGTATCAAATTCATTTTCGAATTAATGTTTTTTAAAATAAATTTCTCTTTATTATGCAACGTTTGCGGCAATAACGCAGATATTTTATTTTATTGTCCAGTATTGAATTTTGTGACGTAAAAATGACGCGATAGGCAAATGTGAAATTATTGTGTTATGGCGAATTAAATAATAATATCTGATGTAAACAAGTTATCCTACTTGTTTTTACAAAATTCAGGCTTCCATTTATTTCACTGGCTTAATGGTTTTAAATTCTGTTTCGCATTCTTGCTTTGTGCATTCGAGGTATAAATTAATTAATTCAATTTAATTCTAATACTTCATTGTCAATAAAATTCGTACTTTCGTGCTCTGAATAATCATTCAGCATAATGTCTCAACTTAGTGTAAAACACTTACTCGGAATTAAATATCTCACCACGGAAGATATTAATTTAATTTTCACCACCACAGACAATTTCAAACAGGTCATCAATCGCAAGATCAAGAAGGTGCCATCCCTGCGTGATGTGACGATTGCGAATTTATTTTTTGAGAATTCTACACGTACGAAACTTTCTTTTGAGCTTGCTGAAAAGAGATTAAGTGCCGACGTCGTGAATTTTTCCGCCTCTGGGAGTAGCGTGTCGAAAGGGGAAACTTTGATCGACACGGTAAACAATATATTAAGCATGAAGGTTGATATGGTGGTGATGCGCCATCCCATGCCGGGGGCCGGAATATTTTTATCCCGACATATCGACGCCAATATTATTAACGCCGGCGATGGCACCCATGAACATCCAACTCAAGCTTTACTAGATGCATTTTCGATTCGTGAAAAACTGGGCGAACTCAAAGGTAAGCGTGTCGTAATCGTTGGCGACATATTACATTCTCGTGTTGCATTAAGTAATGTGTTCTGTTTGCAAAAGCTTGGAGCAGAAGTCATGGTATGTGGTCCCACCACCTTAATCCCCAAATATTATCACACCCTTGGCATTAAGGTTGAACACGATTTAAAGAAAGCGCTCCATTGGTGCGATGTGGCTAATATGCTTCGGATTCAGCTCGAGCGTCAGGATATTAAATTTTTCCCCAGTTTACGGGAATACAGTTTAATGTTTGGTCTCGACTTAAAAACATTAAATAGCCTCTCTAAAGAAATCATAATTCTTCATCCAGGCCCCATCAATAGAGGCGTTGAAATAACCAGTGAAGTAGCCGATAGCAGTCAGAGTATGATACTGCAACAAGTGGAGAATGGGGTGGCCATTCGAATGGCCGTACTTTATTTATTGGCCAATCAGAAAGAACAAGGGAAAGGATTGGCGCTATAAACCCCGTCAGTTCTTTTTTCGTAATATCTTATGGTAAAAATCAAGTAG
>CAIUDH010000040.1 GCA_903897855.1 uncultured Bacteroidota bacterium | reverse complement strand
TTAATTTTACGCCATCGCCTACCGGGAAATCGAAGGCGGTGTTCCCAATTTTTTCGGCTGTTCCAAGAATATGTGAGGTGGCTGATGGGCCTGTAGTTGAAGCGCCAGCAATGAATATAACTTTATTACTTCCCGTTGAAACAATTCCATCGGTGAAGGTAAGGGCGTGTCCAACACTTAATGGCTTACTTAGCACGATAGCTGAAGTAGTATTATAGGTGTTGTCGATGGTTAAATCATAAACTTTAAATGGTTGAGCCCCCGCAAGAGTTTGCACCGCCGTGCCGGTGAGTGTGGTAGAGCCCATGCCTTCTGCCATACTGGCAAAATCGTTGGTGATATTGCCCTTTATATTCACGGTGCCATCATTTTTATAAATACCGGTTGAGGTAATGCTGAGGTTGCCGGAAACATAGAGTGAGCTGCTGCCTACCACCGACAAATCGGAGGTGGCACTTGCAATATGCCCGACATCGAGATCCTGAGCAGAGATATTGTATCCAATAAATAAGGATGCAAAAATTGATAAGTTTGTAAATAGTTTCATTTTGTAAGATTTTGAAAAGACGTTCTTTAAATACATATTCTATTAGAATGGTACATTTTTTAAAGAGAAAACACTCAAAAAACACTTTCTTTAAATTGAAAAGTAAACAAAAGGCATTTTAATTGTTTAAAATGTCGGGTAATATGGGATAGTGGTCGCCAGATTTTGCTCATTAGTTATTAGGCTGTCGAGCCTAAATTTATTGGATTGAAGGTTGGAATGTCCGCGATGAACATTAGAATAGAAATGTCCGCGAATAACAAAGGAATCTGATCTCAATCCGTGCTACAAATATCATAAGAATAATGTGTATAAAATATGACCATAGTCATATAAGAGTATAATATCAAATTAATGGTTTAAGGTTTGATTGCTAGCATTCATAGCATTACTTCAAAAAGTAGTTAAAGCTTACACGTAATATCAATTTGGGCACTCAACGGGGCTCTGTATTTGAAAGCACGAAACTGGGCAGCGAAATTTGAAAGCATGAAGTTAACATCATTCTTATTTCGAAAATGAATATAAATACAAAAGGGACTTATGAGCCCCTTTCGTAATCCAAGCTTCCTTAAAGAATTAAACGAGAACGTTTTATGCTTTTTTCTTTATTAGAATATTTTTCAATATTTAATTATTCTATAAGTATTATCTGTTGGGCTCTATACAAAGCACCCTTGCCTGATTCACTGTAATCGTATTTGCAACATCATTATCAGTTCCCCACTGAGCGGTAACGATAATATTATTGGCTACAGTGGTATTAATATTTAATGCAAGCACTGCATTATCAAAAGTATTTAGAATATTGTCAACCCAGAAAATAGTATTGAATTGTACCGTTCCAGTTGCACCGATCGTTCTACAAGTAGCAGAGACACGTAATTCAAATGGTGTATTCGCACTAATCAATGATGTTGCATTAGTGGATACCGTTTGTACTGTAGCCTCAGACCCCGGAGGCCCAATTCTAACTCTTAGTGTTAATTTGGCATTAGCGTTACTTCGTTGAGAAACAGTTCCTCTTAAAACGATTTCTTCCATTTTACCTATTTCTAAATAATTGGCACCATGTTGTGCCGTTTCTATCGCAGCCGACTCAGTGCTTCCAGAACTTGCTGCTAATGTATAATCAGAAGTTCTAACCGATTGAGTCATGGCAACACCTCTTCTTTTAAGCAGTTGTGTAAATTGTAAGGAGTTGCCAATTAATTCCATGGTGCCCTGCTCCACCGCTGTAAGTCCTGCTGCTTGGGTGGTAAATTTTAACGGCGCCGTACCAGCGGCTGTGGACCCTGCCATCAAATGCAGGTAAGCTGTTGGTGCAGTAACTCCAATTCCAATGTTTCCTCCCGACAAAACACGCAGGCGCTCAACGCCACTGGTTTTTAAAATGAAGGGTTGAGCGTCGGTAGTGCCAATAAAATCATTGGCCGGATCCGTTGCCGTGTTTCCAGCCAAGTTCCAAGATGACTGTGGCATAAAGCTATTTTTTGTGCTCCAGTTGGTACCATTACTAAAAAGGGTTGCTGCATCATTAGTGAATTTTAAAACCAAATTGGTTATCCCATCAATGGTGCCGGCTATGGTCACATTGGCCGTGCTTGTAGCGTTTCTTTTGATAGTATAAATCCGGCCTAAGCAAGCTGTGGCATCGGGCAGAGTTATAGAAATGGCACTCGCCCCATTATTGCAAATGACCAAGCTGTAGGTTTCATCCAGGGTGGTATTCGACGATACGGTCGTAACCTTTTGTCCAAAAGAACCATATACCTCAAAATTAGATTTAGGTGTCGTCGTGTTTACTCCTACCCCATTTTGGGCATTGGCTATTGTAAAAGAAATCAACAATATAATAATAGAGTGGATATTCTTGATACCATGTTTGTAGTTGAAAGTTATTGTGTGCATGATATTTTTAAGTTTAGTTTAATTTTGTTTGTACTTTAATTTTGAATGCGTGTGCTGAATTTATTTCACAAAATAATTCCGGTGATGAGTTGCTCCTTGGCTAACTCAATTTTATTTCCGCGGCACTTTAAATACCTGATTTTTTTAAGCATAGCAGTGCAATCCATACCCATCAGAGAACGTTCTAGGATCTCAGTATGACTTCCAAAAAAAACGGACGTAGGAATTAATATATGGGCAGATAATTTCATTATGTTTTGTTGTTTAAAGGCATTGTTCAAGTTCATCGTATAGCATCGGGATTAATGCAGAACAAAAAACTTTTCTTGAAATTTAAAAGCAAGATGCTTGGAAAGGCCATTCCATTCGTCACAATGTTAGATACCGTTGGTACCCCAATGCCTCATATTGCTAATAATGAATAGGCAGTTGAGCCTAATTTATTGAGCTGCAGGTTGGATCGTCAGGTATCAATAAAAGAATCTTAATTCGATTCGTAATACAAAATTGAATAATATTAAAGAAATAAAAAATGACTTTTATCATCTCCTCTTTTTTACAATACAAAATATTAAATGCTCGGTGCCTCCATAAAAAAGCAGATACCCTTGAAAAAGAGATGGATTGGTTTGATAATCATGATTCTATATTCATAGCAAGAAGTCTTCTCAGCGTAATTTCCAGGCATGTATATTAGATCATTCGTATTTCAAAAATGTGTATAAATACAAAAGGGACTTGTGAGCCCCTTTCGTATTCCAACCTTCCTTAAAGTATTAAACTAGAACGTTTAATGCTTTTTCTTGAACAATACTTGTTTTCAGTAATGTTAATTTATTTCAAACGATTCACTTCCGGTTTATTTATCTATTGGGTTCAATACACAAAACACTACCTTGCTGTATGGTCATTGTATTGCCTGAACCTGAAGCACTCCAGAGTGCAGTTACGGTTGTATTCTGTGCCGTAGTGGTGTTAATGGTAATTTCCTTATGGGCATCTGGCCCGTTCGATAATCCATCGATGGCCATATGGGCATTTATTTGCATCTTGCCCGTTGCACCCACACTTCTGCATGTAGTTACAATATGAATTTCATAAGGAGTATTTGCTACTATAGTGCTTGCTGTGCTAACCGCTGTTAAAACAGTTGTCCCATTATATTTAAAACATATACTGAGTGTAGTACCACTTTCTTTTTGAATTATACCATGAAGCGTGATTTCTTCCATTTTCCCAACTTCCATATAGTTTGCACCATGTTCTGCGGTGATTAACGCAGCCGACTCAGTGGTGCTGTTGGCAACAACAACATCGGCTGTCAATACCCCTTGTGACATTACCACCCCCCTTCTTTTAGCCAGTTGGGTGAACTGAAGGGAATTGCCTATCAACTCCATGGTACCCTGCTCAACCGTGGTAAGTCCTGCTGCTTGAGTGGTAAATTTTAAGGGCGCTGTACTTGCTGCCGTGGACCCTGCCATTAAATGAAGGTAGGCAGTTGGTACAGTAACTCCAATTCCAATGTTTCCACCCGACAAAACACGTATGCGCTCCACGCCATTCGTTTTTAAAATGAAGGGTTGAGCATCGGTAGTGCCAATAAAATTAGTGGCCGGGTCGGTTGCTGTATTGCCTGTTAAATTCCATGACGATTTTGGGACATAACTACCTTTAGTACTCCAATCGGTACCATTACTAAAAAGGGTTGCTGCATCATTGGCGTATTTTAAAACCAAATCGCTTACCCCATCAATGTTACCTACTACAGTAACATTGGCTGTGCTGGTAGCATTTCTTTTAATGGTATAAATCCGTCCTAAACAAGCAGTGGCATCGGGCAGGGTAACCGAAATGGTGCTGGCCCCATTATTACAAATGACCAGGCTGTGAGTGGCGTCTAATGTTGTAGTACCCGTAACGGTGGTCACTTTTTGTCCAAAGGAACCATATACCTCGAAATTGGATTTAGGGGCAGTGGTGTTTACCCCTATCCCATTTTGGGCAGTGGCGATTGTAAAAGAAATTAACCCTATAATAGTAAAGAGGGTATTCTTGAAACTGTGTTTGTGTTTGAGAGTTATTGTGTTCATGATATTATTTAAGTTTAAATTTAGTTTGATTTGATTATTTTTCGTACTTGTATTTTGGGTGTATTGGCTGAATATATTTTGATGAAATAGTTTCCGGGCACGAGTTGCTCCATTCCTAATTCAATTTTATTTTCGCCTCGTTGTAAGAATAGGGTTTTGTGCAGTACTATTTGTGCGAGGGTATTGCTTATTTCCACCTGAAATTCGCCAGCCGCATCAGCCTTGAAACTTATGGTGGCAGTGGTGATAATTGGGTTGGGGGTGATCATGATATTTGATTCACCCTTATATTTGGTTACCGATTGCACCGAAGAGTAAGCAAATTCCTGATCGAAATCTATTTCTTTTAAACGATAATACACCGTGCCCATAAATGGAGTACCATCAAAGGCTTCA
>CAIUDH010000039.1 GCA_903897855.1 uncultured Bacteroidota bacterium | reverse complement strand
TTTTGGAGCTAATAAGGTGGTGAGTCCGGTTTGGGTGTTGATGGTTAAAATTCCACCTGCACCAAAGGGAGAATTAAAGCTATAGCCAGGCTTATAGCCAGCAATATCGAGAGGAAGCACAATGTTATAAGGAGGTGCTGGCTTTGGTTGGTTTTTATCTCCGCCTGTCCAGGGTTGTTCTAAGCTATAAACGAGTGAATCTCCGTCGGCATCGGTGGCGGCATTGCTATAAGTTACCGTGTCGCCTACACATACATAAGGTGCAGGCACCCCATTAATAATAGGCGAATTGTCTTTATTTTGAGTGGCTGCTGGGATATAACAATAGTATGATTGGCCATAGTCGTCGGATAAGTTGTTTTGCGAGTTACGACAACAACGCTGATACCAAAAATGATGGCCTTGATCGGCAAGAACGGAGATTTGCTTTTTGTAAATCCCTTCCTCAATACATACATTGGCACTAAAATTACAATTGACACCCCCATTGGGAGGGTTTACGATTGTTTTTTGAAGTAATCTTAACTGAATTGTTTGCTCTCTCGTTTTATTTTCATCATAAACGCCCAAGTCTAAAGGGTCATCGTACTCAGCTTGTCCGTTTAAACAATCTCTGTATACCGTTATTGTAATTTCGTAGATGGCAAATTGCTGGTTCAGGCCTGTTCGGCCTACATACCGGTACGTCATAATACCACCAAGCAAATGCGTAGCACTTAACTGTGAAACAGAGAAGAAAATTATCAAAAAGAAAAAAATCTTTTTTAGCATTCGTTGATTGCGGTAAGAACTAACAAATTTCCGACTATTAAACGACAAATCAAAGAAACTATTTTGTTTTGTTTTTAAATTCTAATCGCTTTGCACGAATATACGAATAAATCGTTAAAAGGTTGCTTTGGTTTTAATGATGAGTCTAAAATTATATGCTAAAAAATGTCAATTAATAATTTTTTCCAGATAGGCCGGATTCACCTTTATCGAAACGCTATGACCTACAATATCAATATTGACAACGAAATTCTTTGTATTGTTATTCATCAGATAACCTTCGGCTCCTACTAGCGGCCCTTGGCTCACCCTCACTTTATCACCCGTTTGCAGGTTTGAATGTATTTCTATTTCATCGGGCGACTCTAGTAAAATTTTCAGGAATACAATTTGGTTCTCAGGTATTTTTTGAGGCACGCTCCCAAAATGGATGACTTTAAGGACTCCTTCTACGGCGACCACTTTTTTTATATTCACAGGGGTTACCTTCACAAAGATATAACTTCTAAAAACGGGTTCAATCACCATTTTCTTTCTGTCGCTCCATTGTTTTAGCGTTTTTTTCAAGGGTAGGAAATGTTCAAACTGCAGAAGCTCTAAAGTCTCAGCAACTTTCTTTTCGGCACGGGGCAAAGTGTAAAATGCAAACCAGTCGGGTATATTTTCTATGGGCGTCAATTTTAAATTGAGTTTATTTGTGGTCGCAAAATTACAATTCTAGGCTAAGGCTTTTCTTATTATTATTGAAATAGTTAAATTATGGAGCAGTATTTTTATATCATCAGGCATGGTGAAACTGATTTTAACAAGTTAGGGATGGTTCAGGGAAGTGGTATTGATAGCAGTTTGAATGCCACAGGGGTGCAGCAGGCCGCGGCCTTCTATAGAGAATATAAAGAGGCTTCCTTTGATAAGATTTATGTTTCCGGCTTAAAGCGCACCCAAGAAAGCGTACAGGCCTTTATCGATCAAGGCATTCCGTATGAAAGTGTGACAGAGTTGAATGAAATAAGTTGGGGCGATTTTGAAGGTCAACCAATAACTCCTGAAATGCATCAACGATACTTAGAAATTATTGACCAATGGCAGCAAGGCCATCTTGATGTGGCTTATAAAAATGCAGAAACGCCCTTGATGATGCAAAAGAGACAAGAAATAGCACTTCAAAGGATTACTCAAAATCCGGGAGAGAAAAAGATTTTAGTGGCTACCCATGGAAGA
>CAIUDH010000038.1 GCA_903897855.1 uncultured Bacteroidota bacterium | reverse complement strand
ATGGAAAAATGTTAAATACTCAATCCGACGTCACTTCCTATTTATTGACAGAAGCAAAGTTGGCGGTGGTGCCTTTCTCTGCCTTTGGCGGAACCACAGAAAATCCATGGTACCGAATAAGCGTGGGTACCTGTAAAAAAGAAGAAATCCCTGATATGTTCGCCATGCTAGAGAAGGCTTTATCTAAATTAAAATAGATGTTTGGCATCTATTGCCATGATGGCTTAAGTACTTCGTTTGCGTCCTTTCTCAGGTCCGTTTTCTAAATTAGAAACCTCAGTCGAAAGGCAACTTCAGTCCTTTTAAAGAGCTTGGATAACAGTAGCTGTTCTCTCACAGTTCTTAACTTTATTTATGAATTGATGGCATTAATATAATGAGGTAAATTGAATCTTTACCACTACTTTTGCTAACGAATTATTACATTATCTATAATTTTAATACCTCTTTTATGAAAACATTCAAATATATTTTAATTGTCGTGGCAGTGCTTGCCTTAATTGGTGGCTGGTATGGATACCGTGAATATAATAGGAAGCCAACCGATTTAGTGGACGCTAAAGTGGATGTTGAAGTTACTTCAGTGGAGCTTTGTGCGCAATTCACCAATGATGAGAAATTAGCTACCTCCATGTATGTTGGTATTACCCCAAAGGAAAAAGTACTTGCAGTGAAAGGTAAAATCACTTCTATCGATAAAGATGATAAAGGTCTATACTCTGTATTGCTTGGCACAGATGTTGATATGAGCAGTGTGAGTTGCCAAATGGATTTAGCCCATAATATGGAGGCCACCCAATTAAAGGTAGGAGAGGATATCGTGATGAAAGGTATTTGTACCGGGTTTCTAAGTGATGTGGTTTTAATTCGTTGTGTTATTCAGAAATAATTTTCAGTAATCTAATTTTAAACAATCTAATTTTTTATTTTCAATGATCAAGAACATTTTTATCGCGGCCTTGTTTTTAGTTTGTGCGAATATCGCCAACGCTCAATCGAAATTTTTTACCAAAACAGGTACAGTTTCATTTTTATCTAAAACTCCATTGGAAAATATCCAAGGGATCAATAAAAAGTCTATCTGCATATTAAATACAGAAACCGGACAAATTGATATCGCACTTTTACAGAAAGCTTTCGAATTTGAGAAAGCATTGCTGATGGAACATTATAATGAGAATTATGTAGAAAGTGATAAATTCCCAAAAGCAACATTCAAAGGTAAGATTGAGAACCTGAGTGCCATTAATTTCAAAAAGGATGGTATCTATAATGCCAATATTAGTGGTGATTTAACCATGCACGGGGTTACCAAAAACGTTGTTACACCAGCTGTCTTTACAGTGAAGAATGGTAATCTTTCGGCCCATGCTCTATTTTCTATTTTACTTGCCGATTATAATATTGCCATTCCTGCAGCAGTGAAGGATAAAATATCTTCCGACATTAAAATCACGGTAGATGTTAATTTAGAACCTTCAGCAAAATAATTAACGATCCGTTTTTGTAATGGAGTATAGTCATACTCACACTCTATTTACTTAAAATGGTTTGCCTCTCAAACTCAAAATAGCCTAAGCTGTTTTGAGTTTTTTTTTGCACTACTAAATTGAAATGGTTTAGCCCTTGATAACTTTATTTTCCTTGTCGTATTTCAGGAGCTCGTTGGAAAATAAATATTTCAGAACAATTTCAATCTGATGTTTGGGATGTTGTAGTTTCGAGGTGAGCGCTGAAAGAGTAAGGTTATTCGTCGTTACCAAGGCAACGATTTCCTTTGCCAAGAGGTTGAATTTTTCTTTCGGCAATTCTTTACTGAAATACAATAAGCAAACATCACAGACGCCACATGGTTTAGGGTTTAACTCGTCAAAATAGTGGAGTATTTCGGTGCTCCTGCAATGGCTTGTTTGTGAAGCATAGGAAAATGCTTTATTCAATTTGTCTAGCTCTATTTTTTGAAGCTGGATTTGCAACACCTCATCTATTTCTACGTTGTTTGTGGGCAGTCGGGCTGCGATAAAAAAGAGCTTAGGTGTATCTGATTGTGGTATATAATCGGCGAAATGCAAGTCGTGAAGATGTTGTAAACACGATATTACTTGGGTCGGAGAGGTGTTGGGTGTACGTTCGGCGATATCCGTTTCATTTATAGGAATATAATAATCATAGATGCCACCGTAGCTTCGTACCAAACTCTTGATGATTTCATGATGCGTTTTGTTTTTTAATTGATAATTATAAAGGGTATTCACATCGGTGGTGAGTTGTAATTTGGAAGGCGAGAACAGCGGCGGTGTAGCAAGCAGGAGTCCATTTCTTTCTAGCACTTTTAATGCCGACATCACTCTGATGGCTTTCACTTGGGTAGTTTTGCAAAAATGCGACAGGTCAAATTCATAACTCTGTTCCAAACCCGATCCTACGGGCACTTTAAGGTAGTTGCAGAGGAGTTCGTAAATTCGTTTCACTTCTTGTTTTGGAACATATTTTTGTTCGAGTAATTGATGGGCATCCCCTTCATCGGTTCGATGATGGAGCACCACACAATACGATTTTTTGCCGTCTCTTCCTGCGCGTCCAGCTTCCTGATAATAGGCTTCAAGGGAGCTAGGCATCTGATGATGAATCACAAATCGAACATCGGGCTTATCTATCCCCATACCAAAAGCATTGGTACAAACAATCACCCTCGTTTTATTTTGGATCCACTCTTCCTGAATCTTGTTGCGTTGTTTATTGCTCAATCCGGCGTGGTAGTAGGTGCTATTAATTTGATGATTCTGCAACCAGGAAGAAATTTCTTGGGTGAGCCTGCGATTGCGTGTGTAAATTAATCCACTCCCTTTCACTTTAGTACAAATCTCAATGAGCTTATTAAACTTATCATCGGTGGTACGAACTACATATTGCAGATTTTTTCGCTCGAAGCTTTTCCGGAATACAAGTGGTTTTTTAAATACAAGTTTGTCTTGAATGTCGGTCACCACACTCGCTGTGGCCGAGGCTGTAAGCGCCAACACCGGGGCCTTATGGAGCAATTCTCGAATGGAAGCAATTTGCAGATATTCGGGTCGGAAATCGTAACCCCATTGGGAGATGCAATGGGCTTCATCAACCGCGAGCAAATTTACTTTCATCTGTGCTATTTTTGATTGCGCATGCTCATTCTGCAATCTTTCGGGCGAGAGATACAAAAATTTATAGGCCCCATTCACGGCATTATTTAAAATGGTTTCAATTTCTCGACTATTCATGCCACTGTAGATGGCGGCAGCTTGAATGTTTCGATCTCGTAAATTTTCCACCTGGTCTTTCATTAAGGCAATCAAGGGGCTTACAACCAGGCATAGGCCTTCTTTGCAGAGTGCAGGGACTTGAAAACACAAGGATTTACCACCGCCGGTAGGAAGCAGGGCCAAGGCATCGTCGCCATTTAAACAGGCCTTGATAATATCCAATTGCAACGGACGAAAATCATCGAACCCCCAGTATTCTTTTAGTATTTCATGAGGAGTGGCCATGGCAATTAAAACCTGATTTTTTGGGGTGCTTTAGGGCTTTAAAAAAGTGATATGAATTTTTTATTTATTGCCAAAGCTACGTAAACGAATTTTAGAGAGTACCCGTTTCGTATCCATGCTAAAATCGGCATTCATAATCCAATCATAATAGCTGGGTTCCTTCTCGAACACTTCTGTTACAACCTTGTCTTTATGTTTGCCGAATGCAAAAATTTCTTTTTTGTCTTTATTGAATTTGATTCTTCCAGCCAGGTCGGCACTATCCGATTGCCCACTAAATTCGTGGAGTTTATCGAGCGTGCCTTCGAGTTTTTCGGAATAACGCACTACCTGCGCCTTAATAATTTCGTAAGTAGCTACCACATCGGCTTTCGCACTATGTGCATCGACGAGGTCTTTATCGCAATAAAATTTATAGGCAGCGGTCAAATTTCGCGGTTCCATCGCATGAAATATTCTCATGGCATCAATAAATTTTCTGTTCTCCGATTCAAATGGAACTCCTACACGAAGAAACTCTTCCACCAAAATAGGGTAGTCGAATTTATTGCTGTTGAATCCGGCGAAATCGCAATTTTCGAACGTTGTTGCCAGCTCCTGTGCCACATCCATAAAGGTGGGGCAGTCTTTTACATCCTCGTTGCTATAGCCATGCACGGCCGTAGCCGCAGGGTTAATCATCATTTTGGGATTGAGTAAAAAACGCTTCTCTTCGGTGGTTTCATCGGGGAAAAGTTTAATATAGAATAACTCGATGATACGGTCGGTGCTTAAACTCATACCGGTAGTTTCAAGGTCAAAGAATACAAGAGGGCGTGTAATTTTAATCCACATATATTAATTTATTAATTGGTTTAAGTGTGATGAATTGAGGGTGGTTTTATTTTTCAAGATTTTATTTTACTCGAAAGTGATGGATAAAACAATAAAACGCGGGTAAACACCGCTAAGTACCTGGGAGTAAATATATTTGTCTTTAACAAGCATATTATTGACACTTTGTACTAATTTTATCTCAGGCGAAAATTTGAAGTAGGGGTAATAGATATCCCATCCAAAACCCATCACATAACTTAAGCCATTGGGCTTTAAGGCTACAATGGGCTCTGACACGCTTCTTCGGGTGTTTTTTTGTGATGATAAATCGTAACTGTATTGAGGTCCCGTAATTAAATAATACCGCCAGTTCACATGTAAGTCACTTTTATATTTAATCAATATAGGTACATTTAAATAGGTCGATTCCATTTTTGCGGTGGTTGGTGTTTTCGGATTGGTGAAAACATAATTCATATTTCGATAGGCAAAGGAGATGGTAAACATAGCCCTGAGATTGAATGATTGGCCCATTCTAAAATCGGCTAAGGCACCGAGGTGAAACCCTTGTAAGCCACCAGTGTAACCAACGCTTTTAACCGAGTCGACAAGAAGGAAATCAGGGTTATTCACAATTTTCAGATTGCAAATATCAGGGCCGAAAACATAGCCAAAATGGTATTTCTTCAAGTCGTATAAATTGGCATTGATAAATTGAGCATTGATTTTAGTGAATGCGGTCAAAAATAAAATCAAAAAAACTATTTTACGGCGAAATAGATGCTGCTTACGCCAAATAATAAGGGAGTGCATGTTGTTGATTTAAAATTTTGTTGTTTTAATATTTGTACAAATGCTTCACCATAGGGGAAATTTCTAGCCGAATGAATTAAATATTGATACGCAATGGCGTTATTGCTAATTAAACGACCGATCAGCGGAACTATTTTAGTTGTGTACAAACTTACACAAAATTTCTGCCACGCTGAGGTAGGTTGCGACGTTTCAAGAATCACCAGAACACCTCCGGGTTTCAGCACCCTATAAATTTCTTGCAGTCCGGTCTCTAAATTTTCAAAGTTGCGAACGCCATAGCCAATGGTGATGGCATCAAAATAATTATTTTCAAAGGGTATGGCCTCACTATTCGCTGCTTGTAAGGTGATGATGTGATGGGCATTCAGCTTCTTTATTTTTTGATTCCCGATCTCGATCATCTGGGTAGAGATATCGATCCCGATTACTTTCTCAGGTTGAAGGGCAAGGGCCGCAATGGCAAAGTCGGCGGTGCCAGTGGCAATATCGAGAATTGTTTTAGGATGATAAGGTTCCATCATTTTGATGGCTTTTTTTCGCCATCCCTTATCGGTACCTAAGGTCATGATTCGATTGAGCAGGTCATATTTGGGCGATATACTGTCGAACATCTCTTCTACCTGAACACTTTTTGATGCAGCAGAATTTTGATTGGGAAGAATTTGGTTGTTCATTTGTTTTTTTACAATTAGATAAGATATTTTAGCGAAGGGCGGTCCTCGCTTTCCCAAATTCTAAAATAGAATCAATAAAATCGAATGGTTTATATCCATTTAAGGAACATTGATGAAATATGCAGGTCGCTGGGGTCATTCCGGGCAAAGAATTGGCTTCTATGATAATGGTTTCTACTCTAAGTTCCGGCTTGAAATAAACCCTCACAAAATTATCGATACGGCTATATCCTTCTATTTTCAAGATACGTGCCGCTTTTTCCACTTCTTGTCGCATCCTGCTCGAAATTTCCTCTTGTAATTTTTTGTCCTTAGAAAACCGTGCTGGCGTAATATTCTGGCCTTCGCCGGCTAGAAATTTTTCTTCCAAACTCAATATGCCACTCTCAGCAAGGCTTTCACTCGTCTCGAAAATCTCATACTGAACGTTGTTGTTCACGTCATAATGGGTGAGAAGTCCTGTGGTGGTTTCCATAAACAAATCGGCTCCCTGGGCTTGTATTAAGGCTTCCAATAAGATATGATTTTTACGAGGAAACTCCTCATTCAATTTTAAACTCAGGGCCTCTATAAATGCAGGAGTGAGTGTTTCTTCACTTCGAAAAGCGGCCTCACAATAGCTTTTTAGCGATTCCAAATCATCAATTTTCTTTACCCCGGTGCTGCATCCATCGTCGGCAGGTTTGGCAATCATCGGGAAGCCCAAATGATTTATGGCTTGCTCTAAGATGGCTGTTTGTGATCCCTTATAATCTTCTTTTTTTAAGAGAAAATTTTTGGAAACCATCACTCCATTTTCACGCAATAGATTATTCGTGGTGAATTTATTGATCGTTATTTTTGATGATTCAATACTCGATCCATTAAATGGTATACCTAATTCGATCAAATGTTTTTGCACTTCTCCATCTTCGCCGGGGCGGCCATGTAATGCCAAAAAGACGCAGTCCGACAAGCGCTTTAAATCGGCATAAGTGAGTGCCACGGGCTCCATAATTTCACTCCCAAATTCATTTGTTATTTCAGTGAATTCATTTCTGATTTTAAGAAGTACCTCATTGGTTTCATGATGCTTCACTTTCTCAGCAATGTCATCCGCATTATCTTTAAGCATAATGTTAATCGGAATCATATAGAGCTCATGTGCTTCATCGCACCCAGTTAAAAAAACGGGAAACGGTGCATACTTTTCACTTGAGGCTAGTTTCTCATAAATATTTCTGCCACTTTCAATGCTTATATGCCGTTCGCTGCTATAACCTCCCATCATCACGGCTACTTTAATTTTCGTTGCGATGACATTGTTTTTTTGAGCTACAAAATGAGTGAGCCGTTTTAAAAGAGATTTTGTTTTAATATTATTGGATAAAGAGTTGCACCTGTTTTCCAGCGATTTTGAAATAATATAAGTTAAGAAGGAAGAAGGATTCAGTCCAATTTCAGCAGCTTGATGAAAAAAGAAACTGCTTGGCATCATACCCGAAGTGGTGTTGGGGTCGTTCAAGAGGATCTCATTCTTACTGGTAATGAACCCGTCGATACGCGCGTAAACATTGAACTTAAAAAACGAATACAGATCGGCACAGGCACTCCGTATGGCATCAATAAGTTTTTCTTCGACTGGTATCGGAGTTATTTTACGAGAGAGTCCAGGTAAATATTTACTTCGGTAATCAAAAATTTCAGTGCCTTTTATTATTTGAGTAGGAGGTAGCGACCGGGGTTCTGCATGCTTATCTTCGATCACGATACAAGAAAATTCTTTCCCTACGATAAACTCTTCCAGCAGCACTTCATGTTCTGTATCAAGCGATGAAAGCACCACAAAATCATCCTCTCCTTGTAGCACTTTCTCAAAACAATCGAACAACTCGTCGGGATGGTTAATAAGCACCTCTTTTTCGTCAATAGCTACTTGCATCGGCAATCCCATTCCATCTCTAAAATCACTCAACGTCACAATTTTCGATAATTTATTTTCGTAATTTAAGCTACGCCATTCTGAGGCTCTATATGTGATTTTAAAGAACGAGGCATTCACCAATTTCTCAAATAAGGTTACATCATCAGTACTTAAAATACTCACTCCGATACTCGAGCCTTGATTGGCACTTTTAATTACAAACGGCAGTCCAATATTCGCTTTTACGTCGTTTAATAAGTGCTGAATAGAACTGCTATGCTTCCATTGCGTTAGAGAGAGTGTATAGCTTTTTGGTGTAAGATAATGAGCCTTCTGCATCCATTCTCTTTGAACGGCTTTGTTCATTCCGATAGAAGCTGGTAAGATACCTGAACCACTATAAGGGATATTGAAATATTCTAAAATGCCTTGTATTCTTCCATCTTCACCATTCTTACCATGTAATGATAAAAATGCAAAATCAATGATCGACGAAAGCTCCTCAAACAAGATAAAGGTTCCTAGGGGTTCGAGCAAATCTAATTGTTGCGCCCTTGATATTTCACCTAAGCTATCAGCATAAATTTGAAAGCCGTATTTTGAGGTAGGGATTTTGTGAGTAGGGGGGTAGAAATCGCGGATGCTACCTTTGTATATATTAGCCCAATGCAATAAGCATAAATTACCAAAGCTATCCATAAACAGAGGAATGGCTTCGAAAATATTCTTATCCAAGTTATCATATACAGTGCGTCCTCCGGCGAAAGCTACTTCCCGTTCTCGAGAGTTCCCTCCGAAAATGATTCCAATTTTTATTTTTTGAGTGCTCAAGAAATTGAATTCAAATTATTTTCCAAATATTTCTTCTAACTTAATCCTCAACGACTCACTTCGCAAGTCGGATGCAATGATCTTTCCTTCCTGATCCACTAAAAATGTATGTGGAATAGAAGTTACGTTATACATTTTGGCTGCCGACGATCCCCAACCGGCCAAGTCGCTTACGTGCTTCCAGGTTAATTTGTCGGATTGAATCGCGTTCACCCATTTCGACTTCGTATCATCGAGACTGACCCCATAAATTTCAAAACCTTTGCTATGATACTTATTGTAAAGTTCTACATTAGCTGGGTTTTCGCGACGACAAGGGCCACACCAGGAAGCCCAAAAATCGATCAGCACATATTGACCTCTCAAACTGCTTAGTTTTAATGGCACCCCATTTACGTCGTTTAAATTTATGTCAGGAGCCAGTGTGCCAATACCAGCCACTTGCTTCTTTGTTAAAAATTCGTTCAGAATTACAGCATATTTTGAAGTGGCGTATCTCTTCATCCCTTTGGTGTCAATTTTCTGCAGTAACTCAAGTGGTGGTGCTTGCATCATAAAAAGAGCTGCGAAATAATTGGTAATACCATCGTTAGAGGTGATAAACTTATCGATACTTGTTTCCTGTTCTGTAATGATATCTTGATATTCTCCACGTATAATTTTGGTGACACTGTCGGACACTTTTTTGGGGTCATATCCAGCGAATTTTGTATCCAGCACTTTTAATTTATCCTCCATTATTTTGTTTATTCCCAGTAGTTGCTGAATTAATTTACAGTCCTCAGATCCTTTTATATCATAGTTCTCAATGATATTATAGTCGGCTTCAAGTTTTATTTTAGCATTTGAATCGACCACGATGAAAACTCTTTTTTCAGCGGGCATATTGGCGTCAAAACGCAAGGCGCAAAATAAAGGCTCTTTGGTATTTCCTTTGAATGAAAAGCCCCCTTTACTATCAATGGTAACAGTGTCGATAGTGCTGAATCCTTCGGTTGAAAGCTCATCGAGGAAAACAGTTTTGGCGGTGCAATTCTTTATCTCGCCCGTGATATGATAGCCATTAGTGCCATGAGTGCCCCTGCCAATATTGCATGAGTATAAGCTTAATAGAATAATGATACTGGTGGCAAGGTGTTTTATGGTATGCATATTTAAAAGATTCTGTGGTTTGTTTAACTTTAACTTAAAATTTCTAATGCTTTAATTAAGGCTGCATCAATACCTTTCACTTCGTTGCCCCCTGCACTGGCATAACCTGGCTGTCCACCACCTCCACCTTTAATAAAAAGTGCGAGTTCTTTGATGAGGTTGCCGGCATGGAAAGTTTTTGAGCTCACTAAGGAGTCACTTACCGCTATATTGATCATGGGTTTATGGTCGATTACCGAAATTAAAATGGTCACCGATGTATCCACTTGCTGTTTTAAACCGAGGGTCAAGTTTTTAAATGCATCAACACTCGGCATCGTCACCTGCTGAACGAGATAATTATAATTTTCTTTAGAAGTGTAGTTATCCTTTAGTGTATTTAGATGTGAAGCAACAATTTCATTCTCATATTTTTCTAT
The DNA here is from genome assembly GCA_903897855.1 of uncultured Bacteroidota bacterium. Taxonomy (GTDB): domain Bacteria; phylum Bacteroidota; class Bacteroidia; order UKL13-3; family UKL13-3; genus CAINMV01. Next base: position 37,363 of record CAIUDH010000038.1, on the reverse strand, counting down.
TTTTTTCTTCAGCGAAGCATTTTCTTCTTTTAGGTCGGTAATAGCTTTAAGTACATCTTTTGAATTGTTCAAATTGCTTTTTACTTCATCAAAGGCTTTCGCTTTCTCTTCAAAATAGCGAATGGCATTTTGTGATGTAATGGCTTCTATACGTCGCACTCCCGCAGCTACAGCAGTTTCAGCGATAATTTTACAGAGTCCTATCTGACCGGTGGCAGGCACATGGGTACCTCCGCATAGTTCCATACTATAGTTTTTGTCAAAAATAATAACCCGTACCTGATCGCCGTATTTTTCGCCAAATAAGGCGGTGGCACCCATCTGCCGGGCTTCCTCGAGGGGTATATTTCGAAGTTCTTCAAGCGCAATGTTTTCACGAATTTTCTCACTCACCATTTTTTCTACCCTTTCAATTTCTTCGTCGCTCACTTTCTGAAAATGAGAGATGTCGAAACGTAAATATTCGTCGTTCACTAAACTTCCTTTCTGATTCACATGTGCTCCCAATACCTCTTTCAAGGCGGCATGTATGAGATGTGTTGCAGAATGATTCGACGAGATGGCCTGTCGCTTTGAGGCATCGACCCGAGCAGTAAAAGAAGCTGCCGGGTTGAGCGGCAGTTGGTCGGTAAGATGAACAGGAAGATTATTTTCTTTTTTCGTGTCAGTAATAACAATCGATTCATCGGCATTCACCAAGGTGCCGGTATCGCCCACTTGTCCGCCACTTTCGGCATAGAAAGGCGTGGTGTTAAATACCAGCTGATAAAATTCTTTGCTCTTGGTTTTAACTTTTCTGTATTTTAAAATTTGAACTTCGCAGGCTAAGGTGTCGTAGCCTACAAATTCGGTAGTCGCTTTCTCCTCTAAAACAATCCAGTCTTCGGTATCTATGGCCGTTGCATTACGAGCTCGGTTTTTCTGGGCATCCATCGCGGCATCGAATTCTTTTTGATTGAGGTGTAATCCTCTCTCCCTTAAAATAAGTTGTGTTAAATCGAGGGGGAAACCAAAGGTGTCGTAAAGTTCGAAAGCGATATTGCCACTTATCTCTGTTGTGTTAACAGGATTGTTTTTAATCACCTCATCTAGTTTTCTTAAACCAATCTCTAACGTTCTCAGAAACGAGTTCTCTTCTTCTAAAATCACCTTCGCCACAAATTCTTCTTGCTTTTTTAGTTCTGGAAACACCTCTTTAAACTGAGTGGCAAGTATGGGTACCAGTTTATATAAGAATGGTTTTTTAAATTCTAAAAACTGAAAACCATAACGTACGGCCCGGCGTAATATACGTCGAATAACATAACCGGCTTTTGCATTTCCGGGTAGTTGCCCATCGGCAATGGTGAAGCTAATGGTACGAATATGGTCGGCGATCACACGCATCGCGATATCTGTTGCTTCTGATGACTCAGCATAGGGCAAATTGTTTACAACGCCGGCTTCACGCATCGAGGAAGTATCGTGATTTTTTTCAGGTGCAGCAAGGGTGCTACCATAGTTTGTATTACTCCATTGGGCAACGGCTTGAATAATTGGTTGGAAAATGTCGGTGTCGTAGTTCGATGTTTTTTCTTGGAGCACACGAACGAGGCGTTCAAATCCCATACCCGTGTCGACATGCTGGGCAGGTAGTGGATGCAAACTACCATCGGCCAATCGATTGTATTGCATGAATACATTATTCCAAATTTCAATGACTTGAGGGTCGTCGTTATTTACTAACGAAGCTCCTGAAATAAGCAGGCGTTCATGATCAGGACGGCAATCCACATGAATTTCACTACACGGGCCACAAGGTCCTTGCTCGCCCATCTCCCAGAAATTATCTTTTTTATTACCTCTCAAGATGCGGTCTTCGGCTACGTACTGCTGCCAATAGGAGAAGGACTCTATATCGAAAGGTAGGGCGTCTTTAATATCACCTTCAAAAACGGTGACATAAATTCGATCTACCGGAATTTTATAAATTTCAGTGAGCAACTCCCAACTCCAAGCAATGGCTTCCTTCTTAAAATAATCGCCGAAACTCCAATTGCCCAACATCTCAAACATGGTATGATGGTAAGTGTCAATTCCTACTTCTTCTAAGTCATTATGTTTGCCGCTCACCCTTAAACACTTTTGTGAATCGGCAATACGTGGATATTTTATAGGAGAGTTGCCTAAAAAGATATCTTTAAAGGGAGCCATTCCACTATTCACGAACATGAGGGTAGGGTCGTTTTTCACCACAATCGGTGCGGAAGGCACGATCTGATGTTGTTTTTCTGCAAAAAAGTCTAAAAAAATTTTACGTATCTCGTTGGCCGTCATCATACAGTTATAGCTTACAAAGGTACGTGTTTTTTTGGAAGATGAGAAGCGTGAACCGACCCAGGATTTTTGTATGTATAAGGGCCAAAACAAAGGTGGTTTCTTACCAAAAAAAAGTGTTCTATGTCTGTTATTGCAAATGCTGTAATATTGTAATCACAGCGAATGAAGTTTCAATACGGTGATTAATTTTCTTAGTTTATGGCTTCTACCGTTTATCTTTACAACCCTATTTAACAGGAGAAAAATTTGAAAACCAAAGTCAAAAATATACCCAACGAAAATATCAATGTGATTACCCTGGGTTGCAGTAAGAACACGGTGGATAGTGAAATGCTTATGGGGCAGCTGGCTGCCAATGGAAAGAATGTGATGCATGAAGGCACTTTGCAAGGCGGTACCGTAATTATTAATACCTGTGGGTTTATTGAAAATGCCAAGGAAGAAAGTATTAATACGATACTGAATTTTGCTGAGCGACGTAAAAATGGCGAGTTGGACAAGCTTATTGTGATGGGCTGTTTGAGTGAGCGTTATCAACAGGAACTGAAGCTGGAAATAAAAAATGTGGATGGGTGGTTTGGCACACATCATCTTCCTGAAATTTTAAAAAGTGTAGGTGCTGATTACAAAAAAGAACTGCTAGGTGAGCGATTACAAACGACTCCAAAACATTATGCCTACGTGAAAATTTCGGAAGGCTGTAATCGCCCTTGTGCATTTTGTGCCATCCCGCTCATGCGTGGCAACCACACAAGCAAACCCTATGAAGAGTTGGAATTTGAAATCAAAGGTTTGGTCAGAAATGGAATCAAAGAAATCATGCTTATTGCCCAAGATACCACCTATTACGGCATTGATATTTATGGCGAACGAAAACTCCCCGAATTATTAAAACGGTTGGCCAATATTGATGGACTGGAATGGATTCGATTGCATTATGCCTATCCATCGCAGTTTCCTTTGAAGGCTCTTGATGTGATGCGTGAGTACAAAAACATCTGCAATTACATCGATATGCCGTTGCAACATATTACGGATAATATGCTTAAAACCATGCGTCGCGGCATCACCAAACAACGCACCCAGAAATTGGTAGATCAAATTCGAAACAAAATTCCTGATATCGGATTTCGAACCACGCTGTTGGTAGGACATCCGGGAGAAACCGAAAAAGATCAGCAAGAGCTGATGGAATTTGTAGCTAAAAACAAGTTCGACAGGTTGGGTGTCTTCACTTACTCTCATGAAGAAAACACCGCCGCTTACCAATTGCCCGATAGTATCCCTCAACCAGTGAAACAGGAGCGAGCCGATGAAGTCATGACCTTACAAGAAGAGATTTCAGCCGAATTAAATCAGGCCAAAATTGGCCAAACCTACAAAATCTTAATCGATAAAATAGATGGTGAAAATTACGTCGGCCGTAGTGAATACGACTCGCCTGAGGTGGATAATGAGGTGCTTGTGAGTACGCTTAATAATTACGCTCGATTAGGCGATTTTGTGAACGTGAAAATTACCGATGCAACAGAATTTGATTTGATCGGAGAGGTGGTTTAAGCAGCGAATTCAATGGTTTCGAACGAAAATATTGAAATGTTATTTTTTAGTTCGCAACCTGGCATGCCGGGCTACAAACGCTAGAGGCCGTGAAGTTTGTTTTTACACAAACATTTTCTATTACCTATTTCCGTACCATTTTTTCTGAGGCTTGTTTTCCACTGGCTTCGGTTTGCCGTGATTTTGTTTCTCCGCCGATGGTTTAGGTCGAGCATGGTTGGGGTTGCGCTGGAACTGCTGTTTGGGTTCCTTCACTGGGTGATGGTCAATCAAAGGAAAAGGATGATTTTCGATCACTGGAATCTTTTTAGAGATCAGCTTTTCGATATCACGCAAATATTCTTTTTCTTCCGCGTCACAAAAAGACAAGGCCGTGCCACTGGCTCCAGCTCTGCCGGTTCGGCCGATACGATGCACATAAGTTTCTGAGATGTTAGGCATCTCAAAATTGATTACAAATTGAAGGTCGTCAACATCAATGCCACGGGCTGCAATATCAGTAGCTACAAGCACTCGGGTAGTTTGCTCCTTAAAGTTTGTCAAGGCTCGCTGCCTCGCATTCTGTGCTTTATTACCATGAATGGCTTCCGCTTTAATATCGTTTTTTAGGAGCACCCTCACCACCTTATCAGCCCCATGTTTGGTGCGGGTGAATACCAAGGCGGTCTTAATTTTCGGGTCTTTCAGTACTTCATGAAGCAATGCGTTCTTATTTCCTTTATCAACAAAATACACAAATTGATTAATGGTATCAGCGGTTGATGAAACGGGGGTGACTTCAACTTTTTGAGGGTTATGAAGGATGGTGTTGGCCAATTTCACAATTTCAGGAGGCATGGTAGCCGAAAAGAAAAGCGATTGACGTTTCTTGGGTAACACTGCCAGCAACTTTTTCACATCGTGAATAAAACCCATATCGAGCATACGGTCGGCCTCATCGAGCACAAAAAACTCGATGTCTTTAAGGGTGATATAACCCTGATTCATCAAATCGAGTAATCGTCCGGGAGTGGCCACCAAAATATCGACGCCGCGGTCGAGGGCATCTGTTTGTGCTTTTTGACCAACCCCACCAAAAATAACGGTGCATTTTAAGTTGGTATATCTGCCATAATTCTTGAAACTTTCTTCAATTTGAATGGCAAGTTCACGGGTAGGGGTCACAATAAGGCTTCTTATTTTCCGTCTTTTCTCGTTAGAATGGGTAGCACTTAATAATTGTAAAATAGGAATAGCAAATGCAGCGGTTTTTCCTGTGCCCGTTTGAGCGCAGCCGAGTAGGTCGATTCCTTTTAATAAGATTGGGATGGCTTGTGCCTGTATAGGAGTGGGCGTGGTGTAACCTTCTTCTTTTAATGATTTAAGAATAGGTTCAATAATGTTTAATGAATTAAATTGCATGAAAATGTTTTGGGTAGAATAATCTTGATTTAAGATATTCTTAGTATGAATTAATAGTACAAAGATACGCTATTATTATTTAACGTGTTTAAGGTACTAAGGACTTGGTTCCTTAGTTTTTAATAAATTGGTTTAAATATATTTTTTCTTTTGAATGACTTCGAATATAATAAACACCATTTTTCAGTTCCTTACAATTGATGGTACATTTTTTTTCTTCAAGTTGAAGGTTTGTATGTATTACTTGCCCTTGTGTTTTATAAAAGGAGATAATGGCTTTTATTCCAAGTTGTTGGTGAAGGAGTAATAAGAATCTATGGTTTTATCATCTTTATTATTATTGATCTCCCTTCCATATTCAATATTGCTATTTAGTTCCCGCTTTAGTGAATTAAAATGTATAAAAAATAAGTGTTGAGATGTCGCTAATCAAAGCAATTATAATAAACTTATACTGGTTGCAAATAACTTTAAAAGTAGTTATGAATCTATAGTAAACTTGCCAATGCCAGAGTGAAATACGCAATTAGAAATAGCTTCACAAGATTTTTTGATCTCATAGATAAAAACGATTGGCTGCGATAGACATCGGTTTTTACCAGTATGATATTTTTTGCTAAATACAATTCCGTTTTTATTGTTATGAACCTTCTGCAGTAGGATTTATTGATGGTGACACCTCAGCATTTTTTGAGAGATGTTTGTTTAAATTAAACATCAGAATCAAGGTAATAAGAATAAACCCAATAACCACTAAACCTAATTGAGGATAATATTGCAATTCGCCGGTCTTAGATTGAACTACTATTATGCCTGCCAAACTTGAGGCAATGCCACCCGATATTTGCTGTACTGCCGAATTAATACTCATAAAAGCGCCACGATCTTCAGGTTTAGGTACAGAGGTTAACAAAGCCATAGATGAGATCATGCGTGATGAAATACCTACGAAGAGTATCACATTTAAAAGAATGACCAATGCTAAGGGCGTTGGGCCTAAATTGGTGTAAATAGCCACCATGCTAACAGTGATTGCAGATCCTATGATAAACATTTTAAATTTACCAATCTTGTCGCTAAATTTTCCGATAATAGGACCAAAAATAATAGAGAAAAGGCCCGTAATTCCAAAAAGTATGGGGAGGTTTTCTTTGGCTATTTTTAAATTCTGTGTGCTAAACACACTTCCAAAAGGCATCATCATAAATCCTCCCGTGGCCAATAAGGTAGTGGCTATAAAAGCTCTAAGATAAGCGGGTTTTGAAATTGTTTTGAAGAGATGTTCGAAAGCGTTTCTATCCGACTTTATTTTCAGATGATCATTCACAGGTTTAAGATAACGGTAGATGGCCACCCAGATGACGATGGAGATGCCTGAAATCATCCAGAAGGGCGAATGCCATCCAAATTTTTGTGCTAAAACAATGCCGATAGGCAGTCCTAAAACCTGACTTGCCCCGAACGCGGTTTGTACAAATCCCATCACCCGACCACGCACCTGCATCTTAAAAATATCGGTAATGATAGCAAAGCTGATCGAACCAATGACACCGCCGAATAAACCAGTAACAATACGGGCAGCCAATAAAAAATTATAGGTAGGGGCGAGGGCGCAAAATACGGTACCCAGAATAAATCCAAGGTAAAAAAACAGTAACATTTTTTTTCGGTCGAACTTGTCGGCAAAACCTGCTGCCAGAAGGCCTGAAGCCCCAGCACTAAAGGCATAGGCCGATACAACGAAGCCAAATTGTGAAGGCTGTATGTTTAAGATGGGTAAGAGGATATACCCTAACGGGGAGAGAACCATGAAGTCCAAAATTACAGAGAATTGCAAGATGGCGAGTATGGCGATAATAAAGATTTCGTATTTTGAAAATGTGGGTTGGTGCGTTGTTTTTTGGTCAGATATCATGAATAAAAGCGGTAACTGTTTGAGTTGAATTAAGTAAGCGAAAAAAAATACAATTTTAAAGAGAGAAAAACATCATCGAATGTTACTTTCGTTTTTGCTTACTCTGAACATCAAATCTGGCGGCTAAAATGAAACCATTGGTGCGTTCACTTTTTATTCATCCTTGATGTGCTTCTAGAACGGCAAAGATAACTGAATATTCATTCATGAGATTAATTAACTTCTTAAGTTTAACAAGCGAATAACTCCTGGATTATCAATGTGGTAAAAGTTTTTAGCGAATATTTCCCATTCTCTGAGATGTTAAATTTGGTAAAATGCGATGGGGTATGAGTTTAAGGTTGTTGAAACCCTTTGAATCTTGTTTTTGTAAGAATAAAAATTACATTTGAATTCTAAACTAATCTCTAATTCCAATGAAAAAATTGTTCTTGCCACTATTTTTTGCTTTCTTTATTTCTAAGGCTCAGGTTACCAACTACACCTTATCCGATTATAAATATCGTACAGAAGGATTGAAAGCCATCGGTTTCTCTATTAATACAGGATCGTCACTCCATTCAGGATCCGCGTCGCTTAATTCAGGTAATATAGCCTCAGGCCTTATTTTTACTAAGCAATATAGTAAAGACGACAAACAATTAACCCTCTGGAATCGAACTGGAGCAGGAATTGGCAAGTTAGCAGGGAATTCAAATCCAACCCAGTTTTCCTTCGCCGAACAAGTAGATTGGGTGCAACGTCATTATAAAGGCGATAATTTTATTGAATTCGGGTCAAACAGTATGGCCTCCATTTATAACGGCACATATAAGAATAAAAAACCGGTTTATAATTTAGGTCTCAATCCAACCATGGGTATCGGAACAGGCCGGTTGGAGTATGTTTCGAATGCTCAAATGGCCTTGTTTATCTTGGATGATTTAAAAGATGCAGGGAAAATAAAAGGGATCGTTAGTAATGAAAAGGTCGATGATTTCGTGAAATTGATAACCTTACTTTATAACGATCGAATTTTTGATTACCGAAAAAGGAGAAATTATGAGGTGGCTCAAATTGAGAACTATCTACGAACAAATAAAATTATTACGGTGAGCGATATCGAAGTTTATAATATTATTGCCGATAACTGGAATTATTCTATTCAACCGAGTAGCTTAGAGAGCACCTATTTTAATTCAGGGTCGTTGCAGGTAGATTATAAAGATGCCGTTACCGATCGTATCAATCAATTCGGCGTGCTGGGACAGCCCCGTCGCTATGCAGGCACTCAAACCAGCCTTACTGTGGATGTTCCAAGCTCTTTAACCACCTCAAACTCAGGCCTGATGAATGGGTTTCTCAATTCAACTTCTTTACTTATCGACGACTCAACGGTGAAAAACGTATTACAGACGAATAAAGGAATAGGGGCAAATTTGACCTGGGAAAGGCATACTCCACTAAGTTTGAAGTTACAACGTATCCTCTCTTTTGGTGCGGCTTTTGGCAATTCGGTTAAAAGCCTTAATCTTAAATATAATACCAATAAACCCGATTCCATTTATACAGAGAAGCTTACAGGGTATAGTGTTTTTGCTCGTTGTGATTATGGATTTTATCCGAATAGCCGCACTGTCTTGTATGCTTCAGGTGATTTGTATGCTGGGAATTCAATCCAGCGTTTTCTTGGTGCCGCAACTCTGAAAGGCATGACGATTAGCGCTTCTGCATTTTTGCGTGCCGAGTATTTTATCAATGAACAGAGCCGGTTAAACGCCACTGTTGAACTCTATGGTTCGCCTGTAAATCCTACTGCAGCTGCACGTAAGGTAAACCTCTCGTTTCAAATTGGCTACCATAATTATCTTTTCTAAGAGGGGGTGATTCCTGTTGTATACAATTTAAAGGATTCCCGATGAAGAGTTAATATAGGTCATTCTTTTAGCAAAAGCATCTTCGTTTTCTATGGTTAAGTTGGCGTTAGGCCGCCTGTTGCTATAACTAGCTCATTGCCGAATAGCTTGGGGTGAATCGATTCCAAATGGGCGTAAATGAATTTCACTTGATTTCTTGTACCTTTGCAGCCAATTTAAATAAATTTATAACTAAATACGATGGGAGGTTTAATCATGGCGGGGCAGTTGCTGCTAAGTCTTACAATATTGGTTTCATTGCACGAGTTCGGACATTTTATAACAGCAAAATGTTTCAAGATGCGTGTCGAGAAATTTTATCTGTTTTTTGATTTTTTATTTCCCATGGCTAACGTAGCCAAATTCGCCATCTTTAAAAAGAAAATAGGCGATACCGAATATGGTATTGGGTGGTTTCCATTGGGAGGCTATGTTAATATCAGTGGGATGATTGATGAGACGACTGAAAAAGGACAACTTCCAGCCGAACCACAACCTTGGGAATATCGTAGCAAACCAGCATGGCAGCGATTAATCGTCATCCTAGGTGGCGTTATTGTGAACTTAATTTTAGGGGTAATCATTTTTACAGGCATCATGTATGCTTATGGAGAAATTAAAACCCCCTTAAACGAAGTCAATAAAACGGGCATACATGTAGGTGCTTACGCCAAAGAAATTGGTTTTGAAGAAGGCGATAAAATTATCAGTGTAAACGGGAATCATCCAAAATACTGGGATGATATATTCGAGATGAAGGAGATTATGGCAGATAATCCGTATTTCGAGGTGGAGCGCAATGGAGAAACAAAACGTATCGAAATGACGGCCGATTTCACTTCACGTTTAATCAAAGAAAAAGAAGAGTTCATCAGTCCAAGAAAGGCAACTTATGTAGAAAAGCTTTCGCCACAGTTGCCCAACGCCAAAGATGCAGGACTCCTTGTAGATGATCAAATTATTGGTGCCGACGAGATGCCACTGCTCTATTTTCATGAGTTTCAGACTTACCTCAAAGAACATAAAGGCACTAAAATTAATTTAAAAGTAGTGCGTAATTTAAAAGATACCGTGACGCTTAATGTACTTGTAAATGATAATGGTCAAATTGGGTTTCAGGCCTCGAGTAGTAAAGCTTTCAAGGTAGATACCATTCATTATAGTTTGATTCAGGCCATACCTCAAGGATTGAAGTTAGGTTATAAAACAGTGAGCGATCAACTTACCGGATTGAAAAAAATATTCACAGGGAAAGTAAATGCGAGAGATTCGTTATCAGGACCTATTGGTATTGCCCAGGCCTTTGGTGCATCATGGGATTGGCATTGGTTTTGGATGCTCACCGGCTTAATTTCTATGGTGCTCGCAATTATGAATTTATTGCCGATCCCAGGTTTGGATGGTGGTTATGCCATCTTTATTTTGTGGGAGATGATTACGCGCAGAAAGGTAAGCGATAATGTGATGCAAAAAGCATTAAGTGTTGGATTGGTCATTATTCTCTTGCTTACTTTCTTTGCTATTGGCAATGATATTTTCAAGATGTTTAAGTAATTTTCAGCTCCTATTATTTTGCATCCATTGTGTTGTAAGCTTTTTTAGCTGAACACCTTAATTCAAATTCAATGATTAGGATTAGCCGGGATAAAGAACGCATAAACGTTGTTGAGCTATAATGGCATTCGTAAATCAGACACATACTAAATCAGCTTCATGAATTATTTTGAATTTTATACGCTGCCGATAAAGTTTTCCATTGACAAGGTCGCATTACGTCAAAAATTTCTGGAATTGAGTAAAAAGTACCACCCCGATTTCTTTGTGCACGAGAGCGAGGAGCTTAGAAGCAATATATTAGCGAATAGTACCTTGAACAATACGGCCTTTAAAACCTTGAGCCACGATTCGTTGAGAGTTCGTTATGTTTTGGAGTTGATGGGAGTGATTACCGAGACGGAGAAAGAAGTATTGCCTCAGGATTTTTTATTGGAGATGATGGATTTGAATGAAACGATCATGGAGATGGATAAAAGTGAACTGATTGGAATGAAAGCCAATATAGCACTTATGGAGGCCACCCTTCAGGCAGTTTTAGCTCAGGCCTCTGATCGCTATGACTCTATGGGTGATGCTGCTGAATTGCAACAAATCAAAACAATCTATTTAAAACAAAAATATTTATTGCGTATTAAAGAGTCTATGCTTAAATTCGCATCCCTTTAAAAAACCGAAACAGGCCCGGATGGCGGAATCGGTAGACGCGCTGGTCTCAAACACCAGTAACGCAAGTTGTGCCGGTTCGACCCCGGCTCCGGGTACTTATAAGCTTTGAAAGTGTTGAATATCAAAGCTTTACAAAAACAACTGTACAAAACAACTGTACAATATTCAAATTTAGGCCATGTATCTATGCGATATGTGGCCTTCTTGTTTTGCTGTCTTTTCATCAACTCATTCACATTAATAAAGTTTTAGAGATAAATTAATTCAAATTTAATTTGGTGAATGACAAATATTGTCAATAATTGGCATAGAATGTGTAAATCTTTATTTGTGTATAATATAGTAGAATTATGTAATTTTACTGTCTATTAAATAGCTCATATTATTAAAATGCAAATATTAAATAACCGGTTATATACCGAAAAGGAGATTTCGAAACGTTTGCGCGTTTCGACTGTTACGCTTCATAAGATGCGAAAAGCAGGTAAAATTGATTTTTTTCAAGTAGGCGGCTCAATCAGATATCCGCAACATGTTTATGATGGTGTTATGCAAATTTCTAAATAAGTACAATTTTTTAATAGTTGGAAAATTCGGTGGCATTGACCACCTATTTTCATTCGTGATTGACCACCAAGAAAAAAGATTGTTTTACAACCTACAACCCGCTATTTATAATGTTAATCAAATTTTGCTTCAGGTGGTCAGTGGTTTTCGAAAATGGGTGGTCAATCTTGTCGGAATTTCCAATAAAAGCACCTAACCAAATTGCAGTAAGCAAAATTTTGCTACATTTGAAACATTGTTATTTGGCACCTACTTTGTTCCATAAACTTTGGCTGCAAGCTTATCAAGTGTTTTATAATAAAAAAGAAAATTAAAATGAAATCTTTGTTTTTTGTTTTTTTTGTTTTATCGATTTTATCAACCTCATGCAATAAGGAAAAAACTCGCACTAAACCTGCAGCCGATTTTGCATCAGATAGTATAGGATTTAGTGCAAAAGTTATTATTAATAGTTCTGTTAATAAAAATTGGAAATCAACATCATCAAATTCAAATCAAGCAAAAGCTGTTGGAGGAATTGATTATTTTGCAAACAGAGGAGGAATTAGCCCCGATGAATTAACACTTATGAGTTTCGGAAAGTTTACTGACGATACTTCAAGTAACACTGGTAGATTGACAATATTTCTTAAAAGTATAACTGATAAAGGAATGTTCAATATTGACGGCATCAATTCAAATTATGCAGTGCTTTCATTACTAGATGGCAATAATTTAGAACATTATTTCTCTGATATTAATAATCAAGGTTATGTTAATATTACAAAATATGACATAATAAATAAAATAATTTCAGGTAATTTTAAATTTAAATTAATGTCGAACGGAAGAATAATTAGCGTTGATAATGGCATTTTTACAGATATTCCTTTTAAACAATAGTGTTAAATATAAGTCTATTTTCTTATCTAAGAAAATAGAATACACATAGAAGGACATCAGTCAATTGGAATTTTTCCTCAGGGTAATATTTTTTTGTGTTAAACTTGTTTGTTATTCTGAAAATATAATGTTGCAATTACAAGTTAGTTGTTAGCATTTAAAATATTAAACATTTTTTTGACTATATAATTTAGATAGGTCTCGGGTTAATAATGTTACATTATATTTTTTTCACAATTCCGCAATGTAGAGTTCATCTTAAATTGAATTAAAGTAAATCTTAGTCTGTCAACCTTCAAATTTTATCATTGGATAATGACTAACATATAATCAAATCGAAATGATAAATTATCATTAATTCTTGCAAAAGAATTGGATTAGAATTTTCTATTGTAGAATTTTGAAACGAATTTATAATCAATTAATCCATTTGCTTAAATGACAATGAATAAACTTAAAAATATTAAGGCTGTGATCTTCGACTGGGCAGGAACCTTAATAGATTTTGGATGCATTGCTCCTACTCAAGTATTTGTAGCGGTTTTTTCACAACTTGGAATTTTTATTAGTGTTGAAGAAGCTAGAGGTCCCATGGGACTAGCAAAAAAAGATCATGTTCGTGCGTTAATTAGATTAAAATCAGTTGAGCAACAATGGGAACAGAAGTATGGTATACATCCAGACGAGTCGGATGTGGAAGCCATTTATGCTGATTTGAATCCGGCGCTTGCCAAAATAGTTAGCAATTATAGTGAGCCTATTCCTGGTGCAATAGCATTAATAAAATCTTTAAAGGAGCAAGGAATAAAGGTGGGTACTACCACAGGATATGTTGATGAAATGATGGAAAATATATTACCCATTACTACGGCTGCTGGCTTGATTCCTGACTCCATTGTCAATTCTTCAGATGTATCTGTTGGGCGGCCTGCGCCTTGGATGATTTTTAAGAATTGCGAAAGAATGAATGTATTTCCATTATCAGCCATTGTGAAAATTGGGGATACCGTTGCCGACATAGAAGAGGGAATAAATGCGGGCTTATGGACAATTGGCTTAACAGCATCTGGAAATGAAGTGGGTCTCTCTTTAACAGAAATGGAAACTGCAGATACAATGTGGTTGAAAGGAAAATTAGCCTTAGCTGAACAAAAACTACTTGATGCAGGAGCGGACTACATAGCTGAAGGCGTTTGGGAATGTTGGCCAATTTTAGAGGAAATCGACAGGCATATTGGGTTACTGCAAAAAGAAATATCAAGTTTGTAATTTTACAGAAAAATGGACAATAAACTATTCACCCCCGGCCCTTTAAACACGAAACAAACTGTAAAGGAAGCGATGCTTCACGATATGGGCTCTCGTGACAAGGAATTTATAAGCGTTGTAAAGGAAATTAGAGAAGAGTTATTGCAATTGGCTGGCGTAATTCCAGAAGATGGTTATGATACAGTATTGATGCAAGGCTCAGGAACCTTTGGGGTAGAATCCGTAATATCAACTGCGATACCCAAAGAAGGTCATTTATTGATTATAACTAATGGAGCCTATGGCGATAGAATAGTCGAAATGGCAAACGTTTATAGTATCAAAACCACGGTTTTACGTTATAGAGAAAATATCGTTCCACCTGCTTTTGATACAGAAGCTTTATTAAAAACTGATCATTCTATCACTCATATTGCCATAATTCATTGCGAAACCACAACAGGTATTTTTAATGATATTGAAAGTATTGGACTATTAGCGCACCAATACAATAAAATTTTTATTGTAGACGCCATGAGTAGTTTCGGAGCAGTGCCAATAGATATAAAGTTTTTAGATATCGATTTTTTAATTTCCTCATCGAATAAATGTATTGAAGGAGTACCTGGCTTTTCCTTTGTTATATTTAAAGTGAGTTCTCTTATTGGATGCCAAGAATATGCACGGTCAGTTGCTCTTAATCTTTATGCTCAGTGGAAGTACATGAGAAATAGTAATTCGTTTCGGTTCACTCCACCAATACAAGCAATTTTGGCTTTTCAAACGTCGATAGCCGCATTAAAGGAAGAAGGAGGTATAGCTCAGCGATCATTGAGGTACCAAAAAAATCACCAACGTTTGATTGAAGGCACAGAAACACTTGGATTAAAGACATATCTCGAAAAAAAGGATCAAGGATATATCATAACCTCATTCCTTTTCCCCACGCATGTCAATTTTGATTTTGTTCAATTTTACGAAAAACTTCACATGCGTGGTCAAGTAATTTACCAAGGTAAATTATCCGATACTGACTGCTTTAGGATTGGGAATATAGGCCAACTATTTCTTGCCGATATTGATAAACTTATTCAGTGTATTGACGAAGTATTTAAAGAGATGCAAATTACTTTTTAAGTTTAAAAAATATTAAAATTGAGGATTATATATTCTCTCAGTTATCATAAAATTTCATCATGCCATTTCATTGGCAACTTCTGAATAGGATTTGTCATTAACGATTCCTAATCAAATTTCCTATCAAAATTTATAGCATCTGCTATTAAAGTAATTTAATTAAATGTGCATAGAGATGCTGGTCTAGTAAAAGTTATGGTATTTTATTAATTGCTAGAAATTTAAAAATTGAAACACAATTTAATAGCTCTAAAATTTCTAATTTATTACAATTGCATTAAATCAAGGTTACTTAAAAGTAACTTAGGGCCAAATAACATAAAATTAGTATAATTTTTCGTTAATAACACCGATATACTTTTGAAAAATTTTAAAATCATCAAAATTATATGCATCACCTTAAACATTATTTAAGATTACTAATGCTGTTTTCTGCATTAGCTTTTTCAAACTTCCTTTCAGCCCAAGCTCCAAAGCAAGCAATTAAAGGAAAAGTTATCGATTCGCTTGATCAGGCTGGTCTTATTGGAGCAACTGTTTCTGTAAAAAACACAAATTTCGGAACAGTTACTAATGAGAATGGTGAATTCAGCCTTAATTGCAGTGTTGGAGACGTTCTAGAGGTTAACTACATTGGCTATTCTAAGGCGTATCAAACGATTATCGAAGGAAACACGAATTACACAATAATAATGATTGAAGATATTATGAAAATATCTGATGTTGTTGTTACTGCATTAGGTGTAAGAAAAGAGAAGAAGCTTATTAGTTATGCTTCTCAAGAGGTAAGTGGAGCCGATTTATTGAAAGCAAGAGAGCCAAACACCATAAATGGATTAACTGGTAAAGTTGCCGGATTAACCGTAGGCGCATCGTCTGAATTGCTAGGTAATCCTCAGGTTTTACTTCGTGGTGGTGCAATTTATTTATATGTTGTTGATGGGGTTCCAATCAATTCTGACACATGGAATATAAATGCTGATGATATCGAAAGCTATACCGTTTTAAAAGGCCCTGTTGCATCTTCATTATATGGATATAGGGGACAAAACGGAGCAATCATCATCACTACTAAAAAAGGAACAAAAAACAAAAAAGGGGTTTCTGTTGAATTTAACAGCAGTACTATGTTTCAAAAAGGATTCATTGCATTGCCAAGAACTCAAGATTTGTACGGTCCTGGCGACCACGGCGCATATGGATTTGTTGACGGCAAAGGTGCAGGTATTAATGATGGAGATTATGATATTTGGGGACCAAAGTTCTCAGGACAGTTAATTCCGCAATATGATAGCCCCATCGATCCTGTTACAGGAAATAGAGTTCCTACACCTTGGACTGCAAGAGGTACAGACAACTTGGAAAGATTTGTAAGAACAGGTGTTCTAAATAATAATAGCGTTGCTGTTTCATCAAGTGGTGATAAATATAACTTGCGCTTTTCGGTTTCTAACTCTTACCAAAAAGGTATTATCCCTAACACTGATTTGCAAACTATAAATTTTAATTTATCAAATTCAATTCAGTTTAGTAAAAAGTTAAAATTAGATGCGAACTTAAATTACAATAGACAATTCACAGATAACATTCCAGATGTTAACTATGGCCCGAATAGTGTGATTTATAATATTACAATTTGGGGAGGAGCTGATTGGAATATTGATGATATGAAGAACTACTGGCAACCAGGAAAAGAGAATGTTCAAAGTAACTACGAAGAATATCAACGTTATCATAACCCGTACTTCATGAGTTACGAGTGGCTAAGAGGTCATTACAAAAATGATATTTACGGTTATACTAACTTAAACTATAAGTTTAACGATTATCTTGAATTAATGGGTCGTACTTCCGTAACAACTTATAACCTAACTAGAACTGAGAAGATGCCATTTTCTGCACACCCATATGGCCGTGAGGAAGGGCTAGGTGATTACAGAGAAGACAAGCGTGCTTTGTTTGAGAACAATACTGAGGCAATCTTAAAATTAAATACACCTAAAATTGCAAACTTAATTAATATTAGCGGATTCGCCGGAGGTAACATCAGATACTTTCAATATGCTTCAAGCTTTGTAACTACAGATTATATGAATGTTCCTAATGTATATGCATTTTCGAATAGCAAAAACCCTGTAAAAGCGTATAGCTTTAATTCTGAAATGATTGTAAAAAGCGCGTTTTATTCATTTGATATAGGAGTAGGTAAATATTTGAATTTAAATACCACCGGAAGGGTTGACAAGCTTTCAGCATTAACCAATACGAATAACACATTCTTCTATCCTTCTTTGAGTGCGAATACTATTGTAAGTGACTATATAAAAATGCCTAAATCAATCAACTATGTAAAAGTTAGAACATCATATGCACAAAGTAGAGGTGGAGGTGCTTTTGTTTCAAATACAATTGGCGCTACACCAAACAACTCATATCCATTAGGTTATGGCTCAGAATATAGTTCTTCTTATGGTGGACCGTCTTATGCTTTCAATAATGTTTACAGCACTGCTACTGGTTATAATAACACTACCGAATCAAGATACTCAACAAATCTAATTGATGCAAACATTAAACCAGATAATCGTACCAACTTTGAAACTGGCTTGGAACTTAAAATGTTAAAGCAAAGACTTGGGTTTGACTTTGCATACTTTAATTACGTTGATGGTCCTCAAATTTTCACCCAAGGAATTTCTCAAGCATCAGGATATGTAAACAATATCATTAATGCAACAAAAACCAAAAAGACAGGGGCTGAATTTACTATTACAGGCACGCCTGTGAAAAACAATCACGGATTTACCTGGGATATAGTAGGTAACTGGTCGAAGTTTACAGAAAAATTCTTGGAATTACCAGAAGGATTGAAAACGATTAATACTTTTTATAAAGTAGGAAGCCGCACTGATGAAGTTTGGATTCGCAAATTTGCCCGCACTCAAGATGGTCAAGTAATCAATGATGGAGGTGGCCGACCAATAATTCTACCTGTTGCACAGTTTGCTGGTCATTCAAATCCTGATTGGGTTTGGAGTATATACAATAAAGTTGGTTACAAAAACTTTAATCTTGGATTTCAATTTGATGGCCGTGTAGGTGGTATTATGGAAGACTATGTTAGAAAGAAAACAATGCAAGGCGGAAGAAATATTGAAACTACCGAAGGTGCCTTAGGAATTGCTCGCGATCAAGATGCTTTAGGAGTAAAATCATATTTAGGTGAAGGAGTTCAAGTTTCTGGTACTAGTGCTATTAAATATGATCCAACAACAGGGGAAATAATTAATTACAATGAACTTCAATTTAAAAACAATGAAACTAAAACATTTGCACAAGATTATGTAAGTCGTTTGAATAGTATTCCTGAGGCGAACATGATGAGCAAAACATATACTAAATTAAGAGAAGTAGTGCTTACGTACAACCTTCCTTCAACTTTAGTTCATAAAGCTTCAATACAAACTGCATCAATTTCTTTTGTTGCTCGTAACGTTTTATACTTTATGAAAGACAATAAATTTAAAGATGTAGATATTGATCAATTCGCAAACCAATCATCGACTAACCTTCAAACGCCAACTATGAGAAGTTATGGTGTAAACTTAAACCTAACATTTTAAACTAATCACAAAATATGAAAAATTTATTATTAATATTAATCTCTGTTACCTTGTTCTTTGCTAGTACAGGTTGCAAAAAAGATTTTAATTCACTTGAATCGGATAAAAACCGTCCAACTAGCGTTCCTCCAAATTTAATTCTGAATGGTATATTAAATGATATTACTCAAGATGCCTTTACTTCTACTCAACGTTGGAATCAGTTCTATTGTTGTAATTATAATTATTATGGAAATCAGGAATATTCATGGACTGGAGCTTCATACGGTACTTACTCGGTTTTAAACAATGTTTTAAGAATGGAAGATGAGGCCGTAAAAAACATTCCTGCGCCAAATTCATATACTGCTTTAGGTAAATTTTTAAGAGCATATCTTTATTACAACTTAACAATGCAAGTAGGTGATATTCCGATGTCGGAAGCATTGAAAGGTATTGAAAACACAAAACCTAAGTATGACTCTCAAAAGGAAGTATTTAAACAAATTTTGGTTTGGTTGGAAGAGTCTAACAATGAGATGAGCACCTTAACATCAAAAGGCGGTTACCTTTTGTCTGGTGATTTTTATTTCAATAACGATTTGAATAAATGGCGCAAAGCTATTAATGCATTCAGATTGCGCGTATTAGTTCAATTGAGCAAGCATGATCAAGAGGCTGACTTAAACATTAAGCAACAGTTTAATGATATTGTTGGAAACGCTGTTAAGTATCCTTTGTTCACTAGCATGTCTGAAAATATGTCATTTGTTCCAAATGCACAATATAATAAATATCCAACTAGTCCTGATTATTATGGTTTTGATGCGACTCGTTACAATATGTCGTCAACCTATCTAAATACTTTAGTTGCTAATAAAGACCCTAGAACATTTTATGTTGCAGAACCAGCTGACTCTTTGGTTAGAGCAGGAGCAGCACCAAATACCTTTGCTGCTTTTAATGGAGCAGGTAGTGGTGAAGACTTAGCAACTATGTCCACTAAAGCATTGGTTGGTTTATATTCTTTTATAAACAGAAATCGTTATTACAGAACCTATACTGCTGAAAATACAATTCAAATCGGATACCCAGAAATGTGTTTCAATATTTCAGAAGCCATCAATCGTGGATGGATTACTGGAGATGCTGAAAGCTGGTATACAAAAGGCCTTCAGGCAAGTATCGGATTTTTTGGAATAACCAATGGTACCAACACTGTTACTTTCCAAAAGAAAGGTGGAACTGTATTTGATTACAACACATATACAATTAATTATGATTGGACTACTTTTTATGCTCAGCCAACTATAAAATATGCTGGAAATAGTGCCGCCGGTTTAGCGCAAATAATAACTCAAAAGTATCTTGCGTTTTTCCAAAATAGTGGTCCTGAAGCCTATTATAATTGGCGTCGTACCGCTACTCCTGCATTTCATGTAGGACCAGGTACAGCCAATAGCCAGCGTATTCCATTTCGCTTCCAATATCCTTCATCGGAGTCAGCACAAAATGGCACAAACGTTAAAGCCGCGATCTCTTCTCAATTTCCAGGTGGAGACGACATCAATGAAAAAATGTGGTTAATTAAATAGTTTTTTTCTTAAATTTTAATAAAGGAATCACTTAATACGAGTGGTTCCTTTATTTATTTAATCCGTTGCTATCATCATGAAAATCCTCTCAATATTTATTTCTTCAATGTTATTTTTTTTAACTATTGGCAGCGCTCAAAGCTTAGTTCCTATTTTACAGGTTCCTGGCGTTGATAGTTTTTGCGCTATCAATGAAAATGGAGTGTCTGTTTTGGCAAGTGGCCGCTATGTATCTCCTGCTGGCGACTTTATACGAATTACACATGATCCGTTTGGAATGGCCATTACACCAAATGGTAAAAAAGCAGTTACATTACATGATGGCGTATTTACTATTATTGATCTGGTTTCTTTGCAAAGTATAAGAGTGCCTTCCTATGATGGAAAAATTAAATCTCCATTGAAACATGGATCATTCATGGGAATCGCAATTGCAGCGGATTCAAGAACAGCCTATTTAAGTGGGGGAGATAATGGTTGTGTTATTGTTTATGATATTGATTCACTAAAACTAATCGATACTATTTCTCTTGATGGTATAATTAATAACCATAAGTACGAGGATAGTTTTACTGCCGACTTGCTAATGAATGAAGAACAGCAAGAGTTGCTTATTCTAGATAGGGCTAATTATAGAATGGTACGCTATGACCTTAATAAAAGAAAATTAAAATCATCAATTCCTGTGGGGCGATTGCCCTTTGGTTTGGCATTAAGTCCAGATAAAAAATGGGCTTTCGTTGCCAATGTTGGAATGTATGCTTATCCTGTCATCAAAGGTGCCAATGAAAAAAACGCTGACTCAATGATGATTTCAAGGCACCCTTATGCCAATGATTCTAAAGAATCGATTGAAGGAACTACTGTTGAAGGAAGAGAGATACCGGGTGTGGGTGATCCACGAGCTTCAGAAGCAATGAGTGTTTTTACTATTAATCTTTTAAATGATAAGGTAGTAGATAAATTTAAAACGGGATATCAAATAGGTGAAATGATTGAAAGCGCTGAAGTAGTTGGTGGGGCAAGTCCAAACTCAATTGCCGTTGGGAAGGATTTCGCTTATGTAACTAATGCTACCAATGATAATATCTCAGTTATTGATTACAAAAATCATAAGATAGTACGTCAAATACCTATAAAGGTAGATTCGCTTATTGATAAATACCGTGGTTTACTACCTTTTGGTATTGAAATGAGTCAAGATGAAAAAACGCTATATGTGGCACTACTTGGATTTAATGCAGTAGCTGTCATCGATATCGAAAGTGGGAAAACCAAAGGTCTGATTCCAGCGGGCTGGGGGACATCAAAAGTGAAGTTGTCAAAAAATGAAAAGGAAATTTATATTATTTCATGCCGTGGTTTAGGAGCCGGCCCCAATGGAGGAAATGGATTTGTAAAACCTCCTCAAGGCACCTATATTGGAGATATTCAGTTAGCAAGTTTTCAAAGAGTACCAATGCCAACTAGCCTGGAACTTGAGCATTATACTTCACAAACTTTGAATAATACTTTTAAAAAGAAATCAATTCTGGATGATGTAAGCAATCCGTTGCCTCCAACACCAGGGGTGCGTAAAAGCCCAATTAAATATATTGTATATATAACAAAAGAGAATAGAACCTATGATGAGGTTTTTGGTCAAATGAAAAATGCTCATGGTGATAGCACACTAGCTCGTTTTGGTGTCAATTGTGAGTATACAATTCCTGACTCACTCCAAAAGAAATACCCTAATTTATCAATTACGCCTAACCATAAAAAGGCTGCCGAACAATTTGCCTTTAGTGATAATTTCTATTGCGAAAGTGATGCATCTATTCATGGGCACCATTGGATGGTGGGTGTAATCCCGAATGAATGGGTAGAAACGAATTCCAGCGTTTCTAAGTCAGCTCGTTTATTTTCTAATGCTCCTGGAAGAAGATTTCCTGGATCAACAGGTAGTATTGACCCAGAAGACTATGCCGAAATTGGAGGTTTATGGGAAGCGTTGGAAAGAAGTAATATATCATTTTATAATTTCGGAGAAGCCAACGAAACGGCTCATGTTAGAGAAGAAGCAATGGATACTGCTACAGGAGCTGGCCACCTCGTTATGGTTCCGATGCAGAAAGCACTCTATTCAAGAACAAGTCATAATTATGCTGGTTTCAATACCAATATCCCCGATCAGTTTAGAATGAACCAATTCGAACAAGAATTTACCAATAAATGGATTACAGGAAAGGATACCATGCCTTCATTAATTGCAATTCAAATTCCTAATGATCATACCGCCTCTCCAAGAGTTGAAGATGGATACTATTATCCTCATTCTTTTGTTGCTGATAATGATCTTGCAATCGGAAGAATTCTTCATTTTCTTTCAAGAACTGAATATTGGGACAGTATGCTTGTAATTATCACAGAAGATGATCCACAAGGAGGCGTTGATCATATTGATGCTCACCGAAGTATTTTGATGATGGCTGGCCCCTATGTGAAAAAGGGTTATGTGAGTCATACACATGCTAGCTTTGGTTCAATTTTAAAAACTATTTACAATGTATTAGATGTTCCCTATGTGAATCAATACGATGCCACAGCAACCTTACTGCAAGATTTTTTCACCCCCATTCCTGATTATACTCCATATACATTAATAATGCATGATACAAGGGTTTTTGATGTTAACAAAGCAATGAAAAATTACCCTCGAAATGTGGATTGGAAAAAAGTTATTCAAGGACCACCAATGGATGAGGAAGATGAAATTCGGAAAAATCATTATAGAAAATAGAATAGCCATGAAAATATATTCTTTATTATTTACGATTGTAATGCCAATAATTGCGAGTGCTCAGTCAAAGCCTACTCAAAAACCAGATACAACAATTAACATTAATGCAGTGATAGTTACTGCTACAAGAAATTCAAGTGAAATTAAAAACATACCCTATTCATCTAATTTAGTTGTTCAAAAAGAAATTATCAATCGCGGTTTACGTAGCACTCCAGAAGCATTGAGTGGGAATCTTGGATTATTTATTCAAAAAACGAATCATGGAGGAGGATCGCCTTTTATTCGAGGGTTAACAGGCAATCAAATACTCTTTCTTGTTGATGGAATTAGGTTGAATAATTCTACTTATCGATACGGACCCAATCAATATCTGAATACCATTGATGTTTATTCCATTTCTAAAATAGAGGTTACTAGAGGTACAGGCTCCGTTCAATATGGGTCGGATGCCATGGGTGGTGCCATTCAATTATTTACTAAAGAGCCTTCGTTCCGAACAAAAAATGAATTTGGGGCAAATGTGATATTAAAAGCCGTATCTCAAAAAATGGAATTCACTAGCCATGGTGAACTAATATATGAGAGTAAAAATGTTGGCTTATTAATTTCCGGTACGCTGAGGAACTTTGGCGACCTTATTGGAGGTGATACCACAGGACTGCAATCTCCATCGGGTTATAAGGAGAATTCGATGAATGTTAAACTCAAACTGAAAACAGGGACCAGTTCAATACTCACTGTATCAATACAACAATTAGAACAAAAAAATGTTCCGCTTTACTACCGAGTTAAATTAGAAAACTATGAATACTATATTTTCTCACCACAAAGAAGACAACTGGCCTACATGAAATGGGAAAAGGAAGGAAAGAATAAATTGTATGAAAAGATTTCAATTATTTCTTCGTTGCAAAGTAGCCTGGAAAGGAGAAGCTATCATAAAAATGGTAATATTAATAAATTTATTGATGAAGATAAAGTAGGTACTGCTGGTTTAACCCTAGATATAGTATCGGATATTTCTAAAAACTGGAAATGTAATAGCGGTCTTGAATTTTATTATGATAAAGTGAATAGCAAAAAGAGCCAAACGACCATTTTAAATAACAATACAATTTATTTGAGAGGATTATACCCCGATAATTCAATCACAATAAATTCTTCAGTTTATTCCCTTCATCATATTAAAATAAACCAATTCCAAATAGAAACTGGGATTAGGTATAATAGATATAAGGTAATGATAAAGGACACCTCAACTTCCAGCTTAAGCTTAGGTGAAGTTAAGGTAACACCATCATCATTGGTTGGAAATCTGGCAGTCTTATATCCAATTAATAACTTTCAAAATATTTATATATCGTTCAGTAATTGTTATCGAATTCCTAATATAGATGATATGGGTACTTTAGGATTGGTTGATTTTCGATATGAAGTTCCAGCATCAAATTTAAAACCTGAAAAGTCTTATAATACAGAAATTGGCTACCATCTAAATTCTCGAATTATAGAAGCCACCGTGAGTGTTTTTTATATGAAACTTTCCAATTTAATAAGCCGAGTTCAAGTTCCTGGTGCCGTTGTTGGTGGGTATAATGTATATATTAAGGAAAATAATCAAGAATCATTTGTCGAAGGAATTGAAGGTGGAATACAGTATAAAATATCGAATAGGTTTCAAGTAAGGTCGAATGCAACATATACTTATGGTCAGAATATTTCCAGAAATGAACCGATGAGAAGGATTCCACCAATCAATGGTTTTTCAGTGCTTTCCTACAATCACAAGAATATGATGTTAAGCATTGAACATCAATATGCGCTGGCTCAGACTAGATTAGCACAAGGTGATAAGGATGATAATAGAATACAGAAAGGTGGAACACCAGGCTGGAATATAATAAACATCTCTGGAAATTATTCCTTGAAGCATTTTACATTTAACCTTGGAATTCAGAATATTTTAAACGCAGATTATCGAACACATGGAAGCGGTATTAATGGAACAGGAAGAAGTATTGTAATCTCTGTTATAGCAGCTATTTAATTTAACTCAAATTGATTCTAATACCATTTCAGCCGTAGCAAAACTTAAGGTCATACCACTACTTCCAAGCCCATTAAAAACGAAAACATTTTTTTCCACTTCCATGAACATATGTGAAGCTCCATTGGTTAGCTTTCCGTAAATGCCATTCCAAGATTGCAGAAGGTCCCAGCTCTTTGTACTGCAAAAATTTTGCAAATATTTTAGAATAAGCATATTTATTTCTGCTTGATCAAATGGGTCATGCGTTAATCCATATAGATGAGAATCACCAACAGTTAACTCACCAAGTTCATTTTGAGATACCATTACATGGATACCATGCGACAAGTATTCTGGCATTTCCTGTTGGTATTTCTCTGTTAATTTTTGAAGCGAAGGTGCAACCTTGAAGCTATCATAATGTATTAAAGAAAGTCCCCCACAAAGTGATGTGCCAATATCATAATTGGCATCTCTGCTTTTGAAACGCATCATTTGTAATTTACACTTGGTGATGGGTTGCAATTGGAATATGGATGGGTATAACGTTTCAAAATCGGCACCATTGCAAATAACTATTAAATCAGCCTGGTGAATCTTATCAGTAGTGAAAACCAAGTTATTCTCTACATGCAATATCGACTTTCCAAATTTAAACTGAATATTTAAAGATTCGTTGAGATAACTAGCCATCAAAGGGATAGCCAACCTAGGATTAATAATGGCCTCTGCACCGCTATACAATGCACCAAATAAATTCTTAGATTTTATTTCTGGAAATTTATTAATCACCAATTCCTTGCTAAGTAATTCTACAATTCTGCCTTCACTAATGAAGGACTCATAAAGTTCTTGTATTACTTCCCATTCTTCATTATTGTATGCAACATGAAGGCTCCCTGTTTGGTTATAACCGAAGCCAACCTTTTTAGCTATTTCTTGCCAAATTCCCTTACTGCGCATTGCGAGCTCGTATTGAATACCTGCGGCTTGACCAATAGGCCATATCATTCCGAAATTTCGTATGGATGCACCTACAGCTCTTTCTGACCTCTCAAAAACATCCACCTGATATCCTTTCAGTGAAAGTGCTCTTGCAATGGCAAGGCCTGCAATACCAGCTCCTACCACTATAGCATTTTTAGTCATATTGATATGTTTTGCTATTTAACTTTTTATAATGAAAATAGATTGTAACACTAATCAGTATTATCCCTAATACGCCTTCAAAATAGTACAAATAAGAAAAAAAAGACACCCACTTTACTTTAAATGATACAAATTCTTTTATGATTAGTACTAAAATGGTACCCAAATAACCGAAGGCATCTGCTATGTACATTAAATATCCAACATTGCCCTTTAATTTATATACAGAAATAAAACGTTCAAAATAAATACAGTTAAATGGCAAATAGGCCATATATAAACCACATGTTGCTGTTACAATCCAAACAATTGGTGAAATGTAATGGGAATTAAAAAGCAGAGTGGTTAAAATGGATAAAATCACACCAACGATAATTAGTGAATGGGCTGTATAAAATGCTATTACGTTGCTCTTGATAAGAAAAAATGAGCCCAAAACAATTAAAATTATAAGTGAAATAAAGGTGCTAATTTGAGCAAAAATGCCAACTTGAGATTGATAGCCCAATTCAATAAATAATTCATTGGCAAAGTCTTCACTAAAGTCGCGGACCACTGTGAAAAAAGAATATGTAATTACCACGGGTATAATTGCCCATTTAAACTCACGAAAAAAGTTTTTTCTATCTGCTATTGTCATAGGATTTCGAATAGCACGTTGATCAATATCTGTTTGATCTGGTGCATAGGAATGGCTTAAAATACGTACGAAAATTAGTAGTGGCAAAATAAATAATGAACCGGCTATAAAGGGCATCCACCAATCGGATACATTTTTCTCTAAAAGCAACCATTTGCCTACCGATTTGGCGAATCCAGAACCGAAGATGAAGCTTGATACAAGAAAGGCACCTAGTATTTCCGTAGTTCTGCGTCCTTCTAAAAAACCAAATACCAATCCAAAAATCACACCTAACGGTAATCCATTTAATAGCATACAAAAGATATTGTATGGTGCTGGGATTATTGCAAATAATAACAAAGAAAACCAAGCTAAGAGCACTGCGATTATTATATATGAGGCACGCTTTTGGGGCTCGAGTTCCGAAATGAATTTTATTCCGTAAAACTTGCTAATCATATAACCAACAACCTGAGCTATTACCAAGCAAACCTTATAAGAAACACCAAGAAAAAAAACATTCTGATATAAACCTACTGTGTAAGGTTTGCGAAAACCATACATGCAGCAGTAAATCATAAATGAGGAAATGGACAACAATAGAGCAAAAACAAATGCTGATGAATTAAGCCATTTCGCTAAAAAACGGCTTTCCCTGATTGGCTTGCTAATAAACATTAAAGAAGCTTTATTATTTCTTCTAAATTACTAACTATAAAATCAGGATTGGCACTTCTTAGTTGCTCATAAGTGTGCGCGCCTGTAGTTATTCCTATCGACTTGCCACATTTGGCATTTATCCCTTCTTCAATATCAATAATAGAATCCCCAATTTTTATTACTTGGGTCGGATCTAAAATATGATGTTGAGCCATAGCTAGTATTATCATAGACGGATCAGGTCTTGAATTAACAACATCCGAAGCTGTAATTAGCCCATCAATCGTTTCTCCAACAGTCCAACCAAGCCGATTAAGCAAGTAGTTAGCCACTTCAAGCGAATAACCAGTGTTAAGTATTACCTTGATATCTTGATTACGTAGAGTACTAAAAACCTCTTCAGCAAATGGCATTGGATGTATATCTGCTATTTGATAATTCGATTTCAATTTTTCTTGAAATGAAGAATGAATTCTTTCAATCATCATTTCATTATAATCCACTACTAATTCCTTTAAAATGGAACAAATTGCATCTTTCTTCTCTTTACCTGCACAAAATACAAGCACTGTTTCAAAGGAACAGAAAATATTTTCATCCTTAAGGCATTGGTGAATGGTGTGATATACTAGGTTTTCTTCATCCACGGTAGTACCAGCCATATCAAAAACTACCATTTTAATTTTAAGCTTACTCAAAAGATTCTTTGTTTATAAGGTGATAGATAATTTTATTGCGATACTTTTTTAAAGGTGGGTAGGTAAGGTTCTCCTTTTTTGCTAATTCATCGATTCTACGAACAATAATTATTTCTTTGAAAAAAGGGTTAAGTTGAAACTGAATCGCTTCTGATTCAGACATTATACCGCCTTGAAATTCAAGAGTTTTTTTACTCGCTTCAGAAAGTTGGTTATAATAGCTCTTTTCTAAATAACAAAGATATCTTTTCGCCGAAACATGATTTTGAACACATTGGCAAATGCATTCTGAAAATCCTTTTGATTTTAAATATGCTGCCCCAATTGTTTCGTGGTCTCTTATACCAAAGCAATCCATAGAATTTGAGTCTGAGGCCTCCTCAATTATATGTCCAATATCATGAAGCATAGCGGCAATAACAATTTCATTCGATAGCCCCATTTCTTCTGCAATCATGGCGCTCTGAATTATGTGCTCAAATTTTGTCACGGGTTCGCCTATATACTCAGAACCTCCATTAGAGTTAATTAACAAAATTATTTCATCCGCTATTGTAATTGCATTCTCTTCTATCATTTTTGAAGTTTTTGTTTTTTTAATATAAAGTCAAAATAATAATTGATGTTTGTGATTTTGAATTCAGTATAAATACATTAATTCAAATCAACAATTTTTATATTACTAAATAATTTATTTTTGGCCTTCGTTTGATGAAATTTATAGTGTTTGATAGAAATTATCTTTACACTAACAATTACGTAATTATAATTTTAACTAAAGATAATATAACAGGAATAAGGCAAATTAATGTCCTAGATATACCGAGATAAAAATCGAACTGAATAGTTATTATAATATTAATATTATTCTTCAACACTTACCTTAATATTGAATGATTAAAATAATTGCATTAGAATCCAAATTATTCAAGAACGAAAAGTGAATAAAAAAAGTACTACTATTAAGAGGCCACGAATCCAATCTGTAAAGTCAGAAATTGCTACTAAGGCAACTAAAATCTTTGTTCTCGACACATCCGTAATTTTATATGACCATAATGCTATAAATAATTTTGGCGAACATGATGTTGCAATTCCGATTACGGTGTTAGAAGAATTAGATAACTTTAAAAAAGGGAACAATTTATTAAATTTTGAAGCAAGAGAATTTATTCGCCACTTGGATATACTCTCCGGTGAATACCATCTAAATGATTGGTTGCCTATTCCTGGAAAAAACAAAGGTAAGTTTAAAGTGATAATGAAAGAGGAGGCTAGTATGGATGCTCAGCTCATTTTTGGTGAACGTAAGTCGGACCTTAGAATCTTAAATGCCGCATTGGCAATGAAGGAACAACATACCGAACGAAATGTAATTCTTGTAACAAAAGATGTAAATCTTAGATTGAAGAGCAAGTCGATGAGCATGCCTGCAGAAGATTATGAAACTGGGAAAATAAAAAATGTAGAAAGTCTTTATACCGGTATTACAAATTTTGATGATGTCAAAGCGAGTGTGTTGGATGAATTATTAAAGAAAGGAGTTGTTTCATATAAATCACTTTTTAAATCAAAGCCAAGAGCAAATCACTACTTCATACTTAAAAACGATTATTCTTCAGCTTTGTGTTATTTTAACCCACTTAGTGAAAAAATCGAAAAGATTGGAAAAACAACCGCTTATGGAATAAAGGCAAGAAATGCCGAACAGTCTTTTGCAATTAATGCAATATTAAATCCATCCATACCCTTGGTTTCAATTCAAGGTGTTGCTGGAACAGGGAAAACGTTATTGGCACTGGCTGCTGCCTTAGAGCAAAAGTCACTATATAGCCAAATTTATTTAGCTAGGCCAATTGTTCCGCTGAGTAACAAAGATATTGGGTTTCTTCCAGGTGATATTAAATCTAAAATTAACCCATACATGGAACCTTTGTGGGATAATCTGAAAATGATCCAGAACCAATGGAAAGAGTCTGACAAGGAATATAAGAAGATAAATGATATGATTGCTTTTGAAAAGTTGGTAATTGTCCCATTGGCCTATATAAGAGGACGAAGTCTTTCAAATATTCTATTTATTATAGATGAAGCACAAAATCTGACACCGCATGAGATAAAAACTATCATTACTCGCGCAGGTGAAGGAACTAAAATAGTATTCACTGGAGATATTTATCAAATTGATACTCCATATTTAGATTCACAGTCAAATGGATTATCTTACTTGATTGACAGGGTTCAAGATAATCCATTATATGCTCATATCACACTGGAAAAAGGAGAACGTTCAGGTTTGGCAAACCTAGCAAATCAACTTCTATAAAGATAAATTTCAACCCAAAAAACCATACTACAAAATGAGAAAGTTATGTTGCCTTTTAGTATTATTATTACTTCTTTTAAACATTTATGCGCAGGAAAAGAATCTTACCTCAGAATTACTTCCTAATGGCTGGAGTCTTTCTCCGGCAGGAAAAAGTTTGCCCTTGGGTGACCTACCTTTAAATATGTGTATTGCGCCCAATAAAAAATATATGGTAATAACCAATAACGGGCAAAGCACACAATCATTACAACTAATTGATTTAAAAGATAATCAAATACTAGATATAAAAGAAGTTGGCAAATCATGGCTTGGATTATCATTCAGCAAGGATTCCAGATTTGTTTATGCCTCCGGAGGGAATGATAATTGGGTATATAAATTTATGATTATCAACGGCAAGCTCATGATAAGTGATACAATCCGCTTAACAAAAGAAAAGGAGTCTGTTTCAATTTCAGGAATTGCAATTGACGATGAAAACAAGAAACTATATGTGGTTACTAAAGGCGATAATAGTTT
The DNA here is from genome assembly GCA_903897855.1 of uncultured Bacteroidota bacterium. GTDB lineage: Bacteria > Bacteroidota > Bacteroidia > UKL13-3 > UKL13-3 > CAINMV01. Next base: position 6,228 of record CAIUDH010000038.1, on the reverse strand, counting down.
ATATATACTAAACACTGAAACCAAAAAGGTAGAAAAAAAAGTACCATTAAAAGGTGAAGCCTATACATGTATCTTGTCTGCTTCGAGTGATTTCTTGTACATAAGCTGTTGGGGGTGTGATGGCGTAATTGAATTTGATACAAAAAAACAAGAAATAATAAACTTTATTAAGGTTGGCGATAACCCTAATGATATGGCAATTAATAATTCTGGGAAGTTGTTATTTGTTGCAAATTCTAACGACAATTCTGTATCTGTAATTGACTTAAAAACTAGGGAGGTAATAGAAACTCTAAACGCAGCATTATTTCCCAATGCTCCAAGTGGCTCTACTACAAATAGTGTTGCATTAAACGAAGAGAACACTACACTTTATATTGCGAATGCCGACAATAACTGCTTGGCCGTTTTTGATGTGTCAGAAATTGGCAAAAGTATTAGTAAAGGTTTTATTCCTACTGGATGGTATCCAACATGTGTTCGGGTTTTAAATAATGTGCTATATGTTGCAAATGGTAAAGGAATGAGATCAATGGCTAATCCAAATGGTCCTAATCCATATCAACGTAAACAAAAAGTCACTTACCAGAAGGGTGACTCTAAAAAATCAAAAGAAGTGCAATATATTGGAGGCTTATTTAAGGGTACATTAAGTATGATTGCTGAACCTAATGAAAAAGAATTAGCTACCTACTCACAACAAGTGTATAGAAACACGCCTTATTTAAAAAATACAATTCAAGCCAACAACGACTCTACTAAGAATCCAATTCTTTCAAAAATTAAGTACGTTTTTTATATAATAAAAGAGAATAGAACTTTTGATCAGGTGCTGTCGGATATGCCCGGATGTAATGGCGATACATCATTATTGTTGTTCGGCCAAAATGTAACTCCAAATCAACATGCTTTAGCAAAAGAGTTTGTGCTTTTTGATAACTTTTATGTTAATGGAGAAGTAAGTGCTGATGGTCATAACTGGAGTTTGGGAGCCTATGCCACAGATTATTTGGAAAAAACATGGCCAACTAGTTATGGTGGTCGAGGTGGATCTTATGATGCAGAGGGAGGCAAAGAAATTGCAAATAATAAAAATTTCCTTTGGGATATGTGTAAAATATCAAATGTAACTTATAGAACTTACGGTGAATTTGCTGATAATTACAAGCCAAATCTTCCAATATTAAAAGATCATTTTTGCCCTTACTATACAAGTTGGGATGAGTCTGTAAGAGATACTACTAGAGTTGCTCAATGGAGACGTGAATTCGATTCGTTGTTACTAATAAATCAAGTTCCTCAATTAAATACATTACGTTTAATTAATGACCATACCCAAGGACTTCAGTTTGGCAAGCCTTCACCTAATGCGCATGTTGCAGATAATGACCTGGCCACAGGCCTTTTCATTGAGCATCTAAGCCAAAGCAAAATTTGGAATGAATCGGTTGTCTTTGTTTTAGAAGATGATGCCCAGAACGGACCAGACCACGTAGACGCTCACCGTAGCCCATTATATATTGCTGGAGGATGTGTGAAACGTAATTTTAAAGACAACAACATGTATTCAACAACATCAGTATTGAAAACCATTGAACTAATACTTGGACTCCCACCAATGAGTCAGTATGATGCGGCGGCGACTTCACTTTGGAGATGTTTTACAGATTCAATTAACTACACACCTTTTAAGGCTATTCCGACAAAAATAAATTTGAATGAAACAAATTTAGCACTCAATAAATGGCAGAAACTAAGTGAGTCATTCGACTTCGGTATGGAAGACCGAGTGGAAGATGCACCATTTAACGAGGTGCTCTGGTGGTATGTAAAAGGCGATGATATTCCTTGCCCAGCACCAGTTCACAGTGCATTTCTTCGTGTTAACAATGCCATAGAAGAGAACTAATAATCGTGAAATATGTTGAATTGGTTATTGTCATTCAGTATGCCAAATGTAAAAGTTAGGTGCTGAAAGAAATACTGTGTGTATTTCCTTTAAACTTGACTTTTCAATTTCGTAAAAAAGAAATTGAGGCAACGAACAATTGCAAAAGTTGCAGGCCACAATTTGAAGAGACTTTAATCTATTTCAATTTCTTGTTTCACTTTATACTACTAAGAAACTTGGTTTCCTTCCATATAAACGAAGGTTTATTAAAAATTAAAAACCTTTTGATTATTAAGTTCTTTAAATTTTGATTCAAGTATTTGATTTTCTGAAATTTGAAAAATAAACAAATATAATTGATGGATTTTTTGTGGATTTTCAAAAGGAGTGTTTATCTAAATTAACTTGGTATTGATATGTTAATTATCGAGTAAAACTAGGGTAATACCAAACTAGTCTCTTTGTCAAGTAAACTAAGAACTGTAAAATTTATAATAATTTGAACAGTAATTCATCATTACAGGACCGCAAATCATTCTTTAAAACGTTAGGTTTTTTAGGAGTGAGCACACTTCTCTCCAAAAAACTAAATGCATTTTCAGCGTTAGACCACAATAATGTAACTTTAATTCCAGCAGGGGACTCCCATAAACCTTTACGAATAGCCCATCTAACAGATATTCATGTATTTCCTGGAAAAGTTCCTGAATACGGAATGGCGAAGGTGTTAGAAGAGGTTAATAACAACAACCAGAAAATAGACTTTATCATTAATGGAGGAGATGCGATTTTAAATAAATGCTCAATTTCAAAAAGCATTATAAAACAACAGTGGAATACCTTTAATAATATCTTTGAAAATCAAAATAGCCTAGAGTGCTATCATTGTATTGGAAATCATGATTTATATTCGTTTGCAATTCCTGATAACAATCATTTAGAGTCAAAAAAATGGGCATTGGATGAATATAAAATGGCAAAGCCATATTATAGTTTTAATAAAAAGGGTTGGAAATTTATTGTATTAGATAGCATTCATGGTCGCAGTAGCGTTCCAGGGTATTATGGAAAATTGGATGAGGAACAATTTAATTGGTTGGAGACAGAATTAAGAATCACACCCTCGGATACTTTTATTTGTATAGTTTCACATATACCAATTCTAGCCATTTGCACTATTTTTGATGGCAACAATCACTCCAACAAACTTTGGAGCGTGCCCGACAATTGCCTTCATGCGGATGCCACGGCGCTAACCAAGTTATTTTATAAATATAAAAATATTAAAGTTTGTTTGAGTGGCCACATTCACCTCATTGATCATGTAAACTATCAAGGTATCGACTATTACTGCAATGGAGCAGTATCAGGATCTTGGTGGAATGGCAGTTATAATGATTGCGATCCTGCCTATGCGATTATGAATTTTTATAACGATGGCAGTTGCAAGCGAGAGCTTAACTATTATTCTTGGAGTAAATAACTTAACTATACTTTTTTTGCTGACAATCGAATGTGGGAAATTCAGTGGCATTGCCCACCCATTTTCATCCGTAATTGACCACCAAGAAAAAAGATTGTTTTACAACCTACAACCCTTTATTTATAATGTTAATCAAATTCTGATTCAGGTGGTAAGTGGTTTCCGAAAATGGTTTGTCAATCGTGTCGAAATTTCCAGCCATCAATTAAATAGGCGCATACTTAAATGACTTGTATAAAATGAGCGCTCTAAATTGGCTTAGAGGAAAATTCAAAGCTAACCCACAATTATTCCCTCACTGGTTATTGGTAAATCTATAATGTATTAATACATTCGTGATGAAACTAGAAGAGCCGTTTGAAGGGAGACTTTCAAGTACGGTTCCGCTAAACTAAATAAGGTACAACGAGGATGGCTTAATTACTTCCGCTTGGCAAGTATTACGGGCAAACTTGGCACCACCGATAGTTGGGTACGTAACCGATTGCGATACTGTATTTGGACAGATTGGAAGAAGCCCGAACGGAAGAGAAAGAATCTGATTCGTTTAGGTACCGACCAAGAACACGCATACAGTTGGAGTCGAACAAGAATGGGTGGATGGGCAGTAGCTCAAAGTCCGATTATAGTTACAACGATTACTTTGCAAAGATTGAGAAAGAGAGGTTACGAATCATTAACGGAACACTATCAAAAAGTAGCTCCACATCTTAACGAACCGCTATATGCGAGACCCGCACGTACAGTGGTGTGAGAGGTGCACCCTATCGGAGAAATCCGGTAGGGCCGTCTACTCGATTATGCGTAGTTTTTATTTTAAGATTTGTTCTATCCATTTTATACAGTCGTCTGTGTCTATAATTGACCAAGAATGTGTGTCTCGTCCTGAAAAAAGTTTACACTTTTGGGTTAATAATCCTGTTACAAGTTTACACATTTTTTTTAATCCTGAATACCATTTACATTTGACGAACTGGATGAAGCGGAAACGAGCTCTGCTGAGGAGCAACTCGCCAGGATTAATCCAGTCAGAGGAGCATATAAATCCGTTAATGAGTTTACACTTGTTAGCGGATTTAACTCTTATATGCACTTCTGCTTATGCCTAAAAAAACCTATTCCATCATTTCTACCTCCTTTCTTTGTTTGTTGATTTGGTAATAATTCTTCCACCTTTTCTTGATTAAACCGGTTTGCTGATGAGCTTCCGCCGGTTTAAGATTATCAATGCTGCCGTGAGGTCGAAGATGATTATAGGTACTACACGCAACTGCTACATCTTTTTGAGCTGCTAAAAAATCCGGGAACATTTCTTCTAAAAGTTCTTGTTTTAAAATACCATTTATTCTTTCTGCAATGGCATTCTCTAGAGGATCGCCATTCTCTGTCATGCTTATTTTTATTTTTTTATCCAGTAATAATTTCACATAAGCATCGCAACAATATTGCACCCCTCTGTCACTATGATGGATTAAGTTGACAATGTTTTGGTTTGCCTTCAAAGCCATTTTTAACGCTTGTAATGGGCCATTTGCAGATAGATCATTGCTCAAATAGAAGCCTACTATTTTCCGGCTGTAGGCATCTGTAATCAAACTTAAATAAGCGAACCCATCTGCCAAATGAATATAGGTGATATCGCTTACCCAAAGCTGATTTGGGGCAATTGGAATAAAATCGCGTATGATATTTGGATACCTTTTAAAACGATGCTTAGAAAGTGTCGTTATGCATCCTCTACGCTTTCGTTTAGTAATCAACAATCCGCGTTCAGCCAAAAGATTGAACATGGCATCTCTTCCAATTTGGAAATGATGCGCTGCAAGAAAATCACTCATTTCTTCCACCAACTTCCTTGTTCCTATTCGCTTCTGATGCTTACGGTAACGCAATACCTCTTCAATAATAACATCAGCTTCATAAGCTTTTTGTTGAATAAATTTAATCCCTTGATAGTAGCTTTGCCTACTATAACCAAGCAGCAAACAAAGGTCGTTTACACAACGAGGATTCCTTTGTTCCACCGTATCTACCGCTTGGTGCCAGACTTTTTTCGGATGTCAATCTTTAGTTGGTCTTCCGCAATATCAATCATTGTATTGAGAAGTTCATTGTACAACTTCGACTTGCGAAGCTCTTCTTGCAACTGCTTTAAATCGTTAGGAAGGTTTTCGTTCCTTTGTTCCGATTGTTTGGGGTTGTTTGGGTTTTCTTTTTTCAAGGATCCTCCACGGAATTTAGCTACCCACGAATATAACGTTCTAAAATCAACTCCATGAATTGATCCGAATTTACGGAATGAATAGTCCCCTTTTAAAAACTCGGCTATAATTGCCTCCTTTTCTTGTGTCGTTTTGGTTGGTTGTTGGTACATTGTTTACACTTTTTATGTGTAAACCTATTTCAGGACGAGACAATTAGAAGAAATTACTACTGTCATTATTCCTTTGTCGTAGCATTTTTGAATTAGATTTTTGTTACAACTTATTACACTTTCACAACTTTCAAATGCAGATGGAAATAATACAATTACTGCTTTCGTTGTTTGTGGTGTTAAGGTGTAATAAAAAAGCGAACTATTTTCTCCGTCTCCTTGATAAATGTTTGCTGAGTCAATTAAGCTACTTGTATTTTTTTAAGCAGGCTCAAGTAAGGTTTGTCTAAATCTAATAAATTGCCGTCTACAAAATTTCCTTTCAGTTTTCTACCATCTGTAAAATTGACTTTGTATTAGCCCCCTAAAGAGCTGGACAAAATTATATAATTAAATTAGTAATAATTTTGTTTTCAATAACTTTAGGAATATGACCAGATTAAAAAGGAAATTCACACCTGAAGAGCGATTATCGATCGT
>CAIUDH010000037.1 GCA_903897855.1 uncultured Bacteroidota bacterium | reverse complement strand
TGGAGGGAGTGTAAAATCGATTGGAGTCGAGAATGCTGAAGGAGTTGCTACCATTGGTGTGATGGAAGCCGGCGAGTATGAATTTGGAACCGGGTCAGTAGAGATTATGACCATTATTGGTGGAGCACTCGATGTAAAGCTTCCCGGCGAGAGTCAATGGACGACTTATCCCAAGGGGGGCGTTTTCGAAGTGGAAAAGGGTGTGAAATTCAACGTTAAGGCTTCTGAACAGGTAGCTTATCATTGTCAATATATTTAATGCCTAATCTTTCTATTGCCTAATTTTAGTGCGATAAAAAGCGCCAGGGTTTTCAATTTTAATCAACGAATAATTAGTTGGTTTCGATTTATTATTGTTCATTTACATCAAATTTTATTTCTATGAAAATCCTGGCCCTTTTACTCATTTTATTTTGCTCATGTAGTAAATCAATTACTACCAATGATGTATCGTCAAATAGATTGAAATGGGTTTCAACTAAGGCGGTAAACTATGAATTTACGCTTCAGATCAGTTGCTATTGTGCCGTTGAAAGGATAGGCCCGCATCTGATTAAAGTTTTAAATGATAAAATTATCTCGGTAAACAACCTCCCTTATGACGTTACTAAAACTGGGCCATTAATGACAATTGATGAACTTATCGCCTACATTAAAACTAGCATAGACAAAAATCCCTACATCAAAAAAGTTGAATATAATTCGGTGCTAGGGTATCCCGAGCATGTGTATTTTGACTTTGTTAAGGAGATAGCCGATGAGGAGGTCGGATTTGAAATCACAAACTTTAAAATTAATTCATAACCCCTGAATTTAAAACCCAGCGTGGTTATACAAAATTCAGATCCAAAGAGAAAACCATTTTTTTAGGGTCGAATTATGGGCCTATTTTCAGAGGTTTTAAACCCATCCCCTTTGTAACACGTTAAGGCTTTAAAGCCATGTGAACCATCTGTTAATTTTACTTCCTGGCAGACAGTTAGCCAAACGAGAGATCGACACTGTAATCGTCAACAGAAATTCAATCGGTTAGATTGAATGAAAGCAGAACAAAATAAATCGCTATTTTTGAAAAAAAAATATGGATTTAGAAAAGCTTTGTCAAGAGGTTCAAAATATAGCCAAAGTAGCCGGTACTTTTATAGCTGGAGAACGCGAGAAATTTAAGTTGGACGCTATTGAAGTTAAGGGGAAGGCAAATTTTGTTTCATATGTCGACAAGCAGGCAGAAGAGATGATTGTGAGCGGATTAAGCCATCTACTTCCGGGGGCCGGGTTTATTGCCGAAGAGGGTACAGGAACAAGCAACGATGAAAAATACCAATGGATTATTGATCCCCTTGACGGAACGACGAATTTCATTCACGGATTACCTCCCTTTGCCGTTAGCATTGCCCTTATGGAAGATCAGGAGTTAGTTCTTGGAGTGGTCTATGAGATTACCCAAAACGAATGTTTTTATGCCTGGAGGGGGTCAAAAGCTTATCTCGATGGCAAGGAGATACGAGTAACAACAGCTGCCACCACCGGCAACTCACTTATTGCAACAGGATTTCCCTATTCGGCTATGGATATGTTGGATCCATTTATCATCTCGATGCGCTATTTCATGGTTCATTCGCATGGATTACGCAGGCTGGGTTCAGCAGCTACCGATCTGGCCTATCTGGCAGCAGGGCGCTTCGAGGCATTTTACGAACATGGGTTAAAACCGTGGGATGTTGCTGCCGGGGCGATGATTCTAAAACAGGCTGGAGGGAAAGTCTCCGATTTCAATGGAACAGACAACTATTTGTTTAATGGCGAAATCGTCGCGTCAAACAACGCCTATGCCGATGAGTTTTATAACCTGGTTCATAATTTCTTTGTGACAGAAAAAATATAGCCTTTCTCACGTTTCAATATCAATATATTACCTAAATCGGCACAACAGCTATTTTATACAGCATGAAAAAAGGAGGATATTTAATACTTA
>CAIUDH010000036.1 GCA_903897855.1 uncultured Bacteroidota bacterium | reverse complement strand
GTTTATTTACAGTTCAATACCGATAACGCCCCGTTCGAACATAGCCATGAGCGACCCACGTATGGCATTTCGCTAAACAGGCCCTACGAGGCGCTATATAACGAGTTTAACGCCCATCACAAACGCAATGTTAGCAAGGCTTTAGCGCTTCAGCAAGAGGGTGAAATAAATATCATCGCATCGACTGACGGATCACTTTTTATCAATCTGTTCAAACAAACTGTAGGTCAGAAAGATTCAACTTTAAAACGCCGCGATTATCTGATTATGGAGAAGCTATTGGCTTCTGGGCAAGGGCAAATTCTTTTCTGTACGGGCTCGAGCGGGGAGGTATTAGCGGGTTTGTTTTATTTAATGAGTCGCACAAAAACAGTGAATCTTTTTAATTTCAACACTGCGGGTGGTCGCAGTAGCAAGGCCATGTATTTGCTCGTGAACCATTGGATTAAGTGCACTTCGAGCCAAAACTTGTGGTTGGATTTTGAAGGTTCCGAAATTCCATCGATTGCCCGTTTTTACCTTGGCTTTGGGGGTCTCGAAAAAAAATATCAAACATTCACAAAAAAAATATTTTCGTAGATGCAAATAAGAATTATTTTTGAAATTCTATTTCTATACAACAGATTTTGAAAAAAGCGATCCTTCTACTAGTTTCTATCGTGCTTCAGTTACATTTGTTTTCGCAAGTGCTTGATTATAATCTGACTTATAAATCGGCCATGGAAATATATTCGAAAGGCAATTATGCCGGGGCCAGAGTTCGATTTACCATTGCCCAGCGCAAGGCCGACCGGGAGCATAACTACAGTGGCAAGCAGCAGTCGGTTGACTATACCGACCGGAGCAGTGAGTGTGCGCAACTCATTAAAGATGGAGATCGGAATTTTAATTTAGGCGAATTTGAAATCGCGAAGAAATATTACGACCGCATTTCAGAGTTAAATCCGAAAGACCCGAACAACCTTGAAAGGACCTTGAAATGCCGAAATGAAACCGACTATCTCGATGCCAAAAAGCAGGCCGACGCTTTCTTTTTAAACAACGATTGGAGCCAAGCCAGCGTGATGTACAATGTATGCCTAGATAGTAGCAAGATGAATTTAATTAGCTATAAGCGCTATGAAAGCGAGGTGCAAAAAAGGAGCCAGGAATGCACTAAACAACTCAATATGTTTAATCCCGACTCTTTAAAATTAAAACTTAAAATTTTAAAAGATAAGTTTAAGAAAAAACCCAAGACCGAGGAGCAAAAACCAGAGGAGAAAGCACCTCCAGCGCATGGGTTACTACTGCTAAAAGTATGGATGGAGCCCCCCACTTGCCTGCGCCGCGAAGAGGCGGAAGGCATCGTCACAGAACACCGAAAAAGTAATTTAAACCCATGGAAGAGAGCATGAAAAAAATAATTTTATTTTTATTTTTATTAACCGGTTTCGTTTCATTGTATAGCCAGGATAGCATCTATTTAGTGAATAATACTATTGTTGCGGCCAAGATAACGTATATCAACACCGACGATATTGAGTATAAAAAATCGAATAATTTTGAAGGCCCCACGTACCGCGAAAAAAAATCAAATATCCTGCGTGTACGTTACAGTAATGGCGACGTAGAATTTTATGAAGAAACCGAGTATTTTGGGAGTGGTGTAGAAGGAGCCAATGGCAAACGTTCGTTGGCCATAGAACATGGAGAGAAGGCCACCATTGTTTTAATTACGGAGAGGCTCATTCCATGTGAGATTATGGACATTAGCGATTTATGTGTGGTGTATAAAGAGAAGAGTGAATCGGAGAATGCCTTTGTGTTGATGAAGAGCTCTATCGATAAAATTTGGAAGAAGGATAGTTCCTATTCTACCTTTTCAAAAGACGGTAAGGAATTCAAGCATCCTAAGCCACAGCCCATTCCAGTGGCTGTAAAAGAAGAACCGCCGGTGAAAGTGGAGGAGCCCCCGGTGAAAAAAGTTGAACCTGCCAACACCACTACCACGAACAACAACACCACGAACACGGGTACATCGAGCACCACTGAAACCAAAAAAAAGGAAGAGCCCGCCACCAAGCCATCCTCGTCGAGCGACAAGAAAGAGGCCAAGGGCAACTGCCAGATGATTACTGCCGAAGGTGACTTTATTGATGGTAAAAACGTACAGGTAAATTACACCAAAAAAACCGTTACTTATATCGACCAGTTTAACAAAATAATAACCCATACGTTCAAAGAAATAAGCGTGATAAAGTGCCCCCCCAATTTCACCTCTGAGAATCTACTCGAACAATGAGAAAACTATTATTACCCTTGTTGCTGGTATTGCAGCATATTGCCTTTGCTTATAGTACGGAAGTGAGTGATACGGATTTGTTTGTATTGAAAAACGGGTACAGTTTCAAGGCCGACCTCGTTGATACCAGTGGCAAGTACTATATTTATAAAGTATATCGGGGCGAGCGACTTCTTCGATGTGTGAAAAAAACGGAGGTAAGCACGATAAAATTCAATTATGTGACCCCTGCACCTTTGGCCGTAAAAGAGCCCGAGGCGATTGAGAAACCGGCTGCTCCTGTAAAGCCGGTGGTGGTTGAGAAAAAGAAGTTTAATCCCAACAGCTTAGCGTTAAACGTGCGTAAAGGGTTCGAGGTGATCGACACGGTGAGGATTTTTTACGATCAAGACATCACGCATTATAAGACTGATGAGAATGCCGTCAGTGCTTTTTCCACTCCCGCCGATTTGGGTCCAAAGTTTACGCAGGTAGAGATTGACTCTTCAGGCTATCAAGGGACCAAAGTGAATGGCAAGCGGCAGGGAAGTGGCTCCATCTACTTCGACAATGGGGCCGTTTATAGCGGCAAAATTGCAAATAATGTGCTTCAGGGGTTTGGCTATTACAGCGATGAATTTATTGATTACAAGGGCCTGTTTTCGAAGAATATGCTGAATGGTTTAGGTTTGTGTTATTATTTCGGCATTGAGGATGTGTTAAAGGACGTTGTGTTTAAAGGTGAATTTAGGGACGGCCGATTTTGGGAGGGAGAATTATACTACAGTACCACCGATGAAAAACGCTATCTGCAGCAGTTTAAACAAGGGAATCCAGCCGCGGCGAAAATTTTCGACTATTAATACCGCTTGCAACCATGTCGCATGAAGCAATCAATTACTATTAATTTCAGTCTAAATTTTCTTTTCTGCCAATAATCGCTATTTTTGCAAACTTTCGTAAAAAAAATGGCACAGGCAAAAAAGAAATTCAGCAAAGAAACTTATACCCAATGGTATGAGTTGATGCTACTTATTCGCCGGTTCGAGGAAAAGGTGACTCAACTTTACGGACAGCAAAAAATAAAAGGATTTTGTCATTTATATAATGGCCAAGAGGCGGTGATAGCGGGCACGATGAGCGCCCTACGCAAAGACGAAGACTCTTTGATTACAGCCTACCGAGACCATGGTCATGCCTTAGCGGTAGGCGTAAGTGCCGATGCTGTGATGGCCGAGCTCTATGGGAAAGTAACAGGATGTAGCAAAGGCAAAGGAGGTTCGATGCATTTATTCAGCAAAGAACATCGTTTATTTGGCGGGCATGGTATTGTAGGAGGTCAAATTCCATTAGGAGCAGGCATTGCCTTCGCCGAAAAATATAATGGTACCGACCGCGTTTGTGTTTGTTATATGGGCGATGGGGCCGTAAGGCAGGGAGCATTGCATGAAACTTTTAACATGGCTATGCTATGGAAATTGCCTGTCATCTTTGTATGTGAGAATAATGGTTATGCCATGGGCACGAGTGTAGAACGCACCACCAACGTGCTCGACATCTCTAAGCTAGGCTTAGCCTATGATATGCCAAGTGTGGTGGTCGATGGTATGCGATGCGAATCGATGCACGAGGCCATGGCTGAAGCGGTAAGCAAAGCCAGGGCTGGTGAGGGACCTACCTTTTTGGAAGTTCGCACCTATCGATATCGTGGGCACAGTATTAGCGACCCCGCAAAATACAGGACCAAAGAAGAGGTGGCAGAGTATAAAAGTCGCGACCCGTTGGAGACCACGAAACAGACCATGCTGGATTTGAAGTATTTAACGCAGGAAGAAATTGACGGCTTGGAAGAAAAGATAGAAAAGATTGTAACCGCTTCGGTGGCCTTTGCTGAGATTTCGGAGTACCCGTTGGCAGAGGAGTTGTTTTCAGATGTTTATGCTGAGCCTAACTACCCCTTTACAGAATAGAAAAAAAGTTTATCAATAGTATTTATAAGATTCATTTAAAGTAATTAAAAAAAATGGCAGACAAAAAAGGATTTGATGTAGAAAATTTAGGCGATGAGCTCATTGAAAGAGTAGAACCAGCCAGAGAGTTTGTTCAGAAATACTCGCGTACATTATTGTATGTGATTGGCGGTATTATTGTATTGATAGGGGCAATTGCAGGGTATCGATATTATATCGGCGGCAAAAATGATGAAGCCAAGAACGATATTTTCAAACTCCAGTTGATGTTTGAGAAAGACTCATTAAACATTGTATTAAATGGAAGAAGTGCTTCGGAAGGCAAGAGCCAAATTAAGAGTGCTTTGGAAATTATTGAAGAATATAAAGGCACAGAGCAGGCCAATTTAGCGTATTATTATGCTGGTGTAGCCAGTCTGAAGAGTGGTAAATTTGATGATGCTATTGATTATCTGAGCAAGTTTGAAGGAAATGATGATATTATCGGAGCAGAAGCGATCGGAATGATTGGCGATGCTTACAGTGAGAAAGGTCCTGATAACTATATAGAAGCTGTAAAGTACTACGAGAAGGCCGCATCGCACCACGCTAATGGTTTTACCACACCCTATTTTTTAATGAAGGCAGGAGGCGTTTATGATGCTTTGAAGCAGTATAAAAAAGCCTTGAACTGCTATGAATTAATTAAGAAAGATTATCCTAAGTCGGAACAAGCGCGCAACGTTGATAAATATCTGGAGCGTTCCAAAATATTGTCGGAGCAAGGGAACTAACCTTATTGCATCGTACCATAAAAAAAGCCGGTCTGTAAAATTTACAGATCGGCTTTTTTTATGGGGTAGATATTCTTATTTAGAAATGACGAATTTTTTATTGAAAGAGATTTCGCCTTTTTTAATATTTAAAAAATAAATGCCATTGGGAAGCGAGCTTACATCGAACGATTTACCACTCATGGCATCGAGTTTCATTACTTCCTTTCCAATGATGTTTAAGATCGTGAGAGAAGTGAGGTTTACTTCCGATAAGGTAAGAATCAGATCGTTTTTTACCGGGTTGGGATAGATTGCTACCACGATAGGCAGCGTCGCATTTTTTAGACCCGTGGCAGGCGCGTTACCGTTAAAAAAGATGGTGTCGGCCAAGCTTTTCATGCCGTCGCGATACACGATAAAGCGGGCATAGCCTTTTCCGGAGGCCGTGCCAAAAGATTGTGTGCATTTTATATCGGTGGTATTCCCTTTTCCGGTGTAAAAGAATTCTTTTAATCCGGTAGTAGAACTTACAGAGTAGCATTGCACGTTAGTACATAACCCGATAGTCCAAGAAGAAGGAATTGTAGCATCCAAATATTCCACCCAGAAAAGAGTGTCTTTGGAGTTGACAGCACTATTGATAAGACTCGTATGAATATTAACCTCACCCTCTGCTAAGGGGGCCCAGCCCGAAGGTGATTTACTTGTGATGGTATATTGTTTTTGAGCCCAAACACTCACACTCCCCAATAAGACAATAAGTAGAAATAATTTTCTCATGATTCTTTGCTTTAAAATTCCAACAACAAAGTAACAAAAATTTCGCTAAATATAAATGTAATTTTTAGTTAAATAAATTTGGATAAGTCAAGAATAATTTGTTATTTGTATTTTAATAGTTTTTAAAACATCCTAATTCTTCATTAATGCAGCACATCTACCTCAATTAAATTTAGTTTACACCATTTAATTATCACAGGTATAGCATTAAAATTACGCTTAGACTTTTTTTTGTAAGAATTAATTAATTCAATTAAACATCATGAATAATCTCTGTTTAAGCGACACAGAATTGGTGCGTTTGTACCAACAAGGGCAGGATGCTCCTTTTAATTTACTTATTGAGCGCTATAAGCGTTCGGTTTATTCGACGATTTACTATGTTGTAAACAACAAAGAAGTTGCTGAAGACATTTTCCAGGAAACTTTCATCAAAGCCTCAAGTTACCTGAAGAGCACCAATTACAAAGAGATGGGTAAGGTATCGGGGTGGCTCGTTTCTATTGGCCGGAATTTAGCACTCGACTATTATCGTTTAAATCGCAGGAGAGCGCCGTTTTATGAGCTTCATGACAGTGAGCATAAGCAACTATCGATTCATGATTTGAGTTCATTAGCCTCCACCCAAATGGAACAAAAAGAAACGGCAAAAACCATTCGTCAGTTTATTCTTTTACTGCCTGAAGAGCAGCGGGAAGTGCTTATTCTTCGACATTATGCCGATATGAGCTTCAATGACATCGCCAAGACGATGAATAGTAATTTAAACACCACCTTGGGTCGAATGCGATACGCCCTCATTAATATGCGTAAAATGATCGAACGGTCGAAGGTAGAAGTGTAAATATAATAGCCATAAAAAAAGGGAGGTGAATAATTCACTTCCCTTTTTTTATGGATCACACTTAATGGATTATAACTCTGCAGTTATTTTCCATTTAATAGTCACTTTCATTTTTATTTGATGGGTTAATGCGGCATTTAAATTACCTGTAAAATGGTACGTTAAATCATTCCCTTTTGCAAGAGGCAAAACATCATATTCGGGTGCCAAGTCGGGCGAGATGACACTTAAACCTGTGTGTGGAACAGGGTTTTTGAAAGCTACCTGAACATTGGCAATCGATGATGAGCCCAGCTCCAAATTTACAAAGTCAACGATATTAAAAGTTACGGGGGCTACGGTAGTATCTTCAATAGCGATGGTAACGCTTTCTACCACTACTTTAGTAACCTGTGTAAGCGACACGTCATAGGGCTTTAATTGTTCTTCCAGGTTAAACTTCACAGTTTCGCTAAAGTTGTATGGGCCAGCTGCCTGAGGCTGTGCTATGAAGGTGGTGGAAGCGCCGTCAATTAATTTCTCAAACTTAATTTTTTTATTGCACACGGCATTACTAAAAATAAAAATTGTGAGAAGCGTAATACAAAGAGTCTTGATGGTTTTCATGATGAGTTATTGGTTAAGGTTATTATACATTACAATTGTTTATGCAAAATTAATAAATAATTATGCAATTAAACAAGTATTTAAAAGAATACTACAAATGTCGAAGAAATGACCTTAGCGAGGTTAATGTAAGGCTTATTAAGTGACCTAAAGCCGAATTTCGCATCAAAAAGTCAATCATCAATGGAACTATTGTTACTTTTGCAAAAACATTAATATTTCTCATGCAACAAATAATTGAATGTGTACCCAACTTCAGCGAAGGCAATGATTTGAGTATTATAAAACAGATCACGAATGAAATTGAAATTACAGAAGGTGTAAAATTATTGGATGTTGATCCAGGCAAAGCGACAAACCGAACCGTGGTAACTTTCGTAGGAACACCTGAAGCCGTTATTGATGCGGCCTTCCGGGCTATCAAAAAAGCAGCAGAGCTCATCGATATGAGCAAACATACCGGCGAACATCCACGCATGGGAGCCACCGACGTTTGCCCCTTGATACCCGTCAGTAACATTTCGATGGAAGAAACAGCGGCTTTTGCCAGGAGGCTGGCAGAACGGGTAGGCAGTGAATTAAATATCCCGACTTACCTTTATGAGGCAGCACAGCCTAACCCATCGAGAAATAATTTAAGTGTGATTCGTGCGGGTGAATATGAAGGGTTTTTCAAAAAGATTAAATTGCCTGAGTGGAAGCCTGATTTTGGACCCAGCGTGATGCCTGAAAAGGCGGGTGCCACGGTGATTGGGGCACGCGACTTTTTGATTGCTTATAATGTAAATTTAAATACAAAATCGACCCGTTTGGCCAACAGTATTGCTTTTGACATTCGAGAAAATGGTCGTGTAAAACGTAAAGGCAATCCTATTACCGGCGAAGTAGAACTCGATGCACAAGGCGAGCCGGTGCGGGTACCTGGCCTTTTAAAAGCCTGTAAGGCCATCGGCTGGTTTATTGAAGAGTATGATATTGCTCAGGTCAGCATCAACCTTACCAACTATAATATTACCAGCATTCACAAGTGTTTCGATGCCTGTTGCGGGAGTGCCGATAAGCGTGGGCTTCGGGTTACAGGCAGTGAGCTGGTAGGTTTGATACCCCTTAAAGCTTTAACGGATGCCGGAGAATACTACTTAAAAAAACAAGGCAGAAGTATTGGGGTGAGTGAAAAAGAGAAAATACATATCGCTGTAAAATCGCTTGGGCTCGACAATCTGGGACCCTTCGATGCCTCTAAGAAAATCATAGAATACGTATTACGCGATGCCAAGCATGCTCCCTTAGTAAACATGAAACTCTCGACTTTTGTGAACGAAACAGCTTCAGAGTCGGCTGCCCCCGGCGGTGGCAGTGTAAGTGCTGCGATTGGGGCATTAGGAGCAGCCTTGGGCACGATGGTGGCAAATTTAAGTGCAGCGAAACGAGGTTGGGAAGAGAAGTCATCGGCTTTCAGTGACTGGGCCGACAGAGGTCAAAAAATAAAGGACCGATTACTTTATTTGGTGGATGAAGATACCGCCTCTTTCAACGCAGTGATGTTGGCGTATAGCATGCCTAAAACTACAGCAGAAGAGAAAGCCACTCGGAGTGAAGCCATTGAAAAAGCGAATTTATATGCGACACAAATCCCGTTAGAGGTGATGGACACAGCACACGGCGCATTACCACTCATTTTGGCCATGGTTACCTTAGGCAACCAGAACGGCATTTCCGATGCCGGAGTTGGTGCCTTATGTTTACAAACTGCGGTAGAAGGTGCTTATTTAAATGTGAGGATTAATGCCAAAGATTTAAAGGATAGAATGGCCGCTCAGCAATTGATGGAACAAGGTAAACAACTTAGTGACTCAACAAAAATACGCCTACAGGAGATCTTGAAAGTAGTGCACGATATTCTTTAGAGTTGCACTTAAATTTTTTTGTAGTTTTTATATTCTCCCATTCGCCAGCCCGTGGTATTTTCGATCCACATCAGTATCCGCATTTTTAGCCCCCACTTTTTTTGGGTAGGGTCGAAATTAAAGGTCCAGTTTCTAGCTTTGATACGTTCTTGCATCACCAACGGGTGTGTACCAGCGAAGAGTGCTAAGGAATCGATTTGAGAATAGTCGAATTCGGCCACCTTTGGGATGTTGTTATCCATCCATTTTTCGCTATGCCACATTTTATGAAACGACTGCTGTTTGGCTTGCTGTGCTTCGGGAGATTTCACCCATCCATAATGATAAACGTAGGCATCAATAGGCTTCACGTGTAGTTTGGAATTATCATCTTTTCTAAACCCCTGGGCATCGCGGTAAGAGTGCAGCGGTATCTTATTTCGGAGAATACGAATTTCGTTCTTATACCATTTTCTTGAACTACCAGTATAATCATAGGAGCCATAAAAATGAAGGTATTTAAACAGCAACCCTTCAACGACTACCTCGTTCTTATATAACTCCATCGACTGGAGTATGGACGCATGATATTTTTCATGAATCACTTCGTCGGCCTGGATATAAAGGCACCAATCGCTTTGAGGTGAAACGGCGGCCAAGGCTTTGTCAGTTTCAATAGCAAGCACTCTCCCACCCTTTCGCAAACTGTCGTCCCAGAGGGTTTGAATTATCTTTATTTTCGGACTGTCGATATTTTGTATTAACGAAAGTGTATCATCCTCACTCTTTCCAACGGCCACAATAACTTCATCGCATAAAGGTAAAATTGATTTGATGGATTCCACCACAGGGTAATCATATTTAATGGCATTGCGCACGAAGGTGAACCCTGAAACTTTCATGATGCGAAAATACGAATTGACTCAGGATTATTCTCAAAAGGGATTGGCCACACTTGGATCCTGTTTTACAAGCACATTCGGGAAGCTCTTGAAGAGGCTAAATCAGGGTCCAAGCTATCGAAGAAGGATCGTTAATCATTGTTTTCATGAATGGGTAAAACAAATTCGCGGTGAGTATGTTATGGTACCTGCAAAGCTTCTTTTTTTTTTCAATATGGCCATAAGAACAGATTCTCTTACCAAATTAAAAATCATTTTCTTTGCAGCTTATAAAAAGAGAGTGATCACCAAAGAAATATTACTAAAAGCCTGGCAATTGATGTGTTCGGCACGTCGGATGGCAGAGCTATACGACGAAAACCGACAACTCACCAAATACGTACATAGCACCAGTAAAGGGCATGAAGCGATTCAGCTGTCGGTAGGACTGCAATTGAAACATTATGATTATGCGGCACCCTATTACCGTGATGAGAGCATGCTCTTAGGGATGGGATTTTCGCCTTATGAATTAATGTTGCAGTTGCTGACCAAAGCTGATGACCCCTTTAGTGGTGGAAGAAGCTACTATTCGCATCCCAGCAGCAAAGTGGCCGACAAGCCCAAGATGCCGCATCAAAGCAGTGCTACGGGCATGCAGGCCATACCCGCCACAGGGATGGCTCATGCTATTCAATACCTCGAGCATCAGGGCTTATTAAAGCCAGAGCAACAAGGAGAAGCTGGAGAGCTGCCCATTGTGTTATGTTCGCTGGGCGATGGCTGCATTACAGAAGGAGAAGTGAGTGAAGCTTTTCAAATGGCTGTTTTAAAACAAATGCCCATCCTGTATTTAGTGCAGGATAATGAGTGGGCTATCAGTGCCTCTGCACAAGAGATGCGTGCCATGAATGCCTATGAATTTGCGTTAGGGTTTAAGGGCATGGAAAGAATGCAGTGCGACGGAACCAATTTTATTGAATGTTGGGATTCGGTTGAAAAAGGAATTGCCTTTGTGCGTGAGGAGCGTAAGCCCCTCTTGTTGCATGTAAAATGCCCTTTGCTAGGGCATCATACGAGTGGGGTGAGAAAAGAATTTTACCGCACTGAAGACGACCTCCTGGCTCATGCGAAACGCGACCCATTGCCAAAGCTAAAGAGTATTTTATCTGATTTTTATTTTACTACTGAGGATGAGCTGCAGGCCATTATACTTGATGCCCGAAAAACGGTGGATGATGATTTTGCCAGAGCGGTTGCTGCGCCGGAGCCTGATTTCGACTCTGTTTTATTGCATGAATTTGCTCCCACGCCAATAACTGAAGAGCGCGGTAATCGCAGTCCGGAAGGCGGCCATGCGGTAATTATGGTAGATGCTGCCCTATTTGCATGCAAAGAAATTCTAAGTAAGCATCCTGAAGCCTTAATTTACGGGCAGGATGTAGGAGGCACGTTAGGTGGTGTGTTTAGAGAGGCGGCCACGTTGGCCAAAACCTTCGGTGATGCACGCGTGTTCAATACCCCCATACAAGAAGCTTATATCGTAGGCTCCACGGCGGGTATGAGTGCTGTGGGGGCAAGGCCCATTGTCGAAATTCAATTTGCTGATTATATTTGGTCGGCGGTAAACCAATTGGTGGTAGAATTAAGTAAAAGTTGTTATTTAACCATGGGTAAATACCCGGTATCGTCGGTGATACGCGTACCCTGTGGCGCCTATATTGGTGGCGGGCCCTACCATAGCGGTTGCATTGAAAGTGCCCTTTTAAGTGTGCGTGGTATAAAAATAGTATATCCAAGCAATGCGGCCGACTTAAAAGGCTTGTTAAAAGCGGCCTTTTACGACCCCAACCCCGTAGTTGTTTTTGAACATAAGGGGTTGTACTGGAGCAAGGTGCCGGGCACAGAATTGGCCAAAACCATTGAGCCGGATGAAGACTATGTGATTCCCATTGGCAAGGGCCGCATCGTAAAGCATGCCCAAGAAGATAAAATAAAAATTGGCGACAGCTGTGTCATTATAACCTACGGAATGGGTGTATATTGGGCTTTAGCGGCGGCGAACAATTTCGGTGGGAATATTGAAATTGTTGATTTGCGGTCTCTATATCCCTGTGATGAAGATCTTGTTTTTGAACGAGTGAAAGTACATGGAAAGGTAATTGTACTCACCGAAGAGCAGATTTTGAATAGTTTTGCAGAGGCCTTAGCCGGACGAATACAAAAACACTGTTTTAAGGATCTGGATGCCCCGGTAGAAACGATGGGTGCCTTAAACTTGCCCGCAGTGGCATTAAACATCGGTTTAGAAAAAGCCATGCTTCCAAATGCAGAGAAACTCGGGTTGTTGGTGGCTCGGCTATTGGCAGATTAAAGCAGATAATAAATTCTTTTATTGATAGATTCAGTCATTCAACAAATCCTGATTATCTTTGCCCAATATACTAATCCTTTATGGCTGGAACCCGAGAGAGACCTTCATTTGAAGAAGCAAATAATGTAACGGTGAAGCGTTGTTTTTATGCTTATGAACACGCACGCACTTTTATAGCAGGCAAAACAGTTGCCGATATTGGTTGTGGCCCTGCTTATGGGAGCAGCGATATGGCTCAATATGCCTTGAGTGTAACTGGAGTCGACTATTCGCAAGCGACAATTGATGCCAATACACAGGAGCATGCTGCGATAACGAATTTAAAATTTGTTAGAAGCGTGGTTCCCCCTATTAATTTACCCGCTGACAGTATGGACGTGGTGACAGCCTTTCAGTTTATCGAACATATCAGTGATCAGGCTGGTTTCATCAAAGATGTTTATCGCGTACTAAAGCCCGGTGGTGTTTTCCTATGCACTACGCCCAATGCGAAGATGAGCATCGCACGTAACCCTTTTCATATTCATGAGATGACTTTTGAAGAGATGCGTGACGAAGCTTCCGCCGTTTTTGGTGCCAACGGCATTGAGTTGATGGGTTTACAAGGCAATGAAAAAGCCAATAATTATTACACTGAAAACAGCAAGTGGGTAAAACGCATCATGAGATGGGATATCTTTGGCCTGCATAAAATTTTACCTGCCTCGCTCTTGGTAAAACCCTATAACTGGATAACAACGCTCATGCGAGATGAACTCAAAGCAAGCAATGCTGCCACTTTGGAGATTGGCACACAAGACTTCTTTCTGCAAAAAGACCAACTCGACACCACGTGGGATATTTATTTAATCGCGCGAAAATAGTATGAGAATACCCTTTCTCTTTTTGTTCATCCTATTCTTGGGGGCTTCTTGTTTTGCTTGGCCAGAAGACAGTATTAAAGCAGGGAAGCTTAAACATGGGCAACGTAATGGCACGTGGACTTATTATGACCAAAACCAACACATTTCAAAAGTAGAAAAATACCGCAAAGGCAAACTTAGACAAACGTATATTTTCAATTCGTCGGGACGAGTGATTGAGCGTATCAACCGCAAGGGGCATGTAATAAAGTTAAGGGCTTGTGGGTGTTAAAAGGAAATAAGTCTCTCGTCACACACGAGAGACTTATTTTTTCATTAGTGAATTGGCTTCAAGGAAGGATTAGAATAGTTTAATTTCATTTAAACAGTGCAAATGTAAACAAGGAAGCTTTATCAATGTATTAAAAAAAATACAAAACATATCAAAAATTAAGCAAAAAGTAGCGAATCCATCAAATAGTTTATAATTCACTCGGCAATATTTTGAATTCTTCGCTAAAGCATTTGGTAAAATACGCTGGGCTGCTGAATCCGACTCTATAACATATTTCTGAGATATTTCCTTCCCGCTTTAGAAGCAATTCTCTAGCCAGCGTCAATCGATGTTTACGAATAAAATGATTGGGTGTGATGTTGAGTAAGGCTTTTAGTTTTCTGTTCAGTTGCGAGGTGCTCATGGCCGCCTCTTCACTTAAATCTTCTACCGAAAGGCTCTCATTCATTACGTTTCTATCCACAAACTTTTTAAGCTTGTCAATAAACTCCAGCTCCCTAACTGAGTGTTTCGTTTTTGTATCGAGTAAAGGGTGGCCTCGGTAAAAATTACGCAACCGTTCTCTATTGTCGATCAAATTTTTTAATCGTACCAAGAGCTCATTGGTGTTAAATGGTTTCGATAAATAATCGTCGGCACCAAATTCAAAGCCTGTGATCCGTTTTTCGTCGGCAGCCATCGCGGTAAGAAGTAAAATGGGGATATGACTTGTACGATTGTCTTTTTTAATTTTTTCGCAAAGTTCTATCCCTGTCATACGAGGCATCATGATATCGCTTAGGATAATGTCGGGTACCGTAGTAAGTGTTTTCTCGAAGGCATCCAAGCCATCGACCGCCGTCATAATCTGGTATGTTTTACTTAATAAACTGGATAAATAACTGCGCATATCCTCATTATCTTCCACGATTAATAAGAGGGGTAACAAACCCTCCTCCTCAGAAACTGATTGGACGACGATCTCCTTTTTTCCATTCGGTTTGAAATGCTCCACATTAATTACGCCTTCATGATTCATGTATTTTGCTTTCACCAAAACAGGGATCAAAACCGTGAATTCCGTCCCTTGATCAACCACGCTATCGACAACGATTTTGCCATTCATGAGGTGGACGAGCTCTTCACATAACGACAAGCCAATGCCTGTGCCTTCCTGGTCAACAAAGTGATTCGTAGCTCCTTGATAGAACCGATCGAAAACAAAGGGTAGTTTTTCAAGGAGAATACCAATGCCTGTGTCGGCCACTACAATTTTTAAAATATGATCCTCCTGCAGTGACAATTTAAAGGAAATTTTACCTCCAATTTTATTAAACTTAATCGCGTTAGAGATTAAATTATTTACTATTTTCTCCATCTTCTCCTGATCAAAATCGATTGTCAACTTCTCGAAATCGCTGTAGAACAAGAGGGTGAGATCTTTATGTGTTAAAAAAGAGGAGAAAGGTTCAATTAACTGTTTTATGAAATAAACGATGTCGCCTTCATCGGTAAGCAAACTCATTTTAAAATTCTCGAGTTTAGTTATATCGAGCATTTCATTAATCATCTTCAATAATTTGTTTGCATTAAGATGTATGATTTTTGCCTTTTCCTTTGCTAAAGGGTCAGAAGATTCCTGTAGAATTTGCTCCGCCGGACTAATAATCAGGGTTAGTGGCGTTCGAAACTCATGTAAGATATTCGAATAAAATTCATTGACATCATTATCAGTCTTCATATTAGTATATTGTCATGAACAAAATTATTAAAATTATTGACAATCGCATGCAAAATATTGCAAAATAAACGAACCATAAAGTACGGCGTAGAAAAAAGTTTTGCTATACTTCATCAAGTTATTCTAATTGTTTCTTCAACACCTCCAGCTTTGCTTGGGCATCGGCCTTCTTTTGATTTTCTTTTTCGATCAACTCGGGTTTCGCATTATTGACGAATTTCTCATTTTTTAGTTTCTGCTCAACACTATGCAAGAAACCTTCGAGATAGGCAATTTCCTTGGTCACCATTTCTTTATCAATGGCAAGAGCACTTTCGGGCAGTACTAAATACCAAGTATCGGTCTTGATTTGCAGCGGTATTGAAGTTGCGGGTGCCGAATTAACGTGATGGAGCGTTTGAATGTTGGCGAGTTTTTGAATCACATGCTCAAATGCTTTAAGGCTTGTGATGGCATTTTCTGAAGCGGCCAAGGGTAATGCCTCTTTAGGCGATAGTCCTTTGCTGTTGCGAATATTACGAACCTGAGAAATTAAGTCGAAAGCGAGACTTGCTTGTTGTAGCAGCGCTTCATTCGCTCGAGAATTGTTCTTCGGGTATGAAGAAACCATCACACAGTCGGAAGGTTCTCTATCTTTTAATCCATGCCAAATTTCTTCAGTGATAAAGGGCATCACGGGGTGAAGCAGCTGCATAAGTTGCTCAAAATATGAAATCGTAATATCATAGGTGAAGGCATCGATGGGTTCGCCATAATTTGGCTTAATCATTTCGAGGTACCAGGCACAAAAATCATCCCAGATTAGCTTATAGATCCCCATCAGGGCTTCGGAAATTCGATATTGCGAGTAAAGTTGTTCTACCTCATGAATGGTCACTATTAGTTTTTCCTGAAACCATTTTATTGCCGCTTCGTTTTCCCTTACAGCAATACCAATAGACTCCGAATTCTTTTCTAAGGTTTCAACAGAGAAACCTTTTACGAGTCGGAAAGCATTCCAGATTTTATTACAAAAATTTCTTCCTTGTTCAATATATTTTTCGTCGAATAGAATATCATTCCCGGCAGGCGAGCATACGAGCATTCCAAAACGTACCGCATCGGCCCCACTTTTTTCTATCATATCGAGGGGGTCGGGGCTATTTCCCAGGCTCTTACTCATTTTACGTCCGAGCTTATCGCGCACAATGCCGGTAAAATAAACATTACTGAACGGCAGCTCCTTTCTATATTCATATCCGGCAATGATCATTCGTGCAACCCAGAAGAAAATAATTTCAGGCGCTGTTACCAAATCATTCGTAGGGTAAAAATATTTAATATCATCTCCATCGGGTTTCTCAAAACCATCAAATACACTTATAGGCCATAGCCAAGAGGAGAACCACGTATCCAATACATCATCATCCTGTCTTAAATTAGCAGTTGACAATCCACTTTTACCAAATAGCGCTCTTGCTTCATCAATGGTTTTGGCCACCACAAACTCCCCTTTCTCATTATACCATGCTGGTATTCGTTGTCCCCACCAAAGCTGTCGACTGATGCACCAATCCTTCACATTTTCCATCCAATGTTTGTAGGTGTTCACAAACTTCTCCGGATGAAATTTGATATTTCCATTAAGCACATTTTCGAGTGCGGGTTTACTCAGATCTTCCATCTGCAAAAACCATTGCATACTTAACCGAGGCTCTACCACTGCACCCGTGCGCTCACTGGTACCAATATTATTTTTAATCTCTTCAATTTTAGAAATCAACCCCTCTGCCTCTAGTTGTTCGGCGGCCGCTTTACGTGCCTTGAAGCGATCCATCCCCACAAATACCTGAGCTGCTTCACTAATGGTGCCATCTTCGTTCAACACATCAATCGTTTGCAATCCATGTTTCTGTCCCAAGGCATAATCATTTTTATCGTGTGCCGGTGTTACCTTTAGAGCCCCTGTACCAAAATCTATTTCAATATAATCATCAGAGATAATTGGCACCTCACGGTTTACCAAAGGCACGATACATTTTTTACCTATCAGATGTTTGTATCGTTCGTCGTTGGGATTAACACATACCGCCACGTCGCCCATGATCGTTTCTGGACGTACGGTAGCCACGGTAATAAAACCATCCGCATCGACAAGCTTGTATTTTACATAATAAAATTTAGCTACATTTTCTTTTTGAATTACTTCATCATCACTCAAGGCTGTTTTGCCTTGTGGGTCCCAGTTTACCATTCGAATGCCTCGGTAAATTTTTCCTTTAGCATACAAATCAACAAACACATCAATTACTGCTTCACTAAGCGAGGGCTCCATGGTGAAACGCGTTCTATCCCAATCGCAACTGGCCCCTAGCTTCTTCAATTGTTGAAGAATGATACCACCATATTTTTCTTTCCATTCCCAAGCGTAGGTTAGAAATTCTGCTCTCGACAAATCTTTTTTATCGATGCCTTTTTCTTTCAACATCGCCACCACCTTTGCTTCGGTGGCAATGCTGGCATGGTCGGTACCAGGCACCCACACCGCTTCTTTTCCCTGCATGCGGGCACGACGTACCATCACATCTTGTATCGTGTTGTTGAGCATATGACCCATATGCAGCACACCCGTCACATTGGGTGGGGGAATAACGATACAGTAGGGCTCTTTGCCTTCGGCCATTCCTCGTTTTGCATCCCCTTTAAAAAAGCCATGCTCCATCCAGTAATCGTACCATTTCTGTTCAATAGTAGCAGGGTTGTATTTTGACGAAATCTCCATAGGTGCTCGGTATCTTGTTCGGAAAACAGAATTAATTACTTTAGTTTCCGATGTTTGCGAAGGTACAAAATGCGATACAATGCGAAAAGGTTAAGCATTAAAATCTTTCATTTGTAATTCTGACCGCGCCAAACAAGAAAAAACCTCTCCGAATTATTTCGAAGAGGTTGTTTTTTATATATTTTAGGCAACCCTAAAGAACGAGCTTCTGAGTCATAACACCGTCTTTTGTGTCGACTGCCACTAGATATACTCCATGGGCTAAGCCAGAGAGATTCAATTGCTCGGCCTCGGAAGCGATCTGAATACGTTGACCATTGCTGTTGTAGAGAGCAATTGATTTTATCTCAAGTGCTGCAGAAATGATGATTTTATTCTGACTCACCTTAAAGTGAATGACTTCATTTTGTATTCCTGAAGCAACGGGTGTAAATTTATAAACCATGCCATTCGCTGGCATGCCCACCAAAGGTAGCAGATTATTAATAAACAAATTCACAGAAGGGTTGGCAGGATCATTTTCAATGCTCACTACATTATTATATCCAGCATCGATTAAATCTACGTAAGCCCCTCCATCGGACCAAGTGGATGCTTTAACCTTGTTGGCACCATAACGAAATTCGATGAGATTGCTTGTTTCATAAAGCCAGCATTGGACATTCGCTGAGTCAACAAACAACGGGCTATCCCCAAAAAAACCTACATTCTGAAATTCAATTTTGAATATTCTGTTCGGTGCAATACCATCCAGCTTACTACTTACCAGTGTTTTTCCAGCGCCTCTACTTTCTAAGTCATCATATAAAAAACTAATTTCTTCGCCATAGGTATTATCTAAACTTAAGCTTCCCCAGTCGTCGAGATATAAAGAGTCGGTAAGGGCCACACCCCAATACTTAAAGGCAAATGGAACTTTAACACCCTGCCCAATGCTGGTCCAGTTTGAGTTTTCCAACACCGTGGCACCGTTAAGGTTGGCATAGGTTGCGGTAGTTTTGGAGAAAGAATAGTTTTGTGCACTGAGGTTAAAAGTAACAGCAAAGCATAGGATGAGTAGGAGTTTCCTCATAATTAATTTCAGATTTTTTATGCAAATAAAACAAAAAAAGGGAAGATCGTAGTATTAATGATTTAGTATGTTATTTTTGCGGTTCTATTATGGCAAAAGAAAAAAACGTTTTCGAGAGTGTCGTCTCGCATTGTAAAGAATATGGATTTGTGTTTCCATCAAGTGAAATTTACGATGGACTAGGTGCCGTTTATGATTATGGCAACTATGGCAGCGAGCTTAAGAAAAATATTAAAGAGTATTGGTGGCGCAGCATGGTATATATGCACGAAAACATTGTAGGCATTGACTCTGCCATCTTTATGCATCCAAAAATATGGAAAGCGAGTGGGCATATTGATGGTTTCAGCGACCCGATGATTGACAATAAAGACAGCAAAAAACGCTATCGTGCCGACCAACTCATTGAAGATAAAATTGCACGTTATGAAAAAGATGGCAAAACAAATAAGGCTACTGAATTACAACAAGGCCTAGATGCAGCCTTAGTAGACAATAACCTCGAGAAATTAAAATTACTCATTGAAGAACATGAGATTGTATGCCCTGTAAGTGGCACGCGTAACTGGACCGACGTGCGTCAATTTAATTTGATGTATAGTACTCAGATGGGCAGTGTAGCCGACGATGCCAATGAAATTTACTTACGGCCCGAAACCGCCCAAGGGATCTTCGTCAACTTTTTAAATGTACAGAAAAGCGGGAGAATGAAAATACCTTTCGGCATTGCTCAGATAGGGAAAGCTTTTCGCAATGAGATTGTAGCCCGTCAATTTATTATGCGCATGCGCGAGTTTGAGCAAATGGAGATGCAATTTTTTGTGCGTCCAGGCACCGAAATGCAATGGTATAACTACTGGAAAGAATCTCGTTTAAAATGGCATCTGGCCTTAGGCACCTCGCCCGATAAATACCGTTTTCACGATCATATAAAATTAGCCCATTATGCCAATGCCGCAGTCGATATTGAGTTCCAGTTTCCGTTTGGGTTTAAAGAAGTGGAGGGCATACATAGCCGCACTGATTTTGACTTAAAACAACATCAGGAATTTAGTGGAAAGAAGTTGCATTATTTTGATCCCGAGTTGGGGGCCGATGGGAAAGCCATTGGAAATTATATTCCTTATGTGATTGAAACCTCCATTGGTGTTGACCGCATGTTTCTTTTGACGATGATTAACGCTTACTGTGAAGAGGAGGTTATTAATGGCGACCAGAAAGATATTCGTACTGTGTTAAAATTCCATCCAGCCTTGGCACCAGTAAAAGTGGCCGTATTGCCTTTAGTAAAAAAAGATGGATTGCCCGATATTGCAAGAAAAATCATAAACAGCTTGAAAATGGATCATGTATGTCAATATGACGAAAAGGATGCTATTGGAAAGCGTTACCGACGTCAGGATGCTATTGGTACCCCATTTTGCATTACCGTTGATTACGATACCTTACAAGACCATACGGTAACCATCCGATACCGCGACAGTATGAAGCAAGAGCGTATTGCCATTGATGCCATTGCAAGCCTCATCGCAAAGGAGGTGAACATGAATAGGCTCTTAGGCGAATAGTTTTTGTGGAGTGTAACTCCTAACATTAATATTATTCATATGTCTTGATTTTTTATACCTTTGAATCAACAAATGCTCACTAATGAATAAATTATACCTTCTTGTTGTTTTATCTTTTTTACAAACTGCCATAAAATCTCAGCACGTACAAAAAGTCACAAGTATTAACTATTATGGGAACAATGGTCTCAACCCAAGAGACATCACGGTTTTTAATAATAAACTTTATTTTTTCGGTACGGATGAAAAAGTATACGTGGATAAGCTGATGGCTAGTGATGGCACAGAGGCCGGAACAACAGTCATAAAAACAATTGACTCCGCCAAAGGATATACGGAGCTTCAAAATCTCACCATTTTAAACAATTTGTTGATTTTTAATAATCTTAATCAACTCTGGAAAAGTGATGGAACTACGGCAGGTACGGGGTTACTAGCCTCGGTAAAAATGGGTTCAGCAAATTTCGCCATTTTAAATAATAAGCTCTATTTCGCAGCCGACAATACCAATTCCAGTCCAATCAAAGATCAACTATGGCAGACCGATGGTACGGTGGCCGGGACGGTACTTTTTAAAACAATTAATCCTTCGGGTGCAGCAGGAATTGCAAATTTATTTGTTGCAGGAGGTAAAATTTATTTCAATGCAAGTAATGGAATCAATACCGATCAACTTTGGGTTTCCGATGGAACCCCTGCAGGAACAGTGCAGCAGAAAATTATCAATCCTACAGGAAGGGCTTTCCCGAATAACTTTATTTCGTACAACCTGAAAGTTTATTTCAGTGCTAATAATGGAGTGAACGGAGAACAAATATGGGAAAGCGATGGCACTACCCTAGGCACGGTAAAGATAACCCAAATAAATTCGCCAGGATATGGACTCTCTCCACGTTCATTTATTAATTTCAATGGAAAATTATTTTTCAATGGATTTGATACGGGTAGCCATTATCAATTATTTGCTACCGATGGAACCGCCGCGGGCACTGTGAAAATAAAAACCGACTATAGTGTGGTAAACGGCACCTTGGGATTCAATCCCACTTCTATGGTAGTGCATAAAAACAAACTCTATTTTGCGGGTTATGACTCTATTACCAGGTTCGATCAACTATGGGTTAGTGATGGCACTACCGCCGGAACAGTAAGAGTTACGGCTTCTACAAAAGCACTTTATCCTAGCAAATTATACTCATTTCAGAATATGATTGTGATGACGGCCTACGACACCATAAATAAATCAACCCAATTATGGGTTTCCGATGGCACTGCTTCAGGCACCTCCTGTCCCAAACCACCCGATACCTGGTCGTCGTATCCATTTTATCCTTTTGAAAGATTTGTACCATTCAACAACGCATTGTATTTTAGAGCAGCTTACTCCTACTTTTCTGATTACCAGTTATGCCGATATTCTGAATTGCCTGCTGGTATTGCAGTTGCAAAACAAAATAAGGTATCCGTTTATCCCAACCCTGCAAAAACAAACTTTAAAATTAATTCAGATAAAGAAATCATTTCTTTTCGAATCATCGCCATGGACGGAAGGATTGCGAGAGCAGTAAACCACCCCAGTAGCAACCTCGTTTTAGTTGACGAGCTCAGTCCTGGAATCTATCAGTTAGAAGTGGAAGACCTTGATGGCATTAAATACTTTAGTCGATTTGTGAAATCTGAAAATTAAGGTCAAATAAAAAAGGAACGCCTCATTGCGTTCCTTCATTTTTAAGCTGTTATAAGACCGTTGTTAGTGTGCAATCTCACTCATAAAGCGGATACGCATCAGTTGTAATTCTTCCCGGCTATAGTCGCCATCAAAGTATTCTTGAGCGATCTGCAGGTCGTCGGTTTCTGCTTGGTGAAAATAATCGAAAATCTCTTGTTGCTGACGATCATCCATTAAACCATTGAGGTAATATTTGATATTCAGTTTTGTTCCACTGTTTACAATTTGTTCTATCTCGTCGATCATCTCATCGCGGGTCATCGTGCTCGCTTTTGCCAAATCTGAGATGGGCACTTTCTTATCAATATTTTGTATGATAGCTACTTTTTTAACCGATTTGTTAGCTAGCGATTTCACCACAATATCCTCTACCCTTTCAATATCGTTGGCTTCTACATATTGTTCAATAGTTTCCAAAAACTTCTTACCAAATTTATGCGCTTTCCCTGCACCCACACCTTGAATATTGGTAAGCTCTTCCATCGTGATAGGGTATTTTGTAGCCATATCGCTTAAGCTGGGGTCGCTAAAAATCACATACGGAGGAAGTTTTTGATCCTTGGCAACCTGTTTACGGACGTCTCTAAGAATCGTCATCAAGGCTTCATCGAGGGTTCCACCACTCCCCGAAGCCACAAACTCCTCATCATCATCAATACGTTCGAAAGCATTATCAAGTGGCATGAGCATCTTGGTTGGTTTTTTAAGCCATGCCTTACCTTTGTCATTTAAAATCATCATGCCATAGCTTTCAATGTCTTTGGTTAATAAACCATTGAGCAAACTTAGGCGCATGATTGCCTTCCAATAAATTTCATCTTTCCCTTTTCCAATGCCAAAATATTCGCTGGCATCGTGTCCAAATGTAATCACCTGTTGTTTACGCACACCCAGTATTACATTTACGATATGTTCGAGATTCACTAAGCACTCTAGTTTTGATATGGCGAGCAAAGCATTCTTAACATCCACGGTGACGTCTTCCATTTTTTTAGGATGACGGCAATTATCGCACATCTTATTACAATCTTTCTCAGGGAATTCTTCACCAAAATAGTGGAGTAGCATTTTTCTACGACAAGAGGACGATTCGGCGAAAGATGCTGCTTCAAACAAGAGCAATCCTCCAATTTCTTTTTCGGCCACTGGCTTATCTTTCATGAAACTCTCCAGCTTTTCTAAATCGCTGTAATTGTAAAACATAAGACAGTCGCCCACCAGTCCGTCACGGCCGGCACGTCCTGTTTCCTGATAGTATCCTTCCAATGACTTTGGAATATCATGATGTATTACAAAGCGCACATCGGGCTTGTCGATTCCCATACCAAAGGCAATGGTTGCTACTATTACATCGACATCCTGCATTAGAAATGCATCTTGCGTTTTACTGCGTTGTGATGCTTCTAAGCCTGCATGGTAGGGCAGCGCTTTAATTCCGTTCACATTAAGTACCTGAGCTAATTCCTCTACCTTTTTTCTGCTTAGGCAATAAACGACACCACTTTGTCCATGACGTTGGCGAATAAACCCAACCATCTCTTTGAAAATTTTATCTTTTGTCAGTTTCGGTCGTACTTCATAATACAAATTGCCCCGATTGAATGACGATTTAAACACGGTGGCCTCTTCCATCTGGAGATTCTTTTGAATATCACTCTGCACCTTTGGCGTTGCGGTGGCCGTGAGAGCGATCATTGCAACGTCGGGCCCCATTTGCTTCACCATATCTTTTATTCGTCTGTATTCAGGACGAAAATCATGTCCCCACTCAGAGATACAATGTGCTTCATCGATGGCGACAAAAGAAACTTTTAATTTCTTAAAAAACTCTATGGTCTCATCCTTCTTCAAAGTTTCGGGAGCGATATAAAGCATTTTTGTTTTCCCCGTCGAGATTTCCTCCTTTACCCTTTTACTCTCTGTTTTACTTAAGGATGAATTGAGAAAATGAGCCATCGAGGCGTTATCTGCGAAACCACGAATCTGATCCACTTGGTTTTTCATTAATGCGATGAGTGGCGATACAATAATGGCCACACCATCCATCATGATTGCTGGAAGTTGGTAGCATAATGACTTCCCCGCTCCCGTAGGCATTATTACAAATGAATCCTTGCCTTGAAGTACATTATTGATGATATCTTCTTGCATCCCTTTAAATTGGTCGAAACCGAAAAAGCTTTTCAATACTTCTTTCGGTGGTTTGCCATGCAATAACGACAAACTTAGTTCTTGATGCGAAGCGGATGCCGAATTAGCTTCCTTGATTGCAGTTTTCGTCGTTGAAGCTTTGCTTGCTTTTACTTCACTCTTTTTAGCTGTTGTAGCCATACACTATCAATTTATTCAATTTTACTTTACCTATCCTAATTCTTCAGTCAAAAGCTGTATTCCATTTGAGCCCTCATTATTAACCTTTTAGGCGCTAACAGCAAGTTGCTTTTAATTTTAAATTTAACACTTTAAAAGTAAGCAAATTTTACGACACACAACAATTATTTTTTAAAAAAAATACACAAAAAAAACCCTGCTGTTTAAAACGGCAGGGTTAATATTGAAGTTACCTTCTTTTACTTCTTAGGAGCTGGTGCTGGAGCAGGCGCCGGGGCAGGGGTAGGCAAAGGGGTTGATATTCCTAGTTTCACCTTTACTGCTGCTGAGATATCGTCGGCTTCTGGTTTCACCAAAAGAGCTTGATCGTCCATTACATAGGCATATCCTTTATCTTTAGCTACTACTTCTATCGCTTTTTGGAGCTTTTTCTGAATGGGTTCCAACAATTCGGTTTGTTTGTTCTGCATATCCGTTTGGGCATCTTGTCCGAATTGATTGATTCGTTGTTCCATGTCAGTAATTTCCTTTTCCTTCATGAGTCTTACGGCATCGGATGTTTTTGCTTTATCCAACAGACCATAAGATTCTTGTTTTCTTTGCAACTCCATTCTATAGGTCGTAATTTCCGCTGTGAGAGCTTTAGTCAAGCTATCCAGCACTAATTCTGCCACTTTGTAATCATCCATTTTTTGCATGATTTCGGTGGAGTTTAAGTGGGCGATTTTTTGCTGACCATTTGCTACCATACTCATAGAAAGCACAAACAGGGCTAAGGCTACTTTTTTAAGATTCTTCATTTTAGATATAAATAATAGATTGATTAATTGATTTTTTTAGGTGCGCAAAGGTGTGTTTTTATGCTGTAAATTAAAAATGTTTCTTACTTTTTATTTGGATCTTCTGTTACCGTGTAGCCCATCATCTCGAGCACATCATCACTTAAGTCGTATTTTATATTTGCTACCAACATAATCATCTCACCATTTTTGTCGAATATAAAATCGAGGCCACGTTGCTTTGCTGTTTTTTGAACTGCATCAAAAATTTTATCTTGTAAGGGTTTGATAAGTTCCTGCTTCTTCTTTTCCAATTCGCCTCCTTGTCCGAATTTTGATTTTTGGAAGTCTTTTAAGCCTTTTTCTTTCCCCACAATTTCCTGTTGTTTCTTTTGTTGTTGATCTTGGGTGAGTACTACTTGCTCTGCTTGGTAGTCCTTATACATCTTATCAATTTCGGTAAGACGTTTTTCAATCTCTTTCTGCCATTCAGAGCTCATATCGTCGAGGCGTTTTTGAGCTGCTTTGTATTCTGGCATTTTACCAAGCATATATTCAGAATCTACAAAGGCAAATTTTTGTGCTTGAGTACTTGTCGATGCTGCAATTGTGAAAAAACACAATGCGATAAAAAATTTATTGATTGATTTCATGATAGATATATATTTATTTTGAGTTTGATACTTTTCTATAATCGTACCAAATATTTCATATTTTAAGATGTTGTAAATTTTTAACATTTAAAATGCTTGTCCGATACTAAAATGGAAATTGCCTTTTTTTACCCCTGTAGGGTTATCGAACCCCCATCCATAATCAAGGCCGAGCAAGCCCAGCATTGGAAGGAACACCTTCACGCCAGCACCGGCCGACCTATAAAGTTCAAACGGATTATAGTATTTATAGGAGTTAAATGGTTTCCCTGCTTCAGCAAACGCTAATAAATAAATAGTCGCAGCCTGTCCGGTGGTAACCGGATAGCGAAGCTCCATGGTATAGCGGTTAAATATGGTGCTTCCCCCATTATGATTCTCATAAATTTGCGACAAGCTACGGTCGGCATAGCCACGCAATCCAATAGGCTCGGTATTAAAATTGGCATACCCTGTAAGTTCGCTTCCCCCCATCACATAGCGGTCGAAAGGAGGCACGTCGTTTTTCTTACTATAAGTACCCATAAAACCAAAGCTAGCCTTAGCGTAGAGCACAAACTTATACGGAAGTGGTGTAAACCATTGGGCATCGAAGCGCCATTTATGATATTCTACCAATTTGTTACGTTGTGCCACTGTGGCATTTTCATTGTCATAACTCTTTCTAAAAACAGAATATGGTGGTGTTAGCAACACCGACACGGAAAAATTGGAGCCCGTAGTCGGAAAGATTGGATTGTCGATTGAATTTCTTGATATGGTGCCTTTATAATTCAAGTTATGTGAAATACCATTGTTGAAGACTTCGGTGAGCCCCTTATTGTTTTTTACAGAAATGAGTTGATAATTGTGTAAATCATAAACTTGGTAAGTAAGTGAATGGTTAATCAAGAAAAAGTCGTCCGGCCATTTCAACCGTTTGCCCAAGCCTACACTTGCGCCAATAATTTTCATCAGCGCCTTATTCGCATCGCTATATTTAAGATAATCGGAAGAGAGTATCGTATAATAGGTACTTACATTGAATTGGTTGGGGTGTTTGCCCCCTAGCCAAGGCTCATTAAACGAGGCATTAAAGGAGGTATAATAGGCCCCCGATGATTGCGCCTTGATACTTAATCGTTGTGCATCACCACTAGGAATAGGAGTCCATTCGCTTTTGTTAAATAGCTTTTTCGCCGAGAAGTTGTTTAACGTTAAGCCCAAGGTGCCTACGATATATCCACCTCCCCAACCTCCTTGAAGTTCAATCTGATCTGATGGCTTCTCTTCAACAATGTATTCGATATCTACGGTACCTGTTTCGGGGTGTGGGGTAGGTATCACATTTCCTTTTTCAGGATCAAAAATACCCATTTGCGAAAGCTCACGTTGAGAGCGTATAATATTTGAGCGGCTAAATTTATCGCCGGGCTTGCTTCGTATTTCACGCAATATTACATGATCACTCGTCTTGGTGTTTCCTTTCACAGTAATACTATTAATAATGGCCTGCTTGCCTTCATAAATACGCATTTCAAGATCAATAGAGTCATTCTCCACCAATACTTCTACTGGAGTAATATTAAAAAACAAGTAACCATCATCCATATACAATGAACTTACATCAAGCCCGCCTTCATTATAGGTGAGTTTTTTATCCAAAAGCGACTGGTTATAGATATCTCCGGCATGTATCCCCAGTACTTGATTTAATTGTTCTACCGTGTATTTGGTATTTCCCAGCCAAGTTATTTTACGAAAATGGTATTGTTTTCCTTCCTCAATTTTTATGTTAATGGCCAGACGATCGGCCTCTATCACATAAATTGAATCCGATTTTATTTGAACATCCCGATATCCGAGATTATTATATCGTGAAACGATCTTTTCCTTGTCATCCTGATATTCTGTTTCTTTGAATTTGCCACCTTGAAAAAAGTACCAACGGAATCGTTTCGTATCCTTCAGGGTACGACGTAATTTGGAAGACTCGATATGCGCGTTACCCTCAAACGTAATTTGTTTTATCCTCACTTTCCGGCCTTTTGACACTTTGAAAACGAGCATACTGCTATTTCGCGCCGAGGTGTCATTGATTTCGTCAACAATCACTTTTACATTGCTATAGCCTTTGCCAATATAATAACTCTTAATATTGGCGGCTGCTTTATTCTTCAAATATTCGTTTACAATATCACCACCATTAATTTTAACTTCATCTTTTAGATTCTTAGCCTGATTTTTTGTGAGTCCATCGAAATTGTACTTAGATAACC
>CAIUDH010000035.1 GCA_903897855.1 uncultured Bacteroidota bacterium | reverse complement strand
TTGATTACACTATTAATGGCATAGACGTAAGCCCATGGTTGTGTGGTCCTCGGCATTCCTGGTATAATAATTTTATGAGTTCCCACTAGCTTCGTTCTTGGATTCTCGCCCAAACCCAAATATATCATATCATGGTCGTAAAAATCGGAACTTCCCCATACCTCAATTCCTTTCCAGGTAGGGCAGCCTTCTAAAGTGTCATTGGAGAGCGTAAGCGTGCCAGACGGATAATTTAATATTGGTATGCCGGCTGGTCCACCATTATGCACAATGATTTTACTGCATGCCGTAAATGCAATATGGCAATCTATAATAGTTAAATGGGCACCGCTTTCAATAATTAAATTACCATTTACTACTTTCGTTTCGTTGCTCCATACGATAGTTGTTCCTGCATGTATGGTATCGTTAACAGGCTCTGTCATTGGGCAGTTGCCACATATCCATTTTATATAAATACTATCCTCGTACTCACAGCCGCCTAAGGTATTGCAAAACAAATTGCCTTTTGCAGTTGCGGCCAAAGCAGCTAGGCCAAAGGCAATAAAAACAATAAACTGTTTCATCCTATTCCTTCACAAACTTAACGGTGCTATCACCGATTTTAATAAAATATAACCCACTGGCAAGGTTACTTAAATTTATATTCGTTTCTTTCTCTTGTAATACGCCTTGTTCTACTTGCTTACCAAGTATGCTGTAAATTATATACCGGGTTTTACTGGGTACAAAATAATTGCTCACCGTTAATTGGTTGGTGGCCGGGTTGGGGTAAA
Source organism: uncultured Bacteroidota bacterium (assembly GCA_903897855.1). Classification (GTDB taxonomy): domain Bacteria; phylum Bacteroidota; class Bacteroidia; order UKL13-3; family UKL13-3; genus CAINMV01. The sequence goes on along the minus strand of CAIUDH010000035.1, from coordinate 1,842 downwards.
GGTTTAAACTTCCGTTTTTTGTTATCGTTTCGGTTATGCCGGTAATACTACACGGTGCACCGCCGCCGTTGGTTACACGCCATATTCCGGGTTGTTTGTTTGGTGTATCAATGGTTAAAATCAATCCCCTATCAGCATTCCAAAAATACATGGAACTTATTGCACCCTTAAAACTTGTGAGGCATACCTTTGTGCCATAATTACTTACTTGGTATAAATCATTCGTAGGGCCTCCTTGATCGGATATATATACTGTACTATTGCTCGCCGGAACAATACTTTTTACCCCAAAATTAAAGAGTACCTTCCACGTAGTTCCCCTATCGGTAGTGTAATATACCTTTGTTATTTGGTTTAATGCACTGCTATCATACGTGTGTTGCGCAAGCCAATAATCATCGGTTACAATAACTAATTTTTCTAACATCCCATTTTGGGTTTTACTGAAAGGTGGCTTGCTATAGTCGATATTGGTGAGAATTTGATAGGTTTTTGCTCCGTCGGTGGTCGATGCAATCTTAATTTCGTTAGCATTAAATAATTTAAGCAACCCTCTTTTATTGGTAATATTAACAAATTCAAATTTTAGAGAAGCAAAACTGACTGAATCCCATTGATTTAGTTTATTTGAAAATATATAAATTCCATCTAAAGTAGACTTGTAAAAATAGATTTCCTCTTGCACAGTATCTGTGATTGCAAACAAGGTAGATTTAGTATCAGGTGCTACTAATTGTTTCCAAATTTGGCCAGAATTGGCACTATAAAAACTAAAGATATTACTTGAACCTCTTGGCTCATTTACCCTGATAAAGAATTTCATTCCCCCAAAAGAGTATAAATCATTTATATGGTAATTTGACAGAATATGTGGCACACCAACGCTTGAAGTGTCAATATTTGATTGATTGATAGAAATTCTTAAAATTCTTTCAAAATTGGCCGTTTGGTAATTGTACTGTCGGAAGCAAATATTGTTTGAATCAATAATTGAATTATTTGAGTTTATTGAATAGCTTAGAGGTGTGCCTATAAACACAATCTGACTGTAGACAGTCAATAATGACGTTATTAATACTGATGTAAGAGTTAATTTTCTCATGATGATTTTAGATGCTTAGTTACCAATCATTACAATTTGCGATGTCAAGATAAATTAAGAAATTTGATGAAATAAATGGAATTGAATAGGCCCCTAAATGTATTGGTATTCCAGATGTTATATAATAGAGATGTGGCACAGTATATGGTATTCTTTCATCTCTCTTCAACGTTGATGGATGATGTATAGCATAAGGTGCATTCATATACATATAGTAACCCGGGCCTTGATAATAATAATAGTCGAATGCAAATACTCCCGGCACTCTGTAAATAGTTTCTGATAAATCTACAATATGGCAATTGGGGTTTACATGGTTTATGGTGTTGCCAACGGGGTTGGTGGTACCATTAATATTATACCAATGCATCGAATCGCAGCTGTAAGTGGTTCTATTGGCTTTAAAGGTGCTTTTAACAATATAGCTTGCGTTCCAGCTTTCATTAGCGCTTAACATTCCCACTCCGGGGCGAGGCGGGAAAACAATATCGCTATAATTATTGCTGAAGGTGCAATAATCTACAAACACCATTCCTCCTGTATGATAGGGGTCAAAAGTTCGAGGATCAGTATCATCATATTTGCCTGCAAAAATGGCAATATCAGCATCTTTGATTACACTATTAATGGCATAGACGTAAGCCCATGGTTGTGTGGTCCTCGGCATTCCTGGTATAATAATTTTATGAGTTCCCACTAGCTTCGTTCTTGGATTCTCGCCCAAACCCAAATATATCATA
>CAIUDH010000034.1 GCA_903897855.1 uncultured Bacteroidota bacterium | reverse complement strand
TAACCCTGAAGTTAAACGCTGGCTTCAGAGTGCTCGGCTATGCCGATTTCTTCACCTCACCTCAAGCAAAATACCGCACCAATGGTGCTTCCTACGGGCATGACTATGCCTCTGCCCTTCAATACCAACCTAGTAAATCGTTCCGGCTTGAAGTGCGCTATCGAATTATTAATAACCAAGTTAACGTACCTGCTTCCATTGATAACACCATCGGCTATTTAACGAGCGAACAACAAAGCACCCTTCGTTTTCAATGCGACTACTCCAATTCAAAACAATGGGTGCTACGCACCCGATTTGAGCAAACGAGGGCACAAAATGAAACCGGGGAGGCACAAAAAGGAAATCTTATTTTTCAGGATGTTCACTTTAATTCATTGAAAGGTCGATGGGGCGCCGACCTGAGATACTGCTTATTTAATTCCAATGGTTCGAGCGCAAGAATGTATACCTTTGAAAATGATGTACCTTATAGTTTCAGTATCGCCCAACTGAGCGGCATTGGGTCACGATTTTATATCATGACAAATTACAAATTTAACCGAAAAACAGAAGCATGGCTACGCTACTCCAATAGTTTTTTCCCCGATGAAACCACGATAGGAAGCGGTCTTGATAAGATATCGGGCAACCAAAGAGAGAGTGTTAAAGTGTTATTGAAAATTAATTTCTAAAAAATGAAGCTGAATTTTGCCGAGAATATTGCATTTTATGAAACAGGCGACGGTTCAAATACCCTCATTAATAAAGTCACCAACGAAACATACCACTCAAAACATGGCGCCGTGCAAGAGTCGATGCATGTATTTATTAAAACTGGATTAGATTTCGTATTGGGGAATCGACATCGCCCATTAAAAATACTTGAAGTAGGCTTCGGCACGGGACTCAACGCCTTGCTTACAGCTGATTACAACTGTGTCGAACCCTTTGTTTACCATGCTCTGGAGCCTTTTTTGGTTCCTCTCGATATGATTAGCAACACCAATTATACTCGGTATTTAAATCAAAAACATTTGAAAGATTATTTGGTTGCCCAATACAAAAAACAAACTGAGCTTGAATTGAATCCGATGACTCTTTACCTCGGAAATTGTGAAGTGAAAATTTTTAATACTCGTTTGGAAGAATTTGAAACCGACCTCAAATATGATTTAATATACTATGACGCATTCTCTCGCCATAGCCAACAGGAAATGTGGGAAGGAGAGACGATCGAAAAAATTGTATCGTTACTGGCTCCCGGTGGTGTTTTTGTTACTTATAGCGTCACCGGTAACCTCAAACGTGCTATAAGAGATCTGGGTTTGGTGGTAGAGCGACTGACCGGCGCACCCGGCAAGCGTGAAATGCTTCGTGCAATAAAACCTAGTCTATGATTTTTAGCTTTAAACAATTTGATGTAAAGCATAACGAAAGTTTATTGAAAGTAAATACCGATGCAGTATTGCTTGGGGCTTTGGTACAATCGGATACAAGTCAACAAAAAATTTTAGACATCGGAACCGGCTGCGGTGTCATTGCATTAATGCTTGCACAGAAATTTGTCACTGCCCAAATTGATGCCCTCGACATTGACTCTTTGAGTGCCCTGGAAGCGGCCTATAATTTCACGCATTCGCCCTTTGCATCACGTTTACAGGCGTATCCGATAGCGCTGCAAAACTATAATCATAACACGCTTTATAATATCATTGTAAGCAACCCGCCTTTTTTCGAAGTGCCCGATTTTTCGAAAGGAAAGAACCGGCAGGACATCTCTGAAACTCGTAAAAAATATGCTACACAATACAACCTGAACTTTCAAGAGCTAATCGCAAATGCCGTAAGATTACTAACTAACGAAGGCGTATTCTGGGTAATCATTCCATTCCTCTCCAAAGCAGAATTTCTCAGTATCTGTCTAAATTATAATCTGCATTTACAACAGGAAATACTCATTAGAAGCAAAATCGGAAACCCTTTTCACCGCAGTGTATTATGTATTGCTAAAGAAGAGAAAAGAAACATCTTACAACGAATACTTACCATTTATAACCTCGACGGCAGCCGACATTCAGAATATGTTGAGGTCACCAAGGAGTTTTACAGAGAGTAACCCAAGAAATAAATCGTTATGATCCATTCGAATTAAAACTTATGCTCTCAACTCCATCCATCGGGTAATGTACTTCCCCAAAATGTCGAACT
>CAIUDH010000033.1 GCA_903897855.1 uncultured Bacteroidota bacterium | reverse complement strand
TGTGTAACGCCGTATCCTAGTTTCCTACTGGCTTCCTGCTGCAAAGTGGAAGTGGTGAAAGGAGCTGAAGGTGATTTCTTCGCCGGTTTATTTTCGATGTTTTCAATGGTATAATTGGCATTCAAACAACGGCGTAAAAAGTTTTCAGCATTCGCTTCGGTATCAATATTTTTGACGAGTTCAGCTTTGAGAATTTTTTTCTTTCCCTGGTCATCGATATCAAATAGAGCAGCTACCTTATAGGTAGAAACGGAGTTGAAATCATTGATTTCACGCTCTCTTTCTACGATGAGTCGTACGGCCACACTCTGCACCCTGCCGGCGCTCAAATTACCTTTCACTTTCTTCCATAAAACCGGACTTAATTCAAATCCTACCAAGCGATCGAGCACTCGGCGCGCTTGCTGGGCATCGACTAAATTTTTGTTGATGATACGTGGATTCGCGATCGCTTCTTGGATGGCTTCTTTGGTTATTTCGTGAAAAACAATTCTTTTCGTAGTGGTGATATCTAAATTTAATTCTTCCGCCAAATGCCAACTTATGGCTTCTCCTTCGCGGTCCTCATCGGAGGCGAGCCATACATTTTCGGCTTGTTTGGAGAGTCTTTTCAAGTCGGCAACGACGGCTCTTTTATCAATCGGCACTATATAAAAAGGCTTATATCCATTCTTGATATCGATTGCCGAATCGTCTTTAGGCAAGTCGCGGATATGCCCGTAGCTTGACTTTACGGTAAAATCGCTGCCTAAAAATTTCTCAATAGTTTTTGCCTTCGCTGGACTCTCTACGATTACTAAGTTCTTTATCAAATCACCTTTTGCCATCTATATTTTTTTATGTTTCCGGTTTTGTTACCGGACTGCAAAGAAAGGAAAATTTTGAAATTCCAAATGTCAATACATCTTAACATCCAAATTTCAGGGGTACTTCCATGGCTTTTTTCGTTACTCATGAACTGGGTAAGAGGAGGTTAATGAAAGTAACTCTCTCGAGATAAATAATTTGTTTTTTAAATTCGAAGTGTATATTCGTAAAATTATTTTTGTTATATCATAGGTTAAGCGTATGCAAATTATTCATGTTGCAGCCGAGTGTTATCCGGCGGCAAAAGTAGGCGGACTGGGCGATGTAGTAGGAGCTTTGGGGAAATACCTGAACCTCTCCGGACATCGTGGCAGCGTGATATTGCCGATGTATAATACAAAATACATTTCTAATCATTCGTGGGAGCTTGTATTTACTTCTATCGCTCAATTAGGGATCGGCGATATTGAATACCGTATTTTTACTGATCCTCTCCATACCCTCGGATATGAATTATTTTTGGTCGATATCAAAGGGTTACTCGATCGCGACCAGGTTTATGGCTACGAGGATGATAGCACTCGATTTATTGCTTTTCAAACCGCTGCCCTCGATTGGATTTCGAAAAGCGAACAAAAACCTGACCTGATTAATGTGCACGATCATCATGCGGCCTTGATTCCTTTTATGATGCAACACTGTCCGTGTTTCTCCGATTTAAAAAATATCCCAACGGTGCTCACCATTCACAACGGGCAGTATCAAGGAGTGATGGAGTGGGGTAACAGTGTTGTCATTCCAAAATGGGATAGTTGGAGATGGGGACTGCTCGATTGGAATAAATTGATCAACCCATTAGCCTCAGGCATTCGCTGCGCCTCCCGTGTAACCACCGTGAGCCAAGGCTATTTAAAAGAGTTACGCCATCATAGCAATGGCTTGGAGACGCTTTTTGAGATGGAGTGGCATAAATGCAGGGGTATCTTGAATGGCATCGATACCGAAGTTTGGAATCCGGAAACGGATAAGGCTCTTGCACAAACGTATACCGAACGTAATTCCGAGATCGGTAAATATAAAAGTAAAAAGATTTTATGTGAACAGTTTAATCTCGATTTAGAGAAGCCCCTGTTTGTATTTATTGGTCGTTTGGTGGGCGAAAAAGCAGCCGACTTACTCCCTCAAAGTTTGATAAATTCATTTCATAAAATAGGAAGAAAAATGAATTTCCTGATCTTAGGAAGCGGGCAAACAGAGATTGAAAATGAGCTGAATTATTTAAAACAATTTAGCCAAAATGATTATAATGCGTATATCGGCTATAACGAAGATTTGAGCCACCTGATGTATGCCGGAGCCGATTTCATTTTAATGCCTTCACGGGTTGAGCCTTGTGGCTTAAATCAGTTGTATGCCATGCGCTATGGCACCATACCAGTGGTCAATAATACAGGCGGCTTACACGATACGGTCATGGATATCGGTGAACCCAACGGTTATGGTATTAAAATGAGTCACGCTTCCGAAAATGAAATTATATTTAGTATTTATCGGGCCATCGAATGCTATGCCGATAAAGAGAAATTGAAGCAAGTGATAAAGCAAATCATGCAGCTCGATTTCAGTTGGGATAAAAGCATTCATAATTACATCGATTTGTACGAAAGTTTGATCCTCGAAAATTAATATATCATGAAAAATTCTTTATCTAAAGATGTGTTGGCTGTCATCCTTGGCGGTGGCGCAGGCTCTCGTTTATATCCCCTAACCCAAACACGAAGTAAGCCAGCAGTGCCTATTGCAGGCCAATATCGATTGGTTGATATCCCTATTTCCAATTGTATCAATTCGGAAATCGGACGCATGTTTGTATTAACTCAATATAATTCTGCATCGCTCAACAAGCATATAAAAAACACGTATCATTTTAGTATTTTCAGTACGGCGTTTGTCGATATTATTGCGGCCGAACAAACACCCGATAGCCAATCGTGGTTTCAAGGTACTGCCGATGCGGTACGTCGGTCGATTAAACATTTTGGACAGTTCGATTTTAAATATATTATCATCCTCTCGGGCGATCAACTTTATCAGATGGATTTGAATGAGTTTCTAGAAAATCACATTCAAAATAACGCCGATATCTCTATCGCTACCACCCCTGTGAATGCGAGCGATGCACCCGATTTTGGCATCATGAAAAAAGAAGCCAATGGGTTTATTAATTCCTTCGTTGAGAAGCCCGATAAAGAGCATTTACAAAACTGGCAAAGCGATACCGGAGAGGCGATGCAAAGTCAAGGTAAAAACTATTTGGCGAGTATGGGTATTTATATCTTTAATAAAGAAACGCTCTATAATTTGTTGCTGAATGAATGTGCAGAGAGTACCGATTTTGGGAAGGAAATTATACCGTATTCAATAAATAAATTAAAAGTGCTCAGTTACCAGTACAATGGATACTGGACCGATATCGGAAATATTTCTTCTTTCTTTGAGGCGAACCTTTCTTTGACCGATGAAGTGCCGGCCTTCAATTTGTTTGATGGCAATAATCCGATTTATACCAGAGCCCGTATGCTTCCCGCCTCAAAAATTGACGGCACTCAAATCGACCGATCGATGGTTGCTGATGGCTCCATCGTACATGCTTCAAAAATTGAGCGCTCCATCGTTGGTATCCGCACCCGAATTGGTAAAGGGACGGTGATCATTGGTAGTTATATTATGGGGGATGACTATTTTGAAACTTTGGAAGAGATTGAGATAAGCAGGCATAATAAAATACCCATCATGGGAATAGGGGAGCGTTGTTATATCAAAAATGCCATCATTGATAAAAACAGCCGAATTGGCAATGACGTCAAAATTATCGGTTCTGAGTCTTTACCCGATGCCGACGACGACTTATTTACCGTGAAGAATGGGATTGTGGTGATCAAAAAGGGAGCGATTCTTCCTGATGGGTTTAGCATCGGCGTGCTTTAATGGGCCAACGACGTCCATTTTCCCTAATTTATTTTGTTTCTAAACTAATGCAAGTAGCCATATTTTCAGGTGCACGATATACACGTGAACTAAAAAAGTGTACTTTTGCAAAAAAAATAATCACAATTTTGTCGCATGAAAATTGGAACCTTTAAAGAATCGAAAAACAAAGAAACTCGTGTAGCGCTATCGCCCGATGTAGTGAAAAATTTCATCAAACAGGGCTTCGAATGTGTTATTGAGAGTGGGGCAGGATTAAACTCCTATTTTACCGACGAGGCCTATAAAAATGCCGGAGCCGAAATTGCAAACTCGGCGAAGGAAGTTTGTCAAAGCGCGGATGTGATTGTTAAAATTAATGCCCCCAACGCCGAAGAAATTGCCAATTTAAAAGAAGGAAGTATTCTTATTTCTTTATTATATCATCTCACCAACCCGGAGCTAATTGCGGCTCTGAATGCCAAAAAAATCAGTGCCTTTAGTACCGATGCCATGCCTCGGATAAGCAGAGCTCAGAGTATGGATGTACTTAGCTCTCAGAGTAATTTGGCCGGCTATAAAGCGGTGCTTCTTGCGGCAGATCATGCCCCTAAAATTTTCCCGATGCTGATGACGGCTGCCGGTACTATTACTCCTGCCCGTGTGGTTATTTTCGGTGCTGGGGTAGCAGGCTTGCAAGCCATTGGTACCGCAAAACGTTTAGGAGCGGTGGTTGAAGTCACAGATATTCGTACTGAGACCAAAGAACAAATTGAGTCGTTGGGAGGTAAATTTATTTCGTTTGAATTGGGTAATGATGTTAAAACCGAAGGTGGTTATGTGAAGGAAGCAGGGGAGGAGGTGTTGAAACGTCAACGCGAAATATTGAAAAAACATTTAGCGACCGCCGATTGTGTGATTACCACAGCATTAATTCCAGGAAGGAAAGCGCCCGTGTTAATTACCGAAGAGATGGTCGATGTCATGAAATTTGGAAGCGTAATCGTGGATATGGCTGTTGAGCAAGGTGGAAACTGTGAGTTGAGCAAGCCCGATGAAATTTTTGAACGTAAAGGGGTCAAAATTATCGGCCTTACCAATTTACCCGGCATGCTACCTCAAAACGCAAGTGAAGGATACTCTAAAAACATATATAATTTTCTCACCCATTTGGCCACCAAAGAGGGTATGAAATGGGAGTTGGAAGAAGAAATCACCAAAGGTACATTAATTTGTAACCAAGGAGAAATATTAAGAAAATAATCACAGTGGCATAAGCCCATCATTAGTTAATTTAAATATAGTATGGATCAGGTATTAGAATTTATTAGCCTTCATCAAAACATGATTTATCTTGTGGCTTTGATGATTTTTTTAGGGATTGAACTTATTGAGAAAGTGCCCTCGGTGTTGCATACACCGCTCATGAGTGGGGCCAATGCCATTCACGGCGTGGTCATTATTGGTGCCATCATTATCATGGGTCAAGCCGATGACATCTTTGCGAAAATCTTGGGTTTCATCGCAGTTATTTTGGGTACCTTAAATGTGGTCGGAGGTTTCGTGGTGACCGATCGTATGCTCGATATGTTTAAGAAAAAGAAAAAATAATTTATACCATAATTTTTATAAGATCAGTTTTACACTAGCCTAAAAGAAAATGATACAACAATATATTTTAGATATAATTTACATCGTAGGAGCCTTCAGCTTTATTTTCGGAATCAAACTTTTGGGTAAACCTGAAAGTGCAAAAAAAGGAAATTTTATTGCTGCCGTAGGTATGGCCTTGGCGGTGTTCGGTACGATCTTCTTATATAAAGGGGAGAACGAAATGCACCTTAAAAATCTGGAGTGGATTTTTGGTGGGTTAATTATTGGTTCGGTCATTGGAACTATGATGGCCAAACGTGTTCAGATGACTCAGATGCCGCAGATGGTGTCGTTTTTTAATGGTATGGGTGGAGCGTGTGCGGCCTTAATTTCATTGGTCGAATATCATCATGTGATGGCCGTAGATAGCATTGATGTGATGCCGGTGATGGAAACTGGAAAAGCAATCGTCATTTATCTGGGATTAATTATTGGTTCTATCTCATTCGCAGGAAGTATGCTGGCGTATTTGAAATTGGATGAAAAAATAAAAGACAAAGTATTGCCCTTTCAACAAGTATTTAATATCGGGCTTATGGTGGTTATTTTAGGTATTGCAGCCTGTAGTATTTTTGGATGGGTGGCGATTCCGAATTCGCTTTATATCTTACTTGCAATATCACTTTTATATGGGGTGCTTTTTGTGATGCCAATCGGGGGTGCCGATATGCCCGTAGTAATTTCTTTACTCAACTCTTTCACAGGTGTTGCGGCTGCTTTCGGAGGTTTCTTATATGATAATAAGGTGATGCTCTTTGGCGGTATTTTAGTGGGAAGCGCAGGTACTTTACTCACCGTTTTAATGTGCAAAGCCATGAACCGTTCTTTGGTAAATGTACTCATTGGAAATTTTGGTGGAGGGGCAAAAAAAGGCGAAGCACGCGCGATTACTGGAACTATCAAAGAGATTACAAAAACAGATGCCGCATCATTAATGAAATATAGTAAGAAGGTAGTGATTGTGCCTGGTTACGGTTTGGCTGTGGCTCAGGCCCAGCATATCTGCCATGAGCTTGAACAACAGCTGGAAGCCAATGATGTGGAAGTGAAATACGCTATTCATCCGGTAGCTGGACGCATGCCGGGTCACATGAACGTGTTGCTTGCCGAAAGTAATGTAGCCTACGAAAAATTAATGGAAATGGATGAAATAAATCCTGAGTTCAAGTCGACCGATGTGGTGCTTGTAGTGGGTGCCAACGATGTGGTGAACCCAGCTGCTAAAAACGATCCGGCTTCACCTATTTATGGGATGCCTATCTTAAATGTGGAGGAAGCCACCACCATTATCGTCATGAAACGAAGCATGAAAGCGGGTTATGCCGGCATTGAAAATGAGTTATTCTATAATAATAAAACACGTATGCTTTTCGGCGATGCTAAAAAATCATTGACCGAGCTTGTTGCCGAATTAAAAAACGTTTAATCCCAATCGAAATTATTGTTCAACCCCGTTGGGGTTGTGATACAACTGTTGCATTTCGCCCATAGGTTGCACCTATGGCTATTATTGTTCAACCCCGTTGGGGTTGTGATGCAACTGTTGCATTTTGCCCATAGGTTGGCACCTATGGCTATTATTGTTCAACCCCGTTGGGGTTGTGATGCAACTGTTGCATTTTGCCCATAGGTTGCACCTATGGCTATTATTGTTCAACCCCGTTGGGGTTGTGATGCAATTCAATATTTTATCCAATCGGTTACAATTCGCCTTTGCTGATGTTTGCCAAGGCTGAGGTTAAGCGTCACCAACAACATTGTAATCAGATTCCAAAAACCAATCAAAAATTCTTAAATCTTCCTAAAACACGACGTACGTTCTGGAATTTTACTATATTCGCTCATCATGAAAAGATTCTTGCTTTTAATTTTTGTTGCGTTCGTATTTACTCAAGCTACAATGCAAAATGATTTACCCAATGTTTCTGTAAAAACAATGGATGGAAAATCGGTAAGCTTTCAATCTTATGGCAAGACCGGGAAAATTGTAGTCGTGAGTTTTTGGGCTACCTGGTGTGGGCCTTGCAAAAAAGAATTAGTGAAATTGAATAAGCTCCTTCCCGAATGGTCGGCGAAATACAATATGCAACTCTTGGCCGTTTCTGTTGATGATAGTAAAACAGCCCCTAAAGTAAGGCCCTATGTAGCCGGACAAAATTGGAAATGTGAGGTGGTACTCGATCAGAATAGCGACCTAAAACGTGCCTTGGGTATTGCCAATGTGCCATTCACAATTATTATTAAAGAGGGGAAAATCGTATATCGTCACGATGGATATGTGGATGGTGCTGAGAATGAATTGGAGGCTCAGCTCAAAAAATTAACCGGTAAGTAAAGGATGAGACTGATAGACAAATTGGCCAATTATGTCTTCAAAAAAACCACTCCTATTTTTCGTGGCAACAGGAAAACTATGGCCATCGCCGATGCGAAGACCGTGGGAATACTTTTTGATGCTACCGATTGGAGTGAGGTAAGAATCATTGAAAAATTTGTTGAGACTTTACTGATTCAAGGCAAGGCAGTAAGATTATTTGGCTTTTATAATAAAAAAAAATTGCCCCCCGATTATTTTAGTTCATTAACAGATGATATCATTACCCGCTCCGATTTAAATTGGATAGGCATTCCTAAAAAAGACAAATATGCCTCCATGGCCAATGAGCCACTTGATCTTTTGCTTACACTTTGTACCTGGCATTGTATGCCTCTGCTGATGGTGTCGGCCGCATCCAAAGCAAAGTTTAGAATCGGGCGATATTTTAGCGATTCTATGCATTGTTTTGATTTTATGCTTAACATAGAATCTGATACGACATTAGATAACTTTTTAACACAAATCTTGACCTTTTCCACTAAAATGAACACTTAGGGTGTTTTTTTTGTCATTTTTTTGTCTTTTTTATTTCATTTTCTTTTAATGCGTTTGTTTTTGTTGCTTTTAAACATATATTTGAAGCAGAAAAAATTAATCCTTTATTATTCTTATTTTAATATGTATTTCAGTAATTCATTTGTTTTGACAGATAATCATCCTTTATTTATTTATTTTAATTTATAATCAAACTATATATTGTAAGGGGGCGTAAACTAAACGCAACCTTTTTTTTATCTTTTTAAATTTAATTTTTTATTTATATGCGTCATTTTTACCATTCAAATCAGTTCAAACTAAAATCTTTGCTGGCCTTCTTCATCTTCTTTTTTGCGGTGCTGTTTCAGTCGCAAGCTCAAACCTATTGTGCCAGTGGTGCTTCATCAACGGCCGATGATGACATTTTTAATGTTACGATTGGTATTTTGAATAATACCTCTACTTGTTCAACCACAGGTGGCCCCGGCTCTTCACTCAATCTTTACTCCGACTATACCACCTTGGTGGCCGCTCCTTCTTTGGTGCAGTCTTCTGTGTATACGCTGTCGGTTACGGTGGGTATGTGCGGTACCTATGCCTATTCCGGCACTGTGGTGGCATTTATCGACTTTAACAAAGATGGCGATTTCCTGGATGCAGGCGAAACTGTTTGGACATCAGCATATACTGCCTTTGCCCTTAGTGGAACCGTTGTTTCATCCAGTATCACCATACCTGCTGGTGCGCCTTCTGGGCCTACCCGTATGCGTATCGTCGAAACTGAATCCTCAATTGCGCCTACTTCTTGTGGTACGAATACCTGGGGTGAGACTGAAGATTATAACGTATATATAGGAACTCCACCTGCTTATGATATTGCTTTAGCCACACTCATTGCTCCTACTTCTGTGGGGGTTGGTAATAATACCGTCACTATTAAAGCAAGTAATTTTGGAACCACTCCACTTACTTCTGCCGATTTTGGATACTCGGTAAATGGAGGAACCGCTGTAACAGAGAATAAAATTTTCGCTTCCACTGCTTACGGTTCATCATATACCTATAGTTTTACCACTCCTTTAAATTTACCAACTGCCGGTACTTATTCATTAAAATTTTGGGTAAGAAACCCGAATGGTGTTGGTAACGATGCCAATACAGCCAACGATAGTGTTTACAAAACGGTTTGTACCGGTATTTCGGGTGCATATACTATTAATCCTTCAGGTTCAGGTAGTACCAACTATTTATCTTTCTCGGCAGCGGCTGTCGATTTAAATAATTGCGGAGTCAGCGGACCGGTTACCTTCACAATAGCACCGGGCACTTATACCGAAAAATTAACCTTGACAAACGTACTTGGCACCTCTGCTGTAAACACCATCACTTTTGATGGGGTAGACTCTGCCACGCGCACCATCACTTACAACGAAACAGGAGCACCCACGAACCCGAGTGTAATTAACTTGATTGGTACCAGTTATGTGACCATCAAAAATTTAAAAATCATTGCCACTGGCGCCTCTACCTGCTCAGGAGTAAATATCCAAAGTGGGTCAAACTTTAACAACTTGCTTTATTGTGCTATAAACGTTTCTAAAACTTTAACGGTGAGCACTTGCTGGCCGGTAGGTATTTGCGGTAGCACTTATTCAACGGTGAGCAATGCTACGAATAACCTCATTCAATATTGTTCGCTCTCTGGAGGGTATTTGGGTTTGGTGATGTATGGCAATAATAATGTTGGTAATCGAATTAAAAACAGCAATTTGACGGATCCTTATTATTATGGTATCTATGCCTACTATCAAAATAACGACTCCATATTGAGTTGTCGTTTAACCATGCGTAATAATGCGAGTACACAGTATGCTATTTATTCGTATTATAATCAGAATAACAAAATCGACGGGAATATTATCAATAACGCGTGTTATTATGGCATGTATGTTTATAATAATAATAACTTAGGAACAGGACGTTTATCGATTAGTAATAATATTTTGAATATGAACGCCACGACTCCTTACACTACACAATATGGTATGTATGTTTTATATTGTGTAAATGTGGATGTGGTGCATAACACCGTTTTTATGGGCTTCGGGCCAACTACTACTTATGGCTGTTATGTTAGTTATGGAACTGGCCAAGTGGTGAAGAATAATATTTTCCACTCACTCAACGTAAACAATTCATACATTATATATATTCCAAGCACTACAGGGTTCACTGCATTTGATCATAATGTTATTTATAATGCGAGTTCTGCTACATTTGCGTATTGGAATTCTGTGTATTATACCGACTTTGCTTCATTAAAAGCAGCGGCAGCACCTTACTTTGCAAACTCCATTGTTAAAGTAGCAAATTTTGTATCGTTGGCTTCCAAAGCCGAAGATTTACACTTAACATCGACGGTTGCCGCCGAGTATGGCGACGGGGCTTATACCACCGCTAAAGATGTGGATGGAGAAGCACGTTGTCCTTTTGCCCCTACCATTGGTGCCGATGAATCTAAATTCGGTGCAGGAGCTCCTACAGCAAATTACACCGCACCCGATTCAGTATTCATCAACAGCCCAATTGCATTCTTAAATAATAACGGGCCTGGTGCACCTTTAGGTCATAAATGGTATGTTGATGGTGTGTTTAAAGGTACTACTTTAGACCTGCCTTACAAATTCACTGCCTTGGGTACTTATATTGTGAAACTGGTGACCACCGGTTGCTTTGGTATCGATTCAATTACCAAAAGCATCTTGGTTTCAAATCCTACCCAAAAACCACTTGCCAACTTTATTGCCGATGTGAATACCGTAGAAACTTATCAAAATGTTTCTTTCAAGGATTTAACCGTCAAAGGCCCAACCTATTGGTATTGGACTTTTAGTCCATCAACCGGCGTAAACTATACATCAGGTACCAACAATAACTCACAAAATCCTGTTGTGAATTTTGCCAACCCTGGTGTTTATCAGGTGTGTATGTGGGATTCGAATGCCATTGGCAGAAGTGTTTCAGCGTGTAAAACAGCTTATATATTGGTTAAAGCAACCAATCAAATGTGTATTTTCCCATTCGATACCAAAGTAAGCAGTGGAACTTTATATGACGATGGAGGACCTTTGGGTAATTATGGTGCCAATCATTTGGCTACTAGCCCTTGTACCTTCCTCATCGACCCTTGTGCTAGTTCGCTCACTTTGAGCTTCTCAAAATTTGATTTAGGTGCTGGTGCATTACTAAAAATATATAATGGAAAAGATAAATTTGCTCCACCTTTACACACTGGAACAGGTTTTACAGGAACTGCGATTCCTTCCAATGTGGTAGCTAGTTCAGGAAAAATGTATATTGAATTTATTACCTCAACTACCCTTGCTACTGGTTTTGCGGCCACTTGGACAAGTGTTGCGGGTAACTATACGGCCCCTGCCGGAACTATTGATGCTGCCGATACCTTATATGATTGTGGTGCCGCCGCTGATATTACGTTCACGCCAAGTTCTACCTTGTTTGAGAAAGACGGAGCCTACTACAAATGGTATTACGACTATGCAAACAGCTCATCGTTTCCTGATTATGAAGGTAAAGGCGCCTATACCGGTGCATGGTCGTATGGCTCTACTGGAATTTATAAAGTACGTTGCGAAATAGAAGCTTGCGGTGGTACTTTAGCACTCGAAAAAAATGTGATTGTAGATCATCCTACCAGAGGACCCTTGGTTAATTTTAAAGCCGACCTTACCACTGCCACCCCTACCGATTTAATCACTTTAACCGACATCTCTAAATATGACCCTATCTACCGTCGTTGGAAAATTACGGGTCCTTCAGTACCAGTCGTAATTACCGGTAATAACACCACCAAAATTTACAGTTTGAAATTTCTGACCGTTGGAGCCTATACGGTGGAGTTGTTTGATTCAAACTGTGTGGGTAGTTCTACGTTAACAAAAGTTGCGTTTATTAACATTATTGATTATTGCACACCTGCAGTGAGTACCTTAAATGCTGATTTTGCAATAGAGAAAACATCCTTTGGTAGAATTGATACTCTTATAAATGGTAATGTTGCAGGATTTTCTTATACCAATACAATACCTGCCATTGGTACGGTTGCGTATCGTAATAATACCTCTCAAATAGCAGGTTACACCGTGGGAAATATAAGTATTACCAAAACGGTGGAAGCAATTGTTGACTTGGGTGGTAGTTTCAACTTCGCCATTAGCCGTAGCAGTAATTATAACCCTGCTAATTTCAAAATGTGGATTGACTATAATCAAGACGGAACCTTCCAAAGTACTGAGATGGTGGCCTCATCAGGATCTATTACAGGCAAGACTTATAACGGAAGTATTACTATTCCTACCAGTGCCACCATTGGAAATACTCGTATGCGTATTGGAACCGCTTTCGATAATTTAAGCAATACCCCTTGCGGCGCTAATCAATATGGTGAATTCAATGATTTCCGTGTTCGTATTACACCGGATTTAACTAAACCAACCGTGAATTTCACTGGGGCCGACACTATTTTTGTTGAAGTAGGTAGAGTATACACCGATCCAGGTTATACCGTATCGGATAACGTAACCAACCCAACCCCTTATGTTTTTGCGGGCTTGGCTTCAGGTACTCTCATTACCAAACACCCTTTCAAT
>CAIUDH010000032.1 GCA_903897855.1 uncultured Bacteroidota bacterium | reverse complement strand
TTAGATTCTAACCTAAAGCATACCATAAAAATTATAAAAGAGTGAAAAGTTTCATATAGCTATCATTATTATTAAAAATAAAGATATCGTAAAGAAAATGCGTTTTTAAAGAATCGTATTTGATATTTATAGGTCCTCGCTGCTTTTGGGGGTATTTCAGCAAAAACAACGCAAGTCATACCACTACCTTCACTTCGATTCCAATTTCTCCAAATCGTCGAGCCAATATTGAAGCAAAGCCAATTCCTGCTCTGGTATTATACCCGCTTCAACCAATGCCGTATAACAAGCCATCATATTCTCATGAATATTTTTCTTGCCTCTTTTAAGCTTCAGATTATTTAAACACTGTGCAATTTTTGAATTCAACAAATACCCGGGGATCTCCTCTTCAAAATCCTTCAACAAGTTATGCTCGTTGCGCTGCTGCCACACCGTGGCGCTGTGAAACAAAATATTCCAATTATTTTGCCATGCAATTCTTTGAGCGATGAAACTTCTCCAAATATCGGTCATTCGAAAACTACAAAAAGAAGGCAAATACAATAGAGGAAACGCATCCTTAAAAAAAGTGGTGTTCTGGCTATTGAAAGGACACCAGGTGGCATTGCCTAACGATAATGATATTCCTCTTTTAAAATTTTGAGGAAGGGTCATCGTGAGCCTAAAAACAGCATCCACATCCGGATTCTCATCGGCCAAACCCTGTTGAATAGGACACGATACCTCCTTTATTTCAAAGGCTTTTAATTTCGGCGCTTGCTTACTCAACACTTCCAATGGCAAACCACGAGGCCATATTTTATTTTTGGTGAAATAACTGTATACATTCACCCAATCATGAGTATCCTTAATGTCATAAGTAGTTTGCCTTTGTTGGCGGGGCAACCAAAATCCGCTCCTGGGGAAATTATCATCATCCGATTCGATCATAATTTCAGCACCGTTTTGGATGGCAACTAAGTACCCGATATTTTTTCTTGAATAATGTTTTACAGGGCACTTGGAAGCGAATTCAAATCCGAGTTCTAGTTGTTTCGCTAAACTAAAATAATTACACCCTTCCAATTCAAATTTCTCCGGGCTGCTTTTATCCCCGATAACAATAAAATCTATATCTCGACGCGAAGCCCCTTTCGCAAAAGCCTTCATTACATCGTTGGGCGCTGAAATGGAGGTAAGTACCAAAGCCGTTTTGTTTTTCATATTTAGGGCCTCTGTTTAAACATAATTCTTTTTAGAAAATAATATAATAACACCGAAATAGAATTGGTGATGGCCTTCTTTGAGATGCTCGGTGAAGGCGCCCTGTAATGGATTGGCACTTCCATATATCGCTTCTTGCGAAGCAGATAACGTAACTCTGTTTGATAAAAATGAGCCTTTGAATGTAACTTAAACTTTAAAATTTCATCCACCACAGAAGCATGAAACCCCTGAAATCCGGAAGTCATATCGTCATAAGAAGTGCCCAATAAAAAATTTGATAAATAGGTGCCTGCCTTTGAAATAAATGTACGCCTAAAAGAAGAATCCCAGATGGATCCACCGTTCATAAACCGGCAACCAAAAGCACATTCGTTGCCTTCGTTGAGCACCCTGAGAAACATTGGAATGGCCCTTGGATCATGAGATAAACCGGCATCCATCTCGATAATAAAGTCATGCTTTTGCTCATGCGCCACGCGGTATCCCTTTAAATAGGCATCGACAATATTTTTGTTCTCCGGCGACCATACCGTAATAAAACGGTGATCCTTGCTCGACAATTCATTACATAAATCAATGGTATTATCCTTGGAAACATGGTCGACAATAAAATATACCGTGCCCGACTCGAGTCTATCTAATACCTCGATAACTCTTGATGTGAATGTTACAAAATCACTTGATTCGTTGGCCAGAGGCACTACCAAGGCCCAATTCGTTTTATAATACATTGAATGCTGTTTGATTAACGCAGAGTTTTGGTGCAAATATAATAATTAAAGCTACTTCTATACCCTGTTCATAGGAGTCCATAAAACCAAACAATTTTTGTTGTATGTCATCTATTTAATTCTAAATTTGTAAAAAATCAATACCTTCATGGGAAGCAAAAAAAAACAGTCGAAGTCTGCTCCAAAACTCGAGAAAAAAGAAGCCAGCGCTTCGTTTAGTATTTTCAATGTGATAGAAAGCTATTTAAAAACGAGAGCTAACAAGGTCTTTTATCTGCTTTTATCATGCTCTGTTGTAATCGGACTCATCTTATTCGATATGCGAATTTCGGTAGGTGGCGACGACTCCGCTTATATTCAACGCTCATTTTCGTTTATCACGAAAGGCACTTTCCCGTTTGAGCAAGGTCCGTTATACCCCTTGATGCTTAGCCCTTTCGTAAAGATATTCGGCATTAATTTATTTGTTTTAAAATTGCTCTCCCTGGTTTTTTTAAATCTTGCTTTTGTACTTACCTATAAGTCATTAAAGGAAAGGATACCCTATACCATACTTTTCCTTCTACTCGGCTTTTTAGCACTCAATCCGTTTTACCAGTATTTTGCCAGTGTAACGTATAACGAAGCCTTTTTCCTACTCATACAGTCTATTGCAATCTATTTCAGCTTGCGGCTATTGGACACCAGCCGCGAGCACCCACTGAATTTTAAACTCGACTGGAAAATAATTCTCTTGGTAGCGTTCACTTTTTTGCTCGTTTCGTTAACAAAAACAGTCGCTATTATCTGTATCCTGCCCCTGTTTCTCTTTTTCCTGCTCAATAAAAAATGGGATTATCTACTCGGCATCTTGGTGGCTTTTATTGGCTTCAAAATGATTTACGAAATGGGCATCCAAGCCCTCTACCTCAAACCTGAAATTGGTCAGTTCAGGAGTATGTTTTTAATCGATGCCTATAAACCCCAGTTAGGGTATGAAGGAATAGAGGGTATGCTTACTCGATTTATGGAAAACGCCAACACCTACCTTTCAACCCGTTTTTTCAGTATCCTATACCTGCGTTCTTTTAATGAAAATTTGATTGCGGTAATTCCGAATTTGACAGCGATTGTTTCAAGTCTGATCGTAATTTTTGCGTTCCTTTCTTACAAGCAGAACAAAGTTGTTTTTTTTATTAGCCTTTATGTGCTCTCTTTAAGTGGAGCTGTGTTCTTTGGAATTCAAGCAAAAAATATGCAATGGCGCCTAATCATCATTATTGTTCCGTATCTGATGCTCTTGCTCTTATTTGGTTTTTATTATCTAGCAAGAAACATTCTTGTCTTGCAAATATTTTTTCTGAGTCTATTCGGCTATATCATTATCGCAAGTTTATTCAATGCCACGACTAAATCGGCAAAAAATTTCTCCATCCTGAAAGAAAATTTTAAAGGCAATAAATATGCTGGCTTCACGCCCGATTGGGTGAATTATTTGAAGGCCAGCGAATGGTGTGGCGATAGCTTGCCCCCAGGCGAAGGGATCATTGCCCGCAAACATTCGATGAGTTTTATTTATGCCAATGGACGCGAATTTACGCCTATTTATCAGGTGCCTGCTTTCACTAAAGATAGCATCATCAGTTCCGATTCCATGGTGACATTTGTGAAACAATTCAAGTGCAAGTATGTTATTTTAGCTCAGTTAAGAGCCAACCCTGCGAAAAAAGATGGACAGATTGTGAATACAATTAATGTCATTATGGGTCGGATACATGATAAATATCCAGAGAAATTTAAGTTGCTTCACGCCGAAGGAAACGACGAAATGGCGGAAGTTTACGAAATGCTTTTCTAAAGATGTACCACATAAAAACTTTTGCATTAGCTCTTCTTCACATTTTTTTTTGTGTACCTGTTTTCTCACAGGTTAAGCCAACCAACCTCGATGAAAGCAATACCTCGGCCATAGGCAGCTCAAACACCAATGATTATGTCGAGATGTTAGACAATTATCTGAAACATCCGATAAATATAAACGAGGCCGATCGCGGATCATTAGATGAACTAAAGCTTTTATCCCCGCCACAAATTACTGCCATTATCTTACATCGCCTTAAATATGGTTCATTTCTCTCGCTGCTAGAATTGCAAAGTGTACCTGGTTTAAATTTGGAAACAATTAAAAACATCTTGCCTTATATCACCGTTTCGGAAAATAAATTTGCCGACAAAGAAAAAATTCAACAACTCCTCAAAGGTGCCAAGCATACCATCGTACTCTCTTACGAACAGCCGATGCAAACCTCCCAAGGCTTTCTAAACGGCAACGACAGTAATAACACCAACGATTATTTGGGAAGCAATTTTAAACTCAATGTTCGCTACCGGTATACCAATGGTAGTAAATTAAGTATCGGTTTTAATGCCGATAAAGACCTCGGTGAACCTTTCTTTAACTCAAATCAGCCCCAAGGGTTTGATTTTTATTCCGCGCATCTGTTCGTCAAAGAATTAGGAGTATTGAAACAACTCGCTGTTGGCGATTATCACCTCAGTATAGGCCAGGGCCTTGGTATTGGTTCGGGCTTTGTGCTTAATAAGAGCATTGAAGTACTACAAATTCATCGCTATGCTTCTGGCTTACGACCGTATCGATCGATGAATGAGTTTGGTTTTTTCAGGGGTATGGCAGCCACAATTGGCTCCGAGAAATTTTCGATGATATGTTATACTTCAATAAAAAAAACCGACGGAAATACCGTGGTTGCAGATACATCGCTGTTTGCGAGCGAACGATATTATAATTTGATACAAAGTGGATACCACAGAACAGCGCGTGAACTGGCATTGAAAAACACGTCGGTGCAAAAAATTTTCGGCGGCTACCTGCAAAATCAATTAAAGCGGTTTCATGCAGGCCTCGGATACGTATACCAACAATCGGCTACAACACAACAGGTAATGCATTCGGACCTCACTTACACCACAAGTAACTACTCGTTTTTTGCGGAAGGGGCCGTGCAACAAGGGGGAGGCAGAGCTTTCATAGCAGGCACCATGGCATGCTTGAATAAAGACCTGGATGTGGCTGTTATTTATAGAAATTATAATGCGCAATACACCAATTCGTTGAGTAATGCATTCAGTAATGCTTCGAGCCCCACCAATGAAAACGGGATTTATACCGGGATAACCCTGAAGTTAAACGCTGGCTTCAGAGTGCTCGGCTATGCCGATTTCTTCACCTCACCTCAAGCAAAATACCGCACCAATGGTGCTTCCTACGGGCATGACTATGCCTCTGCCCTTCAATACCAACCTAGTAAATCGT
>CAIUDH010000031.1 GCA_903897855.1 uncultured Bacteroidota bacterium | reverse complement strand
CAATTTAATTATTGACAAAGGCATTTCAATGCGAATTAGCATTGTCGCAGGAAATCAGTCTGGAATAACTGTTTATCAGGAAACCCATTCTGCCAAAACCAATGCGAATGGATTGGTAAGTATGATTATAGGCTCAGGAACTGTTATAATTGGAGATTTTGACTCCATAAAATGGGGGAATGATGATCACTTTATCAAATTAGAAACGGATTTAACTGGTGGAACAAATTATTATGTAATAGGGACTTCACAATTACTGAGTGTGCCGTATGCCTTATATTCTGAAAATTCAGGAAATCCAGGACCTAAAGGTGATAAAGGTGATTCTGGGGTTATTGGAAAGAGTGGGGCTGCCATTAATAAAGCCACAATAAGAAGTGATAGTCTGATTTTATTTCTTTCGGATAGCACATCAATAAATAGCGGTAAAGTGATTTATTCATATCAAGACAATATTTATCTTTTTGTCGAAAATTTTGGGGCCACACCCAATGACATTAAATTTGATAATTCTTCACCTATACAAAATGCCATAGACTCCGCTGTGAAAACGGGTAAAATATTATACTTCAAAAAGGGCGTCTATTTTGTCAAAAAAACACTTTATATAAGGAAATATTTACAAACTGAGCATGATGAAGGTATAAAAATGGAAGGTGCGGGTATTAATCAAACCATCATTACTTCTTTAGTTCAGAATAATCCTTTGATTGTTATGGAAAATGCATTAATAGGAACTGGAAAACCGATACCAGGCTATTTCTTCAAAGGAGGGTATATTAAAAATATCATGTTTCAAGGCACATCTGGTGTTGGAAACTGCTTGAATATAACTGGATGGTGGTATGGGCTTTTGGAGAATGTTCAAATTAGGAACTTTGGAGGAAATGGAATTCATATGCCTACAAGAAATAATTTTGGTCCACCCAATGACCCAAACGGAAACGCATACACTGATAACTATTCAAGCTTTATAAGCATTAGAAATTCTCAAATTGATAATAATGATGGTTGGGCTTATTTTGATGAAAGAGATAATACATCATCAGACTTAATATGTGAAAAGTCCGTATTTGCATCGAATGGTAAAGGTGGTATTCGATTTGGAGGCCAAAGCATACGAATTTTGGGATGCGCTATAGCTTATAATGGATTTAAATCATCGAGTGGTGGTGGTTTAGAATTGAGCGTTACCGGAAACAGTTCACACAACAATTATATTACCCAGGTAGAATTTGATGGGAATAATTTTTACCATATTAAAATGAATACTGTAATTAACACAACGGTGACCAATTGTAGGTTCTTGTTTCATGATTTAATTGATACAACAAAAATGTCTCCATCCAATGGGGCTATATTGTTGGCGGCGGATTCACTATACCCCTTTGCCAATAATGTAAATATTACCAACAATTACATACGCATCGACTACCCTTTATATGCTATTTCAAAAAGACAGCAATTGTATTTTCTAAGGTTTTTATCTCATGCTTCAACATTGAATATCACCATTCAAAACAACTTCTTTCAATCACTTCCAAGCGGTTTTGGGAAATATCATGATTTTACGCGATACGATTATTATTTCACCTCACGCTTAGGCATAACAAACAATATAATTATTGACGATCCTTATGTAAGCATTTATTCCCCAAGTGCAAGAGGAATCATGCCTCCGTATTTTGATGGAACTATTACAAACAAAACCATAGATACAACGAATACAAATCTTGGTATTAGTTTGCCTATTACTTATGGCGGTTTAAATACTTTGAATTTAACGGAATATGTAAGTTTCTTTGATTCAAGCAATAGCGTATTTAGTATTCCCGAAAGCGGCTATTACGAAATAAATCTCTCGCTTGGATTAGATTCCATTCCATCCTCTGGCATCATTTCAATATTGTATTTTTCTGATAATAACCTTTTTGTTACGCACCCGCATAATGTAAATAAAGGAATAAAAGACTGGTTAGATGACAAATTAATATTATACTGT
Source organism: uncultured Bacteroidota bacterium (assembly GCA_903897855.1). Lineage (GTDB taxonomy): Bacteria > Bacteroidota > Bacteroidia > UKL13-3 > UKL13-3 > CAINMV01. Next base: position 7,934 of record CAIUDH010000031.1, on the reverse strand, counting down.
TATGCCGGTCAGAAAATAAACATCAAAGCTAATTCATCGGTTGTATATGTTATTGATCCTAAAAACGATTCAAAGATTTTTATGCGATTGATTCATTAACAATTAATATACTATCAAATGCAATTAGACAATACAAGTGGTCAGCTGATAACAACAGGTGTATTAGATGGCTGCTGTTCAGTTTGGGAAAGCGTATTCTTCCAACTAAATTTGGAGTAGGTTGACAGTTTTTAGGCTCCGAATCCGACACCCAATATACCTGCAAAACAATGTTATAGGGCAAGCTAAAAAAATAGAAATGAAAAACACAACACATGACTTTGTAATTATAGTAATGTTAATTACATTATGCTTTCTTGCAGATTCAACATTAGCACAGGATGTAAAACCAAATTCAAGTGATGAAAATATTCTTAATGATTCAACTCACATCAATTTAGATAAAAATTGTATGTATGGAGGAATTGGATTTCTCCTTTTGTACGCACCCGCTTACATTTATTACGAAAGGAAATTACAGGATAGTTTTTTAAAAACTCGCTTCTCTTCATTTATTACGGTTGGTGCTGGAATTGCAGCACATTGGGAAGGATCAAGTCCCTATATTTCTGCAAAGTATGGTTTACTACTCGGGAAAAACAAGGCGCATTTAGAAACAGCATTAGGACTATCCTATTTTTACTCTGGAGATTTACAAGGGTCTATTCCACCAGTGGCAATTTCTATTGGATATAGAGCACATAAACCCGGAGAAAAGTATGTTTTTAGAACAGGAGTAAGTTGGCCAGAATCAATTTATGCTAGTTGGGGGTTTAGTTTTTAACCCCAAAGTTGCATTCGAGGCTTGAATTTAGCGTATATTTCTATGAAGAAATAAATCAAAATCCAGCCCATAAAAACAAATAAGCTCAAGCAGGGCTTTCGTGCTTCAAAGAAAAGAAAAGTGGTACAATTGAAGTTCTATTCTTCGAAACAAGTATATTGCTTAAAATCCTTGCCTGCGCCTATTTGCAAAACGTTATAGGAAATAATAAATGAATATCAACATATCTCTCTATATCTTTTTAGGTATTTTTCTCACTTCGATACTTATTGAGGCCTTATATGGCTATTACAATAATAAAAAACTATATAATTCCAAAGACACCCTTGTTAATGTTTTTTTTGGCGTCTCAGGCATATTAAATAGAGCCTTAACCAAAGGAATTTGGTTAGCAATATGGATATATTTATATCAATATTCTTTTATTAAAATTCCGATAAACGTTTGGTCATACGTTTTTCTATTCTTTGCTAATGAATTTGTATATTATTGGTTTCATAGACTAAGTCATGAAAATAGAATTTTGTGGGCTGTTCATGTAAATCATCATTCTTCTGAGTTTCTTAATTTCTCTACAGCAGCGCGTATTCCGTTTTTTAATCTTATCCTCCATAATATTTTTTGGATTCCCTTATTAATAGTCGGGTTTGATCCAATAATGATTTTTGAAGTTGAAAATATTGGATTTCTGTTTGCCTTTGCGCAACATACGCAAGTGGTAAAGAATTATTCTTTTTTAGATTGTTTTTTAAACTCCCCCTCCCACCACAGAGTGCACCATGCGTCAAATACCGAATATCTTAATAAAAACTATGGAAATGTATTGATAATATTCGACAGGATTTTTGGAACATTTGTGAAAGAAAGACAGGATTTAGAAATAAAGTATGGATTAACTACAAATGTAAAATCATACAATCCTATTAAATTAATATTTCACGAATGGTTTGATATTTTGAAAAATAAAAAAAATGATGATGATTCCAATCACAACTAAGGAAGACAAGTATAAAGCTGTAGAAATTTTAACTTCAGCATTTTTTGATGCCCCCAACTTGTCGTGGATATTTCTCAATAAAACAAATAAAAATATGGCATTTTTCTTTTTAACCATTTTGAATGATGTGGCAGCAAAAAACGGAGCGTTTCTTTCATCGAACAAGAAAGGTGTTTTGTTCTTTTATAATCTTAACAATAAGCACATTTCAATTGCAAATATTTTCAGAAAAATATACATTCTATTGTTCATTACGGGACTTCTTAATGGAATTAGAATGATTAAACACAATAGAAACATGTCTAAAATTAGACCAAAAACAGGATGGCTTGGTATGCTTATGGCAACAGCAAATAATAATGTTGTCGCTGCATACGAAATAAAAATAAAAATGGATAAGGCCTCTAAAGATTCTAATTTGCCTATTTATGTAGAAACCACTGTGCCTCGCGTTCGTACATTATATGAAGCTGCAGGGTATCGTGAGTATTTTACTTTAAAACACCCATTTACTAGTTTAGACGTCTGGTTTATGAGTAAGGAGTGCATCGAATAATTACTTCGCATAACATAGGTTTTTCGACAGTTAGGCTGATGTGCAAACTTGGAGCTTTGTGCTCCGAAGTCCGCCCAAACGCAAAGCCCGAAACGTTAGCAGTAAACCATTCCAACCACGTTGAACCAGGAAAATGTTTTTAATTTCTATTTGTAAAAAAGAGTTATTATTGTTGCACTTAAAATTCATCCAAATTTTTTGTGAAGTATCTACTTTTCTTTGAATACATACACTTGTGTTCATAATTGTAAAGCTAGTCCAAATGGACTATATTCACGAAAAAATAATAATTGCATGAAGGGATTATATAAAAATGAACAAGCAAAGACCGCTATTACGAGTCTTTATGAAGAGAAACTGAAAAGTTTACAAATCGACTACAAGGAGATTGATGTAAATACCACTTTGATAAAACTAGGATTATTAAAAGTGGTAATGAAAGTGGTAAACTAATCGTTCTGTTTCATGGGATAAATGCAGGCGCACCCCTGACCCTTGAAGCGGTTAAATAGCCACCCTAATAAGTATTCAAGAAAAACAAATTGGCAAATTAGAAACATGACAAAAAATATATTCTTTTCAATATTCTCATGGTTTTTCTCTTTGGCTGTCATTGCACAAACATTTACTTCCAACCGGGTAGTAAATATTCCCGATTCACCGGGGCTGGAGGTTTATGATTCTGTTCTTGTATCTGGTTTGCCCACAATAACCAGCTCAACATTTGGTTTGTCTGGAGTTTGTTTCAATATTAATCATACTTGGGATCGCGATTTGGTTTTACGGCTTATTTCTCCAAATGGCGATACCATCGTTATTGCAAATAGGCTTGGTGATTCGGGCGATAACTTCACGGCAACATGTCTATCACAAAATGGAGCCAATGGCTATTTAAGTGATGGCTATCCTCCTTTCACAGGAACATGGATTCCGCAGGAATCATTAAATCATTTCAATAACGGACAGAGCCCTAATGGTATGTGGAAGTTTGCAATCCGCGATTTTGGAACTGGTGACATCGGATTGATAAATAATTTCTCTCTCACTTTTTCAGCAAATCCTCCAGCCATTGTATATCCTGCAATAAATAATGGCCGACCCCGCATTTATGCTGACTCTTCACGAATTGCTTGGCTTCAAAATAATATTGCAATTCCGGGCGACTGCCAAAGTACTTATAACGGATTTTTATATGCTTACAATAATTGGTGGATAAATGATCCTCAATTGTATCTTCTGGGTTCAGATTCTACGCTTTGGACATGGGATTGGTCGTCGCAATGGTCAGGTGCAGAAGCTTATTATACGGTTTTTATTTATAAACTCACTAATGACCCGCTGGCACTCAAGCGTTGCAGATTTCTTGCACAGCGAGTCAATTCAAGTATTAATACCTCCAATTTTGCAACAATGGATTGGTTCGTGAAGGAAAACTTATTGCGCCAGATGAGCGATGCCGGCGATATTTTATTTGATTGGTGCTATGATGATCTGCCTGGAAATCTCAGGGATCAACTGGCTCAGAGCTTATATAAAATGAATCGTGAATTTATGAATACCTATATTTTATCTACTGCCGGTAACAGTTATGTCTCCAGTCACAACACATGGAACACTATTTTTTGCAATCAAAATGCGTTAACCTTATATGGTGCGTCAGGATTGACTGTTCTTCAAAAAGATACTGTTGTGCAATGGTTTCAGGCGGTTTATGATAAGTTGATCAATCGTTTTATTCCATGCTGGACTTATTATCGTGATGATGATGGCGGTTGGAACTGGGGTGCAGCTTATGCGATGTGGTCGCTGGTAGATCAATTTCAACTATTCGAGAATATGCGTATTGGAACCAATAAGAATTTTTATTCAGATTTACCCTGGGTTCAGAACAGTATAAATCAATATGTATATTTCATGCAACCTAATAACAAAACCATTCATTTAGGGGATGGTGAAACAGGGCTTACAGGCGACAGGGTGATATACCTGCATGCCCGAGTTTTCAATGACCCTCGAAGCTTATGGATGGCACAGTATTGGTCGCAACCTGTTTATACTCCAAATACCAATCAAAAGTTCGCTAAATTACTTTACAAAGATTTTAATATGTCAACGGTTTCTCAACCTAATTCTCCTTTGAATTGGTGGGCTGATAAAGTTGGTTTGTCAGTTAGCCGCTCCTCCTGGAAAAATGATGCCACCATGATTACGTTTTTTAATTCGCCCAGCAAACGGGCAGCACATGAACATCGCGACAATAATTCCTTTACAATATATAAAGATGCGCCGCTGCTTATTGATGCTGGATATTACGATACTTATGGGGGAACACATTATAGGAATTATTACCAGCGAAGCATTGCACATAACACTATTTGTGTTTTTGATTCTACTGAAATTTATTCCAATTTCGGGCAGGCTGCATCTAATGACGGCGGACAAATAGAGTCAAATGCTCTGGCAAATTACAACGATATTTTCCAATCAAAGAATCAAAGAGGACAATGGATACAGTATGCGGCAGGGACTAATTATGAATATAACATAGCAGATGCACAACTGTCATATGATACCGCTAAATTGGATTTCTTTAGAAGGAGATTGTTGTGTATAAAGCCTAATCGTGTAATAGTGCTTGATCATGTTCATTTGAAAAACATAAGCACAAACCAGCGAGATATTAAATGGATAGCTCATTTTGTAAATAAGCCAACTGTAAGTGGAAGCAGTATTAATACAAATGTTCCAGGTCATATCGAAACTTACAATGGGAAAGATTATATCATATCAAATAGAAATGGCAACCTTGCAATAAGAACTTTACTTCCGGCAAATACGAATACTACAATAATTGGAGGAAGTGGCTATGAATATTGGGTAAATGGAGTAAATTATCCGCCACTTAGTCTTCCCGATACCACTCTTAATAGTCCTGGTAGTTGGAGAATAGAGGTGAAACCAACCACGATTACCGACACGATTGTATATTTACATACCATGCGTATTGGCGATTCAGCAAATATTGCAGGTGCCGGTGGAATTTCTTTGCAAAATAATTTTTCTGTTGGCACCGACTGGAATGATACTCTTTATTTCTTTTCTGCCGATGCCAACACAGGAAAAAAATTCCACGTTTTTTATCAGATTGCGGGAGGCAGAACAGTTGGTATTTTTGCAGCTGATTTAATTCCCGGGTACTACTCTGTTAAAGTTGATGGTGTAATTGTAGCAACTACAACAACTGATACCAATGGGATTTTGAAATCATCAGCCACACTTACTTCCGGAAATCATACCTTTGAAATTGCTCAAAACAATACTTCAATTACTGAAATAAGCAAAGATAATCCTTTGCGGGTTTACCCAAATCCAGCACAAACCAAATTAAATATTGTTTTGAAATCGGGCCTACTACAAAATGAAATTGAAATCTATAACTTATTAGGCCTGTTAATTATTAAAACAACAAATGCACAGATAATAAATGTTGCATCATTGACTGCTGGTTTTTATGTAATCAAGGTTAAACTTGATGACACATTTTTTACGACAAAATTTATGAAGGAATAACAAACAAAGTCAAAACACAACGGAACGGAATAGGGGCAGCTGATAAAAATAAAATGTGGAGATTAGCGACCAATTTAAAAAACGGGTGAAACTGAAAAGTCAAACGAGTAAGACAACAATAAGAGATAATATGAAAATAACTTCAAATTTAATTCTATTAATAATTTCCCTTCTGTTTTTTCAAATTCAGGGCAAGGGGCAGCATGCTGAATGTGGTACGGATTACATTCATAACAATCGGATGGAAAATGATTCTGCTTATTGGAAGCAAATCGATTCTATTGAATCGCAAGTTGAAGCCATAACTCAAAATCACACAAATAATAAATTAACATCGACAGTATACACCATTCCCGTTGTTGTTCATGTTATTCATTTAGGTGAGGCTATTGGAACAGGCTCCAATATTTCTGATATTCAAATTCAACAAGCTATTGCAGGACTTAATACCCGCTTTAGAAATTCAAACGGTTTAGGGGTTGATATTGAATTGGAATTTTGCCTAGCAAATAAAGCCCCAAACGGTAATTCAACGAATGGCATTAACAGGGTTAATGGCTCCAGTGTTGCAAATTATACAGCGAATGGGATAACGCCAACAGGTAATACCTGCAGCGGAGCAGTTGAAACTACTATAAAGGACTTAAGCAGGTGGCCTGTTTCTGACTATTATAATATTTGGGTGGTTAATAAAATATGTAATGGTGGTTTTGTTGGATATGCATCGTATCCAGTTGGGGGGCTTTATGATGGATTAGTTATTGTTTCTACCTCTATGACAAGTACTAGTGGAACATTACCTCATGAGGTTGGCCATGGTTTTTTTCTTTATCATACCTTCAATGGTGACGGTGGTAATATTTCTTGTCCAGTAGACACTAATTGTATTATCAATGGCGATCGCGTATGCGATACGCCACCTCATAAACAAGGCGATTGCGGGACAACGAATCCATGTCCTTCCAATGGTGTGTGGGATAATAGCCGATATAATTATATGGCTTACTGTCCTTTAGTAAACAGATTTACACAAGGCCAGAAAGATAGAATTAGAGCTACAGTCATGGTTGCACCCAGAGCAAGTTTGCTAAAATCAATAGGTTGTGGGGCTGTAGGAATTAAAGAAAGTAGTAGTAATATCTTTTCTGTTTTTCCTAATCCAGCTCAAAGTTTAATCAATGTAAAAGCAGATATAAAACTTTTAGGCTCCTCTTATGTGGTTTATGACAATACAGGTAAAACAATTTTAAAAGGAATAATAACTTCTGAGGACACAATCATTGAATTAGGCAATTTATCTGGAGGTATTTATTTGTTCAGTGTGGGAGAGAATTTGAAACAGGCATTTAAAGTAATAAAAGAATAAAACCAGACCATCGCAGCACCTACAAGAAATTGGCGCTTGAATGGTTAAATAAATCTTTGTGCTTCGTATCAAGTGTATTACTCGCAGACAGTTTTGAGTTCCGAAACCACCCATTTCTTATCGCTGCCAAAACACTATAGCAAATGCGGGTATGTGTGTACGTCGGAACATTTGAAATCTATATATACATTTGTGTTGGCTGACAGTTGAGCAACAATTTATTCCCGCACTTGCCATAGCGTGAGCCGTTATCAGCAATGCTAGTAAATGCGCACGTAACGAGTGGAGTGCAAAAAAGATTAAAAAAAGAAAAGTAAAATGAAATTTATTATTTGTTTTTTGTGGGGTGCAGATTTTTCCGCTTATTTGAAATTGTAGGCGGCCAAAAAAACAAACTATGCAAGCCCTCAAACTTTATGGGGGATGCAAACAGCTAAAAAAATCTTTCTAAATACCAAACTTCTTTTCTAGGATTTGCAAGTAAAATAATATGACTTCGATTACGTTTTTGGGATGAAATCAAGGTCCGTATTTCAATTGCCGAAAGAAATAAATACCTTGCAAAAAATTATCTGATGCGATTTCAATTATTATTTTACTTTTTGATACTAAATTTTAGCAT
>CAIUDH010000030.1 GCA_903897855.1 uncultured Bacteroidota bacterium | reverse complement strand
TGAAGCCTTTGATGGTACTCCATTTATGGGCACGGTGTATTATCGTTTAAAAGAAATAGATTTCGATCAGGAATTTGCTTACTCTTCGGTGCAATCGGTAACCAAATATAAGGGTGAATCAAATATCATGATCACCCCCAATCCTATCACCACCACTGCCACCCTAAGTTTTATGGTTGATGTAGCTTGCGAATTTCAGGTGGAGATAAGCAATACCCTCGCACAAATTGTACTACACAAAACCCTATTCTTACAACGAGGCGAAAATAAAATTGAATTAGGAATGGAGCAACTCGTGCCCGGAAACTATTTCATCAAAATATATTCAGCCAATACACCCAAAATACAAGTACAAAAAATAATCAAATCAAACTAAATTTAAACTTAATTAAAATCATGAACATAATAACCATCAAAAACAAACACAGTTTCAAGAATACCCTCTTTATTATTATAGGGTTAATTTCTTTTACAATCGTCAACGCCCAAAATGGGGTAGGAGTAAATACCACTGCGCCTTTATCCAATTTAGATGTGAATGGGTCGTATGGACAAAAGGTAACTACCATCAACTCGAGTACTACCTTGGATGCAACTTATAATACCATTCTTTGCAATAATGGCAATACCGCCATCACTATCACCTTGCCAGTTTGTTCTACATGTACAGGTCGTATATATACCATCAAAAGAGGTACAGGAAGTCCAGATAGCACCGTTGTTCTTGCTCCCTCAAATTCAGAAACTATTGATGGAGCTACCAGTATACGTTTTACCGACGCCCAAGGAGCCATTTCTATTATTAGTACCGGAACCCAATGGATCATCATGAGTCAATATCTTGCACCTTATCCGATGGGCGAAATAAGCTATTTTAGTACCTCAGGTACTTCGGTAACAATTGTTAATATGTCTGATGGATCTACGAATATGGTGAAGTGTTCAGCGGTAACAGCTTTAAATGCAATGATGGATGAATTTGATGATGGAGGGACTGATGGTCGACTCAGATATTTAGGTAAAACTCCCAGAGCCTTTCATATCGCTTGTACCATCTCGGCTTCACCACAAACGCCCAGTGAAGAGTTTGTGTTTGGAGTTGCAAAAAATGGTGCCGTTGTGGCATCGTCAAAAATACTTCAAAAAATGGGCAGTACTTCTGATGCGCAAAGTACCGCCATGCATGTAATGGTTTTTATGTATCCCGGCGACTATTTAGAGTTATATGTGGGTAATATGACAAGCGGTGGACCAACCCACTATGCGATAGTGAAGTCGATGAACCTCTTTGCCCTTGGAATGTAATTTAGATAATCCTAATTAAGAAGAAATCATGAAACCATTAAAGTTAAACCGAATTATAGGATTTATTACCACGCTCATTTGGTGCTTTCAAGGAGTCGACCTCGATGCCCAAACAGGGGTTGGGGTAAATACGACCACGCCTAAATCGAGTTTAGAGGTGAATGGGTCGCTTTCTAAAAAAGTAACCACCATCACCACCAGTACTACTCTCAATGCTTCCGACAATACTGTGCTATGCAATAACGCTGCAACACCGATTACGGTTACACTACCCACCGCTGTGGGAATACTCGGTAGGCTTTATAATATTAAAAAAGGAACGAGTACCAGTAATGTAACCATTGATGGCAATGCCTCCGAAACAATAGATGGGGGAACCACGGTGGTGCTCTCCGACCAGATGGATGCCATGACTTTTTTTAGTGATGGAACAAATTGGCGCACTACCACTTACAAAGTATCCCCATATCCGATGGGTGAAATTCGATATTTTAGTACAACCGGGACTCGAATTAACATTTCCTCCCAATCGACCACAGGAAGTAATAATCTAGTGTTATGCGCCCCAGCAACCACCTTTGAAGGAGTTGGAGAATTTGATAATGGAGGGACAAATGGACGGTTAAGATATATTGGTAAAAACATAAAAACCTTTCATATTGCATGTACTATTTCCGGAACTTTAAATAGCTCTTCAAATAAAACCATGGTATTTGGTATCGCAAAAAACGGTACCGTGGTGGATGCTTCCAAGGTACTTAACCGATTTGCCAATAGTGGCGATATTCAAAGTACCTCCTTACACCTGATGATTACGATGGCTTCTAACGAATATCTCGAAATCTATGTAGGGAACATCAATAGTTCAGACGATTTTAAATTTAATACGTTAAATTTATTTGCCTTAGGTATGTAACCCATTTTTATTCTGGATTAAAACACGCAGGAGACATTTACTGTATTCGCTTGCACCCATTGTGTAAAAGTAATATAACTAAAACGTCTGGGTTCAAAACTTAAAAAAGGGAAGCCCAAAAATATATTAAAACAGACCCATAAGCAGCAATAATGATATAAATTAAAGTAACTTAAAATTACTTTTAAAGAGAAAGTGTTAAACGTTCTGGTTTAATACTTTGAGGAAGGTTGGAAAACGAAAGGGGCGCGTAAGTCCCTTTTGTATTTATAAATGTTTTGGTATTAGCAAGGATCACCCGTATTTCCTAACCACAATCTAAAACACACGATGTGCAATATATTTGGTGGCTTCGCTTACACCCATGGTATAGAAATGCAGTACCGGAACCCCCGATTTCTTCAACTCTATACACTGTTGTACGCACCACTCGAGGCCAATTTCTTTAACGTCCTCGTCCTTGCAACGGGCCACGGAGTTAACTAAATCTGATGGCATCGTGATGCTAAATATTTTAGCAAGTGCCGTGAGTTGTTTTCGGTTGGTGAGCGGCTTGATGCCTGGAAAGATGGGTACAAGAATGCCTTCATTTTTGCAACGGGCCACAAAGTCGAAATATTTTTGATTATCGAAAAACATTTGTGTCACAATAAAATCGGCTCCAGAAGCTACTTTCCGCTTAAGAAATTCCATATCGCTATCCAAGCTTACGGCTTCATAATGCTTCTCAGGATAACCGGCCACGCCACAACAGAAACGGGATGCCGTAGCTTCAATAATTTCTTCGTCAAGGTATTTACCTTTATTCAGATTCTGAATTTGTTCCAAGAGTTCTAAGGCATTTTTATTTCCATTTTTATCCGGAATAAAACTCGATTCATTCTTTGCATTATCCCCTCTTAAAACAAGTACATTGTCGATGCCAAGAAAATTTAAGTCGATCAGCGCATTCTCGGTTTCCTCTTTGCTAAAACCGCCACAAATGAGATGAGGCACCGTATCTACTTTGTATTTATTCATGATGGCAGCGCAAATAGCTACCGTGCCGGGGCGTTTCTTGGTCGAGATTTTATCCTCTGTACCATCGGCTAATTTCTTTACAATAAACTCTTCACGATGGTAAGTTACATCAATAAAAGCAGGTTGAAATTCCATGAGTGGATCAATGCCCTTAAAAACGTTCTCAATGCCTTTGCCTTTAAGAGGAGGCAATATCTCAATCGAAAATAATGTTTTTCCTTTAGCGTTTGTGATGTGTTCGGTGATATGCATTTAAATGTCTTGTTTTTTTTATTAGTAATTCAAATTGGGGCTCAGCCATTTTTCCATTTCTGTAATTGGGCGCATTTTACGTTCGGCATAATCTTCCACTTGATCTTTGCTTATTTTACCTAAGCCAAAGTACTTGCTCTCTTGGTTAGCGAAATACCAGCCACTAACGCTGCTGGCGGGCCACATGGCAAAACTTTCGGTGATGATGGTTCCGATGTTTTGCTCCACCTCCAACAGTTTCCATAGCGTACTTTTCTCGGTATGATCGGGGCAGGCTGGATAGCCTGGCGCTGGACGAATGCCTTGAAATTTCTCGGTAAGAAGTTCGTCGATACTTAACTTTTCGTTGGCAGCATAACCCCAATAGTCGGTTCGCACAAGATGGTGCATTTTTTCAGCAAAAGCCTCTGCCAGTCTGTCGGCAATGGCTTTTATCATGATGCTATTATAGTCGTCGAAGTCGGCCTCGTATTTCTTAGCTTCGGCATCAGCACCTAAAATACTCACCGCAAACGCCCCCATATAATCCTGCCGTTCCGTTGATTTTGGGGCCACAAAATCGCTTAAGGAGTAATAGGCTTGTCCGCGTTTTTTCTCATTCTGCTGGCGCAGGTGATGCGTAGTAAACGATTGCGTTCCATGGGAAAGAACGATATCATCATCGACCGCATTAGCTTCAAAAATGCCAATCACACCTTTCGCTTTGAGTAGTTTTTGATCGATTACTTTTTGAAGCAATATTTTCGCATCATGATATAACTTGGTTGCTTCTATTCCCACTTTTTCATCGGTAAGGATGGCAGGAAATTTCCCATACATCTCCCAGGTGTTGAAGAAGGGGGTCCAATCAATGATTTCGGCCAAGGCACTCAAATCGAAATCATCAAAAACGGTGATGCCGAGTTGTTTGGGTTTAATAATTTCAGCATGATCCCAATCTATTTTTATTTTCTGCTCTCTCGCCTGGGCGATGGATACAAAAGTTTTAGTGTCTCGTCTGTTTTTATGCTCTTCCCGCATCTTCTCGTACTCGGCTTTGATGGAAGCATGAAACACCGCCCCCGATTCTTTACCTAACAAACTACTTGCTACCGGCACACTGCGTGAAGCATCGAGCACATGCACCACCGAGCCACTATAAAAAGGGTCTACTTTAACAGCAGCATGTATGCGCGAAGTAGTGGCTCCTCCAATAAGCAATGGTATGGTGAAACCCAACCGTTCCATTTCTTTGGCCACATGCACCATCTCGTCCAAACTAGGTGTTATAAGGCCACTCAGGCCAATGATGTCGGCATTTATTTCCTTGGCTTTAGCTAAAATTTTATCGGCCGAAACCATCACGCCCATATCAATAATCTCATAGTTATTACAACCGAGCACCACACCCACAATATTTTTTCCGATATCGTGTACATCGCCTTTCACCGTTGCCATCAATATTCTACCGGCAAAGCTGCTGGCACCTTCCTGTTTTTGAGCCTCAATATACGGGGTTAAAACAGCGACTGCTTTTTTCATCACCCTGGCACTTTTTACCACTTGCGGTAAAAACATTTTACCTGCCCCAAACAAATCGCCTACCACACTCATTCCAGCCATCAACGGGCCTTCGATAACATCCAAAGGCCGGGAGCTTTTTTGTCGAGCCTCTTCCGTGTCAATCTCAATAAAGTCGGTGATTCCTTTTACGAGTGCGTGTTTCAGTCGTTCCTCAACGCTTGTGCTACGCCAAGCTTCATCGATGACCTCTATTTTGCCTTTGGCTTTAATAGTTTCTGCGAAGGATACCAGACGTTCGGTGGCGTCGGCTCTTTTATTCCATAATACATCCTCCACCAGGGCCAATAAGTTTTTGGGTATTTCGTCATAAACTTCAATCATGCCAGCATTGACGATACCCATATCCATTCCGTTTTGGATGGCTTTATAAAGAAAAGCGGCATGCATCGCTTCACGCACGGTATCGTTGCCACGAAACGAAAAGGAGATATTGCTTACCCCACCTGAGACTTTTGCGAAGGGCAAATTTTCTTTGATCCATTTTGTGGCATTCACAAAATCGACCGCATAATTATTATGTTCTTCAATACCGGTTGCAACGGTTAAAATATTGGGATCGAAAATAATATCCTCAGGAGCAAACTTTACTTGGTCTACCAAAATAGTATAGGCACGTTTGCAGATGGCAATTTTCTTTTCGTAATTATCGGCCTGCCCGTCTTCATCGAAGGCCATCACCACGGTAGCTGCGCCGAAGCGTTTGATAATTTTAGCCCGCTCAATAAATTTTCCTTCTCCATCTTTTAGAGAAATAGAATTCACGATACCTTTGCCTTGCATACATTTCAGGCCAGCCTCAATGATCTCCCATTTCGAGGAGTCGACCATCACCGGCACGCGTGAGATATCGGGTTCGGAAGCAATGAGATTGAGGAATTTGGTCATGGCATGCACGCCGTCGAGCATGCCTTCGTCCATATTCACATCAATAATTTGCGCTCCGTTTTCCACTTGCTGACGTGCCACACTTAAGGCACTATCATAATCGCCGCCTAAAATCATTCGAGCGAAAGCCTTACTTCCGGTAATATTGGTTCGTTCGCCAATATTTACAAAATTCGTTAGCTCTGTTATTTGTAATGGCTCTAAGCCACTGAGTTGCATGTTGGTCATTTGTGATTACGCTTTTATTGCTCTGGGTTTGTGTTTAGCGGCGTGTAAAGCAATTTCTCTAATATGCTCTGGTGTGGTGCCACAACACCCCCCTACAATATTCAGAAAGCCCGCTTGTAAAAAGTCTTCAATTTGGTTGCACATGCTCTGTGGCGTTTCATCATATTCGCCAAATTCGTTGGGCAACCCTGCATTAGGGTAGCAACTCACATAACAAGAAACATGATTTGATAATAACTCTATATAAGGGCGCATGGCACTGGCTCCTAAGGCGCAGTTGATACCCACACTCAGAGGATTTGCATGCTTTACGGAAATATAAAAGGCTTCAATGGTTTGGCCTGATAAGGTGCGTCCGCTGGCATCGGTGATGGTGCCTGAAATAGAGATCGGAAGTTCTTTGCCTGTTTCATCAAAAATTTCTAAACAGGCGTAGATGGCGGCCTTGGCATTAAGCGTGTCGAAAATGGTTTCTATCAAAAGAAAATCCACACCGCCTTCTATTAAAGCAAATACTTGTTCGCGATAAGCATTCTTCACCTGATCAAAAGTTACGGTTCTATATTCGGGTCGGTTTACATCGGGCGATAAACTTAAGGTACGGTTCATAGGGCCAATGGCGCCAGCTACAAAACGAGGCTTTGAAGGATCTTTGGCGGTATATTCATCGGCGGCTTTACGTGCAATTTTCGAGGCTGCTAAATTAAGTTCGGTGGCCAAACTTTGCATATCATAATCCTCTAATGAAACAGTTTGACAATTAAAGGTATTCGTTTCAATAATATCAGCTCCGGCTTCCAAATATTCCTTATGGATCGCTTCAATAATATGGGGCTGTGTTAGGCATAACAAATCGTTATTGCCTTTTATATCCTTATGCCAGTCTTTAAAACGTTCGCCACGATAGTCTTCTTCTTCAAGCTTATATTGTTGAATCATGGTACCCATGGCGCCATCTAGAATTAGGATTCGTTGCGTCAGCGCTTCCTCTAAGGCTGATTTGTTTTTTGCTATTTTAGTGTTCATTTTCTTTTCTGGTGTTAAGTATTAAAACTCGATGACCATGATAAATCATCCATGGTTCATGGTTAAAAAAATATTTACTTACCCAAAAAGCTACAAGAGAATTATGTTAATTCCGCTTATCTTTTCTCTAGGTTCATCAAGAACATGAGATAGGAGTTAGCACCCACCAAGTTGGGTTGCCAAGACATCATAGGGCCTAATCCCTCCGTCTTTCTGGATAAGTGCTGCAAATATAAAGCATAAGATTGAGAAATACAACCGCGTTAATTCGAAATAATAATTACGAATAAATTCTTTTACTTTGCTAAAAATACGAATATGACTCTACATGTAAAAACAATGGCTGAAATGCAAGCCAGTGGTGAAGTTCCGGAAGTTCTCTTCTGGGTAGGTTGTGCCGGTAGTTTCGATGACAGGGCCAAGAAAGTGACACGCTCCTTTGCGAAAATATTGAATCATACAGGAATAAAATTTGCGGTGCTTGGGGCCGAAGAAAGTTGTACCGGTGATCCTGCAAAGCGGGCGGGCAATGAGTTCTTATTTCAAATGCAGGCGATGAATAATGTTCAGATACTGAATATGTATGAGGTGAAAAACATTGTGACTACTTGTCCGCATTGTTTTAACACCCTCAAAAACGAATACCCTCAGTTTGGAGGAAATTATGAAGTGATGCACCATGCCGAATACCTTCAAAAACTCATTGATGAAGGTAAACTCACGGTTGAAGGCGGCATATTCAAAGGAAAGAAAATTACCTATCACGATAGCTGCTATTTAGGAAGGGCAAACTCTATTTACGAAGCTCCACGCCAAGTGCTTGCCGAGTTGGATTCCGATTTGGTAGAAATGAAACGTTGTAAGAATAATGGTTTATGCTGCGGTGCCGGAGGCTCTCAGATGTTTAAAGATGCAGAAAAAGGAACTCAAGAAGTGAATATTGAACGCACCCAAGAGGCCCTCGAAACCAAGGCGGAAATCATTGCGGTTAATTGTCCGTTTTGCATGACGATGATGCAAGATGGGGTTAAGCATTTTAATAAAGAGGAACAGATACAAATAAAAGATTTGAGTGAGCTCATCTCTGAATCGCTACACCTATAATATGTATTCAAAAAACACGTACTCATTTTTCGATAATGTATATGCTGTTGTTCGGTTAATTCCTAAGGGTCATGTTACAAGTTATGGAGCTATTGCAGCCTATTTAGGTAGCAAAGGAAGTAGCAGAATGGTAGGCTGGGCTATGAATTCCGCACATTCGGTGCAGCCCGCAGTGCCTGCTCACAGGGTGGTAAATAGGAATGGTTTGCTTACCGGGCAACATCATTTTGGAACCCCAGGTATGATGCAGCAGCTTTTAGAAAAAGAAAATATTAAGGTCGTAGAAAATAAAGTGCAGAATTTGAAGATGCATTTCTGGGATCCTGTCATTGCTTTAGCTTAAATATATGAAAAATATCACTCTCGTTTTTGCCATTATTTTATTTGCCCTGAGTTGTAAAACAAAGGTGAAAGTGGATGCTATTTATTTTAATGGCATTATCATAACGGTCGATTCGGCATTCACACAAGCAGAGGCATTTGCGGTTAAAGAGGGGAAATTTATTGCTATTGGAAAAACGGCTGAGCTGCTTGAGAATTATGAAGCGAAAGAGAAAATTGATTTACTTCAGAAGTTTGTGTATCCTGGTTTTATTGATGCCCATTGTCATTTTATGGGTTATGCCGGTGATCTTTATAAATGCCAACTACGCGGTACCACTTCCTTTGATGCGGTGTTGGAGAAGTTAGTTGAATACGACAAAATTGAAAACCCTGGTTTTCTTTATGGTAGAGGATGGGATCAAAATGACTGGGAGCATCAAGCGTTTCCAAACAATAAAAAATTAAATCTTCTTTTCCCCGATAAGCCTGTGTTTCTGAAGCGCATTGATGGACACGCAGTGCTTGTAAACGCGAAATTTTTGGCTCTTGCAGTGCAGGAACTAAAGCCTTATTTAAATTCTGAATTCGTTGAAATGAAAGAGGGTATCCCAACAGGTATCTTGTTTGATAAAGCGATGGATGCTGCAGCTAGCTTAATACCTGAGTTATCGGTTACGACCCTTACGAAAGAAATAATAAAGGCGCAGGAAGATTGTTTTAAATTGGGATTGACGAGTTTAAGTGATGCAGGGCTCTCACCTCAACAAATTTCTCTGATCGATTCATTACAAAAAGCCGACATCTTAAAATTACGCATCTATGCGATGGTTTCGGCCAGCTCCCAAAATCTGGATTATTTTGAAACGAAAGGGAAAATAAAAACGCCTTATCTCAATGTTCAATCATTAAAAGTATACGTCGATGGTGCCCTGGGAAGCCGCGGTGCTCGATTAAAAAATGAGTATTCGGATATGCATCAGCATTTCGGCGCATTCAACACCACTTTCGATGAGTTGGAGCATTATGCTAAATGGGCCTTTCAACATCAATTTCAACTTTGTTCACACGCCATTGGCGATAGTGCCAATGCCCTAGTTTTAGAGTTGTATAGCAGATATTTAAATGGAGAGAATGATTTGCGCTGGCGAATAGAACATGCCCAGGTAGTCGATAAAAAAGATATTCATTTATTTGGCGCCAATTCCATTGTCGCATCGGTACAGCCTACCCATGCTACCAGCGATATGTATTGGGCGCAAAGCCGATTGGGGGAAGCACGAATGGGGGAAGCTTATGCATATAAAAGTTTACTCCATGAAAATGGATGGCTGCCTTTAGGTACTGATTTCCCCGTTGAATACTTAAATCCACAATACACTTTTTATGCTGCGGTGAGCAGGAAGGATGGCGAAAACTACCCTCAAAATGGATTTCAAATGAACGAGGCCCTCACGCGAGAAGAAGCTTTACGTGGTATCACGATATGGGCCGCCAGATCAAATTTTGAGGAGAAGGAGAAAGGAAGCATCGAAGTCGGGAAATATGCCGATTTCTTAATTTACGATATCGATTTTTTAAAGGAGGAACTCCTTAAAATTAGAAATTCAATGCCTTTAAACACCTTTTTGAACGGTGATAAAGTGTTTGAAAAAAAATAACGACTTAATTTCCCGCAAAACTTTTATGTATTTTTTTGCGCCTATGATGGGTCTTTAAAAACTTTTGATTTTCATTACTGATGATGCTAATATTACCATCTACCTCCAAAATAGCGATTTTTACTTTAGTATAATTTTCCACCCCGTGTTCTCTAATGGCTTCCTCGAGTTCATCGAATGTTATTTTTGCACTCTCTAAGTTTTCCTTTTCGATGACCCCACTATCGATTAATAATAAAGGCTCACCCTCTATTATATTTTTAAAAACTTTACTCTTAAACATCCCTAGTTTTAAAATATAGTTTAACAAAAACAAGGTAGAGGCAGCAGTAATGCCACCTAGCAAACTAACGTTATTGCCAACCATGGCATTTTGAACGGCGTTACTAATGAGTATAATAAAAACTAAATCTGTGGTAGAGAGCTGGGAGAGCTCCTTTTTGCCCGCTAATCGTATGGCAATAACCATGAAAATGTAAACGGCAGCGCTTCTGTAAATTACTTCGTAGTCCATATACTAATTCTTACTTTAATTGATGTTTCATATGAATCATCCACGATTCAAAAATACCCGGTTCTCTTAACTTCCACCCCTCAGGCTTGTCATAAAACCGAGGATTCAAATATACGTTTATAAACACAGCGCCATGCTCATAGCTCTTTCCATACCAATGCGAAAGAAGATTTAGTTCTTCGCTGGTAAATTCGGCACATACATTACTCGATACAATAGCAGGTAAGTTGTCGATAGCGCCATCGATCCTCTTAAAATAAGTATCTTCAGTTTGAAGTGTTGCACATTGATGAGGATTGGCAATGGGCGCTTTGCTATAAAAATCTTGGTTGGGGCGAATCGAGGAATATACCTCATCTATTGCTTTAAAGTAACCTCGATACATCATATTGGCATCGGCAATGGTTTTGCCGGGATAATACAAGAAATTGCCAACCACTAAAGCAAAGAAAATAATAACAAAGTATGTTTTTGCATAAAAAACATTTTGCTGAATTTCTTTCACTGTCAAAAGCAGGAGTAGTAATTCAAAACCAAGGAAATAGCGGTGTGCAATGGTGTTTTTAAGAATGAAACTCATGATGATACTGGTCACCGCTAGGGTAGTCCACAGCAGCGTATCGGGAGCCGAAAAATTTTTGCTTTTAAATTTTAGAATTAAATAAATGGCGATCGGTAAAATCATTCCGTAATCAGCAAATCGCCAGGCGCAATAGGCAAATCCTTTAAGAATCTGAATCGCCGTGTTACGTTCTGTTGCATCGCCAAAATCGGGTGAGATAAGCCACCATCCGGTGTGTAGGTAATGAAGCCATAGCCAAACACAGAATGCGACGAAAGGGATGGCGTAAATTAAAAATTTTGTTCTAATAAAAACCCAAATAGGATACTCTTTTCTGTTCATAATAAAATCGGCCCCTGCGATGGAAGCTAGGAAAAAGGCGCCTTGTAAATGGGAGATGACCATCACACTTAAAATGAATGTAAGCATCACGTTCTGCTTTGAAACCAAGAAATAAAGCGCCCAGAAAAAGCATGTAGTCAGCATGGCCGTATTGAGCATCATGGCATTTTGGGAAATAAAGGTAGGATGCGCAAGGAACAGCAATGAAGCATAATTAACAACCTTTAAATTCACCAATTGCAAGCTCAACTTCCGAAAACCCCAAAACATCATCACACACCAAAATACCCCATAAACATGGCTTACAAATAATGTTTTACCGAAAATTTTCCAGCAAAAAACCAACAATATCGAATAGGTAGGAGGGTGCCCGGGGTCATAGCCTTGAGGATAGAAATAAATCCCCTGTTGATAGATAAAATTGGCCAACCGTGAGGTGGAGGTGATAGCATCACCAAAAAAATAATCATCCTTAAACACAAAAAGTGCGACAGCGAAATAGATCGCCGCTATGAAAGGGAAGTATTTATGGAATAGCTTTTTTACCTTTGGCATAAGCAGCAAAGTTATTTTTAAATCCATATTCTGGTAATTTTCTTTTCAAACCTTTTTCTGATTGCCTTAAATAATAAATTATCGATTGTTTTATCTTACTTTTGCCTCTCAAAATAATTAATTTTCAACCATGTCAAAAGAAGTATATATCGTAGCTATTGCCCGCACCCCCATGGGCAGTTTTATGGGGTCTTTAAGTGGTGTTGCCGCTACAAAGCTAGGAGCGGTGGCAGTGAAAGAAGCTGTTAAGAGAGCAGGAATCGACCCAACTCAAGTGGATGAGTTATACATGGGCAATGTGCTGCAAGCCTCTTTAGGACAGGCACCCGCTACCCAAGTTGCAATCTATGCCGGACTCGGCAATAATATTCCTTGCACTACCGTAAATAAAGTGTGTGCCTCAGGTAGTAAGGCTATCATGTTTGCTGCCCAAGATATTTTATGTGGAGATGCGGATATCGTTGTTGCCGGTGGCATGGAAAATATGAGTAGTGTGCCTTATTATATTGATAAAGCAAGGAGTGGTTATAAATATGGCAACGGCGTGTTAGTCGATGGCTTACAAAAAGACGGGCTTTGGGATGTTTATAACGATTATGCCATGGGCAATTGTGCCGACCTCTGTGCGCGTGAGATGAACTTTACACGTGAGACACAGGATTTATTTGCTATTGAATCCTATAAAAAAGCGGCTGCTGCCTATGCCGCCAATAAATTCGAGTATGAGCTAACTGGTGTTGAGGTAAGTAAAGGAAAGGAAACAAACACCATCACTGCTGATGAAGAATATACGAAAGTGAATTTCGATAAGATTCCTGCACTGAAGCCTGTTTTTAGTAAAGAAGGGACCGTTACAGCGGCCAATGCCTCTACCATGAATGATGGAGCAAGTGCATTGGTGCTCATGAGTGGTGAGAAAGTGAAAGAATTGGGGATTAAGCCACTGGCTAAAATTTTAGCATATGCCGATGCGGCTCAAGCTCCAGAATGGTTTACCACTTCACCTTCCTTGGCCATACCTAAAGCATTGCTTAAAGCAGGCATTAGCATCGATCAAGTCGATTTGTTTGAATTAAACGAAGCCTTTGCCGTGGTTGGATTAGCCAATATTGAAATCCTAAAAATCGATTCCAAGAAAGTGAATATCTGGGGCGGCGCCGTGGCCCTAGGACACCCCTTAGGAAGCAGTGGTAGTCGCATTGTATGCACTTTGCTAAGCCAACTCATGATTGAAGATAAGAAAATTGGGGTGGCGGCCATTTGTAATGGGGGAGGAGGTGCCAGTGCTATTGTTATTGAGAGAGTTTAACACTTAATTTAAAATTATTTTAAACTACATTTATTTCATAAATAACCTCGAACAATATCAACCAAACTTGTATTTTTGTAAAAAAAATTAAACGTAAAATATTATGGCTATTATTATTACCGACGAATGTATCAACTGTGGTGCTTGTGAACCTGAGTGTCCTAACAATGCAATTTATGAAGGTGGAGCCGAATGGGCTTTTAGTGACGGAACAACGGCGGCAGGAACAATAAGTTTTGAAGGCGAAATGGTTGACGTTTCGAAACGTCAAAGTCCTATTGCGGATGATGTTTACTATATTTCCCCTTATAAATGTACAGAGTGCAAAGGCTTCCACGAAGAACCACAATGTGCAGCTGTTTGCCCAGTAGATTGTTGTATTGACGATCCAGATAGAAGAGAATCAGAAGAAGTGCTTTTAGCACGTAAAGCGACCTTACATATTTAAGGAGTCGTTCCTTTGTAGTGGTCGGTCGTAAAAAATTATAAATCGTGTATGCAATAAGCAATACGCACTGACTTCTAATCACCATGTACGGCATCTGCGACATTTCCTGCGTTCCTATTCGCAAAGAAACTGCACATCGAAGTGAGCAGGTTTCAGAATTACTCTTTGGAGATAGTTTTGAGGTTATTGACGAGCATAAAGAATGGATTAAAATAAGATGCAGTTTTGATGATTATGAGGGCTGGATTTTAAATACCGTATTTGCTCCGTATAGTGGGATCGATTTTAAGAATGATCGCAAAAAGCTTCATCCTTGTAGTTACGATATTTTACAACCCGCCATTAGTAGTAAAAGGCAGATCCCGATATTAATTGGTAGTTCCTTACCTAATTACGATGGCATGATTGTGAAATTAGGGAAAGAGAAATTCAGCATCACTGGTAGGGTTACCAACCCCAAAAAAAAATACGATATCGCCTTTTTGCAAAAAACCGCCCTTCAGTTTTTACATGCTCCGTATCGATGGGGCGGAAAAACACCCTTTGGTATTGATTGCAGTGGCTTCACACAGATGGTGTATAAAATAATGAATGTTCGCTTAAAGCGTGATGCATGGCAGCAAGCGACTCAAGGAGAATTTATTACTTTCATGAACGAAGCATGCATCGGCGATTTGGCTTTTTTTGGCTCAGAGGAGAAAATATCGCATGTAGGCATCCTACTCGAAGACGACCAAATTATTCATGCCAGTGGGAAAGTAAAAATTGATAAAATTGATCAAACAGGAATTTATAGCATTGAACAAAAAAAATATACCCATAAATTACGATTTATAAAACACATAAAAAACTTTCATATTTAATTTTAAAATTTCTATATAACATGGCACTAAAAGTAGGCGATAAAGCCCCCGAATTTAAATTATTCAACACCGAGAAAAAGGAAGTATCACTGTCCGATTTTAAAGGTCAAACCGTAGTTCTTCATTTTTTTCCAGCAGCATTTACAGGAGGCTGTACCGCACAAATGTGTACTTTGAGAGATGATTACTCATTTTATAACAACTTAAATTGTGTGGTTCTCGGTTGTAGCTGCGACTCTCCCTTTACCTTAGGCAAATTTAAAACTGAGCAAGCTCTTGAGTTCGATTTGTTGAGCGACTATAATAAAGAAACTTGTAAAGATTATGATGCTCAATACGAAACCTGGATTCTCGGAATGAAAGGCAACTCTCGTCGGGCTGCATTTATCATCAATGGAGATGGCGTCATCGTTTATTCAGAAGCCTTGGAATCGGCTGGTGATCAAGTAAATTTTGCTGCGATGAAAGAAGTATTAGAGAAAATTTAATTTTCAGAAATTCAGTACAAAGAAAAAGCCATTCGTTTAATACGAATGGCTTTTTTGGTGTTTTTTAAACGGTAAAATCTTAGTACTTTACAGCACTGTAATGGTAGTTGCCTGTCGGTAGAATTATTTCGATATAATAAACACCGGCGGTATAACTACTTAGGTTGATGGCTATAGAGTTGCTTCCATTGGCAATACTCACAGGACTGATGGTTTGTAACAATGTGCCGTGAGAATTAATTATTTTGATGGTAGCACTGACTCCTGCACTTGGCAAATAATCAAAGGTTAAGGTAGCGAATCCAGAAGTTGGATTGGGACTTACACTCAAATTGCTAATGTTTGTGGAGGAGGTATTATTGAGTGCGTCATTTTGATTTATACTCTTAAAGCAAGAAGTGTTGGATGCCGATTTTACATTGCCAGATAAATAAGCGATTCCTAAATTTGATCCTGCATAAGCACACGTAAGATTATAAAGGAAACCATTTCCATTTTTCAAGTCGCCTGAGCTTGGCGCAGGCATCCAATAATTCCCCCCTGAACTAATTTCATTCCCATTGGTGATGAGCGACAGAGGTACCATTCCATTCACAAAATTGCAGTTAGTACTGCTGGAAGCTGAAATGAAGTTATTATAGCCCCCTTCCAAGTAAATTTCAGTATTGCTAAATACGATTCCTTTGTGATTGTCACTAAAAGTGTTAGAACCTCCCGTTTCACCATGATATTGCTTGTTTGGGCTTAAACTTAAACCGCCTTCATAAACTTTGATTGCGGCCAAGGTGTTTTTCGAAAATGAATTACATTGAAGTGAATAATGTCCGGATCCATATTCGGCAGTTTGTAAGCCAACATCACAAAAGTTAAAAATATTTCCTTCTAAATGGCAATAGGTCGTATGCTTATTGAAGTAGGCTCCCAGACTATTTTTCAGGAAGGTACTGTTTCTTATTTTCGAAGGATTTTCAATCGTGGCATTTAATCCAACGTCACAATTTTTAAAGATTGAGCCTTCGATCTCAAGCGCCATGCCTTCTGAAATAATTCCTACACTGCAATTATCAAACGTGCAACTCGTGATCGTTGGCTTGGCATTGTTTTTTTCACGATTATTGATATTAAAACCATTCCCCAGTTTTATAAATTTAGTATTTTGCACTGTTACATTGAACTGACCTATCGTACTGAGTCCGTTGCTAGTGCTTCTATCGCTGGTATTGGATGTGAACACGCAATTTTTGATCAACACATTGGCATTCCTGCATTGTAATAATCCTCCATCAGTGCTCTCTATTATGGTATTTTCCAGGGTTAGCGCACTTATACTTTCGTCAATCACGTTGATTCCTTTCAGCGTAAGCAAATGCGCAACTGTTTGAGAAGAGTTCAGGTTAATGCTTCCTGAAGTTGAGCTAGCGAATTTAGGAATGAGGCTATTGTTTTCATTACTGCAAATCAGATAGCCGCTCTCTTCTGATAGCCCATGACCGAAATTAAACACGGCCCCGTTTTCGATTTTAACAATCCCTATAATTTCCAATACAGCCTCCTTACCTTGTAATATAATCTGAGCTCCCGGATAGTACACCAATTCTGCTCCTTCCTCAATAATCACACGACTTCCTGGATGAACATACAGCATACCGCCGGTATTAATAATTAATTTCCCCCCTTTTCGAATGCGCAAAACTCCTTTATTGTTTTTTGGATAAGCAGCGTTTTCATCTCCTACTTCAATTTCTCCTTCGTTGTTGATGGTAATTACCGGATTTTCACAGTTGCATGTGCTTACTTCGAAAGTAGTTCCTGCCAAAGGAAATACGGTCGTATTTAAAAGATAAGTGCCTTGGGTTAATCGCCAGTCAGCATTTTGAATGCCGATAGAATAACTCACTTGGGTGAACGGTCTGTCGCCATTAATTTGCAACTGTCCTCCCTTGTTTATTTCTACATCGCTCATGGTTTTACGACTCCAATGGCCTAGGTTTACATAACTCAAAAGGGTATTGGTAAATGAATTAATATTCGGCAACGCTCCTTTAAGCATATCTTCATTCATTAAAGTCTGTTTGATTCCCCAGTCGGCATTTCCTTCCATATCTTGGCCCAAGGAATTAATGCCTGTGTTTGCTCCGTATTTCCCAAATCGAGAAATCCATACATGCGGTTCGTTGGCAAAAGGCAATGGGCTTTTGTCGGGATGAGCATAATATGCATCGAAAGGACGAAACAAAGATGGCATGTCTTTATTCGGATCTTTATAAAAAATATTTTCCTTCCAGTTGTCTGTTTTGAAATCGAGTGTAGAAACCGATGGGCAGAAGCTGGCCAAGGTGTGCCCAAAAGCATTCACAATGGCATTAGGATCAACCTTTCTTACTTGAGCATCAATCGTTTTTATATCATTTCTCGAAGCGGAAGGCACCTCATCAAGGCTAACCATGGTATTAGGAACGCCAATAAACAGCTCTTTATAGGTTCTGTTGATTATTTTATTATAGAAGCTAATACCATAAACTACATTGGGCACATCCACACTACCCCCTAAACTGTGCATAGTAGTGCCGGTACCCGAAACTGTTCTGATATTGATATCACCAAGAATCGGGGCACTCAGTTTTATATCGAAGAGTTCTTTACCATTCGTTAAATCAGGAAAACCAATTCCAGAGGCGCTACCATTGCAGATGGCCACCAGTCGGCATTGTTTTGGAAAACCTCCAACGGCTTCTAAATTGGCTAAAAAATCGTTCCTGTGGCTACTCACCGCTTGATCATTTAAAAGAATTTTTTTTGAGTTTCTTAATAATTGTTTCTCCAATGGTATCGCATTGGTTTGCATCTCCACATATTGTTGCGCTAGTAGCTGGCGAGCGGCAGGGCGTAATAATATATTCTCGTTCATGTCTTTTAAGCTGGAACTTAAATCCATGGTGGCCAATAACGACTGAATGGCAAGTGGGATATGGGCTCCTTTATACTGTGAGTCGAAGGAGATAAACTCTCTCACGCAGTGCGGTATTTGATGATGTTCCATATAGCTTAACGTAAATTTCGTAATCTGCCCACCCATACTTGGTCCCATAATCACGATTTCTTCTTTGCTACATTTTTCAGCGTTTATTTTATTGATTAATTCTACCAGTACCATCGAGTTTATTTCTATAAATGTAGCCCCATCATAAAAATCAAGATAGATTACATCATACCCCATATCATTCAATTGGTCAACAAAATTTTTCCCTTCTTTAAATACGGGGACCGCATCACTCCATGAATTAGCTTCCATATTGAAACCGAAGCCATCACCATGAATTAAATCACAGAAACCGAGCGACCCATATTTATAGTTTGGTCGTCCCTCTCCATAATATCCATACCGGTGATTTCGATAACCAAAATCAATTCCTTCTACGATAATGAACGGTTTAGTATAGCAAGTGTGTTTAATGCCGTTGGCATCTTTCCCAAAAACTACATCTACTCTGCCTTTCCCATAATTGCCATTAAATTCCCTGGAGGAGGTCAATTCTTCAGCCCGGTCGCTTATGGTTGTTTTATAGCCGGGAGTGTATAATTCTCCAAATTTTATGTTCAGTGCTGAGTGTGGGCCTGCTTGTACATTCGAATAATCGAGCACCCATTCTGCCTTTGCGGCATCTTGAACTGAAATTTCGACCACCGTTTCCCATGGAATCAATACAAATCCATGGCCATCGCCTCGGTTGAGGTATACCTGCTTTTCGTAATCGCAATTGTTTGCGAACAGAAATGATTGTGTCACAAAGATTCGAGCGATGGCCGAGGAAAAGGAGTAAGTGCCCACAGCCATATAGGAAAATGACTTAGTTGAATATAAGGGAATCGAACTATTTTGGTTGGAAACTTCATTTAAATATCCGTTCTCATTCAGAGCGACCAAACCTGAGTCGATAGCGATCTGATTCAGCACATTATAATTATAATCTAAGATCATTAAGGGGGCCGCATCATGGAGGTCATAGGCGCTTCTTCGCCTTTCGGAGAGTAGTGAAAGACTTTCCATGCTATTATATAAATCAGCCGATTTGAGCTGATAATATAATTGATCCCAGGTGTCAAGATTTCCTTCCACGCTTCTTACACTATCATTGAATGGAATGATAGGGATGGCTTTATCCATCAGGAGTCCTGTGGGTACACGGCTAAGATCGAGTTGAGCAAAATCTTCCTGATGCATGCCTAAAATAGTGGTGTTGGGTTGGGCCGATACAGCCAGGGTGAAGGCAAGGCAAAGCCCTACCATAAAGGTTCTGAAATTTTTCATAAATATTTAATTGATTAAAGGTTTTTATTTTGCTTCTTGTTGGCCAAAGCTTGCCATAACATTGAACTGTGAATGCCGTTATTCTAATGCTGTAAGTTTAAAAATGAATGGAGGCGAAGGTCGTATCTCGTTTTAATGCGCCTTCAAAATAGGAGGTGTCTTTCACAATCGAATTCTTGTTTTCAATCCTACATTTTATATGAACTAAGTTTCGATGAAACACTCGATCACGAAGGGTTAAAGATTCACTTTGGAGCACCTTCGTTTCCAATCCGCCATCGATGGTTACATAACATCGCTCATTCCCGCGATCCCCAATTACTTGCCAGTTTATATATCCATAATAATACAAGTAAGTTGCTTTCAGGTTTACTGCAATTTCTTTTTCATGAATTTTTTCCACGACAATATCTGTAGGGAAAAAAGTAAAAATGGATCCTTCCGGACTCTCGACTACCTCAATAGCATAGCTCACTTCCGAGGATCGCTTAAAATTAAACGAATAGTTTCCGTTTTTGTCAGTATATGTTTCTGCTAACTTTAGATAGGAATTATTAAGCCCCCCATCGTTCACCGTTTGATAAAGGGCAATTCGACAATTTTGTATTTGCTTCCCATCATTTGCATCATACACGATACCGAAGAGATGTTTATTCAAATCTTCCGGTTGTGGTGATTTTGGTTTTTTACAGCCGACACTGATAATTATAGGTATCAGGGCTACTGTCATAAGATAATTTAGTGTGTTTGTCATACCGTTATTTTATTAATTTTTATGTCACAAAATAGAAGCATTCGCTTCAATTAAAAAAGTTGAATATCAAAGAATCCCAAATTATCAGCTAGCAAATATTTCGTTTTTCGGAAATGCCAACGAGGCATTTTGTACAATTCGCAATAATTATTAAATTTGTATTAATAAAACTTCTATTCTTAAAATATTATAAGATTATGCAAAAAACAAAAAAACAAAACACGGTTAATAGTTTAATTTTTTTAAACAACTTAAAACGTTTTGAAATTAACTCTTTCCACAAAGTGTTAATGGAGGTATTACAAATTGATGAGAGTGCCGTATATCGGCGAACCAGTGGTGAAACATCAATTACTTTTAATGAGACTTTACTGCTTCTGAAACATTACAAAAAAGATTTAAATGCGTTAATACCCTATCTCGACCATCAGGTACAATTTACCTATAAACCAATTAATGCGGTGAGTTATACTTATGATGATTTTTTAAAAGATATCGTATGCAAGCTTCAGTCGCTCGTGAAAGAGGGGATAAAGCATTGTTTTTATTTTGCAAAAGAGCATCCTTTGTTCTATAATCTGATGTTTGCGCCGATGGGGCTATTTAAATATTATGTATGGGAAAAATCATTTTTGAGTGGAGATATATTCGAGAAACAGAAGTTTAGTTTAAATAAAATAGCAGCCTCAACAAATCGGGAAGATTCATTATTATTAGCCAATTTGTACTTGCAGTTTGATACAGAAGAACTCTGGGGGCACGAAACTATAAATATTACGATTCAACAAATTGAACATTACTATTTATCGGATTATTTCGAATCAAAAACGGATGCGCTAGCCATTTGTAAAAGTTTGAAAGAGCTTTTGCAGCATATTCAACTACAGGTTGAATACGGCTTTAAGGTGGACCCGGCAACACAATTACCTACTCAAGCCAAATACCATCTATACGTGAGTGAACTTACCAGTGGAGATAACAAAATCGTCATCACAAGTACACGCGACGAACTCATCGTATTCGATTCGTCCAATACCCTTCAATATCAAGAGAGCACCAACGAAATGTACTGTTCAAGTATCAAAAAAAGTATTCAGAAGATGTCAAAAAAGGCGATGCTGCTAAACAATCTGGACGATAAAGAAAAAAATAAATTCTTCACTCGCCATCATAAGATAATTGACATGTTAATTTTAAAAATAGAAACCAATAATTTTTAGTTGTTAAAAAATATTACTTTTTAATTTTTAACATCCTACTAAAAAAGAATCCTAATGTTCCTGTGCAGCTAAATAGCGCTCAGCATCGAGGGCAGCCATGCAACCGGTACCCGCAGCCGTAATGGCTTGTCGGTATATTTTGTCTTGAGCATCGCCACAGGCAAATACTCCCTCTATGTTGGTTCGTGAGCTTCCTGGTTGTGTCATGATATATCCCAGATCATCCATGTCGATGAAGTCTTTGAATATTTGTGTGTTGGGTTGGTGGCCTATGGCAACAAAAAAACCAGTCACCTTAAGTTCACGTGTTTCGCCAGTCACACTATTCTTGATGAGGGCACCTTCAACCACGTTCTCACCAAGCACCTCTATGGGTTGACTGCTAAACAATATTTCTATATTTTTTGTGGCTTGCACCCGATGTTGCATTGCTTTAGAAGCCCTAAATTCATCTCGTCTCACAATCATATAAACTTTGTTACATAGTTTAGATAAATAATGAGCTTCTTCACATGCCGTATCGCCTGCGCCCACAATAACTACATCCTGACCTCGATAAAAAAAACCATCGCATACAGCACAAGCACTGACTCCGCCACCTAGGTTACGTAAGCGTATCTCACTCTCTAAGCCTAACCATTTGGCACTGGCTCCTGTAGCAATAATAACAGTATCAGCAGTAATTTCAATTTCATCGTCGATCCAAACCTTCTTCGGTGTTGCGTTGAAATCCACTTTTGTGGCACGGCCAAGTCGTATATCTGTCTTGAAACGTAAGGCTTGTTCTTTAAACTGTGTCATCAATTCCGGACCTTTAATACCAACCGGAAAACCGGGAAAATTATCTACCTCGGTCGTAATCATGAGTTGACCACCGGGCTCTAAACCTTCATACATAACAGGTTTAAGATCGGCACGAGCGGCATAAACGGCAGCGGTATAACCGGCAGGGCCGGAACCGATAATTAAGCATTCTATATGTTCCATTTTTTAAAGTGCGCTAAGATAGCTAAATGCGAATTAAAATCAATTATCAATAAGGCAATCCTATTTTTGAGTAGGCCAATTGTTTTATCAGGGCCCTCATATTAATGATGGTATTTCTCATTGTTCAGAATCGTAAAAACGCGGTATATCTGCTCGGCAAGTAGCAAACGAATCATTTGATGAGTGAAGGTAAGCTGCGATAGTCCAATTTTCTGATGACATCTTTTTTCAATCGTTTCATCAAAACCAAATGCACCTCCAATAAGAAACACGGCGTTAGAGGTGCCACGATTCATGATACCCTGAAATTCATTGGCAAGCTGAACAGAACTGAACTCTTTTCCGTGCTCATCAAGCATCATAACGTAGTCGGTTGGTTTTAATTTGTCAAAAAATAATTTTGCTTCTTTGCGTTTTAACTCATCCTTGGGCAATGAGGCAGCATTCTTCACCTCCTCGAGTTCCTGCCATACGATGGTGCAATAGCGTTTAATTTTTTCTAGGTAAATAGCTAACCCTTCCTTTAAAAAAGCTTCTTTGGTTTTACCTATACTTATAACAGTGATCTTCATATAAAAAACGATTTTATAAAATCCTTGAATTCAAAGCAACGCATTTATAATTTATTAATATGGTTAAAAGGCAATAATAATTTATTTTCGCAGGATGGAGGTAACAAAAAATAAACAAGGATTGTTTATTGACAGGGATTTAAGTTGGCTTTTTTTTAATCAGCGAGTATTGCAGGAAGCGCAAAACGCCAATGTCCCTTTAATTGAACGTTTGAAATTTTTAGGAATTTTTAGTAATAACCTAGATGAGTTTTTTCGTGTTCGCGTAGCGTCACATCAGCGTATTAGTCTTTTAAGAAAGACCTTCTCACTCAAATATAATCCAGAGATCATACTTGCACAAATTCAAGAAAAGGTGCTTCAGCTTCAAGATGAGTTTGAAATTACCTATAGAAGCTTAATTACGCAACTCAAGAAACAAGGGGTAGAAATAATTAACGAAACTCATTTAACACTGTTAGAAGCAAAAGAAATTAAGAGCTATTTTAAAACGGAAGTTTTACCTCATATTCATCCGGTCGTTTTAAGTCACAAAAGCATATTCCCGGAGCTCAACGATAAAAGCATCTATCTGGCAGCACATTTATATAAGCATAGTAACCCTTTGAACCGGATGTATGCCTTAATTGAATTGCCTACCAAGGTAATTTCTCGGTTCTATACTTTACACTCGTCTAAAAAAGTAACCCGTATCATCATGCTCGACGATATTGTGCGTCATTGCTTGGTGGATGTCTTTAATATTTTTGATTATGATAGCTATAAAGCTTATACCGTAAAACTTACCCGTGATGCGGAATTGTCGATTGTAAACGAGGGTTTTGAAAGTATGTTGGTGAAAGTTACCAAAAGCTTGAAACAACGAAGTAAAGGGAAGCCCGTTCGATTTGTTTTTGATGAGCATATGCCAGATGAATTACTCAAAATGTTTGTTCGTAAATTTGCGCTCAAAGATCAAACTTTAATTCCTGGTGGACGATATCATAACTTTAAGGATTTTATAAACTTCCCGGCTATTAAAAGCCCAAAATTAGTTTACTCTGAAATTAAATCCATTCCTTATATTCCTTTCGATAATGCTCAAAAGATTGTTCATGCCATACGCGAGAATGATCATTTGATTATGCACCCTTACCATACTTTTGATTATGCTGTTCGGTTTATTCGGGAAGCGGCCATTGACCCACAGGTCACAGAAATTAAAATTTCACTCTATCGGCTGGCTCGGAATTCGAATATTGCGAATGCACTCATCAGTGCAATTAAAAATGGGAAGCAGGTCACAGTGATTATGGAATTGAAAGCCCGTTTTGATGAGGAGCATAATATTTACTGGGCCAATAAGATGCAAGAGGCAGGGGCAAAGGTCATTTTTACTTCACCCAATCAAAAGGTGCATTGTAAACTCTGTTTGATAAAAAGAATTGAGAAAAAGAAATCTGTTTACTATTTACAGTGCGGTACAGGTAACTATAATGCCGATACCTCAAAAATATATTCCGACTTATCACTCTTTACCGTCAATCCAAAACTAACCAAAGACGCCTTAGAGATCTTCAAATATTTAACTACCAGCAATTACAAACCGAAGACAAATTTCATATTAACGGCCCCATTTGGGTTGAGAGAACAAATATTGAAACTTATTGATGTAGAAATTGCGAATGCAAAAAAAGGTAAGGAGGCATTTATCTATGCAAAGTTAAATAGCCTTTCCGACACTGTGGTAATTGAAAGATTATATAAAGCCTCTGCTGCCGGAGTGAAAATTAAACTTATTATTAGAGGAATATGTTGTTTGGTGCCTGAAAATAAATTGTTCAGTAAAAATATTGAGTGTAAAAGTATTATAGGCAGGTACCTTGAGCATTCTCGTTTCTTTATTTTTAATAATAATAATGATCTTAAAGTGTATATGTCGAGTGCCGATTGGATGGAAAGAAATTTTTCGTCTAGAGTGGAGTCAGTCACGCCAATCCTAAATAAGAAACTCAAAAAGCAAGTACTTCAAATTTTTGATTTTCAGTGGAGCGATAATGTAAAATCGCGGCATATGGATTTGCCGAACTACAACAAGTTATATGAAGAAAAAGGTAAAGCAAAACTAAACTCTCAATTGGCTTTGTTCGATTTGCTGAAGAATATTGGTGAGGGTGAGGTGAAATCTCAATCTGCGCTATAAAAAGCCAAACTGTAAGAAATTTCCGAAGGAACTATAGGGTAAAATACTGATATGCTTTATTTGAAATATTGCATATAACATCGGCGAGATCCGTCACTTTATTTCCTTTTGTCATCACGGTAATCAAGTAGGTGTGCGCACCAGTATAAACGATACCCGATTCGTGAAGCTGCCTTACGTCGCCCGAAACATTTTCCCCGAATTTATGAGCTACCACCACGGTTTTGGGTAAATCTCTAGTCAATCCACGATTGAAGGTGGAGTTGGTGAGCATCGAAAGGGCATATTGTGAGTTTTTCGCATTCAAATAAGTCGAATTATATAATACACGCATAAACTTTGAATAATCACCGGCAGTAATGGTGTATTTGATGTTTTGCATATCCATTTTGCGAATACCGAGAGTCATGAAAAGGGTATTGAGCTCGTTAATATCTAGCTCTCTATTTAAAAGTAAGGTGGCAAAATTGTCTGAACGAACAATCATAGGATAAAACAAATCGCTGACCTTATAAGGTACATTAGGTATAATTTGTTGGTCTTTGTAAGTTTGGCTAGGAACCGAAGTATTACTCTCCAACTTTAAGGTTTTGCTTAGAATTTCAGGGTGCTCTTCCGACTTTTTTAGATAACACATAAACACCGCTAGCTTCATTAAGCTACCAGGGTAATACCCTTCTTTGTTGTTAACATCTGTCCATTTATCATTATCCAAATCCATAATATAGACAGAGGCTGATTGAACTTTGCCATTATTTTTGTTTTCCTCAATTATTTGACCTAACGATAGGTCTAAAGAAGTAAAAGACTCTGCGGGTTTCACGGTTTCAACGAGTAGTAAGGGGTGCGTGTATCCATTGCCATTGGATCTTACAATTGTTTTCTCATTTGAATTGGCCACATTGGCGTTTGTGTTTGTGTTTGTAGGAAGAGGAGCTTCGTTTTTTTCCGACAAGGGGGTGCTGGTTGTTGTATTGGAGCCAGCAGTGTTTTTGGCGACTATCTTGGGAGTTATCATGGGCAGTTCACCGCTGCTAATCTGGGCCAAAATTCTTTTCTCTTGCTTCGATAAAATGAAAAAGAAGATGAGAGAAGTGAGCAACACTGCAATGATAGCATAATATGCAGGGTACTGCTTTTTAATAGATTCAATCATAATTCGTTTTTTAAGTTAGTATTTAAAAACTTTCAAGGAGTCAAGAAGATCTTTTTGTGTTAATATATCTTAGACGTATTTGTCAAAAATGGTTGCATTAAATTTAATCTTGTTTTTTGCCTAAAAAAGATTAGAATACAAAATGAAGAATTAAGGCATTTTTAAAATGCAAAAATATCCCTTATGATTTGTCAAATATACGCTATTATAGTTAATTAATTATTTATCAATAATTTACGTCCAAAATAAAGATAGAAATCAAAGCTTGAAAGATCATTTATGCCTTTAAAGTAATTTGAGTTACGACGATAGATATTATTGGGCAAAATATGTTTAATTTGCCTACTTCATGCGCAGTGTAGCCTACCTACTTTTTTCTTTGTTCTTAATTCTTAGTGTCAGCTATTCATGCTATAATAGCAACTCGAATGAAACAGAATCAACCAAGTACAGAAATCATAGTGCTGAGGTATCTTATGTAGGAAAAGAAATCTGCAAAGGATGCCATCCCGATATTTATGCCAGCTTTTCGGAAACAGGGATGGGACAATCGTGGGGCTTGGCCACACGTGCGAAATCGGCTTCCGATTTCAAAAAAACCACCGTTGTTTTCGACTCTATTAAAAATTTATACTATCACCCTCAGTGGATGGGAGATACTTTACAAGTGCTCGAATTTAGATTGGAAGGGAAGGATACGATTTATCAAAGGAAAGAAAATATAAAATATATTGTGGGTAGCGGACAGCATACAAACTCCCATATTTATGAAACGAACGGATTTCTTTTTCAGGCTCCACTCACTTTTTACACCCAGAGCAAACAGTGGAATTTGCCTCCCGGTTTTGAAGGTGGAAACAACTCTCGATTTGGCAGGGCCATTGAACTCGAATGTATGAACTGCCATAATGCTATCTCCTCGTTTGATATTCAGAGTCAAAATAGATACAATATGGTTCAACTCGGATTAAATTGTGAAAACTGCCATGGTCCTGGGAGCTTGCATGTACAAGAGAAACAGCAAGGGAAAATAGTTGATATTAAGAAGGAGATCGATTATACGATCGTTAATCCGGCAAAATTACCTTGGTCATTGCAAATCGATGTGTGTCAGCGATGCCATCTACAAGGTAATGCCATCTTACATCCTGGAAAAACCTTCACCGATTTTATACCAGGTATGAAATTAAGCAGTGTGGTCGATGTATATATGCCACATTTTGAAGGCGATGATAGCAAGTTCATCATGGCATCACATGCCGAACGGCTGCAAAAAAGCAAATGCTTTTTAAATAGTAATACCCTCAATGAGAATAACAGTAAAGGACTTACTTTAACGTGTATAACTTGCCATAACCCGCATATTAGTGTGAAAGTTACCGGAAAGGAAGTATTCAATAAAGCTTGCAAAAATTGCCATCAAGAGAATAGCTGCTCGGCCCCAGCTTTAGAGCTAAAAAAAGAATATAATAATTGTGTAAAATGTCATATGCCCCAAAATGGCACCTCCGACATTCCGCATGTAATGGTACACGATCATTATATTAGGAAACCTTTGGCATCGCCTTTGCTCGCTGCGGTACAACAGTTTGCGGGCATAAAATGTATTAATAACAAGAGCCCAACGGCAGCTTCACAAGCAGAAGGTTACCTCAACTATTACGAGAAGTTTAATTCCAGTTACACCGTATGTCTAGATTCGGCTTTATTTTATTTGCCACAATGCAAAGAGAGGAATGACCTTTGGGTACATTATTATTACCTGCGACAGGATTATTCCAATTTGGTTATTTATGGTAATAAATTAAACTTTAATACCATGAACGATGCCTGGACAACCTACCGTGTGGCCGAGGGTTTTATTAAACAAAACGACTATGTCTTGGCCGAAAAATGGATCAACAGAACGGTCGCATTAAAACCTAAACAATTAAACTTTTTGTTGAAGCAGGGCAATGTGAAGTACAATTTGAATAAAACAGAGGAAGCAAAGCAGATTTTTGAAACCATCATCAATTTTAATTCAAAATATGCAGAAGCCTGGAGTAGCCTTGGTTTGCTTATTTGCAATAGGGGAGAAGGCGACATTAAGAAGGCGATGGAATATTATAATAAAGCATTGGCGTTAGATCCTGACTTAGAGAGCGCATTGATTAATTCGTTAGATATTTTTAATGTAACAGGAAATAAAAGTGATTTTTTGAAATATCTAAGACGACTGTATAAATTATCGCCTCAGCATCAAAAATTAGTTCCCATGTATAAGCAATTTAATATCCATTAAATGGCTTCCATTGCCCCCGAAAATCGAATCAAGGAAAAGCTAAGTTTACAATATCATCTTTTTAAAAAGAGCTAGGGCGAAATCTACTCATCATAGTATCCTATTATTTTAAAACTTACCTTCGCCACTCTTAAAAATGATTTATCAGAAAAAAAATATAATTAGCATCGGCTCTATCGTAAAAACCCATGGGGTGCAGGGAGCTTTATTATTAAGGCTAAACGAAGGGCTTAGCGGTTCCATTCTGAATCATTCAGAATACTGTTTTTTAATGATTCGAAGCAAGCCGGTACCGTTTAAAATGGAGGATGTTTTTGAGAGTAATGCCACTGATATTGTACTTCAATTTCATGATTTTGCAACCAAACCAGAGGCAGAACAGTTTTTGAACCTGGAAGTTGCCGTGGAACAAAACAAGCCCCTGAAAAAGCAAAAAACAGATCAGTTACTTTCACTTTTAGGGTATAAAATTTTTAATGATAAAAAGCTCGTAGGTACCATTCAGGATATTGAAAATACAGGAATGCAATTATTATTTGTGTTAGAGGACGATCTGCTCATACCGGCCCACGACGATTTAATCGATGCCGTCGACAAGAAGAAGAAAATTGTATACATGAATCTGCCTGATGGGTTGATTTAGCTTTTTTTGATTATTATTGTAGTGTCATTAAATCATGCTATTATTCACTTTTTTTAACCACTTTGGTAAGTATTTATTATTCCTCAAAGGAATTTTCAGCAAGCCTGAACAGCTTAAAGTATACGTTTCTCGTACCTTGGATGAGATGTATGTCATTGGAAATGGATCATTATCCATTGTTGCGATTATTTCTATTTTTACCGGAGCGGTTACCACTGTTCAAACCGGGTATCAACTTATATCAGATTGGTTGTCGCGTACGGTTATTGGCGCTATCGTTTCCGATTCTGTGATTTTGGAATTAGCGCCTACCATTACCTCTTTGGTGTTGGCTGGCAAAATAGGCTCAAGTAT
The DNA here is from genome assembly GCA_903897855.1 of uncultured Bacteroidota bacterium. Classification (GTDB taxonomy): domain Bacteria; phylum Bacteroidota; class Bacteroidia; order UKL13-3; family UKL13-3; genus CAINMV01. Next base: position 19,677 of record CAIUDH010000030.1, on the reverse strand, counting down.
CGCTTCCGAAATTGGCACCATGAAAGTTACCGAACAAATAGACGCCTTAGACGTGATGGGCATTAACTCGAGAGCTTACCTCGCCTTACCAAAAATTGTTGCTGGTTTAATTATGATACCTTGCCTAATTTTGATTGCAATGTTTTTAGGTATTTCAGGAGGCTATTTCGCTGGTAAATTTTCGGGTATTCTTACCCCCGAACAATTTATAGAAGGGGCACAAAGTTCATTCAGAACCTTCACCCTTCAATTTTCAATCATTAAAAGTTTCACCTACGCATTTATAATTACCTCAGTATCAGCCTATCACGGATATCAAGTCACGGGTGGTGCAAGGGAAGTAGGGCAAGCCAGCACCCGTGCCGTAGTGTATAGTTGCGAATTAATCTTATTTAGCGATTATCTCTTGGCTCAGCTCATGCTATAATTCATTGTTTTTTTCTGCCATTTCACCACAAAAAATACATTTGAATGGTGCGAATTATGGTACTTTCATTAGAGAAGAAATAAACAGTATCATTGTTAGTATCTTTTGGCCTAAAATAGCTATAAAATGAGTACTTTTGAACCTTTCAGAAGGAGCTTAAAATTTCACATTAAATTTAAATTAACGGATCTTTTTTTATCTCGATTAGGAGTCGGAAAAAGATTATTAAATGACGTATGGCAGAAGATAGAATTATTCAGATCAATATTGAAGATGAAATGAAGACCGCTTACATTGATTATTCAATGTCGGTGATCGTTTCACGTGCACTTCCTGATGTGCGAGATGGTTTAAAACCAGTACACCGTCGTGTAATGTACGCGATGAGTGAATTGGGCATGGCTTCCAACAAACCTTATAAGAAGTCGGCTCGTATTGTGGGAGAAGTGTTAGGCAAGTACCATCCACATGGCGATGCCTCAGTTTATGACACCATGGTAAGGTTAGCACAGAGCTGGAGTGTACGTTATCCATTTGTCGACGGACAAGGGAACTTTGGTAGTATCGACGACGATCCACCGGCAGCAATGCGTTATACGGAAGTACGGATGCGTAAAATTGCTGAAGAGATGCTCGTCGACTTGGAGAAGAATACGGTCGATTTTCGTCCGAATTTTGATGATAGTTTAACGGAGCCTACTGTTTTACCCTCCAAAGTACCCAACTTATTGGTGAATGGTGCGAGCGGTATCGCTGTAGGAATGGCTACCAATATGGCCCCACATAACCTATCTGAGGTTTGTGATGGTGTCATTGCGTACATCGACAATACAGAAATTACCATCGAGGAACTAATGAAATTCATTAAAGCACCGGATTTCCCTACTGGAGCTATCATCTTTGGATATGAAGGCGTAAAGAAAGCTTTTGAAACAGGAAAAGGACGGGTGGTGATGCGGGCTAAAACAAACTTCGAAATAGCACCCAATGGTAGAGAACAAATCATCATTACAGAAGTTCCTTACCAAGTAAATCCTGCTTCTCTATTGAGCAAAGTAGATAACCTGGTATCAGAGAAAATTATTGATGGATTGCACGCAGCCCGCGATGAGAGTGATAGAGACGGCATGCGTATCGTATTTGATTTGAAAAAAGATGCCATCGCTAACATTGTCCTCAATAAATTATTTAAATATACAGAGCTCCAAACCTCATTCAGTGTAAATAATATAGCCCTTGTTAATGGAAGGCCTATGTTATTGAACTTAAAAGAGCTCATTCATTATTTTGTACAACATCGCCATGAGGTGGTGAAACGTCGTACTCAATATGAGCTCGATGAAGCGCAGAAACGGGCACATATTTTAACTGGATTAATTATCGCGGTTGATAATTTAGATGAAGTAATAAAAATTATACGTGAGTCGAAAACACCCGATGAAGCTAGAGATCAATTGGTTGGACGTTTTCAATTAAGTGACATTCAATCTAAAGCGATTCTTGACATGCGCCTACGTGTGTTAACAGGCTTAGAGATAGAAAAGTTACGTGCTGAATATGCCGAGTTAATGAAAGAAATTGATCGTTTGAATGCGATTTTAGCAGATGAAGGTTTGAGAATGAGCATTATTAAGGAAGAACTAATTGACATCAAAGCTCGTTTTGGTGATGAGCGCCGCTCTCATATCGAATATACGGCCGATGATTTAGACATTGAAGATTTGATAGCCGATGAGGCAGTCGTGATTACCATTTCTCATTTAGGTTATGTAAAACGAACCAATGTAAATGAATACCGCACTCAAACCCGCGGTGGAAAAGGAAGTAAAGGTGTGTCGAACCGGAGCGAAGATTTTGTAGAATATTTATTTGTGGCCACCACACATAATTATTTGCTTCTCTTTACCGAACAAGGACGCTGCTTCTGGCTCAAAGTATATGAAATACCGGAAGGGGAGAAGAACAGCAAAGGAAGAGCCATCCAGAATATGGTTAACATTCCACCCGATGATAAAATTAAAGCCTATATCAATGTTAAAAAGTTAACGGACGAAGAATATATTAAAAACAACTTCGTGGTGATGTGCACCAAAAATGGAATCATCAAAAAGACCATGCTGGAAGATTATTCTCGTCCGCGTACCAATGGTGTGAATGCTATTACCATTCGGGAAGGTGACATGTTGTTGGAGGCCCGCTTAACCTCAGGTAATGATGAATTAATTATTGCAAAAAAATCAGGTAAAGCGATTCGCTTCAACGAAAGCCTGGTGCGCGATATGGGAAGGACCGCTAGTGGAGTGAAGGGCGTAACCTTAGAAAATGCTGAAGATTTCGTGGTTGGAATGATTGCCATAAAAGAACAAAGCGATACGATTCTAGTGGTGAGTGAGAATGGTTATGGAAAACGTACCGACCTGGAAGATTATCGAATCACCGGACGTGGAGGAAAAGGGGTTACTACGCTCAAAACCACCGATAAAACAGGAAGCCTAATTACAATAAAAAACGTTTCTGATGTTGACGATCTCATGATCATGACCCGCAAAGGTATCACGATTCGATTGGCCGTAAAAGAGATGAGAGTGATGGGAAGAGCTACTCAAGGAGTTCGATTAATTAATTTGCAGGAGAAAGATGCCATTGCATCCGTCACCGTGCTCGAATCGGCAGAAGAGATTGAAGGGGAGGAGTTGAATGGTGAAAATATGGAAATGCTAAATATGGATGAGACGGATGTGAGCTCGACCGAAGAAAACGAAGCCGATGCAACCGCTGCTCCAGAAAATCCTATTACTGAATAATCTAAATACTGTTAAAATAACTCATCATCGAATCTTTGGAATCTATTTTGAATAAAGCAAAACATTTCAACCTCTATATAAAATGAAATTACTCAAACACGTTTTTATTAGTGCGTTACTAGCATTAACCTTTACCGCAACAGCCCAAAAAAACAATATTGAAACTGCAAAAATAAGTTTACGCGACGGCGACTTAAAAGATGCTAAAAAATATATTGATTTAGCAGCCGCCAATGAAGAAACAAAAAACAACCCTAAAATGTGGTACACTCGTGGAGATGTATACTTTGCCATTGCGTTAGATACCACACTCACAGGGCAAGCACTTCGACTTTTCGAACCTGAACCTTCTTATCGATCATTAGAATCGTACATCAATTGTTTAAAAACGGGTGATGAGAAATTCAGCAAAGCAGCGCTGAACCAAATTGCAGGAGAGGCTGGTAAAGTTTTAGGTATTGCTCCGTTGGTTTATAATGATGGATTAATAGCGCAACAAAAGCAAAATGATGGTAAAGATCCTAATGGTTATGCTACTGCGATACGCTACTTTGAACTTATTTTAACTGCATTCCCTTACGACAAAACCAATAAAATTAAAGCAGCCAATACCGATTTATCAGAAAATACGGTGACTAAAAACACCGGAAAAATTGCCTACTTTAAAAAGGATTGGCCCTTGGTAACAAAATACATTGGCAAATTGGCTAGCGAAAACTTTTTAGATGCTGATGTTTATATCACGCTAAGTAAGGCGTTTCAGGAGCAAGGCGATACGGCTACTGCCATAAAATATGTCGGGCAAGGACGCGATTTATTACCCGAAAATCAAGATCTCATTACAGAGGAACTGGTACTTTATAGTTTAACTCATCAAGGCGACAAATTAGTTGAAAAGCTCAGCAAAGCCATTGATGCAGATCCTAGCAACGCTAAGTATTATTACTATAGAGCCAATACCTATGAAGGCTTATTTAAAAATGACCCCAAGAGAGTTGATTATCTTGACAAAGCCGAAGCCGACTACAAAAAATCACTCGAACTTGAACCCAATGATGCCGATGTAAATATTATGCTAGGTATTATGTATTTTAATAAAGCGGTGCCTGTTATCAATGAAAGAGAAAATACTGATAACGTTAAGCAAAAAAAGAAATTCGATGATTTAAATAATCAAGCGAATGCACTTCTAAATATAGCACTGAAGTATTATGAAACTTCGAATACGCTGAAAGCCGACGATATTGAAACACTGACCTATATAAAACTTTGCTACGCTCAATTGAAGAATGAAGAGAAGGTGATGGAGCTGACTAAGAGGATCAACGAATTAAAGGCAATTCAGAAATAAAAGAAGGAGCCGGAATAATTCATTTGTTCCAGTTTTCTTTTGATTGTTTTATTTAACATAATATAAATTATAAGACAATTGTATAAAATTCAATAATCGCTATAAGGCAATATTTATATGGGTTGTGAGCTAATCAACAGAAACATGAACGCCTATAATAATAACAGGCTGCTTTCGGTCGGAAGAAATTATAGTGATGAGTTTGTGATTATCACCACGCACCGCTCCAGCAGTATTATAAATCACTTTTAAGCTGGCCGATTTGCCTGGAGCAATTTTATCAAGACTTAAAACAGACTCAGTGCAACCACAGGAAGCTCTAACCCTGCGAATGAATAAAGTATCTAAACCAATATTCTTTATATCAAAAACATGCGTTTTGATATCACCTACTTTTATCTTGCCGAAATCATAATCTTGTTCTCTTAATAAAATATGACCTCTGTTTTGTATCGTTGAGTCGAAATATTCAAGAATATCGGCACTCGCATAGAGTAGCTTATCAGGCATCTCAAGGTCGTTGGTTCGCATTACAATTTTATCAAGCTTGAATCCAAAGTCGGGATTCATACTGGCATTATAGTTAATTATAACAGAGCCTAACTGATGAGGAAGAATGATATTGGGTGAAGAAGCGCATTGAATATAGGAAGGCGTATTAAATTCATAAACAACGATCGTATCGTCACTTGCATTGAAATACTGCAGCTGCTTCTGAACCAAGGAAGAATTATTGTAAAGAAAATCGAAATTTGAGTGTGTGCTTTCAAAATTCAGTTTACCTAAAGGCTGTGAAAATTTTTCTTTCGTAGCTTTATAAATGTCGACGCATTTCCCACGGATATCAATATAATATAAGGTTGATTCGGCGCTGCTCTCCACCGTGATTGTTTTACTAAAAATTTTCTCCAACGGGAAACATTCAAAAACAACGGTAATACTTCCCTGACTTCCTGGCGCAATCAAGGTTGAATCCCAGAGAGGCGTGGTGCATCCGCAACTGGCCGACACCTTTTTTAATCGTAGCGGTTTCTTGCTCGTGTTGGTAAAATAGAATATATGGGAGACTTTGGTGTTAATTTTCACATTCCCAAAGTCAAATTTGTCTTCCTCGAAATTTAAAGAAGCATCACTATGATTTTGAGTATATGATAAAAAAGGAGTACAAACAAAAAATAACAGAAAACTAGTCCGAATCATAATTTTCAAATTTAGGGTAATTGAGCCCACCATTCGTTGTTAATAGATTTTAATAATGCAATTTATTCAATCCCTGAAACAATAACACAACATAATTACCTAAATTTGCTAAGAAATATGATACAGTGGAATAACCTTGCTGATATAAATCAGTTGGAAACATTAATCGCTAACTCATTTAAGGTACCTCAGGTGATTTTTAAACACAGTACCCGATGTAGTATTAGTTCGATGGTTTTGGGACGATTTGAGCGATTCTGGAATCTAGAAAGTTCACTTGTAGCTCCTCATTTTCTCGACCTGATTGCAAATCGATCCTTATCGAATACGGTTGGAACAAAATTCGATGTCATGCATGAATCGCCTCAGCTTTTACTTATTCAAGATGGTGTTTGTATCTATCATAGCAGCCATAATAGCATAAGTGTTGAAAGTCTAAATTTACATCTAACAAGGAAATAAATGCGCAAAAGCACCGTACGACTCATTATTGTACTGGCATTAGTGTCCATTATTGGTATCACGGTGACCCAGTTGTACTGGATGGTTACGAAATACAAACAAGAAACAAACGAATTTGAAAGAAAAGTTGAATTAGGTTTACGTAAAGTAGCTGAAGATATTTTGCAGGTTAAGAACAAGGAGAGTAAACTGCAATTAACAACGGTAAGGCAATTGGCCGGCGACTATTATGTAGTAAATATCAATGATGAAATCAACGCCAATGTTCTTGAGTTTTATTTAAAGACCGTTTTTTTTGATCGAAGCATTCATTCTTCATTTAGTTATGCCATTTACGATTGTGAGGGCGATCGCATTGTATACAGAAGTTCTTTAAATGAGCAGGGAGAAAAGATAGAAGTGGTGCCCCGACGCGATTTACCCATTTACGAGCATGATAATTATTACTTTTCAGTTTATTTCCCCGATAAGAAAGCCGATATTATCTCAGGAATGGGGGCATGGATTTTTTCAACCTTGGCAGTGCTCATTGTACTAATATCCTTCGTTATCATGGTTTATATCGTTTTTCGCCAGGAACGATTATCGGCTATTCAAAAAGATTTCATAAACAATATGACTCATGAGTTCAAGACTCCGATAGCCACCATATCTATTTCAAGCGATGTGCTAAAGAATCCAAATATAATAAAAACGCCCGAGCGTTTGGCGAGTTATGCAACCATCATCCAAGAGGAAGCACTTCGTCTTAAAAACCAAGTAGAACGGGTGCTACAGATGGCTCATCTCGACCGAGAGGATATTAAATTAAAGTGGGAAGTCGTAGATGCTCATGAAATAATCAAAAAGTCGATTCAAAATATCCAACCTACTTTACACGATAAAAATGCCATCATCAATTGCACATTGTCGGCAGTCAACTCCAATATTATGACCGACAAATTGCATCTGACAAATATTGTTTTTAATTTATTGGATAATGCCTTGAAGTATTCCATTAAAAACCCAGAAGTACGCATCATCACAAGCAATACTGCCAAAATATTTAAAATTGAAGTTATTGATAATGGGATTGGGATTGCCGAGGAACAACGTAAAAAGATCTTTGATAAATTTTACCGGGTGCCAACAGGAAATTTACATGATGTAAAAGGATTCGGCTTAGGATTGAATTATGTAAAAATCATGATGAAGAACCTCAAAGGAACAGTAGAAGTGACGAGCGAACCGGACCAAGGTTCAAAATTCACGCTTACTTTCCCCTCTATTTAAAAACATTAGTACTTCTCCCCTCTTTGAGGTTAGCGCACGAACCACCAAAACAAATATCTTTGCAATATCTAATCTCTTATAATCATGTTACAATTTTTCAAATACACTTTTGCTACAATCGTTGGCTTGTTGCTATTTTGCATGTTAATCCTAATTATAGGTATTGGCATTGCATCCGGTTTAAGTAAAAAAAATGCAGTCGAGGTGAATGCAAAATCTGTGCTCTTATTGGATTTTAAAGGTGAAGTATTGGAGCGTGCCGTTGACAATCCATTCGCTAAGTTGCAAGGCGACGATAATAACGATATTGGGTTAAATGAGCTTTTAGAAAACATAAGAAAAGCCAAATCGGATGCTAATATTGCTGGAATTATGCTCGACTTGGGATCTGTAAATGCAGGTTTAGCAACCAAAGAAGAAATAAGGAGCGCATTAAAAGATTTTAAATTATCAGGCAAATTTATTTATGCCAAAGCAGACTACTATTATAATGGTAACTATTATCTCGCTACGGTATCCGACAAAATATTTCTGACACCTACCGGTGAAATGCTTTTCAATGGTACCGCGGCTCAACCTATGTTTTACAAAGGCTTACTTGATAAAATAGGGGTTGAAATTCAAGTGGTTCGCCACGGAAAATTTAAAGGTGCTGTTGAGCCCTTTATCAAAGACCATTTAAGTGAGGAGAACAAGCTTCAAATACGAAAATACAAAACAGCTGTTTATTCTAACTTCATCGAAAATATAGCTGCTGATCGAAAGATATCGATGGAAGAAGCTTATGCCATCGCCGATGAGATGAAAGTGCGCAGTCCGGAAGATGCAAAGAAATATCGACTCGTTGATGAATTGTACTATGAAGATGAAATTGAGAAAGCCGTGAAGGAAAAGCTAGGCCTTGGCGACAAGGATAAGATTAACTATCTGAGCTACGACAAATATAAAGATGCTCCCAACAGCAAAAAAGAAGGCGATTATAATAACAAAATAGCTTTGATTTATGCGCAAGGAGAAATTCGTGATGGTGAGGGGGATGATAAAATTATTGGCGGTACTCGTTTGGCTCAAACCATCAGTAAAGCCAGGAAAGATGAAAAAATAAAAGCTATTGTACTTAGAATTAATTCACCTGGTGGTTCTGCACTCGCCAGCGATATTATTTGGAGAGAGGTGAAGCTCGCCGCTGCTGTAAAACCGGTAATTGTGAGTATGGGAGATATTGCGGCAAGTGGTGGTTACTATATTGCAGCTCCGGCTTCTTACATTTTTGCTGAACCTTCGACTATCACAGGTTCAATAGGAGTTTTTGGATTGTTTCCAAATATGCAAAAATTATACAATGAAAAACTAGGACTCACTGTTGACACCGTTAAAATAGGCAAATATAGCGACCTCGGAAATGCATCACGCCCCTTTACCAACGATGAAAAAAATATTTTACAATCGTTTATCGAACGCACCTACGACAATTTTATTAGCAGGGTTGCTGAGGGCCGACATAAAACAAAAGCCGACATCGACAGCATTGCACAAGGCCGAGTTTGGGCCGCATCGGATGCTTTAACCTTAGGATTGATTGACAAAATTGGGTCGATTGATGATGCTATTAAGATGGCCGCTGCAAAGGCAAATATCAGTGGTTATCGAATAATAGAAATGCCTAAATTGAAAGATCCGTTAACAGAGTTACTCAAAAGTTTTGGAGGAGATGCCAGAATTGAATCGACATTGAAAAGTGAACTAGGTGATCAATACCCACTTTATGAGCAAGTAAAAGCAATACAACAAAACAAAGGGGTTAGAATGGAATTACTATGGTGGTAAAGGGGTTTGGCTCTTATTTGCCTCGCCCTTGCAACATAATAATGGCGGTGTAAAACATGATTTTCAAATCCATGGCAGTACTCATATTTTCGATATAGAGTATGTCATATTTTAAACGTTCAACCATCTGTTCTACATTCTCAGCATATCCATATTTCACCATTCCCCAGGAAGTAATACCTGGTTTAATTTTATACAGATGCTTATAATGAGGGGCTAATTTTGTTATCTGATCAATAAAATATAACCTCTCGGGCCTATAACCTACCACGCTCATCTCCCCTATTAAAACATTATAGAACTGGGGTAATTCATCGAGTCGAACCTTACGAAGGAAAATGCCTAATCGAGTTCTTCTATCATCCTCTTTATTGGAAAGTTGAGGTAAATCTTTTTCAGCATCCACTTTCATCGTTCTAAACTTGTGAATATAAAAAGGTTTTCCATGCAGACCAATCCTCTCCTGCTTGTAAAAAATGGGCCCTTTGGAGGTAAGCCATACCGCCACCGCCGTTAAGATAAAAAAGGGCAACCCCACGATTAAAACAAGGGCGGCAAAAGCAATATCGAAAATTCGCTTTATCACCCGCTGCCAATCGGGCATTATCTCGGTATTTACTTCAATCAGCGCAGAGCCCCATACGTTATTCATCTTCACACTTCCGGTGACAATATCATACATGTCGGGGGTGATTTTCACTCGCACATTTTCATTTTCCAAAATGGTGAAGATGGGATCGAGAAATTTATGATCTTGATTTTCCAAGGCAATAATCACATCTTCAATAGCCTCTTTTGCAATGAGTTGAGGAAGCAATTGATAATTCCCGTAATTGGTTGTGATGGCCACCAAATTATCCTCGGCAACTTCATTGGTGGTAACATAGCCTTGCACCCAATTACCTTGCGACTTATCGGAGAACATGAGTTCGTTATAAAGAGCGAGAGCTTTGCTCCCATTTCCTATTATGATGGTATTAAACTTGATGGTTCGATTCAGTATTTTGGATTTGGTGACTGATGTTTGAACAAAGCGGAATAAGGCCGTAAGCAGAAAGTGCAATCCAAAAAGCACCAATACCGATTTGTAATAATCTTTATAGCTTTTTACTTCATCGTCGAGTAAGAGTACGAAAAACAAGACAATAACACCCAGAGCCACTGTGTTTAGGGTCTTCGACAATTCCCATAAACGCGACCTTCTATAGATACGTCGATAATGCCCTGTGAGTGCGTAAAGTGCAATCCAATACAAGCTATAGAGAGTGGCAGAGGTGAAAAACTTCTGCTGAAACTCTACGGGAATAATATATCCAAACTTAACCGATTCGATATAATTTTTACGAAACCAAAAAAACAAACCCCATGTTATGATGGCAGCAATAATATCGAACAGGATGTATTGTGATACTTTTAGCGTTTTATTCAAAATGGATTATTTTTAAATTGTCGACAAATACTTTTTTGTTACTTCCTTCAAGATTCAAGGAGGAGATGAATAATTTAAATTTCGTTCCTGGTGGTTTCACAGAAACAACGCTGGTTAAATTAATATAGGCTTTCGACCAGGTCGCTTTCGGATTTAAAGTTACCACTCCTGTTTTTGTAACTGGGGTGCCACTCACGTATAATCCAATAGCCAAGGCAAGTTCTGATTTATAATTAATCTCCAAAAAAGTTTCCGAACTAGAGCTCGAGGGAAGGCTATATGCTGATTTAGTAAGGTATTCCATTAAAAAACCATTGGGCATATCAAATAGTGCGCAATGTCCTGGTTCTATATTATCGGATAGAAGACTGTCTCTAATTAAGGTGTCGAGGGTATTGGAAGGCCCTTTTTCAAATTGCAAGGATGGACTTTCAAAATCTTCTATTAATTCAAATTTTACCGTGCTACGATAGCTTGATGCAGGCTGAAGGGTAATAGATTTATTGGTTTCAAAATTGAGAACCGTGTCGTAAGCACCTAAAAAAGTGTAAGCCACTCGGATGTTTGAGGCGATGGCATTCTCTATAATAGCAGGGCCGATTTTTACGCTATGTGAGCCTGTAACGGTGAGTGGCACAAGCGCTGGAAGATGATATACCCCAGCAATTTGGTCGTCAATGTAAACAAATGCTTCAGTTATATTCTGTGATGCGCTTCCTTGTGTCAGTATATTTGTTTTAATAGAGAAATTTTCGATTCGTAAATAAGAAGGAGCATCGGCTTTTTGTTTGCAGGAATTCACACCCAGAAGCAGCGTAAACAGGCAAACAGTATTCGTCAACATATTCTTAAAAATGATCATAATCGGTTCTCTACTCAGTTCATGCAAAAATAACAGTTGTAATTGAGTTGGTATCATTATTTTTACCAACGTTAAATAATATTCAAAGGTTGCATACCGTAGCTAAAATAAATTTGTTTCTTCTTTTGGTCCTAACCTTTAGTACCATAAAGGCTAACAATCAGGCTGACTCCACACTCCAGGGGCAAAAGCAGGCATGTCATCGTGAAATTAAAGTGTATAGTGGTATCACAATTTTTTATAGCACCTTAGGTTATGGATTGTATACAGCATGGTATAAAGACTACTCCACCGGCCATTTTCACTTCTTTAATGATAATCAGGAATGGTTGAAGATGGATAAAATGGGTCATTCCTTCTCTTGCTACTCTGAGGCTGTGAATGGTATGAATTTAATGGATTATGTTGGGCTCTCTAAAAACAAAGCGATGTGGATTGGCAGTTTTATTGGACTGGGCATGCAAACTATTGTTGAAATAATGGATGGATACAGTAATAAATGGGGTTTTAGTTGGGGTGATATGGGTGCCGATGTGGTGGGTACTTCTTTGGCTCTTTCCCAACGCTACTTTTGGGATGAGCAAAGAATAAAACTGTGCTATAGTTTTCATACATCCGGACTCCGCTCGTTGCGTCCTGCGGTGTTAGGTGCGAATAACTTGACGGGTATTTTAAAAGATTATAACGGGCAAACGGCCTGGCTAAGTGCCAATATTCGAAAATTTGCTCGACATTCAAAATTTCCGCCTTGGTTAAATGTAGCCGTCGGGTATGGGGCCTATAATATGGTGACAGGGAATCCAAATGACCAGGCCTTTTTTTTGGATTCAAAAGGGAAACTTCATGATCCTAGCCATTACCAGCGTTACCCCATCATATATGTAGCTCCCGACATCTGCTTACAAGAAATTCCCTTTATAAAAAAACATAGAACATTGTTTATTATTGCTCGTTTTCTGGCCCCTTTAAAGGTGCCTCTACCTACTTTACAATATGATAACAATCACGGTTTGAAGTTTCATGCATTTTATTTTTAGTTTTATAATTTTAATGTAGGTTTGCACTATGGCAAAAGAGAAACGAATGTGGCTCATAAAATCGGAACCCAATGTTTATTCTTTCGATAATTTGATTCAGGACAAGCATACAAGTTGGACAGGAGTGCGTAATTATGGTGCTCGGAATAATTTACGTGCGATGAAAATTGGCGATGAAGTATTATACTATCACAGTAACATTGGCAAAGCTATTGTGGGGTTAGCAAAAATAGTAAAAGAAGCCTATCAAGACCCCACAACAGAGGATAAAAACTGGGTCTGTGTGGATGTTGCAGCTGTAAAGAAATTAAAAACGGCGATTACATTAGAAGACGTTAAATCACATCCTGGTTTGGTTGCTATGGATTTGGTGCGTTTGGGAAGACTCAGTGTGCAAACAGTGAAGGAAACTGAGTTTGATGAAATAATAAAGATGAGTAACGAATAAGAAAATTTTTAATCATGACAAGAAAGTTTTTAGACTCCCGAAATATTGAAATTACAATCCAAAGGTTATGCTATGAATTGATCGAGAATCATAATGATTTCAGCGATTGTGCAATCATAGGGTTACAGCCCAGAGGGGTTCATTTTGCTCGCAAACTTCGTGATGCTTTGCAAAAAAGCATTCATAAAAACATTATATATGGCGAGCTTGATATCACATTTTATAGGGATGATTTTAGGACGAAAGAGTTGGACATTGAAGCCAATGAAGTGAAAATTGATTTCACGATTGAAGGAAAAAAAATAATTTTGGTGGATGATGTGCTCTATACGGGGCGTAGTGTGCGAAGCGCCTTAGATGCTCTCAACGACTTTGGTCGCCCCAAGCAAGTAGAGCTCGTTGTTTTAATTGACCGCCGTTATAACCGTGAATTCCCGATCGAAGCCGACTATATTGGGAAGCAGGTAGATACCCGAGCTGACGACAAAGTAAAAGTGGAGTGGGACGAGGATGCGGTATGGATTCTGAAGCGAGCATAAAAACTCATTAAAACTGATGAATCTGTTTTAAACTACAATATTCACAATCTTTTTAGGAATAATGATGACTTTTTTAGGAGTCTTCCCTTCGAGCCATTTGAGCACAATTTCATTCTTTAAAACTTCTTGATGTATTTCTTCGTTTGAAGAAGTCAACAAAAAACTCAATTGTGTACGTACCTTACCGTTTACAGAAATGCCGTAGGTAAAGGAGTTTTCGGTTAAATATTGTTCCTCGAGTAAAGGAAAGAGCGCATAAGTGATACTTTTAGGATGACCTAAATTGGACCAAAGTTCTTCAGTAATATGCGGTGCAAAGGAGGATAATAAAATAAGAAAGGGTTCTAAAATTACTTTTTTAGAGCATTTTAAATCCTGAAATTCATTGACCGCAATCATGAAACTACTAATGCAGGTATTATATGCCAAAACTTCAATATCGCTTTCTACTTTCTTAATGGTACGATGAAGTATTTTATGCTCGGCCTCGGTAGCCTCTTCATGGCTGATTATAGAATTTCCTTTATCGTCATAAAATAGCCGCCATAATTTACGTAAAAACCTTGATACCCCTTCAATACCTTTGGTGTCCCAAGGTTTGCTTAACTCCACCGGGCCAAGAAACATCTCATACATTCGAAATGCATCGGCTCCATATTGCGCAACAATATCATCGGGATTGACCACATTATTTAATCGCTTACTCATTTTCTCTACTTGTGTTCCGCAGATATATTTCCCCTCTTCTAAAATAAAGGTGGCGGTTTCAAATTCCTTACGCCACCTTTTCAGTTTTTCGGTATCCAATTCAAGGCCATCGCAACAGTTCACATCAATATGGATGGGGCTTACTTCATAATTATCTTTTAAATTGAACGAAACGAAAGTGTTTTCTTTGTTCTTGATTCGATAAATAAATTTAGATGTACCTTGTATCATCCCTTGATTCACCAATTTCTTAAAAGGCTCGTCAAAATTAATGAAATGAAGGTCGTGCAAAACTTTCGTCCACATGCGACTATAAAGAAGATGGCCTACTGCATGCTCTGCTCCCCCGATGTATAGATCCACCTGATTCCAATATTGCGTTGCCTCTTGACTCGCAAATTCTTTCGAGTTATGCGCATCCATGTATCGGAGAAAATACCAACTACTTCCTGCATAGCCAGGCATGGTATTGGTTTCGCGTCGAGATCCATCGGATAGATGCACCCATTGCGGTATGTTTGCCAATGGCCCTTCGCCGGTGCCTGTAGGCTTATAACTTTCTACTTGAGGTAAAGTTATCGGCAGAAATTCCTCAAGAACAAGATAAGGTACATCATTTTTATATACAATTGGAAATGGTTCTCCCCAATAGCGCTGACGGCTGAAACCAGCATCGCGCATACGGAAATTGACTTTACGTTTACCATTCTTGCGTTTCACAATTTTATCAATGGCGATACTAAATCCCGTTTTAAAATCCAGCCCGTCAAGAAATTCTGAATTTGTGAGTTTGAAATTTTTGTTCGTGCACGCCTCCTGGGTGATATCGGCACCATCAAAGATATTTGTAATAGGCAAGTCAAAGTGTTTGGCAAATGCGAAGTCACGATCGTCGCCGCAAGGCACTGCCATGATAGCACCAGTACCATATCCTGCCAAAACATATTCTGAAATCCAGACAGGAACATTTTTTTTAGTGAATGGGTGTTCGGCATAGGCACCAGTAAAAACGCCTGTAATTTTCTTCACTTCGGTCATTCGCTCACGGTCGCTTCGGCTCTGAACATATTCAAGATATTTTTCAATATCATTCCTTTGCGCGTCGGTTGTGATTCTTTTCACCAGATCATGTTCAGGCGCTAGTACCATAAAGGTAACACCGAAAATGGTGTCGGGTCGAGTCGTAAAAACGCGCACCCCTTCTGATTGATCAAGAAGCTTAAACTCTAATTCAGCTCCCTCACTTCGGCCAATCCAATTGCGTTGCATCTCCTTTAACGAATCGCTGAAATCTAATTTATTTAAGCCGTCCAATAAACGATCAGCATATTCTGAGATGCGTAAAAACCATTGTCGCATCTCCTTTTTCACTACGAGGTGCCCTCCCCTTTCGCTCAACCCATTAATCACTTCATCGTTGGCAAGCACGGTACCTAAAGCATCGCACCAGTTTACCGTTGAATAGGCGCTAAACACCAAACGATAATCCATCAAAAGAATTTGTTTTGTTTCTTCATCAAAACTATTCCATTCGCTGGCGGTAAATTTTCTGTTGTTTTCAACGGGGCATTCAATGGTATAGTTACCTGTTTCACTAAAGTCTTCAATGAGTCGATGAATAGGTTTAGCATGGTTTTCTATTCGATCGAAATAGCTATTGAAGAGTTGCATAAAGATCCATTGCGTCCAGCGGTAAAAATCGGGAGAGGCTGTACTAATTTCAATATCCCAATCGTAGCTGAATCCAATATTTTTAAGCTGTTGCTTATAGCGGTCAATATTTTTTTGTGTTGAAATGGCGGGGTGAGTGCCCGTTTCGATAGCATACTGTTCGGCAGGCAACCCAAAAGCATCAAATCCCATGGGGTGCAACACATTAAATCCTTTCAGTCTTTTAAATCGCGACATAATATCGCTTGCGATATAGCCAAGGGGGTGTCCTACATGCAATCCTGCCCCACTTGGATAAGGAAACATATCCAAGGCATAATATTTAGGCTTGGTACTGTCGATACCCGTCTTGAAAGTTTTGTTTTCAAACCAATATTGTTGCCATTTAGCATCAATCTTTTTAAAATCGAATTCTATCATTCTACCTACTTTTTAACTCAGCGATTTGTCTATGTTTCTGTATAAAATTAAAAAGCCGCAACAACTTAAGCTGATGCGGCTTTGGGATTAATTTATAATTTAATTCATTCCAGGCCAAGGCCAAGATATTTCTTTATTGTTTGATGATAAAATTATAACCAGTCGTTCGCAACAGCAAATGCAGTGACCATGATTGGAAGTGGAAGCCAAAATGCCTCAGGGCGATAAATGGTAATTAAAACCATGGCAACCAAACTTACGATAAATATAATCCAATATTTTGCTTTTGATTTGCTTTGAGTATTTGATGATTCAGTCATATAATGCAAAAATATAAATAAATTTCAAATCAAGCGAAGAAACTTGGATAAATATGAAATGAACTTACCTCGTCTTAAAATCGAATAAAAACCATCTTTTACAACCCAGATTCGACTCCTTTCGAATACCTTTGCCTGCCGTTTATGAACCATTAAGTGCTCGTGCGTCGTGGATAAAAAAACGGAAGAACAAACAAATTGTTAGCTGGATAATGAAGAGAGTGGTCATCGACGATACCCTCTACAATACGAACCAAAGTAAGCATGATCACCTATTACCTAAAGTATTTATTCAAGTCGCATAATCGGCATGGTTTACACTCCCCATTTATCTATAATCTCAGCGAGAAGGTATTGAATAAAAGAGTGAATACCTCAGAAATTGCCATCGTTAAACAATATAGAAATTACCTTAAGCATGAAAAGTTTGAATTAACAGTAGATGACCTTGGAAGTGGTTCTCATGTGATGAATGGTAATCGAAGAAGGATCAAAGATATATATGCCACCTCCAGCACCAACCGTCGAATGGGAGAAATTTTACATCAAATCATCCAATCGTATCAATGTAAGAACATTCTTGAAATGGGTACCAGCTTAGGAGTTGGCACAGCCTACATACAAAATGCCTTGAAGCTAGAGGAGAAAGGACAGATTACCACTATTGAAGGAAGTAAGGAACTTCACGATTTTACAAGATCACAATTTGATCATTTTTTTCCCAATCATAAAATAAACTTTGTTCGGGGTGGCTTTGATACCGTGCTACCGAAACTTTTAGAAACGCTCCCTCCTATCGACCTTGCCTTTGTTGATGGTAATCATACGTATGCCGCCACACTTCACTACTTTAATCTTTTAACCACAAACATCCATAATGAGAGCATCATTATTTTTGACGATATTCATTGGAGTAATGAAATGAAACTAGCCTGGCAAGAAATTAAACAGCACCCTTCGGTAAGATGCAGCATAGATCTATTTCGGTGGGGTATTCTATTTTTTAGAGAAGAGATGAGGAAAGAAGACTTTACAATTCGCTTCGATGGCTTCTTACAAGCTCATATAAGTAAGTGACTTAATTTTGTTTTTGTAGATGCCTTTCACATCGAACACTACGGCCTGTTTTTTAGTAATCTTTTTAAAGTAAGCATCTGTTAAGTTTTGATATTCGGTATGTGCCACTGCCACTATGATTGCATCATAATCAAGGTCTATTTTTTTAGCAAGCTTAAAACCATAAACCTCATTAATTTCATCACTATTGGCTCGAGGGTCAACCACTTCTACGTTAACATGAAAGTTCTTGAGTTCGGTAATAATATCGACCACTTTACTATTACGTATATCGGCCACGTTTTCTTTAAAGGTGGCGCCCATCACCAAAACCTTAGCTTTCTTTAGTGAGATATCATTTTTTATCATTTGTTTAATTACCTCCTTGGCAATATAAGAGCCAACTCCGTCGTTGGTGTAACGGCCTGCTAAAATAACTTTGCTATGATATCCTATTTCACTGGCTTTGTGCGTTAAATAATAAGGATCAACCCCAATACAATGTCCACCAACTAAACCTGGAGTGAATTTTAAAAAATTCCATTTTGTACCTGCCGCTTCAAGCACGTCGAATGTATTAATACCCATTTTATTAAAAATAATGGATAACTCATTCATCAGAGCGATATTTAAATCGCGTTGGGTATTCTCAATAATTTTAGCACTCTCCGCCACCTTGATGGTAGGTGCTTTATGAATTCCTGCTTTCACGATGCTGCCATAAACTTTCGCAATGATATCCAACGATTCCTTATCACATCCAGAAACTATTTTAAGGATTTTAGTTAAGGTATGTTCCTTATCACCAGGGTTTATTCGCTCAGGTGAATAACCCACCTTGAAATCTTTTTTAAACTTTAAGCCCGATTCATTTTCCAGAACAGGGATACAGTCGTCTTCGGTACATCCCGGATACACCGTTGATTCGAACACGACATAGTCGCCTTTTTTAAGCGCCTTACCTACAGAAACACTTGCACCAAGCAGCGGGCGCAAATCAGGGCGATTGTGATTGTCGATGGGGGTAGGTACTGCCACAATAAAGAAATGTGCTTTTTTCAATTCCTCAATTTTATTCGTAAAAACAATATCACAACCTTCAAAATCGGCACTAGTCAACTCCTCACTCGGATCAATCTTTTTTCTCATCATGTTTATTCGATCCAAGTTGATATCGAATCCAACAACGCTATATTTTCTTGCAAATTCTAATGCAATGGGTAAGCCTACATAACCGAGGCCAATGACAGCAATCTTTTTCTTCTTATTTTCTAATTCCTTTATCATTATTTACGTTTCATGAATATTTTTTTAACAAACCTTTTTATCGCATTTTCGTTCTTCTGTTCTTCATAGTATCCATAACCACTTCCATAACCATATCCGTAGCCATAACCATATCCGTAACCGTAGCCATAACCATATTTAGAGCGGCCAATATTAGAGTCATTCGCAAGGATACAAATATTATTAATATGATTGTCATTGCTCTGAAGTTCATTAATAGAATTAACGAACATTAGCCGTGAATAATTCTCCCGAATCACATAAATATTAACGTCTGCATGTTTCATTAAGAGTAAGCCATCGGTAACCAATCCAATCGGGGCTGTGTCGATAACGATATAATCATACTTTAGTTTCAACTCCTCTAAAAGGGTAAGAAGATTGTCACTCATTAATAATTCAGAAGGGTTGGGTGGTACTGGGCCAGAAGTGATGATGTCTAAATTATGAAGATCTGTCGTTTGTATTATTTCATCAACAGTTGCTTTTGAAATAAGGTAGGTACTCACTCCCTTATCGTTGGATAAATGAAAGTCATCGAATATCTTTGGCTTACG
>CAIUDH010000029.1 GCA_903897855.1 uncultured Bacteroidota bacterium | reverse complement strand
GATCGATAATCGCTCTTCAGGTGTGAATTTCCTTTTTAATCTGGTCATATTCCTAAAGTTATTGAAAACAAAATTATTACTAATTTAATTATATAATTTTGTCCAGCTCTTTAGGGGGCTAATACAGTTAATAGTATGCAATTGCTTAAAAATATTAAAGTTCTCAATTGTTTGAAACTGGTGTACTTACAAAATCTACCGAGTTACTCGGCATTTAAAGCCGAGTAATTCGGAAGTATCGCTAAAGAATTTGAATAGAATTATTGATTTTTAAGGGTTGTTGACTGATTTTGTATAATCAATATTCGAATATTATCTCGAACAGAGCTAACACGAACAATCCGAACATGTCTTGTAGAATTGACTTTGGATGTTTACAAATTTGCAATTTGATTACAGAGAGATTCCAAATTACCAATGCCCATGTTTTCCCACTATTATCATAGCATGCTCCATGATTTGAATAGTTATGCACCTTCATCAAAAAACATCCTAATTAACCCCAATCTGTGCAAATTCTGTGCAAATTGCTAAAAACAAAAAAGGTCTCAGTTGCCTGAAACCTTTTCTGCTATTGGTGGACCAGCTTGGGATCGAACCAAGGACCCCCTGATTATGAGTCAGATGCTCTAACCATCTGAGCTACAAGTCCAATATCTATTCGCGAAAATAAGCCTTTGATTCGTAGTTTCAAAATAAAAGTACGCATTTCGTTCTAGGGTATAAACGCGTTCACCTTTTCTGTTCTAACATTCCATTTTTTAGCAACCTAACAATGCGTAATCTAAACTACACTTTTATCCGTATTTTTGCCTTTAATATATGGCCGTAAATAAACCTTCAGTCCCTTCAGGCATGCGCGATTTCTCGCCCGATCAAGTTATTCGTAGGAATTATATGCTCGGTATCATCGAGAATGTATTCCTTAAATATGGATTCATGCCGATTCAAACTCCTAGCATGGAAAATATTGAAACGTTAACTGGGAAATATGGAGATGAAGGAGATCAGCTAATTTATAAAATTTTAAATTCAAGGATATTCGAAGCTAAAGAAGAAAAGAAGAAAATCATGCGAGATGATTTTGAACTTGCTTTAAGTTCGAATTCCAATAGCAGAAACCTAGTAGAAAAAGCACTTCGTTATGATTTGACTGTTCCTTTCGCTCGATATGTTGTGATGCATCGTAACGATATAACCTTCCCCTTTAAAAGATATCAGATGCAACCTGTGTGGCGAGCCGATAGGCCTCAAAAAGGTCGATTTAGGGAGTTCTGGCAATGCGACGCTGATGTTATTGGAAGTGATAGCCTCTTAAATGAGGTGGATTTAATCTCCATTTATGCTGAGGTCTTTAAGTTGCTTCAGGTTGATGTAACGATAAAAATAAATAACAGAAAGATATTGTTTGGCATCGCTGAATATTTAGGGGAATCAGGAAAACTTATCGACCTTACCGTAGCTATCGATAAACTTGAGAAGGTAGGTGTTGATGGTGTTTTGAAGGAGCTTGACGATAAAGGATTTAATGCTTCCGCCTTAGAAAAGATACAAAAACTTTTGAAGAATAAAATCACTCTCGAATTCTTAAAAACATTATTGTTTGATTCTCCTACTGGAATGCAGGGGATTAAAGAACTAGAAGAAGTTTTTTCTAATTCATACTTTTTAAACCCAAATTGCCCCTTGTTCTTCGATGTAACACTCGCACGTGGCCTGAATTATTATACTGGTGCTATCATTGAGGTTGTGGCGAAGGATGTTCAAATGGGAAGCATTGGTGGTGGAGGTAGATATGATGATTTAACCGGGATTTTTGGATTGTCAGGTGTTTCAGGTGTTGGTATCAGTTTTGGCCTTGATCGGATTTATGAAGTAATTGAAGAATTGAAACTTTTCCCTACAACGAAACATAGTTTTACTCAAGTACTTTTTTGTTGTATGGAATCAACAAGTCTTAATTATGCTATGAAATTGGCCCAAAAATGTCGTGAACAAGCCATAAAATGTGAAGTTTATCCCATTGCGGCTAAATTAAAAAAGCAGTTAGAATATGCGAACGCTAAAAATGTTGGTTATGCCATTATTATTGGAGCAGAAGAAATGAACTCTCAATTGATATCCCTCAAAAACCTTATGTCTGGCGAGCAATTGAAGATCAGTATTCAAGATGCGATAGAAATACTAAAAAACAATACCTAACTGGCTTTTTGAAATCTGCTTTCTTGTTGATCCCCGTTTTTTATCAGGCTGATTGCGTTTCGTTCACTTCCAATATCCATCCATGCTTATCTGCCTCAATCCCACATTTTATATTATCTAGCTTTTCGCCCAAATAATTACTCCATTTACGCTCTGCTACATTCGGCAAAATAATGTCATTGCCCCGGTAGTTAAAAAGTTCTATATGTACAACACTTGCTGCAGTGCCAGTACAAAAAGCATCATTCAGTATTCCGTTTTTTGATGCTTCAATGATCTCATTAATGTCTACTCGTTTCTGTTCAACATGAACACCCTTATCTTCCAATAATTGAATACATGATTTGCGAGTAATTCCATCCAAAATGTTACCATCCAAAGCCGGAGTTATCACTCGATCACCAATCACAAAAAAAACATTGGTAGTGCCGGTTTCTTCAATATATTTAAACTCATGACCATCCATCCACATTACCTGATGATATCCTTGCCCATAAGCTTCCTTCGTTGGCAACATACTTGCTCCATAGTTACCCGCGGCTTTTGCCGCCCCCACGCCTCCATCAAAAGCGCGCACATACTTGTCGGCCACTTTTATTTTTAAAGGCTGATTGTAATAGGGAGAAACAGGAGAAGTGAAAATGATAAACATGTAAGATTCGGAAACTTTTACCCCGACCGAATCGTCGGTGGCAAACATAAAGGGTCTAATGTATAAACTTTTGCCTGATCCTTCTGGGATCCACCCTTTGTCAATCGAAATCAACTTCTTTAATCCTTCAAGAAATAGCTTCTCTGGCAATACAGGCATGCACATACGCTGGGCTGAAAGGTTTAACCGTTTCAGGTTTTGTTCTGGGCGGAATATCAATGGCACCCCTCGTGAGTCAATCTGCGATTTCATACCTTCAAATATTGACTGGCCATAGTGAAGTGCACTGTTAGCTGGCGATAAGGAGATATGATCAAATGGCACTATTCTCGCATCATGCCAACGGCCACTCGAATAA
The DNA here is from genome assembly GCA_903897855.1 of uncultured Bacteroidota bacterium. GTDB lineage: Bacteria > Bacteroidota > Bacteroidia > UKL13-3 > UKL13-3 > CAINMV01. The sequence continues at coordinate 20,789 of CAIUDH010000029.1, read as the reverse complement.
TCAACCACAAACATATGATCCGATTTAATTTTACCAAAAGGCAGATCATTAAAATCTACAGAGCCCAATCGACTGACTTTTGTTTTTTGAATGCTTATTTGCATGATTCTTTTTTTAAAGGGGGCAAATGTAGTATTAATATTAAAAAGAACTTTAGCTGTTTTAAAATATCTGCGAAAGATATTCACGTCATATCAGCGAACTGCCAATATCGTGGTCTGTAAATTTTGCCTTGTGATTCGTCTTTTTCTATCCATTATCTTCTGAATCTGCTATCTGAACTATTTGTTAAAATAAAGTGTGCGTAAATAGAATAAAGAAAATTACTTTTGTCGTAATTATTAATCAACCATGAACTCTGAAATAAGAAACCTTGAGCCTAAGCAAGTATGGAACAAATTTGCTGATTTAAATCAAGTTCCTCGTGCTTCTAAAAGGGAAGAACTCGTTATCGATTTTATGAAAAAATTCGGTCACAATCTCGGACTCGAAACATTTGAGGATGATATCCGAAATGTGATTATCCGAAAACCAGCTACCCCAGGCATGGAAAATCGCCAGATTATTGTTTTGCAATCGCATCTCGATATGGTGCATCAGAAAAATGCCGACACCGTTTTTGATTTCGACCAACAAGGCATTGAAATGTTTATTGATCATGATTGGGTTCGCGCCAGAGGTACGACTCTAGGTGCCGATAATGGAATTGGCGTTGCCTCAATTATGGCACTATTGGAAAGCAAAGACATTGCCCATCCAGCAATCGAAGCGCTCTTTACTGTTGATGAAGAAACTGGAATGACTGGTGCTCTAGGATTAAAGGGTGGAATTTTGACTGGTAAAATATTGTTGAACTTAGATACAGAGCAAGATGATGAGATTGATATCGGTTGTGCTGGTGGTATTGACGTCACGGCTACACGTAGTTATGGGCTCGAAAGTACACCAGCAGCTTCATTGGGGTTCAACCTTTCGGTTAAAGGATTGAACGGTGGTCATTCAGGAATGGAAATTCATAAAGGATTTGGGAATGCCAATAAAATTATGAATAGGTTGTTATTTCAAACTCTAGAAAGATTCAAGCTGCGAATTGCTGAAGTGGATGGGGGGAGTTTAAGAAATGCCATTCCTCGAGAGAGTTCTGCCGTTATCGCGATTCCTGCTTCATCGGAGGCGGAATTTTTGCTCGCAATGGAAAAACTCGTTTCCGAAATCCAAAACGAACTCAAAACCATGGAGCCGAATCTACTCATTCAACTTGAAAAGGTTGAAATGCCAGCAGTGGTAATGGAACCATTGGCACAAAGTCAGATTCTTATGGCCATCTATTCCGCCCATAATGGAGTGTACAGGATGAGTGCAGATATCCATGATTTGGTGGAGACTTCTAATAATGTTGCGCGCGTAGTTATAAAGGATGGAAGTATTTCAGTGGGGTGTCTTACTCGTTCCTCGGTGGAGAGTTCTAAGTATGATTTAGCCAATGCCTTGCAATCCTCGTTTGAGCTGGCTGGATGTCATGTTGCTTTATCAGGTGCCTACCCCGGTTGGACTCCCAATGTTTCTTCTGATATTCTAGATATCTTAGTGAGTGTGTATGAAAAACAGCATGGGGCCAAGCCCAAGGTTGTGGCTTGCCATGCAGGATTGGAATGTGGTATTTTAGGAGCCAATTATCCTGGAATGGATATGATTTCTTTTGGCCCAACGATACTTGGGGCCCATTCACCTGATGAAAGAGCAAATATCACCTCGGTACAAAAATATTGGAAGTATCTCTTAGAAATCCTGAAAAACATTCCATTAAAGTAAACTCCAAGGGCTTCATTTTAGAGATTTCGTATGTGCGTATTTTCTTTTTTTAAATGTCTCTCGGTTTTCATTGGTGCATTAATTCTTTCCGCTTTTTGGATATTATTTCCGTACTTGCCACTCTAAAATCTGTTTAAATTATGAGTGTTAAAATATTGGCTAATGATGGCATTGATGCCATCGGTAAATTAATGTTGGAAGAGGCCGGTTTTAGTGTCGATACGAATAAAATTTCGCAAAACGATTTACTTCATGGTTTAAAAAATTATGAGGTGGTCATTGTGCGTAGTGCGAGCAAAATCACAAAAGAAATAATCGAAGCTAATACACATCTTAAAGTAATAGCCCGGGCTGGAGTTGGCTTAGATAATGTGGATGTTGAAACAGCCAAACGCAATGGTATTCGAGTGATTAATACTCCTGCCGCATCAAGTATTTCGGTGGCAGAACTCGTTTTTGCTCATCTTTTTGGGATGGTACGCAATTTGCCCGAAAGCAATCGCATGATGCCCGAACAAGGTATCGAGAAATTTAATGAATTAAAGAAGAAATTCAGTGAAGGCTTTGAATTAAGAGACAAAACGTTAGGCGTTATTGGATTTGGAAGGATTGGACAGGAAGCGGCACGCATCGCCATCGGTTTAGGAATGAACGTGATTGCTTTTGATCCTTTTGTAGAGAAGGCGGAGATTTACTTTTACTTTAATTCGAAAATATCAGATCAACGGATCAAGTTTGAAATCAAAACCGTGTCGAAGGAAGAAGTTTTGCGAAATGCAGATTTTATTACACTTCACGTACCTAGTACCGAGAAGCCTACGATTGCTAAATTGGAATTTGATTTAATGAAACAAGGTGCAGTTTTAGTAAATTGTGCAAGAGGGGGTGTGGTCAATGAAAATGATTTACTCGATGCACTTAACGTTGGTAAATTGCGTTATGCAGCATTAGATGTGTTTGAAAATGAACCTCCCTTGACCGACACAATATTGAAACATCCCAAATTAAGTCTTACTCCACATATAGGCGCGAGCACAGCAGAAGCACAAAATAGAATAGGAATAGAACTGGCAGAGAAAATCATAGACCTCTGTAAATAATACATCGGGTCATGGAATAAAGTTTCATGCCACTCCTTTGGTTTTTACAAACTTAAATTATTATATAGATTACATGTTAAAAATTGCCCCTTTCAAGGCTATTCTTCCTCGTGAGGATTTGATAGAAGTTGTTTCTAGTGAAAATTACGATGCTCAAAATAAACATCTTAGTATCGAAAAGATGAGGCAAAATTCGTTATCTTATTTGCATATTTCGAAGCCTCACTTAAACTTCCCCGAAGAAAAGAAAAATGTGGAGCGTCATTTTCCCATCGCGTTAGCCAAATTGGAACATTTTCTTGCTGATGGCATCCTAGAAAAAAAAGAGAACCACATCTACATCTATCGTCAGGTCAAAGATGGAAGAATATATCATGGCGTGATTGCCGGAGTTCACGCCGATGACTATGCCAGCGAAAAGATAAAAAAACACGAACACACTCGCACAGACAAAGAAGATGAAATGTTAGGACAAATGCGTATTACCAAAACCGTTGGGACAGCCGTATTGGTTACCTATCATAAGACGTCAGCAATCGAAATATTAACGTTGAAGGAAATGGAAGGGAAACCTCATTTCGACATCGTGCAACATGGTATTCGTCACACCTTGTGGGTGGTGAAAAATGAATCACAACTGTGTGAGGCACTCGCGTCATTAGAAAATGTGTATATCGCCGATGGGCACCACCGTAGCGCAAGCCTTGTCCGCTATGCGAATGAGCAAAAAGAGCTAAATTTAAACCATACCGGTTTGGAGGCCTATAACTATTTGCAAACGTATTTTGTACCTTCCGACTTAATTCATGTTGTCGAATATAATCGCCTGGTCGACGGTATCGTAAATTATCCTTACAAAATTCTACGTCATTTACATGACCATTTTGAAGTCGAAAAGAAAAAAAAGGAGGAGGCATATCATCCTAAAAAGAAACATTGTTTTGGAATGTATTATATTGATACATGGTATAAACTCAAGGCTAAAGCGGAAATAATCGACGACTCCGACCCTCTAAAAAGCCTTGACGTACAAATTTTAGAAGACTTTTTACTTGGCCCAGTTTTAAATATAACGGATAGTAAAACGGATGAACGCCTTAGTTTTGTTGATGGTACTAAAGGTTTGGCACTTCTGGAAGACCGTGTTAATAAAGGGAAAGCAGATATTGCTTTTACCTTATTTCCAACTGAGATGGAACAAGTGATGGCCGTAGCCGATTTAGGAGCCACCATGCCACCTAAAAGTACTTGGATTGAGCCTAAGATGCGCACGGGCTTCCTCGTTCAAGATTTAAGTTGATAATTTACCCTTTTTAGGCACTATTGTTCTGTAGGTTTATACATAAACAAATACTGCATTCCCTTCTACTATTTAAAACGATTCTAAATTGAGAAAAACATACTAACACCTATTTAGAGTCTTGCATTTTATCTTATTTTCGTCCCATAAAAAAAAAATGGTTAGCTGAAATCGCTAATTTTATTAAAGCATACAAAATCAAGCACTTAGAAGCATAGAAAGTATAACTCATATATGAATATTTACAATATTTTAGCCCTAATTCTCCTGTTAATAATCATTTTCTTGTTTAGAATCAGAAGACATTTAACTAAAGCCATTAACGAGAAATATCCTGAAAATCAAGATCCGGACTGGATTGTCGATGCATTTCAGCCTTGGTACTATCATTTAAATAAGATTATTGGTCTAATGACAGTAACGCTTATTACATTAGTACTTCTCGGAGGTTACGGCTTTTGGTATTCATTCAAAATAGGTAATCAGCAAGGTTATCAGCCCGATCAACCCATAAAATTTTCTCATCAACAGCATGCTGGTTTATACAAAATGGATTGCCGCTACTGTCATAGTGTAGCTGAGAAATCTAAAAATGCAAGTATCCCATCCCCAGGCACTTGTATGAATTGTCATAAATATGTTCAGGCTACCGCAAAATACAACGGTCAAATTTCTCCAGAGATCAAAAAAATATACACGGCTGTAGGTTGGGAGCCAGATTCACAAAAATATTTGTACGAACCCAAAGAAATTAAATGGGTTCGAATTCATAATTTACCTGATTTAGCTTATTTCAACCACTCTCAGCATGTAAAAGTGGGTAAAGTTACTTGCCAAACTTGTCATGGACAAGTTCAAACGATGAAAGTTGTTAGTCAGTTTAGTACGCTTCAAATGGGATGGTGTATCCAATGTCACCGAACAAGTAATGTTGATGTCGCTGGCAATAAGTACTATGAAGAAATTCATAAAAGATTGAAGAAAGGCGAAACATGGACTGAAGAGCAAAATGGCGGAACTGAATGTGGTAAATGTCACTACTAATACCCCAATGCAACAGCACCAATCTAAATAAAAGCTTAAAACATATCACTTAAAATTATCACTTACGACTTACAAATGAGCAATAATCAATACTGGAAAGGTTTAGAAGAACTGAACAAATCGCCTGATTTCTTGCAATCAAAAAGCAATGAATTTTTGGAAGGTATTCCTATGAACGAGGCATTTAAAGAAGAAACCTACGAGTTATCCTCTTCTCGTCGCGATTTTTTGAAATATTTTGGATTCACAGTTTCCTCCGCTGCTATTTTGGCGGCTTGTAATAAGGCCCCGGTGAGAAATGTAATTCCGTATACGTTTAAGCCATCCGAGGTAGTACCAGGAGTAGCAAATTGGTATTCTTCCACCTGTAACGCTTGTGCCGCAGGATGTGGTACCATCGTCAAAGTGCGTGAAGGTCGTCCGGTGAAGGTTGAAGGTAACCCCGACAACAAAATAAATAATGGTGCTTTATGTGCCGTAGGACATGCCGAATTATTAAGTTTATACGACAAGTCGCGCTTCGAAGGCCCACTAAAAAATAAGGTTAAGGCTGAAATTTCAAGTATTGATAAAGAAGTAGGGCAAACACTGGAGGAAATTAATGCAGCGAAGGGTAATATTGTTATTCTTTCATCTACCATAAATAGCCCAAGCACCCTTGCCGCTATCGGCGAATTTTCGAAAAAATATCCTACCACAAAACATATACAATACGAAGAGTTTTCTTCTTACGCATTGCTTGCGGCAAACGAAAAATCATTTGGCAAATCGGTTCTCCCTGGATATCGATTCGATAAAGCAAAGGTGATCGTTAGCTTTGGTGCTGACTTTTTAGGTACTTGGATTTCGCCAGTTCAATTTACCCAACAATATACAGCTGGAAGAAAGGCCATTAATGGAATGAGCCGCCATATTCAGTTTGAATCTAATTTGTCACTCACAGGTTCGAATGCCGATGTTCGAATTCCAATTACTCCTTCTCAAGAAGGCGTATATCTATTAAACCTTTACAATAAAATTGCCGCGTCAACGGGGATCCCTTCATTGCCTGTTAATACAGTAGAAGGTCCAGTAAATATGATCGAAAACACGGCCAAAGAATTGTTAGCCAACAAAGGAAAATCTCTGGTTGTAAGCGGAAGTAATGATATCGATATTCAGCTTTTAGTTAACGCAATCAATATTGCACTAGAAAATATTGGCATGACCATCGATTTTACCAATTTCTCTAAACAGAAGATGAGTAATGATGTGGAGATGGAGCAATTTGTGGCCGACCTTAATGAAGGTAAAATTAGTGCAGTAATCGTTTATGGAGCCAATCCATCTTATAGTTATTACAATGCAAATAAATTTAAGGAGGGTTTGAAGAAGACCAAACTTTCAATTTCTTTTGCGACTGCCCATAATGAAACTTCAGCTGATTGTACCTATATCATGCCAGACCATCACAGCTTTGAATCATGGAATGACCACGAAGCTATGGCCGGCCAATATAGTTTAACTCAGCCTACCATTCATCCTATTTTCACCACTCGTCAGGCACAAGAAACGTTGTTGGTTTGGGCAGGAATCAATAAGGACTATTATAGCTTTATTAAAGAAAACTGTGCTGCTCATGTAAATGGTTTAAACTTTAATGCCTTAGTAGAAAAAGGATTTATGGAGAGTTCTACAAAGGAAGATCCTAAATCTGATAAACCGGCTTCTGAAAGTAATACGCCAGTAGTTAAACATGTTGCCTTTGTTGCACCCATACTCACATCAAAAGCGGACCTTGGTGTGGTTGCAAGCAACTTAACAAAAATCGATTCTGATTATAAAGGTAAATTTCAAATTAACCTTTATGAAAAAGTAGGAGTGCGTGAGGGCAGAATGTGTAACAATCCTTGGTTACAAGAATTGCCAGATCCAATATCTAAAGTAACTTGGGATAATTATGTAGCCTCTTCTATTGTGTTTGCAAGCAAAAACAATTTGGAAGATGGTGGCATGGTAACACTTAAGGGACTCAACTTTGGTACCGAAATACCATTCTTACGTCAACCAGGCCAAGCCAATAATACGGCATCTGTTGCTGTAGGATATGGGCGTCCTCGTTTTGACAAAATGGGAGATCCAATAGAAACCATCGGAAAAAATGTGTACGGAATGGTTTCGTTTGTAAACGGAGCATACTCCTATAATGCCTACGGTGCAACGGTAGAAAAAGCTGCTGGAAGCTATACCTTGGCTCAAACTCAAACACATCATACACTTGAAGGTAGAGACCACTATCGTTCAACCTCTTTGAGTAAATATACTGCGAATCCAAAAGCTTTTCAAAAACAAGTAGAGATCATTTCACTTTGGGAAGATCGCGACTATCGTGGCCATAAATGGGTTATGGCAGTCGACCTGAATTCTTGTACGGGTTGTGGTAGTTGCGTTGTGGCATGTAATAATGAGAACAACGTTCCGGTCGTTGGAAGAGATCAAGTGATGCGTGGCCGAGAAATGCATTGGATGCGTATCGATCGGTATTTTACGTTTAACCAATTTAGCGAAAATGGATCAGCAGATAAATATCGCGCAGATTTTTATAAAGATCTGAAAGTCGACACCAATAATGATGGTGAGGCCAACGAAAAAATATCGGATGAAGCATTCGAAAATGTATCTGTTGGATTCCAACCTATGATGTGTCAGCATTGCGGTCATGCACCTTGCGAATCGGTTTGTCCGGTATTGGCTACTACACATAGTGGAGAAGGTTTAAATCAGATGACTTATAATCGTTGTATTGGAACCAAATATTGCGCTAACAACTGCCCTTACAAAGTACGTCGATTTAACTGGTACCGTTTTAATGATCATGATAAATTTGATTTCCACTTTAACAATGACTTGGGTAAAATGGTTATCAATCCGGATGTTACTGTTCGTACTCGTGGTGTCATGGAAAAATGTTCTTTCTGTATTCAACGAGTTCAGGATGCCAAATTACTGGCGAAACGCGAGAATCGTTCGATGGCGGATGGTGATGTAAAAACTGCCTGTCAGCAAACGTGCCCTTCGGGTGCTATCGTTTTTGGTGATATCAACGATAAAAACAGTGACGTATATAAATTATTTAATAACGAGCGCGCCTACCATGTGCTTGAAGAGATTGGTGTTCAGCCGAGCGTAAAATACATGGGGAAAGTCAGAAATACATTTGACGAAAAAGCATAATATATTAAAGTAAATCGTAAACACGAAGTAGATTTAAGATTAATCAGAAAAGTAACAAATCATGTACGAATCACCAATAAGAGAACCACTTGTAACCGGAGGCAGAACGTATCACAATATTACGGATGATATTTGCCGACCCATTGAAAACAAGCCTACCAGAGCCTGGATGATAGGGTTTACTATCTCAGCTATCATGGCTGCGGTAGGTGTATATAGTATTGCCTATACTTCCTTTAAAGGTATTGGGGTGTGGGGAATAAACAAAACTGTTGGCTGGGCTTGGGATATCACCAACTTCGTATGGTGGATCGGTATTGGCCATGCAGGTACTCTAATCTCTGCAATTTTGTTGCTCTTTCGTCAGAAGTGGCGCACAGGGGTTAACCGTTCAGCAGAAGCCATGACGATATTCGCGGTAATCTGCGCAGGGCTTTTCCCTATTTTCCACATGGGGCGTGTATGGCTGGCTTATTTTGTGCTCCCACTTCCGAATGCTTTCGGTTCGCTATGGGTGAATTTTAACTCACCTTTGTTATGGGACGTATTTGCAATATCAACTTATTTCTCTGTTTCATTATTGTTTTGGTATATCGGTTTAATACCGGATATCGCTACGGTTCGTGATCGTGCTAAAGGAAGAGCTCGCAAAGTATATGGTTTTCTTGCTGTGGGATGGAATGGAAGTACACGCAACTGGGCACGTTATGAATTGGTTTGCTTAATTTTAGCAGGTATTTCAACACCTCTGGTTTTATCCGTGCATACGATTGTATCAATGGACTTTGCTACCTCTGTTGTACCTGGATGGCATACCACCATTTTTCCTCCCTATTTTGTTGCAGGAGCGATCTTCTCTGGTTTTGGAATGGTTTTAACGCTGTTATTGGTTGCCCGAAAGGTGATGAATTACCAAAATTATATTACAATAGGTCATATTGAAGCGATGTGCAAAGTAATCATGCTTACGGGCTCCTTGGTTGGATTGGCTTATATCACTGAGTTTTTTGTGGCTTGGTATTCTGGAGTACAATATGAGCAATACGCTTTTATCAATCGTGCCACTGGGCCTTATTGGTGGGCTTATTGGAGTATGATGACGTGTAACGTACTGGCCCCTCAAATATTCTGGAGTAAATGGGCGCGTACCACACCATGGTTCGTTTTCTTGATTGCCGCTGTGGTTAATGTGGGAATGTGGTTCGAGCGTTTTGTAATTATTGTGACTTCTCTTCATCGCGATTATTTACCATCGAGCTGGATCGATTATTCACCTACAATTACTGAAATTGGAATATTTGCCGGTACCTTGGGTATCTTTTTCACCTGCTACTTCCTATTTAGTAAATTTTTACCTGTAATCGCTATCAGTGAAGTAAAATCAGTGATGCCTGTTCCAGAAAAACACGATTTAAAAGAAGCGGTAAACGTTCATTAAAATATAAAATTAATCCCGTTTATTGGGACCAACCATTTAACCATAAAACAACTCATCGCACATGAGAAAAAATAGAAAATTTTTATACGGAGTATTCAATCATCCTGATGATATTTTGAATGCCGCTTATGCACTTCGCAGCACAAGCAATCAAATTTTGGACTGCTTTACACCCTTTGCTGTTCATGGTTTAGATAGAGCCATGAATGTGAAACGTTCAAGATTAGGAATCGTAGCTTTTTTGATGGGATTAACAGGATTTTTATTGGCTGTGAGTTTGCAGTTTTATACCAACGTTTTCGATTGGCCTATGAATATCGGTGGTAAACCAGCTCAATTGGCTGTTCCTACATTCGTTCCGGTTTGTTTTGAACTTACTGTTCTATGCACTGCTTATGGTATGGGCATCACTTTCTTTTTGCGCGCACGCACCATCTTTGGAGTACGTGAAACGGTTTTTGAGGCACGCCAATCGGATGATCATTTTATCATGTGCTTCGATATGGAAAGTAAGTCATTGAACATTGATGAGGTTACAGGGTTAATGAAACAACATGGCGCATTCGATGTTAAACAGGTGGAAATGCTCGCAGGGAAATAATAATTTTAGCAATAATCTGCTTTAGTTTAGATAGAAATTAAGATAACACAAATAAATAAATTAGCACATTCATAAAATGTACAGTAAAATTAAAATAGTTGTAGGGATAATTGCCCTAACGGTATTTGCAGCTTGTTCTCAGAGTGAAGGTAATTTCGCAGGATGGGAGTATGCACCTGATATGTATTACGCTAAAGGTCCGGAAGCGTATCGGATTCTTCAGAAAGATACTGGGAATACTTTCAAGTCGATGTGGACACCTGTGACCAATACTATTGCACGGGGAAAGCTCGAATATGTTTTCCCTTATAACAACGATACAATCGGCTATAGGTTGGCAAAAAAAGAGGTAAAGTGCCTAGAGTCGGTGCCTCCTACTTTGATTAATATTCAGGAAGGAAAAAGACTGTTCGACATCAATTGTATTGTTTGTCATGGTAAATTAGGAAGGGGTGATGGTACGATTGTTAAAGATGACAAATACCCACCTCCACCCGCATACCAGTCTGTTCAAATTAAAACTCTGGAAGATGGAGGTAAATATTTCAGTATTACTTACGGTAAAAATAATATGGGCGCTTACGGGCCCAACCTTTCTCCAGAGGAGCGTTGGAAAGTAATTCATTACGTTAACTATCTGTCACATATCGAAGATAGCACTGCCACATTACTCGACCTGAAAGAGGAAGGATACTTAGATTTTTATAAAAAATAATTAATTCATTAATATCGCCTTTTACCAAAGTAAAAGTGCAAAATTAATTTCAAAGAAACACACAATACATGGCACACGGAAACCACAATATTGAAATTACGAACCAGCAGTTTGAGTTTACCTCGAAACAAAAAATGTTCACCTACATTATGATTGTTTTAGGTATTGTACTCTTAGCGGTAGGTTACATTATGGGTAGCAATGATCATCCTGCTTCAGCTCATAAAGCGCAAACAGAGCAAGTGGTTAAAGAAGCTGGAGGTGAGCCTGCAGCCAATGCGGAAGGTCATGGTGACTTAAACACAAAACGGCTCTGGGCGAATTTACTGCTGGGCGCTTATTTTACATTCCTTTTGGGCTGCGGTGGCTTGTTTTTTATCGCGGTTAAAAATGTGGCCAATGCAGGTTGGCATGTTGGTTTCATGCGGATACCTGAAGCCATGGCGACCTATCTTCCGTTAGGTGCATTATTCGTAGTGCTTATTGGGGGTGTTTGGGGCGTGTCTATCTCTCACTATTATCATTGGTCTACTCCTGGTATTACCGACCCTTCAAGCCCTATTTATGATAAAATATTAGCCGGCAAAAAAGGGTTCTTAAATGTCATCTTCTATTGTGGTGGATTACCTCTCTTCTTTGCAGTTTGGTGGTATATTCAACGTAAACTTCGTACTTGGGGTATCTCCGAAGACCAGGACGATCCTGGGTTGTCAGCATTGGGAGATAATACAAATACAAAATGGTATGATAAAAGTGTTGCTGCTTCTGCTTTCTGGATATTCTTTTTCGGTTTTACTTTCTCTATAACAGCATGGCTAGTCATCATGAGCATTGATGCTCATTGGTTCTCCACTATTTTCTCAATCTACAATTTTGCTGTTCTATGGGTAAGTACATTAGCCTCTATTCACCTCTTATTAATTTACCTTAAAACACAAGGGTATTATAAACATGTAAACGACGAACACAAACACGATTTAGGTAAATTCATGTTTGCTTTCACGGTGTTCTGGACTTACATCTGGATCTCTCAATACTTGTTGATTTGGTATGCCAACTTTTCAGAAGAAGTGGTTTATTATAATGCACGCTGGACAAGCCATTACATGCCTTATTTTATTGCGAATCTAGTATTGAACTTTGTTACGCCTTTCCTTATTCTGATGACCCGTAACAACAAACGTAACCCGAATACTGTTATTTTAGCAGGAGCAGCAATCCTATTAGGCAAATGGAATGATTTGTATCTGATGATTATGCCCGGTGTTACAGGCGACTATGGCTCTATCTTTGGATTTATGGAGTTTGGCTCGATATTCTTATTCTTTGGATTATTCCTTTTCGTCTTTTTCCGATCTTTAACAAAAGCAAATCTTACCCCAGTTCACCATCCTTACATTAAAGAAAGTGTGTTGCATGATGTTGGTGTCTAATTAGCCGTCTTTAAATATAGAAAAAGCATCCTCCTTGAGGGTGCTTTTTTATTATACCCTGTTTCCCAAATTTTAATCGTGCCAAAATTCGACCCTTCTTACGTTATTTCTATTTTCTTTTAATCCGCCATTCATTCATTCTCTAAAGCTGATTATATTTGCGATATGATAAATTTTATTCAAGATTTAAATAATAAGTTAGAGATAATTTATAAAGGAGGAGGGGAGAAAGCTGCTGCAAAACAAAAAGAAAAGGGAAAGATGCTTGCTCGCGAAAGAATTGCGTATCTGCTCGATAAAGATAAACCAAGTATTGAAATGGGCTCTTTCGCTGCTTATGAAATGTATGAGCAGGAAAAAGGTTGTCCTGCTGCCGGAGTCATCGTAAAAATAGGCTATGTGAGTGGTAGGCAATGCATTGTAGTGGCTAATGATGCCACCGTTAAAGCAGGGGCCTGGTTTCCAATGACCTGTAAAAAGAACCTTCGTGCTCAGGAGATTTCTATCGAAAACCGACTTCCTATCATTTATTTAGTGGATAGTGCCGGGGTTTATTTACCCCTTCAGGATGAAATTTTTCCTGACAAAGAACACTTTGGAAGAATATTCAGAAACAATGCACAGATGAGTAGCATGGGTATCTCGCAAATTGCTGCCGTTATGGGAAGCTGTGTTGCCGGTGGAGCCTATCTCCCGATTATGAGTGACGAGGCCATGATTGTAGATAAGACAGGAAGTATATTTTTGGCGGGGTCGTATCTGGTAAAAGCGGCCATCGGCGAAAATGTAGATAACGAAACACTGGGTGGTGCTACCACACATTGTGAAATTAGTGGAGTCACGGATTATAAGATGCCCAATGATGCTGCTTGTCTTGATCGAATCCGCAGTATTATGGATAAAATCGGGGATTACGACAAGGCAGGTTTTAATCGAACTGAAATAAAAGCACCTCTCAAAAACCCGTTGGATTTGTTTGATATTGTTACCACCGACCGTTCCAAACAATTCGATACCCATGAGGTCATTCATCGTTTGGTCGATGCAAGTGAATTTGATGAATACAAAGAAGATTATGGTAAAACGATGATCTGTGGATATGCACGAATCGAAGGGTGGGCTGTGGGTATCGTCGCCAACAACAGAAAAGTAGTAAAAAGTGGTAAAGGCGAATTGCAAATTGGAGGCGTTATTTACAACGACAGTGCCGACAAAGCCGCTAGGTTTATTTTGAATTGCAATCAGAAGAAAATACCATTACTCTTTATTCAAGACGTGACAGGTTTCATGGTGGGTAGCAAAAGTGAGATGGGAGGAATTATAAAAGATGGAGCTAAAATGGTAAATGCGGTAGCGAATTCCGTAGTTCCTAAATTTACAGTTATTATAGGTAATTCTTATGGTGCAGGAAACTATGCCATGTGTGGAAAGGCTTACGACCCTCGACTCATTGTGGCTTGGCCTACAGCTCAAATTGCGGTGATGGGTGGTGCACAGGCGGCTAAAACATTATTGCAAATCCAATTAGCCAACAAAAAAGATACTACAAAAGAGGAAGAGGAGAAGTTATTTGCCGAAATAAGCGATCGTTATCTAAAGCAAACCACTGCATATTATGCAGCTGCTCGTTTGTGGGTGGATGAAATTATTAACCCTTTGGAAACAAGAACTTGGATCAGTATGGGTATTGAAGCTGCTAACCACGCGCCTATCACCAGGCCATTTAACGTAGGTGTAATTCAAACATAGTGCTTGTTCTTGTAAATCAATTTTCATTGAAAAAGATATCTGTTTTTATGTTATTGGATTATGAATGCTTAGGTACACTGCTTCCCTGCTCTTCGTACTTTTCTTACCCAATCTGCAATATCTAAAGAGTATTTTGTTAAATTCGCTTCTTCATGCGTAAGTTAATCATTTATTTCTTCTTGCTTTTTTCAACCTTACTCCGTGCACAATTGGTAAGCGTTGACTATTTGATGGGAGAGAAACAGTCGATGGTAGATGTTTATGAAAGACCTGATAAATCTATTCCCTCTATCACACTTAAAATTAGTTTTGCCGATGATTCGATACTAAACCCTCAGGTAGCAAAGGCTTTAAGAGGCAAAGCCGTATTCGAGATCCACCTCGTATATTCCGAGTACCGTCAAGTAACTAATTTCGATCAGCCTGAGCTCAATCGAACTCGGTTAGAAAACTTGAAGAAGATTGCCCCACAAATTTTTAATGCCACCAATATCAAATGGAAATTTATTGCACAAACAGGCTGTCATAATCCAAATGAATGTCTTAAGTTTTTTCATGGTTTTGTTATTTTTTTTCAACAACCATCCACCAAAGAAACCGCAAAGATGGATGCCGACTTCCTCGATGCGAACTTTAAGCCCGAGCCTGTGGATACGATTGAAGAATTAAAAAAAAAGAAAGTGATTGTAGGGCATTACTATGTGCCTAAATCAAAATGGAAAAGAAAACGAGGGGTTCGTTTCGACACTCCCGGAATATGGAATCGTAAACGTAAAAACCTTTATGATACACTGTTAGTGCATACGAAACGTATTATCTATGATTATCCGTTTAAGTATTATATGACTGACAAGAAATATTTTAAGGATAGTACCATATTTAAAATATTGAAACGTAATAATTGGAGTAAAATGTTAATGGTTACGGATGCAACAGGAAGCATGACCCAATACATTTTACAATTATTAGCATGGACTTCAGTCGATTCTAATTTAACTCGATTGAAAACCATCGTTGTTTTTAATGACGGTGATAACAAACCTGATATTTCTAAACCCATGGGAAGTACTGGGGGTATTTATTTTATTGTACCTAAATCACCAGAGTTCGTATTTAAGGAAATACGTAAGGCAATGGTGAAAGGCAACGGTGGTGGCGACATCCCTGAAAATGATATTGAAGCTATGCTTAGAGCTTTTGAGAGTTGTAAGGAATGTAATGAAGCGATTCTCGTTGCTGATAACCTAAGCGATTGTCGCGACTTTCCCTTGCTCTGGAAAATAAAAAAGCCTGTTCAGATTATTCTTTGCGGAACCAATGATGGCATCAATACTCAATATCTTGAAATCGCCAGAAAAACCGGAGGATCTATCCATACCATAGAGCAGGATATTGGTAACTTATCCAAGCTAAACGAAGGGGATACTTTTTATGTCGGATCTCAAAAATTCATGCTGAAAGAAGAGAAGTTCGTGCTTACCCGATAATCACTAAATGTAATTATTGAGCTCGCTTTTCTGGGATACCCGGGTCGTTGATGATATCGCTATCCGACATCGCATTTATTTTTTCAATATTTGCTTCATTCGCTGAATCCATGGCATGTTCAATTCTTCTTTCTAAGGAATCTGCTTTTTGCTCGATGCGATTATTACTGGCAGAATTCGAACAGTTAGAAAACAAAAACAGAAGGAGAATTAGTCCTGAGACATGGAGTAAGGTAATGCGTTTCATCGAGGTTAGATTTTAATTGAGACTTCAAAAGTAGCATAAAAATTATTTTGAAATTTTAATGGATATCAATTACCTTTGCACAAATTAAATTAATTCATCAACATATCATGAAAGTTAAATTATTATCAGTGGCAACCATAGTTGCATTATTTTTCGCTTCTTGCGGAGGCGTTGACAAAGGCTTAGTAGACAAAATCACTAAGTTTGAAGGCGATTGGACCAGTATGGTTTCACATGTTAACGGCGTAGCCGATACCATGATATTGACAGCGGAAGAAACTACCAAAGCTTGTGAGGAAGCGTGTAGTCAAGAATGTACCGATAAAAAGATGATGGCTCACATGGACACCATGAAACAAGTATGTAATAATGCAAAGGAGGGAATGACTTCTACGATTACGAACATTACTGATTTTAAAATAAAATTAAAAACCGCTACGGATGAATTTGCTGCCTGGAAAGAAAAAGTTATGAAAGGCGAAATTAAAGCAGAAGAAGCAGGAAAAGCATTAGATGAATACAGAGCTAAATTAACTGATGCCCAAGATCAACTTCTTGCTTTCCAATCAAACTTTGATACTTCTGCTAAAGAATGCACCTCTTCTTGCACCGCCACCAAAGAGTGTTGCGAGAAAAAGTAATATAAATAATAAATATTTTCAAAAGGCTACCTCTTTAAGGTAGCCTTTTTTATTTTTGCAATATGGAAGATAAAATTAACTCATCGAAAGCACCCGAACCTGTAGGCTTGTATCCGCATGCACGTAGGGTTGGGAATTTATTGTTTCTATCGGGAGTGGGGCCCCGGGAGCGAGGAAATGTAAAAATTCCTGGCGTAGAACTTAATGAAGCTGGCGAAATTGTAAGTTACGATATTGAAGTGCAATGTCATAGCGTATTTCGAAATATCAAATACATTCTAGAAGAGGCCGGCAGCAGTTGGGATAAAATGATTGATGTGACGGTTTTTTTAACTAATATGAAAGATGACTTTAAAATATACAATAAGGTATATGCGGAGTATTTTAAAGATAGTCTTCCATGCCGCACAACCTGTGAAGTAAATTGCTTGCCCACCCCCATTGCCATTGAATTGAAAGTGATTGCAACAGTGGATTCAGCAATTATTGAATAATTATTTTTTGGGTAGCGATGTAATGTGAAGTGGTAATGGTTAAATAATAAACGCCAGCACTGCTGATACTTCCTTGTTCGATTCTAAAATGGCGGCCATGGAAAGTTTCCGTTTTTATGGTCTGCATCAAACTATTTGTAATGTCGTATGAACCTTTTTCTTCCAATGGCAAATAAACCTCCAGGCTTCCTCCACCAGTCATAAAATTAATCGAGTTTATTAGTTTAATTTTCTCATTGAGTTTCGATGCAGTACTTGGTATCCCGGTATACCAAGGCAGTATATGGGTTTCGGCAAAGGTGCGCCATATCGTTTCTGTATGAACACCTCCAAAAAGTGTTGAATCGGCTTTAATAACTAACATCGCAGTTTGCGACATCGTAAGATTGTTGGTTAGGTAATAAAAGGTTTGAATGGTTATTTTGTCAGTAACGGTTTTTCCAAGTTTTAAATAAATCCGCATCAAAGCACTTGACCAGATTTCACAATTCTCGTAAATGTTGCCAGTGAGCGCTTGCGGATAAATTTTAGTACTGGCTACCGATCGACCTGAATAGTACGGTGGATTATTACCATCCCAGTACCCAAACTTTTTCCACCCAAAACTATCAATACTCATTTTATACGAGGTGGCAAAATAGTCCATAAAGCCCTCTTCCGTGGCTTGTCTTTCCAAGCCATTATTGGTAGAAGGCGAAGCGTACTCACGCAAACTGTGTGAATATTCATGTACAATCGTTTCCGCATCTTCTGCATCATCTATTCCGCCTGTTCCATAAATCAATCCCCAGCCAGGCAAATACATAGAGTTATCCGTTTTGTCGCCGTGAGCATCGTAAGGTGTGGGTTTTAACCCAAGAGTGCTGTAACCGATATTATTGATGTATTCTTGAAAATTGGTGATATGATACAGGACCATCAAATCTTCAAATTCATGTTGATGCCGTGTATAATCAAATACGGTATCAAGCACCCTAAATACGGGATCATAGGAAGTATTTAAATTGAATTTAAATGGAATCAAATATTTGTTGGATAGCCAGAAGGTGTCATTTTTAAATGTGCAACTAACTTTTTTCCATTGCCTTTCTGCATTTATAACTGCCACATCACTATCGTTATAATCCAGGTAGGGGGCTGCATACACTTTGTGAGCCGAGGTGAGTGGGTCGGGGTTGAATACTTTAATCCGTATGCTGGAATCTTTAGCTTGACTTCGTAAGGCGAGGTCGGTAATGGAAATGATGGTATTATTAGGGTCGGTGAGGATTTCATTGACAGTTCCTTCGGTTGGGCTAAATTTTTCCGTTTGGGTAGTTAAAACCCAACTATTTTGATAGTAAAACCAGCATGAATGAGCTTTTTGGGTAGTGGTTTCAGGTAGGTCATAAAACAAATCATGTATCACTAGAAAGGTATTTGTATTGTTTTCTAGAATCACTTTTGCAAAAGCATGGTAAATAGCGATTCCGTTTTTTACTTGTGTGAAAGTATAGGTTCTAGAAAGCTGATGGGATGCGGTATGATGAAAGGAGAGCTCGCAATTTAATTTCTTTTGAAGAAAAAGCCGTATGTCAGCGACACTGCCCGTGTTGCAATCCTCCATCGAAAAAAAACTCATGGTGGCGGGTCGATGAGCATAAAACTGATTCGAATTTTGGGCGAAAGAGGATCCCGTAATTAAAAAAAGAAGTGAAAGAAAGATTACTTTTTGCATCAAATACAAGTTTACGATATTACATCGAATAATTTAGTTAATAAGTTGTATCAAATACGCTAAAAATGCAAAAGTGCAAACCGGATTTCAGCTTGCACTTTTGATTTTAGAATCGTAGTGGTATTTTTAAACGGTGTTGATTTTAATTTTCTTACCAATTTCAACCACATCATTTTTAAATTGCTTATCTGTTTCCATCAGGTCGTTCACGGTTTGACAGGCATGAATAACGGTGCTGTGATCGCGTCCTCCAAAAAACATGCCGATGGTTTTAAGTGATGACTTAGTGAGGTCTTTGGCGAAGAACATGGAGATTTGTCGAGCTTGAACGATCTCACGTTTACGTGTTTTGGACTTCACCAGCTCAACAGAAATTTTATAATAATCGCAAACTACTTTTTGTATATAATCGATACTGATCTCCCGACTCGAGTTTTTCACGAAATTCTTTATCATCTGCTTAGCTAAATCTAAATCTATCTGCCTTCTATTAAGGGATGCTTGGGCTAATAGTGAAATCATGGCACCTTCTAGCTCGCGAATATTGGTATTGATATTATGGGCAACAAACTCAACAACATCCTGAGGAAGTTGAACACCTTCCTGATACATTTTTTGTTTTAGGATCTCAATTCGAGTTTCGAAATCAGGAGTGGTAAGCTCGGCACTCAAGCCCCATTTGAAGCGGCTTAATAAACGCTCATCCATTCCTTTTAAATCTTTAGGTGCTCGATCACTTGTTAGAATCAATTGTTTGCCCGACTGGTGTAAGGCGTTAAATATTTGGAAAAATATTTCTTGTGTCTTCTCACGTCCACTCAAAAACTGAACATCATCTAAAATAAGTACGTCAATATATTGATAGAAATTCATGAAATCATTAAACTTCTCATTTCTCATACTATCTACAAACTGATTGGTGAATTTATCAGAGCTCACATAAAGTACTATTTTGTTCTTGTGCAATTGTTTGATCTGATTTCCGATGGCATGCACCAAGTGCGTTTTGCCGATTCCGACACCTCCAAAAATCATTAATGGGTTAAAGGCTGTTCCAGCAGGCTTTGCTGCTACATTGGTTCCTGCGGTGCGGGCCAATCGGTTACTTTCTCCTTCCAAGAAGCTATCAAATACGTATTTTGGATTGAGGTTACTTTCAATATTGTATTTCTTAATGCCTGGAATAACAAATGGATTTTTAATAGTCGTTCCAACATTGAAAGGAATGTTTACTTCATTATTTTCGTTTTTCTGCCCGTGTGCTGTAGGCAAATTAATTGTATAAGGTTTTGAATTACTGTTCTCAACAATGATGTTATATTCTAATCTGCCCTCTTTGCCTAACTCCTGTTTAATGGTTTTGCGAAGTAAAGTTACATAGTGCTCTTCCAGCCATTCATAAAAAAACTGACTCGGCACTTGAATGGTCAAAATGTTATTTTCTAACTTTATCGGAACAATGGGTTCAAACCAAGTTTTATAGCTTTGAGCGGGAAGATTATCTTGTATTAATTTCAAACAGTTTAGCCAAATTGCTGAGTGGTTTTTTTCTGTAACTTGCGTGGTCATAGGCAACATTTCGTACGTTTAGTAAATTCTTGAATCCAGGTCCTCCTTTTGTTTATTTCTAAAGCCAATTTCTCCTTCTTGACAAAATTTAGTGTGTAATATTTTTGTCAATTAATTATTTATCAATAAAATAATGTTGAGAGTTTGGTTATAAATCTTGGTGTAAAAGTGAAGTAATTTTTATTCATAAAAAAATTTATTTTTATTTATTTTTATTTAAATTAATTTG
>CAIUDH010000028.1 GCA_903897855.1 uncultured Bacteroidota bacterium | reverse complement strand
ATTACTACAACTATCGATGGCTACTACGTAATAACGATAAGTGTTTGAAAGCGTATTCAAGCCCGTTTGTGTATACGAGAATGGATTGGTGGTAGGATAGAAAATGGTCGTCAGTAAACTAAAGGCCCCGTTATTGGTGGCAAACCAAATTTGATAACGGTTTACATCTTGGTCGGCTACTTTGTTTAATGTAATGGTAACGCTGGTATTATTAATAACACTCACACTTCGTAAAAATGGGATGGCTGGATGTATCGTATCGTAAGGGGTTACAATGGTGGTATCGCTAAAACTGGTATCGCTAAAATTGTTTAAAGCACAAACTTTGTAACTATTGGGTTGATTACATTTTAAATTAGCGGTATCGGCCCAGATGGTATCATTGGAAGTAAGTGTTTTCACCACTGTCCAAGTGCCGCCTATCAAGCGTAAAACCTTATAACTTGTGGGTGTCCATCCTTGATATTTAGTCCATGATAAGAAGTTCGTCATCGCGCCTGAGGTACTTCTTAGCTGGATGGTCGTATGTATTGAAGTCGCTGTTGAATAGTTACTTCCGCAACTATCGATGGCCCTCACATAATAGGAATAACTACTATCCAGGGTAGATACCCCAGTATGAATAAACACAAACGGGTTTCCTATTGGATAGTACACGATGCCTGCACTACGCCAGATGCTTGTAGCCGATTTGAAATAAATTTCATATCTGTTCACATCGAGAGAATCGGATTTTGTAACCACCACTTTATTTGAGGTGTTATTAACGACACTTACATAATTTATCGTAGGCGGACTAGGAGCAATTAAATCGAATGGTGTAAGTGCAATAGTGTCGCTGATACTGGTAAAGGTGAAACCCGTAAAGGAGGTTACAATACGATAGGCATAAGGATAACAGCCTTTGATGTTGATCGAATCTACGCAAGCAGTGTCGGGATAATTGAGGGTTTTGATGGTCGCCCATCCCGAACCACTACCCAGTTCATAGCGCTGCAGGGCATAAGTAGCAGGCGTTCTTCCAACATAATTGGTCCAGCTCAAAGTGTTTTTGAGATTCCCTGCTGTGCCATTAAGTTGCACATGAGTATGAGCCACACTCGAAGCTGATAAATTATTCCCACAACTATCACGAGCCACCACATACATTTTATAGGTATTGAGTTGAGGATTTCTTCCAATCCAGGTGTATGAAATAGGACGAGTTGCCGGGTAAATTAGAGAGTCGATTAAGGCAAAAGCACCGCCATTAATGGCCCCATAAATCATATATGTTTTGGTATCCATGGCAGCGCTGGTATCGAAAACCAACGTCACACTAGTGGGCCCTGTAACTGAGATATAGCGTACATTTGGCACCGCCGGACGGATGGTGTCAAAAGGCTGCACTCGCACCGAATCGCTATAACTAAAGATGGAGGTATCGGCACTATTAATCGTTTTTAATCGGTAGTAATATACACTACAAGAAACAACCACAGTATCATCGTAAGAGGTATCGGTACTGCTTAAGGTTTTATAATTGACCCAGACATTCGCCGTATTTTGTTTTTGTAAAATTTGATTCGTGAAACTATAACCATAATATTTTTTCACCCAATTTAATTTACTCATGGCATTCGCATTGGTTCCAGTTAAATCGACTGGAGAATGGGATGCACTAATCGTACTGCGATTCCCGCAACTATCTTTTACTTGCACACGATAATAATAGGGGCCACTATTGATGGGGCTATTATCGAGGTAATTATACATGGTAGTTCCGGCTACTGCATTAATAGAGTCGTAAAGGGTGAAGCCTGACGCCGTGCTGCTTCTATAGATAATATACCAAAAAGCATCGGCGCTATCACTTTTCGGAAAATCAACTTGAATTTGTGTGGTTGAGTTAACGGTACTTCTTTTTATTACGACTGGCTTTGGAGCCGTGGTATCCATATTGGTAAACACCGCGGTTATATTACTATGACTGGTACATGATACTAAAGTGTCGTCAACCTCAATGGAAAATTTCCCGGCGGTATTACAATCACATTTCAGATAGGAGTTTTTTCGCGTCGAGTCGACCAGGATTTTCGTAGCGCCCACAATTCGATAAACCTTATAAAGCGCCAAGGTGTTCTGGCGATGTCTGGTCCAGGTTAAGCTGGTACAATGGTCTGACACTTTTGCAGCGGTCACAATAATACTATTGACTGTATCACAGCCTTTCCCATAAACACTACAAGTGCTTCGGGTGCGAAGGGTATAACCGTAACTTACCGACAATGCGCTAGAGACACTCGAATCGATATAGGTTAAAACCGTGCTATCCTGGATAGAGTCGATCAGGGTGCAGTTCCCACTTGTCCCCGTTCGACGATAGAGGTAATATTTATCAAAATCTTTTAAATACGACGGTTTTGTAAACGTTAATTTGATCGAATCATTATTTAAAATATCAACACACCTAATATTCGGAGGCGACAACACCGCTTTGGGATTCACCAAAATAGAAAATGTTTTTTGCGCCTCATTGCATTGATTATCCTTGACATTCACAGTAAAAATATACGGCGACCCTTGGCGGGCATGAGGGCATTGGGTGAACCAGCAGAAATTAGAAATCACTGAATCTTTGCCGGTATCTTGAGTAAGGGTGGCAAAAGGAGCTACCAAACCAGCAGAGCCATCGAAGATGGGTCCGGTAAAAGAAGTATACAACGAATCGCCACTGTTAGGATCATTGAATTGTATATTAAAACAAAGGGTATCGCCCGCCGTCACCACTTGGTCGGCCGTTGTATCTGCATTTTTTATAGGGGTAACACGAGTAAAGGCAGGAGGATAGTTCGTTGTGGAACAATTCCCCGTTTGTATTTGAATATCTCTCCTCGTTTCGCAGAGGAACTTATATACCCCACTAACCAATCGATACTCTTTAACCACCACAGCAATTATATAAACACCAACAGCCGCAGGATCTACTGATATTTCGCCTGTCGCCGCATTAATTGTTACGGTGGAGGCACTGCCTAGTGGGGCGGTAGGGAAACTGTATCCCGCCGTATTTGCAGCTGGATTGGTGGTATAAACAAAATTCGGGGGGGTAGGTGCAGGAAACGGATTACAAGCATTTCCAGTATTGGAAACATTATACGGCTGCGCGATGGAGAAACTCAGTGAGTCACCATCAGGATCATTGGCATTTTGATTAAAGCTTGAAGTTCGCCCAACGCAGAAAAAAGAAACAGGACTATTCAAATAAACAGGATTGCTGTTTTTGTAAACATTGTTTTTGGGGATTTTAGAAAAACACGAAAGCCCCGTAGATGTAGGGTTGGCAATATTTAGGATGGTACTCACCCGAGCACTCAACCCCCATCCTATATAGTAATCAAGCGTGTCATTGGGAATATCCAAATAAGCCGGATTACCTCCCGACGACATCTTAAAGGTGCCTTGTTGTATGCTAACACCCGTAGAAATACAGGTAGGCGCAATAACTGAAGTACGATTATTGACACTATCTAAAGTCCAACAGGTATTTACTCCTGGGTATCTGGTAAAGGTGGTAGGAGCAGCATTGGAATTACGCCAAACTGCCATCGAGTATGAATATGCAAAAGCAGTGGAGCCCGTGCTTGTGCTACGATAGAGTTTTAGAGTAACCTCATAACGCTGACTATTGGTGGCAGAAATATATCCAACGTACCTATAATAAAAATCAGCCCCCACAACGTGCGAAGCATGCCCCGACATTACAGCCAATGAAAAAAGTAAAAAGAGTAAAATTCTTTTCAAGTAATACGATATAATTAAAGCACGAATTTAGGTTTTTTTTGGATAAAGAATAACTATTTCTCTTACTTATTGAGACGATCATAAATCAAAATGGTTGCACCACGAATTTATTCTAATTTACCTCTAATATTCAGCAGTGAATTCCATTAAAGTCGAGTAACCCCAGATACCTGAATTTAATCCTATTGCTTAACGAGTAATTTCCTGCAGCATCTCCTTGGGTGCGATGCCTACCTTCATAATACGCAGTCGTTTGTTTAGATAAAAGCCCATGGGTAACTGGTCGACCTTATAACGATCATAAATTTTTTTGGTTGCGAGTCCGTTACTCCACGAGTAGTAGTTTTGCTTGACAAATTCTCTGACCATCGATGGGCTATTGCCATAATTAAGCGTGATTATTTTAAGCCTATTGCCCGCGCTGTCATAAATTTGCTTTAAAATATTGAAAGTAGCACTATCGGCTGTTTTGAAATCGTAAAAGAACAGATAAACAGGGGTTCCGCGGCATTTACGCAATTTGGCATATTTTCGATACGCCAATAATTCATAACTGAAACGGGGGGCTCGTTTCTTTAAGAGCTTTTCGGCCGCTCGTTTATGCTTGCCGTTATAGCTGATATTCAGTACCTGTCCGTTGGCCGTAATGCCACTTATTTTATAACTCTCATTCAGATGCTGTAAAAAAAACTCCGAATGGTCTTTGGGCTGCACTATTGAACCTTCTTTCAAATCATTGCTTACAGGCTCCATGCCATAAGGAACAAGACTTATATGATCGATCCCAGGCTCATTATATAATCCGTTAATATTATGATCTTCCACGGTGATACGAAAACTGTCATTTTCGATTTTTATATTACCCCCCCATTGGTTTTGACACTGAATGCGAAAGCTGTTGATCATCCCCAAATATCTTTTGGTACCTGCATTGCTGGTAAAAAAATCTTCGAGATTTCTTTGAAGGGTATACTGATTATCGAGACGGTAACGACTCAGGCGATAATGCAGGCAGGCCGTGCTTTCGACGGCATTGCACAAATCAAACTCTATGTCTTCTTTATTATAAGGGAAGTCGATGGAGGGGCCATCATCAGTGAAATCCAGATTGTGGTTCTTGTCGATGAAGAGTTTGGGGATCAGTAAACTTTGCGCATTGCCAATAATTACCACACTGTAATTCTTACACGTGGGGCGTTCAAATCCGGCAAAATAAACAAAGGCGTATCCGGTATCGGTACAGCCCGTTAGGTCGGGCAACTTCACCGAAAACTTCTCGAGCTCCTCCCCTGCATAAGCGTCGGTATAATATTCCAATACGTTTCCGACGCATTTATAGGCTGGAATAATATTGTATCCACGATCATACAGTTGTGTTTTAACCCTATTAGGCAAAATGCTTTGAGACTTACCTGGCATGGTAAACACCAGCACAATAAAATACAATATTAGATTTCGAAAAGTCATAAATCAGCGGGTGAATTTTAATCGCATTCCGTTGCTGCTTTCATCAAACTTACCATGCATATATACGATATTACCATTCACAAAAGTATCGGTAACCAAGCCTCGCATTATTTTCCCTTCTAATGGGCTCCATCCACATTTGTAAAAAATCGATTCTGTGCTTATTTTCTGTGTCGCATTTAAATCTAAAATGAAAGCATCGGCATAATAGCCTTCACGTAAAAAACCACGGTCTTTGATTCCAAAAAGCTGTGCCGGAGCATGACACATTTTCTCGACAATCCTCTCTAAAGATATTTTTTTATCGAAATAAAACTCAAGCATGAGTTGCAAGCTGTGTTGTACCAAAGGCAATCCAGCCGGTGCTTTGAGGTAGGTGCTATTTTTTTCTTCCAAGGTATGCGGTGCATGATCGGTAGCCACCACATCGAAAGTATTATTTAAAAGTGCTTCTAGTAATTTTGGTTTGTGGCGCGGTGCTTTGATGGCCGGATTACACTTTATTTTATTGCCTAATGGCGCGTAGTCATCGCTGCTAAAATGAAGATGATGCACGCACACTTCAGCCGTTATTTTTTTCTGTTCCAAAGGAAGCGTATTGCTAAATAACGCAATCTCTTCTTGGGTAGAAATATGCAGCACATGAAGACGAGTGCCAT
>CAIUDH010000027.1 GCA_903897855.1 uncultured Bacteroidota bacterium | reverse complement strand
ATTTGGGAGGCACAGTTTGGCGATTTTGCCAATGGGGCCCAAATAATGATAGACCAATTTATAAGTTGTGGTGAGGCGAAGTGGAAAACAAAAAACGGACTTGTTATGCTCTTGCCACATGGATATGAAGGACAGGGGCCCGAACATAGTAGTGCACGATTAGAGCGCTTCTTACAGTTGTGTGCAAACAACAATATGATGGTGTGTAATGTTACAACTCCGGCTCAGTTGTATCATTTATTGAGAACACAAATGCATCGTAATTTTCGTGTGCCTATTATCATTATGAGTCCGAAGAGTTTATTGCGTCACCCATTATGCATAAGCACGATTGAAAACTTTACTAACGACCAATATCAGGTATTGATTGACGACACTTATGCCACCAAAGTAAAACGGGTGTTGTTTTGTTCCGGTAAAATATATTTCGATCTCTATGCTAAACAACAAGCGGACAAACGCACAGACATTGCAATTATAAGGATTGAGCAGTTGTTTCCAATGCCAACAGCGGCCATGGATGAGATATACAAAAAGTACAAGAATGCAGCATTTTTTTGGGTTCAAGAAGAGCCCCAAAATATGGGAGCGTGGTTATATATCCTTTCCCGAGAGGAGAATAGAAGATTAAAGTTAATTTCAAGGAAGCCGAGCCCAAGCACGGCAACGGGTTATTATAAAATTCACCATCAGGAACAGGAGAGTATTTTGAGAGAAGCGTTCGAGAATTAGCGAAAATAAAAAAGTAAATTTTAATGTCAAACATTAAACAACTCGCCAACCACACCGCCATTTATGGTCTAAGTACCATCTTGGGCCGCTTGCTTAATTATTTACTAGTACCGTTATACACGCGTATGCTAAATCCTTTAGAATACGGCGCTGTTAGTGAGTTTTACGCCTATGCGAGTTTTTTGGCAGTGATTTTTATGTATGGGATGGAGACGGCTTTCTTTCGTTTTGTACAGAAGGAGGAAAACAAGAACAAGGTATTTAGTACGGCCTGGATTTCAATTATTGTTTCATCGATTGCGCTCAGTGGTGTGCTTGTTTTACTCACCCCAACATTAGCGAAGTTGTCCTATAATACGGCGCACCAAAACTATTTTTATTATTTCATTGCAATTTTGGCTGCTGACGCCATTACTCAAATCCCGTTTGCGTGGTTGAGACAAACGAATAGGCCCTTACGTTTTGCGGCTATTAAGCTGTGCGGCATCGGATTGAATATTGGGTTAAACTTGTTTTTTATTCTTGCGGTTCCTCTGTTAAGCAGTCACGGATATGCATGGGCTACCAACATTAAAGACACGGCTTCGGGAGTGACGTTTATTTTCGTCATCAATATTGTTTCCAGCATTCTCATTCTTCCCTTCTTTTCGCGCGAGATTAAGAACCTGTCGGAGGGTTTTGATGCGACACTTTGGAAAAGTATGTTTCGCTATGCTCTACCCTTGATGGTATTAGGTTTTGCTGGAATGATAAACGAAACAATGGATCGGTTTTTACTTAAATATTTAATACCAGACAAAGACTATGCATTAGCACAAATAGGAATTTATGGGGCGGTATATAAATTAAGTATTATCATAACACTATTCATACAAGCGTTCCGTTTCGCAGCCGAACCATTTTTCTTTAATAAGGCAACCGAAAAAAACGCCCCCGAACTCTACGCTAAAGTGATGCACTATTTTATCATGGTTTGTTGTGTTATTTTTTTAATGGTAACACTTTATTTGGACTTTTTTAAACACTTTATAGGAGAGGGTTTTCGGAGTGGGTTACCCGTAGTTCCAATATTACTTTTAGCGAATATTTTTCTAGGCATTTTTTACAACCTGTCTATCTGGTATAAGCTCACCGACAAAACAGCCTATGGGGCCTATATCACGATTTTTGGGGCCATCATCACCATTGTTTTAAACATCGTATTAATTCCAATGATTGGATACGTAGGTTCGGCCTGGGCTACTTTTGTGTGTTATTTTACAATTGCGGGTATTAGTTATTTTGTTGGACAAAAACATTTCCCGGTTCCCTATTCGCTTAAGAAAATTTCACGTTATTTTGGATTGGCTTTCGTGTTCTATTTTATGTATCTGTTTCTGCATGAAATGTATTTACATCAACAACTTTCTTTTTTCACCCTTCAAACCCTTGCCACTGTTATGTTTTTCGGATATATCGGCTGGCTTTATATTACCGAAAGAAAAAACATTAGTGTTTAAAATGTCGTATGCCTGTGCATACCATTGGAATATGGTTTTCGTTGCAGTAGGTAATACTTAAATCATCTTTGATGCTACCACCGGGTTGAACAATAACCCCCACGCCAGCGTGGTGGGCAATTTCCACACAATCGGGGAAAGGAAAGAACGCATCAGAAGCCATGGCACAACCGTTCAAATCGAAACCGAAAGTGTTCGCTTTTTTTATCGCTTGTTGTAACGCGTCAACCCTGCTTGTTTGTCCGCTGCCCATACCCATTAGTTGTTTGTTTTTTGCCAAAACGATGGTATTGCTTTTTATATGCTTACAAATTTTAGCTGCAAACAACAAGTCGGAAACTTGTGCTGATGTTGGTGTTTGCTGTGTTACTGTTTTAAAGTCGCGCGCTGTTTCTGTTTTACTGTCGGCATCTTGTACCAAGAATCCGTTCAACAAACTTTTAATTTGTTTTGTCGGAAGGTCAAAATGTTTTAGACGCAATATATTTCTATTTTTTTTCTTCTTCAAAACCTCGAGCGCCTCGTTTTCAAATTCGGGAGCGATTAAAATTTCAAAAAACAAGTCGTCCATGGCCGAAGCTACGGCAGCGGTTATTTTTCTGTTTGTGGCAATGACCCCACCAAAGGCAGAAACGGGATCGCCTGCCAAGGCTTTTTTCCAGGCATCTACCAAATTGTTATCAGAGGCTACCCCGCAAGCATTCGTATGTTTTACAATAACAAAAGTGGGTTCATCAAACTCGTTTAAGAGTTGTAGGGCCGAGTCGGTATCAACCAAATTATTATAGGATAATTCTTTTCCATTTAACTTTTCAAATACAGCCTCCAAGTCTCCGTAAAAAGCACCCTTTTGATGCGGGTTTTCTCCGTAACGCAGTGCCGTGCCGTGGGTTTGGCTTATTTTAAGGTTATCTGATGAAGGGTTAAAGTAATGATGAATTAAGGTGTCATAATGAGATGTAACGTGAAACGCTTTTCCAGCAAAAGTTTTACGTTGAATCAAAGAGGTTTCTCCGTGTTGGGTTTCAAGTAAGTGTAAAAGTTCAGTATAGTCGTCTTTATCGGCAATAATTAAGGTGTCGTTAAAGTTTTTCGCCGCTGCACGAATTAAGGAGATTCCACCAATATCGATTTTCTCAATAATTTCTTCGTCATTACCTCCGTTTTTCAGGGTTTCTTCAAACGGATATAAGTCGACAATGATGAGGTCTAATGAAGGGATTCCATACTCTTCCATTTGCTTTCGATCATCCGGATTTTCTCTTCTTCCTAAAATCCCACCAAACACCTTTGGGTGAAGGGTTTTCACACGTCCACCGAGGATCGATGGGTAGCCGGTTACATCTTCCACTCGTATCACAGGGATGCCTAATGCTTCTACAAAGCTTTGTGTTCCGCCGGTACTGTAAATATTGATATTGAGCGCATGTAACTTTTCGATTATGGGGGCGAGACCATCTTTATAAAAAACCGAAATAAGAGCAGATTGAATTTTTTTGGAAGACATAATTTGGTGGCACGAAGATAAAAGAGAAAAACAGCATCTAAAAAAATCTTTATCGATATTGTTATCGAGCAAAAAGCCGTTCTTTTTTCAATGCTAGCTTTTTATCAAAAAAGGAACTAAATTTTATTGAATCGTTCTCGGAAAGGCTGGAAAAGAGCTGCGATTAAAAACATTTAAGCGGTGATATGGTTAATATTTAGGACTTTTGTAGGGCAACAAGAAAGGTATAATCCATGGTAACAGATAGCAAAAAATCAATATTCATTCCGATAGAGGGGTTAGAAAGTGAACACTGTGCGCTGATAGTGGGAAACGGATTAAGGAAAATTGAAGGTGTTGTCGCGCTCCGGGTAGAATTGAATAATAAGAGAGCTGTTATTGAGGCCAAAAGCACAGAATCAATCTTAGAGAAAGCCATCAAAACCATTCGCGATTTAGGGTATAAGGTAATTACAACCAAGCAGACCTATCCAGTACTTCAGATGAGCTGTGCTTCGTGTGCCATAAGTGCCGAAAACATACTCAAGGTGCAAGCAGGAGTTATTCGTGCAGCGGTAAACTTTGCTTCAGCCAGCGTGAATATGGAATATATTCCTCAGATAACGAGTGCTGAAAAATTGCGTAAAGCGGTTCAGTCGGTTGGTTATGATTTACTCATTGACCAAAGCCCCAACAAGGAAACAATAGAAGAAATTAATGCTAAAAAACTTCGTGAATTGCAAAGGCGAACTTTGGGAGCGATTACTTTATCGACGCCGGTATTCGTGATAGGGATGTTTTTTATGAATAGCAGGTATACTAATCTGCTGATGTGGATTTTTTCGACCCCAGTCGTTTTATGGTTTGGAAAAGAATTTTTCATGAATGCATGGAAACAGGCAAAACATCGCTCTGCCAATATGGATACATTGGTTGCACTAAGTACAGGTGTTGCCTATT
>CAIUDH010000026.1 GCA_903897855.1 uncultured Bacteroidota bacterium | reverse complement strand
CTTTGGGCAATAATTGGTATTTCGCACCGGTAGAAAGAAATAATAACTTCGATAAAACACCGGTAAAAAATTGCGTCGAAGCTATCAATGCGCTCCCCCTAAAATATTCAGTCGTTAGTTTTATAGCGGAAAAAGCAACCTTTCAGTATACTTCCAAGTTAATAAACGGGGTATCCATATTTCATGATGGTATCTCGGTGGAAGAATTTATTAGGGCCAATAAAATCGAACTTGTCGTGGTGAGTAATTTACTATTAACCAATAATATGGTAAATGAGATTGTAGGTTTTCCAAGTTTTATTGCCCATCCGGAAGCTTATTCTTTTAAACAGTTACCCATTAGAAATACCACTACTTACTTGCTGGTTAGCCAGTCGGCCCTGAACAATTAAAAAAGGTTCTTGGTTTAGTGAGCACCATTCACTACCTCATAACTCACACCGGTAAATGAAAATCCACCATCGTGAAACAGGTTCTGCATGGTTACCATCCGTGTATAATCACTAAATAATGTGATGCAATAGTTGGCGCAATCTTCTGAAGACGCATTTCCAAGTGGACTCATTTTCTCGGCATACTCATAAAAGCCTTCAAAGCCTTTTACGCCGCTTCCTGCTGTAGTTATGGTAGGTGACTGTGAAATCGTGTTGACGCGTACTTTCTTCGCCTTCCCATAATGATAGCCAAAACTTCTAGCAATGGATTCTAGAAAGGCTTTCGTATCGCCCATTTCATTATAATCGGGAAATACACGTTGAGCTGCAATATAACTTAACGCTACAACACTACCCCATTCATTGATGGCATCTTGCTTCATACATTCCTGCATAACACGATGAAATGATATAGCACTGATGTCTAATGTTTTGTGCATGTTTTCATAATCGAGGTCGGTATACGCTTTCCCTTTGCGAATATTCATACTCATACCCACTGAATGAAGTACAAAATCAATCTTGCCACCTAATATTTCAACACTCTGTGTAATCAAATTTTCGATGTCTTCATTCTTTGTCACATCGGCTGGCACAATTTGTGAGTTCGTAGATTGAGCTAACTTAGCGATGCTTCCCAAACGTAAGGCAATAGGGGCGTTGGTGAGTACAAAAGTAGCTCCTTCGGCATGCGCTTTCTCTGCCACTTTCCAAGCGATAGACTTTTCATCTAAGGCGCCAAAAATTATTCCTCTCTTTCCTTTTAAAATCATAACATTTATAAAATTAGGTACTTTTTAAAATAACGAACGCAACTAAAGTGTCGACAAGGTGTTTTTCGCTTCCAGCTGATAGGCAGCATCATCAGGCGTCAATGTCTTCATTGCTCCAACCTTTGTATACATTATTTTCGCATTATTTTTATCCCCTTTTGACTTATATATTTTCCCTAAATCGAGCGTGTATAATATATAGCTAGGGTCGGCTTCGATAGCTTTTTTACAATATTCCAGCGCCTTTTCTTTATTCGCCTCAGGGAGTCCTCCGAAAAACTTATCAGCTACTTGCCTTTCCATCCAATTTAATTCGCTCACTTCCAAATTCCACACTGCAAGCACATGATTTGCTCCTGCATGTTTCGGACTTAATTCCACAGCCCTCTCAGCATATTTTTTTATATCACGCACCGCTGCAATTTTCTCCTTGGTGTCGCTTATCTGGGCTATTCGACCCAGTGCTACAGCCATCACGTAATTACTCTGAACGTCATTGGCATTTAAGTTTAAGGCCTTCTGTGCATAGGATTTTGATATCAAATAAAAGTCTTTTTGCTTTGCCTTATCATTTTCCCTTCGCCCAATTCGTGCCGACAGCAGACTGCAATTCCACATGGCCTCATAATTATTCAGATCAAAAGCCAATACCTGCTTATACTTTGCCAGAGCTTCGGTTTCCTTATACTGGGAGTTTAATGCCTTGGCGTCTTTCAACACTTTCTCAGCCATCGTCTGGCCAAAAGAACTCAAACCTAAAAGGCACACTAATAAAACTAATATTTGCTTCATTTAAAGTAGATTAATAGGAAGCAAAAATACGGGTTGTAACCATACCGACAAGACTTAATTACAATTCTTAGAGCAAGAAATTCATTCGAGAGGAATAAAAGTGTTGGGTTTATTCAGCCCCAGCCATGTTTTTCAAATGAATAGGCACTAAACCTCCTAATCTCATCGATTTTGACTGGTAAACTTTGTGGCGATGCTTTGCAGTTATCTAGTCGCAGTATAAAATTAACATGATGCTTAAGTTAAGTCATTGTTTCACGACAGTTTCTGTTTCTAAAATAACTAGTTCCAAACCAACCTCATTTTTTTAAAAAAAGCAAAGCGAAGTGATTTTGTTTCTCTACTTTTGTTTCATCAATGTTAAAACAAAATCTTCAACAAAAGTTACAGCAAAAGCTGAGCCCACAGCAAATCCAGTTTATTAAGCTATTGCAGCTTAATACGACCGATTTTGAAGAACGTGTTGAGCAGGAATTAATCGAAAACCCAGCTATTGATGAGGCTAAGAATGACGAAGACAATGAGGGCGACCTGATCGATTATAATAACACCCAAAGCACTGAAGATATAACACCGGTAAATGCTGATGACAAAGAATTTGATACCCTTTCAGAAGAGATTACAGACTACGAATCTACGACCGAAGAGGTTTTTGAGGATGAGCTCTTTGATCTCAGTAGCTATACCAATTTCGACGATAATGATGGCTTCCATCTTGGGGAAGATCTAACAGGTGATGAAGAGCCTAAAGAATTCTTTATTGCTACAAGCAGCACCTTTCATGAAAACTTGAAAGAGCAACTCACCGCTTTTAAACTTACAGAGGCTGAACATCAGCTGGCAGAATATATTATTGGAAGCATCGACGATGATGGATACCTGCGACGTTCCTTGATGGCAATGGCAAACGATATTGCCTTCTCCTTAAACACAGAAACAACAACTGCTGTTTTAGAGCATCTGCTAAAAATAATTCAAACCATGGAACCGGCAGGAATCGGCGCACGCGACTTGCAGGAGTGTTTGGTACTCCAGCTTAAACGTCGCGATAAAAACCTGCCGCTGGTAAAACTTGCCCTTCGAATTATCGTGGACTTCATGGACGAATTTAGTAAGAAGCATTATGACAAACTTATTAAACGTTTGGAAATTAGCAACGAGCAACTGAAAGAAGCGATTGAACTCATTTCCCACCTGAATCCAAAGCCCGGTGAGAATGCTGCTGAAATGAAATCACAGTATATTATCCCTGATTTTATTTTAACTAATACCGATGGCAATTTAGAAGTCACCTTAAACTCTCGTAATGCACCTGAACTTAACATCAGTCGTAGTTACAAAGAGGCCTTACAGGGATATGAAAAATCGGCCAAGCCCACTCGTGAACAAAGAGATGCCGTGCAATATATTAAGCAGAAATTAGATGGTGCAAAATGGTTTATCGACAGCGTGAAACAACGCCAGAACACCCTGCTCAATACCATGCGTGCCATTGTTTTACAGCAATACGAATATTTTTTAACCGGGGATGAGAAAAAATTAAAACCGATGATATTAAAAAATATTGCTGATTATGTGAAGATGGATATAAGCACCATCTCTCGCGTAGCAAACAGTAAATATATTGAAACTGACTTTGGTGTCATTCCTCTGAAATTCTTTTTTAGCGAAGGCATACAAACGGAAGATGGAGAGGAGGTTTCGAATCGTGAAGTGAAAAAGATATTGCAGGATGCCATCGGCGACGAAGATAAACACAAACCTATTCCTGACGAAAAACTAATGGAAATACTTAAAGAGAAAGGATATACTATTGCTCGACGCACTGTAGCTAAATATCGTGAACAATTGAATATTCCGGTGGCTCGAATGCGCAAAGAACTTTAATGATATAATGAGCTCCCCCGCCCTTGCCCATCGAAATGCACGCTACCTTTCTGCTCTCACCCATCCTTTGTTTATGCCCGTAATAGGATTTTGGGTATTCAATCATTTCAATTACAGCTCCTTTCATGGTCAATCCTTACTCGTTATTCTAAGCGCTTTTACAATAACAGTAGTCGCTTTACCAGCCTACTTTGTTTATGCACTGAAACGAAGTGGATCCATTCAGACCTATGAAATGGAATCGATACAGGAACGTCGTTTGCCACTCTTATTCACGTCGGCAGCCCTGCTTTTTAATTATTATTTAATGCGGCATGCCAATTTAACAGAACTCTATCAGTGGTATTTTTTAAGTACTACAGCTGCTTGCATCCTCTCACTCGGCATCACCTTGTTTTATAAAATAAGTTTACATACCCTCGGCATCGGTTTCCTTTTTGGATTAGGATTCACCCTTTCATATCTTAATAACTCCGACCTGCGCTGGTATCTTATTGGCATCGTGCTGCTTGGTGGAATTGTTGGTTACTGTCGCTATCTTCTAAAAGCGCATACCTTACCTCAACTTTATTTAGGATTTATTGTTGGCACTTTTAGTTCTTCTCTTTTGCTTCTCTTCGGTTAATGTTATTATACCATAAAACCAAATCAAATAAACAGGCTCATTTACAAAAGTAAATGAGCCTGTTTAATACATTACCAAATACATGATCTATCTCAATACTTAAAACGCAAAGCAATATAAAGATTACGTCCAGGAGCATTAATACCGGAAGCAAAAGTGCGGTATTGGGTATCCAAAATATTCTCTATCCCAGCTTGTATGATACCGTATCGATTCAATATATATTGTGCACGCAGGTTTAAGGTGAACCAAGCGGGAGTGCCATCAAAAGTGGCATACTGCTGATTGTCTTCTCCTAACATATTATACTGTTTAATCTTCTTCCACCCATTAAACAGGATAGAAAAATCGCCACTAAATTTTTTCTCGGCATACTGCAATACGGCACTTCCGGTAATGGGTGCAATATGATCCAGAGGATAATCAAATGAATCGGTTTTTATTCTGCCATAGGTATAATTAAAATTGGCCTTGATGGTGAAATTCTCGTCCACTCTATAACCATAGTTGCTACTTAAGCCATACACATAGGCCTTATCTTTGTTCTGAGGAGCTACCACCACCGACATCGTATTATCGTATACCACTGAATCCTGCCCATTGAATTTAAAATTATCCGTCACAATGGCATCGCGAAGCAACGTGTAATAGAACACATTTTCCCAAGTGATTTTCTTCCCCATTTTTCGCGAAACACTCAAATCTGTGGTCCATGTTTTCTCTGGCCTTAAGTTAGTATTAGGCACCACGAGCCTACCAGAAGCCGATTCGAAAATCTTGCTTAAATCATCTACATTGGGCACACGAAACCCCGTATTGGTAAAAAGGGAGAGGCGCCAGTTTTCGTTCGGGTTATTGATGATTCCTATATTGCCCGAGTACACAGGCGTTTTTTGATCCATGCTGGTATATGGCAAGGCTAAGAATGAATTGTCTTTGATAGTAGAATGCAGATTGCTGATCCCCATACGAATGCCATCATTTAAATAAAGTTTGGGGGTAATCTCCCAGGTATGTGTGGCATATACCGCTGCATTGAGCATCGTATTCATTCCATCAGGATATCTGGTATCCAAAGCAACCGTTTGCAAATCAACAATTTTATCCTGTGTGGCAGTCGATTTTAATGAATTGTTCTGGATATCGATTCCAAATCGCAAATCATGCTGTTTGAATTTGTTGTCGACATCAATATTTATACCTGATACCAAAACATCTTCCACTCGATGGTTCAGGTTTTGGCTGCCGAAATTACGATTGTGCCTGCTCTCTTGAATTTTTTGACTGCTAGCATTAACGGTAATGCCATGAAACCATTGTTTCGAATTATCCAGGTACTTGAAAGAATAAATACACAACCAACGCAACTGTGGACCATAATACCACTGCGCACTATTCAAGCCGTTTCCCTTAGGGTCGGTAAGCCTGTCGTATCGAGGCACATTGCCACTGTTGGAATATTGCATGTTAATCAGATGCGAAATTTTGGCGCTTTGCTGATATAAAATTTTGCCCATAAAATCCATTTGTTTGAACCCGCTGAATTTCTGAAGATACTTATCGGCATTGGTTATTACCGAATCTTTACCATTCACTCTTTCGGCATAAATGGGCCGTAAACCATAGCTGTAGGCATAAAATGGGTTTAAATTCTTACCGCTCTCAAGATCTCCGAAATTACTGTTCGTAACAGAGAGCAAAAAGGCTAGTTTTTTAAACCCAAAATTAAGATCCAGATGTTCCGATTTTTCTTTGTTTACCGTACCGTAGCGAACAAACGCATTCACTTTTAAATTCATCTTGTGATCAAGAGAAAGCGTTGGGTTTTTGGTGAAAAAATGAATAGCACCTCCAAGCGCATCACTGCCATAAACCGTTGAAGCGGGGCCATACGCAATTTCCACACGCTCCAGCATGGCATTGTCCATGGTTACCATATTCTGTAAATGCCCGGAACGGTAAATAATATTATTCATGCGCACGCCATCCACCACAAGCAACACACGACTCGCTTCAAAGCCTCGCAATATTGGGCTCCCTCCACCTTGCTGACTCTTCTGAACGGGTATACCCTGAGCCGCTACTAAATCGGCTGTAGAGGCAGCATTGGCTTTTGCAATTTCATCCTGTGTAATCACAACAACTTGTTGCGCAACCTTATTTTTATCCTGCACTTCCTTGTTGGCAGAAATAACAATTTCTTTAATATTCACAGTGTCTTCAATAATTTGAGCCTTCGATTGAAAAACACAAATTGAAAGCACCATAAACAATATGATTTTGTAAACTATATTTTGAATTGATTTCATATTAGAAAATAAATAATTTAAAAAAGATAAACTGTTCCCAAAATCTAAGGTCGATAAACCAAAGAAGAAACTCCTGTTTCTTTAGGATACAATATGAATACTTCCAAGGTAAAATAAAATGAACCTGGAAATAAAAAAAATATTAGGTGGTCAGTTTCAATTTCGGAGGTGGTGTTGCGATATCACCGTAATGAGTAGTCTCCGACAAGAGGTTCTGAAAATGAAGCCGAGTAAAGAAACTCGCCTCTTCGAAGGTGAATTCATACAGAGGATGAATATAATTCAGCGTAAAAAGGATGGATAATTGAATTCTTTTTGAACCATCCGCTGTGGCGTTTGCAGAAGAAAATAAATTAGAAATATTATCGCTCAAGCGCTTTTCTTCAGGGTCACATACCGCTATCAATTCAACGCCCAACGCCGTCCTCGTGCAGCGTTTAATATCATACATCTCATTATGAATTCGAATCTCATGACTGTTCACCCTGCATTTTTCATACTCATCATAAGTTAAACTTAGTTTTACGATATCCTCTGAAACATTAGCATCCCAGTTTTTAAAGTGTAGCTGCTCAACCTGAGATTGCCAAAAAATTAACATAACAGAGCTTTGAAGTAGTATTACTCCCAGAACTATGGCTGAAAAAACTCTTGTTAAACGCATGGACACGCAATTTTAAGCAATTTTTATTTAATATACCTTTGCGATCCTATGCAGGCTTCCTATAAAAAACATCTTTTGCAATTTAAAGTTCCGGCACATACCAGCCGCGGTAGTTACAACGAGAAGGTCATGTATCTGTTAACCCTCTCCAATGGCTCCCACGTGGCTGTAGC
Source organism: uncultured Bacteroidota bacterium (assembly GCA_903897855.1). Classification (GTDB taxonomy): domain Bacteria; phylum Bacteroidota; class Bacteroidia; order UKL13-3; family UKL13-3; genus CAINMV01. Next base: position 120,325 of record CAIUDH010000026.1, on the reverse strand, counting down.
TGAGGCTGCACCATTGCCCGATTTGAGCATCGATTCCATGCCTAAAATGGAGGAGAAAATGCTCGAGGTTTGCACCTATCTCAACGAACAAAATGACATCCTTGAAATTTATGACGTCTTGCAGTTACAACATTTTCCATCCATACAATTTGCTTTGGAATGCGCCTTCGAAAAGCTAAAATATAAAGAGCCTTACCTCCTCTTTCACTCTGCCTTCACCGAAAAAAAAGAAGGAATCCCAATTAATGGATTGGTGTGGATGGCCAGCAAAGAAAACATGTGGCAGCAAATTGAGCAAAAGATAGAAGCGGGTTATACTTGTATAAAATTAAAAATCGGTGCGCTCGATTTTGATGAAGAATGCCGTTTACTTGAGCAGGTGAGAAAAAAGTACAGCGCTCATAAAATCACCTTACGTGTGGATGCCAATGGTGCCTTTACCATAGACGATGCGAAGCAAAAGCTGAATGACCTAGCCACCTTTGAACTTCATAGTATCGAACAACCCATAAAATCGAATCAACACGATGCGATGCAACAACTCTGTGCCGAAACCAAATTACCTATTGCTTTGGATGAAGAGCTTATTGGAGCGAATGTGATAGGTACGAGTGAAAAACTTCTTAACTATATTCGGCCCCAGTTTATTGTATTGAAACCTACCTTACTGGGTGGATTTAAAAACTGTAACCGTTTAATTGATACTGCATCCAAAAACAATATTGGATGGTGGATCACCTCCGCCTTAGAAAGCAATATTGGCTTGAATGCTATTGCCCAATATTGTGGTACTTTAAAATTCTCCATGCCCCAAGGCCTTGGTACAGGAGCGCTCTATGTCAATAATTTTGAGGAGTATCTGACCGTAAAAAAGGGAATATTATACTTTGATAAAAATTAGATGATCCGTCTTTAAAAGCCCCAAAAACCGTTTTCGACAATTCGTCATCGACGAACAGATCATGCGAAAAGCTGCTGTGTAATCCAGACAAAATCGGCTACCGACAATTGTTCAGCGCGTTTTGAATAGATTTCGTCTGACAAAATACTCTTCTCATTCACGAGCGATTGCAAGGCATTTCTCAAAGTTTTCCGGCGCTGATTAAACCCCGTTTTTACCACCAGTTTAAATTTTGCTTCATCACAGGCCAGAGTTTCGGTTGCGTTTCTAACCAAACGAATGACTCCGCTCTTTACCTTTGGAGGAGGATTAAACTCATTTTCATTCACCGTAAATAAATATTCAATATCATAAAAGGCCTGAAGCAATACACTTAAGATACCATATTCTCGACTTCCTGGAGGAGAGGCAATACGCTGTGCCACTTCCTTTTGAAACATCCCTACCACCTCACACACTACATTTTTATTTTCAAGTGCCTTAAATAATATTTGAGACGAAATATTATAGGGAAAATTCCCAATAATAGCAAAAGGTTCCGGAGAAAATTTTTGCAGATCCATCCATAAAAAATCTTGCTCGAGTAGACGTGAGGTAATCGGCAGATAATGCGCTTGCAAATACAGTATACTCTCGCTATCAATCTCAACCACCCATGTTTCAAAGCGTTGATCTTCAAGTAAGTATTTTGTGAGCACGCCCATTCCGGCTCCTATTTCCAGCACCTTTTTATAAGGAAGCCGGTATAAAAGACTCTGGGCAATATCCTGAGCAATGGCCTCATTCTTTAAAAAATGCTGCCCTAAATGTTTCTTCGGTTGAACTTTCAATAGATACAAATAACAAGCTGCGAAAGTAGAAAACAAATTCGTTAATCAAAGAAAGATTCCGTTTAACTCGTTGAACTTAAAACTTTAAACACAAAATATTGATATTTGTTGGCGCTCCATAAACTATTTGCTTGAAATACAATACTTACTTTTTAGGCCAATTGATGCTTTTATTTAATTTTAACTATTATCTATTCTTTCAAATCGAAACACCTAAATTTGTCCCGTGATTAAGCTCCCTAAATGACAGTTTCAGCAAGCAACGATGTCCTATTTGTTTATGCTACCGAAGGTATTTTGGTGATCAATAAACTTCGTGAAATTATTCAGATTAACCCGAGTGCAGAAAAACTATTCGGATATAATGCCGGGGAATTGATCGGTAAAAAAATCGAAGTGTTAGTTCCAAAAAAATTTACCGAGAAACATCCTGATCATGTTGATCGGTTTAATAGAAATCCTCACCCACGATCCATGGGAACCACCACCGACATTTTTGGATTGAAAAAAGATGGTACTGAGTTTCCCGTTGAAATAAGTCTAAGCCCCTATACCACTGCAGAAGGTACTTTTGTGATCGCCTTTATATTGGATACAACAATTTCTACGCAAGCCAAAGAAAAACTTAAAAATTATTCGACAGAACTTGAGAAACACGTAAAAAACAGAACCCTTATTTTAGAGGAAGCGATTCAGGAACTAGAGAAAACAAAAAAGGAATTATTTAATGCCCTTCATAAAGAAAAAGAACTCAATGAATTAAAATCTCGATTCGTTTCCATGGCATCACACGAATTCAGGACGCCGCTCACCACCATGTTATCTTCTCTTTCTTTGGTTACCAAATACGGGGAACATAACGACAAAATAAATCAGGCCAAGCATGTCAATAAAATAAAAACTTCCATCAATAACCTTACCGACATTTTAAATGACCTACTGTCGGTAGGGAAATTAGAAGAAGGGAAAATTGAGAATATGCCAGAATCGTTGAACCTCAAAACGTTTATCACAGAGATTATTTCAGAGATGCATTCATTAGCCAGAGAGGGGCAGCATTTCATTCATCAACATACCGGAAATGAAGTCGTTTCTCTCGATAAAAAAATCTTGAAAAATATTTTATTTAATTTTATTTCCAATGCCATTAAATTTACGAAAGAAAATGGAGAGATTGAAATTAGAGCCCATGTTACAAACTCTGCGGTGCGCATTTCCATCAAGGATAATGGGATAGGTATTTCACAAGAAGACCAAAAACATTTGTTTGAACGTTTTTTCAGAGGGCATAATGCCGCCCACATACAAGGTACAGGCTTGGGTTTACATATCGTAGCAAAATATGCCGAACAGATGAACGGATCAATCGACTTTCAAAGTACACAAAATATAGGAACCATATTTACCATTATAATCCCTCAGTAACCTATGAAGACAATTCTTTTAATTGAAGACAATGCTGATGTGCGCGAGAACACAGCCGAAATCCTAAAATTGGCTCAATATCATGTACTAACAGCCAGTAATGGCAAAGAAGGCGTAGAATTGGCTCAAAAAGAAAGTCCCGATTTGATTATCTGTGATATCATGATGCCTGTACTCGATGGTTATGGCGTTCTTCATTTATTGGCAAAAAACGAAGATACTTCCGGTATACCTTTCATTTTTTTAACGGCAAAAGCCGAGCGAAGCGACCTTCGAAAAGGGATGGAAATGGGTGCTGACGACTATTTGACGAAGCCATTCGACGATGTGGAGTTACTCAATGCTATTGAAAGCCGACTCAAGAAGAATGACATCCTAAAAAATGTGTTTACTAAGAATTTAGAAGGTATCAATAATTTTCTTGCTGAAGCGAAAGGAATAGAATCGCTAAAAAAACTATCAGAAGAACATGATTTGCGACACTATAAAAAGAAAGATGATATTTATAAAGAAGGAAGTTATCCGAGAGGGGTGTATTTTGTAAGTAAGGGAAAGGTAAAAATTTATCAAACCAATGAAGCCGGAAAAGAACTTATCACGGCACTCCATAATGAAGGAGATTTTTTTGGATACCTCTCCCTTTTACAAGAAGAAAAACATTCGGGGTCGGCTACTACACTTGAAGATTCAGAGATTTATATGCTCCCCAAAGAAGATTTCTTCTCACTGCTCTACCTCAATCATGGAGTATCGAAAAAATTCATCGAGATTCTTTCGAATAACTTGAGAGAAAATGAGAAACAACTACTCAAGTTGGCCTACAACTCGGTTAGGAAAAGAGTGGCAGAGGCCCTCGTTAAACTCTCCAATAAATATAAAAAAGAAGGAGAAAAAATATTCAGCATGAATGTTTCAAGAGAGGATCTTGCAAACCTTGTTGGCACCGCTACCGAAACAGTGATACGTACCCTGAGCGACTTTAAAGAAGAAAAGTTTATTGATGTCGCTGGAGGGAAAATAACGATTCTAGAATACGATAAATTGGCCGAGATGAAAAATTAAAATCTCACTTCCCTACATGATTGTGGTTAGTCTTTAGCAAATTTAGGGGGGGCTAAATATTTTCTTTTTAAAATGATCCTTCTGAAACAAAGGCCCTGCTTGTGCTTTTCAAACACCGCCTTTTCTCGAGAAGCCACAAAAACTGATATTAATCATATCGTCTGCTGACCATCCTCATGCACGATTCCATTTTGAGACTATATTTTTGTTATTACTAAAATAGACGGCTTCGTGACGTCTATGCTATTTGCATTAAACAACGCAGAAGTATTCGAAATAGAGGGCAACAAGTTTATAAAAATATGTCATCGACTATAATTAAATACACAAAAAATAAAGCAAAATTGCTCTGTCAAGGCTATTTACAGGAGTCGCTTTTCACAGAAATAAATTAAAATGATGAAAAACGACCTCTTACAAATAATGGTTTATGATCACCGGAAAATATCCTCCGTGAAGGAGGAATTCAATACGATTTTCCCCTATTTGAAGCTGGAGTTTTTTTTAAAACCAAACCTTCCTAATAGCGCCTCCTCCTTGAAATTTTTAAAATATGATAGTAAAACTTTAGGAGAGTTTAAAGAACATGATAAAGAGATAGAAATCTGCATCATCCCATCGATGACCGTAGAAAAATTGAATCAAAAATTTCATGATACTTATGGTTTGGGCGTCTTGGTTTATAGAAAATCGGGGAAAGTTTGGCTCGAAACAACCCTTACCCAAGACTGGACTTTAGAAGAACAGAACAAACAAGGCGAGGAGTTGAGCAATTAAAAATTATCTGTAAACAACTTATTAGCCTACCTTCGTATACGATACTGGTATTAAAATTTACGAATTCAAAAAATCATCATGAAAACTATCATTGTTGGAACCGATTTTAACCAATCGTCGCTCAATGCCTGCCAGTATGCCGCCTCCTTAGCACAAAAATTAATCTGCAAACGCTCGCTCTTTAATCTTTTTGAAGCCCCAGTAATACACTCTAATACCGGTAAATATGAAGTATCTTACCAAGGTTCCGCTACCGGCCCTTCACGATTAAATACAATACCAAAATATCAATGAATTCGAGTGTATTGGACGACTTCTTAAGTGAGATAGGCGAGTTGTATCGCTTTATGCTTCGGTTCTTTCGGGAAGGATTTAAGCCACGATATGAATTTGCCGAATTTTTCAGGCAGTGTTTCAATATCGGTAACAAAACACTTCCACTCGTAGCCATTACGGGGTTAATTATGGGGTTGGTTATTACCATTCAATCGCAGCCTTCACTCCAGGCTTTTGGAGCTGAGTCCTGGTTGCCTTCGGTCGTTGCTGTTTCATTAGTAAGAGAAATAGTGCCAGTAATCACAGCTTTAATTTGCGCCGGAAAAATAGGTTCCAGCATTGGTGCAGAGCTTGGCTCAATGAAAGTCACCGAACAAATCGATGCCATGGAGGTGTCGGGTACAAACCCCTTTAAGTATCTCGTGGTAACACGCGTTTTCGCTGCCATCTTGATGATCCCGCTTTTAATCGTTCTAAGCGATACCATCGCACTCTACGGGGCTTTTTTGGGCGTGAATATGAAACAGGTGGTGAGTTTCCATCTTTTCAGTAACCAGGTTTTTGAATCACTTAGTTTTGGAGATGTGTTACCCTCTATCATTAAAGCATTCTTTTTTGGCTTCGCTATTGGAATCATTGGCTGTTTTAAAGGGTTTTCAACCACCAACGGTACTCAGGGAGTTGGTAGAGCAGCGAACTCTTCCGTGGTAACTTCCATCTTTGTTGTCTTTATTATTGATTTAATGGCTGCCCAAATTGCCGATATCCTAAGCATCCTATGACCTCCAAGAGCCAATTCAAGGATCCCCCTGTTATACAGATTAAAGGCTTAAAAAAGTCGTTTGGAGGGAGTCATGTGCTACGCAATTTTGACCTCGAACTGCATCAGGGCGAAAATTTAGTGGTATTAGGCAAGTCAGGCTCGGGAAAATCTGTTCTGATAAAATGTCTTATTGGACTCCTCACCCCCGATGCAGGTAGTATCAAAGTTTATGGCGATGAAGTGCCGGAGCTTTCTCATGATGCCTTGGATAAACTAAGGGTAAAAGTGGGTTTCTTATTCCAAAGCAACGCACTCTATGATTCGATGACCGTGCGCGAAAATCTTGAATTTCCACTACGCAGGCATTGGATAAAAACCACCAAGGAAAGTGTGAATGAGTTGGTGCGACATGCCCTATCGAACGTTGGACTGGTTGACACCATCGATAAAATGCCCGCCGAGCTTTCAGGCGGCATGAGAAAACGAATCGCCTTAGCACGTACCTTAATTCTTAAGCCCAATATTATTCTCTATGATGAGCCCACCACTGGCCTCGACCCCATTACAAGTAGAGAGATAAGTAACCTGATGTTAGAGATTCAACAAAAATATAACACTTCCTCCATTATTATTTCACACGATATGAGCTGTGTGAAAATAACATCAAACCGAATTGTTATGCTCATCGATGGCGTTTGTTATGCTACCGGAACGTATGCCGAATTAAGCCAGTCGACAGATATTAAAGTTAAACAATTTTTTGATTAATGTCATGAAAAAACAACCGTTAAATACAGCTAAACTTGGACTCTTCGTTCTGGTGGCTACCACTTGCCTAGTGGCTGGACTTTACTATATCGGAAGTAAAAAAAATATCTTCAGTTCTACCATCAAGGTGAGTGCCGATTTTAGCAATATCGGAGGATTAATGTCAGGAAATAATGTGCGCTTCAATGGTATTGATGTGGGCACGGTGTCACAAGTGTATCCTGTATCCGACACTGCGATCAAGGTGGAGTTCACCATTGACACAAAATCGATTCAGTTTATCAATAAAAACGCCATCGTTTCTATCGGTACCGATGGGTTATTAGGAAATAAGATTATCAATATTTCTCCTGGAGAAACTGGAGCCCTTCCTGTGCAGGAAGGCGATCTACTTAAAGCGATGAATCCGATTCAAATGGAAGAAGCCTTGCGAACACTCGTCATGACTAATGATAATTTAAATGCAATTACCTTTAACTTAAAAGGGGTCTCCGAAAAGTTTAATAATACCAATTCATTATGGCGCTTGTTAACCGATACCGTAGTGGCCGAGAATGTCCGAAATGCCGTGGTAAGAATTAAACTCACCAGTGATTATTCGGCTATTATTACGGGCGACTTGAAAAAAATAGTTCAAGATATTAAATCCGGAAAAGGAACCGCAGGAGCATTGCTTGTTGACACCGAGTTTTCACACAATCTCAACCAGACCATTGTGAACATTCAGGCACTCAGCGATTCAGTCGCTATCATAACAGGTAACTTTAGAAATATTTCTGAAAATTTAAGAAATGGCAATGGCACCGTCGGAACATTATTAACCGATACAACCTTTGTTCACGATCTTAATTTAAGCATGGAAAACATAAAAGCCGGGGCGGGTAATTTTAATGAGAATATGGAAGCCTTAAAACATACATGGCCGCTTAAACGGTACTTCAAAAAGAAGCTGAATCCAAAAAAATAAAATTCCTGCTTTTGTTTTTTAGTCTACGCTTTATTAAAAACAAGCAACGGCACTTTCGAAGTGAAAGAATAGTCGGCAGCATTGCTCGAAAGAAATATCTTATCAAAAAAACTTCTGTTTTGCTCGGTAAACATTATCATCACAGAGGGTTTCGATTGCTTCACCACCCCCTCAATATTCGCAACTAAACGTTCGGCGAGATTCACCGTTTCGAGATGTACTTTTATGGCATGCTTTGAAAACATCTTGGCTTCCCGCACCATAATTTTTTTACTGCTGACCTCCTCCGTAGGATAATTGAAATGAAGAAGTTCTACGGCCGCTTTGAGCGGTTTTGAAAAAGCTAAAACTTTTTTCAGCTCCTTCTCTACATGCATCAAATCGGAAGCGTAAAGCACTGTTTTTATGTCTTTCTTACGATAGTTATAAGGCACCGCTATAACGGGAACCGGGGCATGATTAATAAGGTATGATGTATTTGTACCGAGCCACTTTTTAAGCTTGCTAGCCCCTCTGGTACTGATACAAATAAAATTAACCTTGCTTTTCTGCGCATATTCCAAGATACAACTATCGGTGAGAATTGAACTTACGATGACACATTTTTCATTACGCCTCACGAGCCCCATGCTCTTATAGACCGATTGAACAAAGCGATCCAGCTTTTTTTGAATCGCTTCTGCTGAGCGTTTTTCGAAAGCTGCCGTAGTAGGCCCGCTCCATGTAGTGGGCTTCTCAAAATAATAAGCATGAAAAAATATTAATTCATACTTCGCTTGAGATGCGAGTTGGATGGCAAAGCGCAATCCTGCTTTTGAGTTAGAAGAGAAGTCGGTAGTAACAAGAATTTTATCCATGATAGCCTGTATTGATTAATATTATATTGTTGAAATTAAATGCTGCTGACTGATAAATACCCATTCGAATTTGTTTTTTCGCGATGAAATAAACACGATGGCATTCGCTATTTTAAAATTTAACCAAGCGTCAATAAGCAGTTAGAAATTCAAACCCAAATTTGCGCATAATTATCCGAAAGCAAAAGAGTCTTTTTATTAGAGCGACTTTATGGCATTTTTTAGATGTTTATATGTAAGATCTATCTCATCGCCAAAACTTGAGTATTTCTTTTTTGCATCATCCCATTTGTCCTCCACCTTCCCAAATATTTTTTCGATTTTATGCTTAGTATCCGCCATCTCGCTTTTAAAATCATCCTTCATCTCAAATTTTTTTAGTTCAAACTTCAATTTCAATACCTCCATTTTCAACTTAAATTTCTCCAAGTCGATTTTAAACTCATTCAACCTAATTGTTAACTCTGGATTGTTTTTTATCTCCACTTCAATCTCCTGTATTAGGTTCATGATTTTTTTGCGCTGTTCTTCAAAAGCTTCTTTCGCCTCCGCCTTTCCTAATGCCAATTGCAATTGCAACTCCTCCATCTTTGTTCTGAGTGCTATGGTTTTCTCTTCCGTAACCGATTTTAGGTGCGAAAAAACACGTTTCCATTCATTTGACTTTTCGGAAAATTCTTTTTTAATTTCCTCGAACTTTTCGGAGGCCTCTGCTTTACCTAAAGCAAATTGCAAGGTCAGTTCTTCAATTTCCTGTTGTGCCTTTTGAAGACCGTCAATGATCTTCTCGGCGAAATTGGTACGATTTGATGACGTCTTAGTATCCATAATAATTTTTTTCGCAAAGTTATAACCAAGTTAAACGTCAGCCAATGACCTGGGTCAGTAAAAAAAAATAAAGTCGAGCACAAAACATGCGAGTCATAGAAAAGCAGTCGTAAATTTTAATTTACATTGGCCTATTTTTTGGCATTCGTAATCAAAGTGTCGCGTATTGCTTGTCGTTCCAAAATTAAGGAGAGGTGCCCTTGTAATACCCCTAAAACTTCCTCTTTCGAAATGGGCAGGATTGTTTTATTATCGCTTAGTTTAAGCCATGGTTTCTGCTTGCCATAAAGATATTGCCCAAATATGATGGCCGGAGTTCCATAGGCACTGATTTTTGTTTTACTCTCTAGCATCCACTGATCGGCCCAGTAGTAAAACCAAAAAGCATCCGAATGAAGCATACGTATACAGGCGTGTGATGCCGCATAACCTGGAAGGGCGTATTCATGAATCGATACGCCACGACTATTGTCTAGATTAAAATACCAGTTCATGATCCAATCCGGATTATCGGTGCTTATGGTTCTTTTCGATTTCCAATTCGTAAAAAAAAGCCCTGTGGGTGTGGGAGTGGATTCATTCCCCATACTAATAGGCCCCCAACGAAGGAGTTTTCCATGTTCGTAAGCTCCAAAGTCTTGCGTAGTATAGTTTATGAAAATAATTTTATGTACGGTGTTTAGCTCATCCACTTGCGAAGGAAAAGGAGAATATGCCCTCAAATCGGTAATGAAAGTATCCGGAATCACCAATGTGTCTTGGGAAAACAAATGGAGACTGTCTACTCGGTTCAGCGCAAAAAGGACATTTAATTTATCATGAGAAGTTATGGACCTTAACAACGAAATGTTATTTTTATTTAAAACTAATAGATGATAGGTAAGAGGGGTGTCGGAAATGTTCTTGCTTATAACGACCGTTGGGGTATCGTGCTTATTTATAGTTTTCAAATCATTGCTTTTGCTGGGTCTACATCCATTAAAAGTAAGATAAAAAATTATAAAAGCGACGATATAGGTAATCTTCATTCCTCTGCAAAATTATTCATTTGGGTTGGCAACTAAAAGCACCGACACGCAATTCAATTCGGAAATTATAAAAAAGAGGTGCTTGACGAGTTGAATTAATCTCGAGTCTAAATAATATTTTCAGCTAAGAAATTGTTGGCATGTATTTTGATAAAAGGCTAGATATATTATATTTGAACCCTAAATTTATCTAATCTCATTAAAATGAAAAACAAATTAGTTATTACCGTATCCTCCCTATTTTTAGGGATTCTTATTTTTGGCATGACCACCGGTTTTAAACCTTCTCAAGCCAAAAAACCTTGGCCAGTGCCCGACAAAAACGCAAAAATGGTGAACCCCGTAAAAACTGATGCCGCGGCAATTGCTGAAGGAAAAGCCTTATGGACCAAACATTGCGCCTCATGCCATGGCAAAACCGGGCATGGCGACGGTACCAAAGCAGCTCAACTAAAAACCGAACCAGGAAACTTTGCTACACCAGCGGTTCAAAAGCAATCGGATGGCACTTTATTCTTTAAAATATCAGAAGGAAGAGAGGACATGCCAAGCTTTAAGAAAAAAATTCCTGATGCCGATGAAATATGGAATATAATAAATTACATGAGAACACTTACTAAATAAGCAAGTGCTGTTTTCAATAAAAAAACCCGGTACTTAACTTGCCGGGTTTTTTTATTCTAACTATTTTCGACATCCAATATCAGAGTAATTTGAACCTAATCCTTTACACATCGAACAGAAAACCCAGCCTTTCTTCCATCACTAGCTCTCATTATTTTCCCATTCGTGTAATCCAAATACCGAATATAGGCACTGCCGGAAGCAGATTCGGTTGAACTCCACCAAAAAGCATATCCACCAATTTCATCTACAAAATTTCCGTTGCCGTGACGTGAACCACCTGGCAGCGCCGTAAAGGAGCTTTCGTTTGTTCCATTCCCACCCGAATCCCAACCCGAGGTCGTTTTCATTTTCCCCCCTGCTACTGCCTCACCACCCCAATAATCAGTGAGTACAGTCCATTCCGAATCGCTTGGAATATGCCATCCCACAGGGGCTAATCCACGCGGGTCGTTCACAGCAAACCAGTTGTATAGCTTGCCATAAACGGCATGATTAAGCGAGTCGTTATCATATGAACACCAGGCTGGAGTGCCATCATTGCCTGCTTTTATCCAATCTGCTGCTGATATTATTTCTGCAATGGTGTCACCATTTCTAAAGGTGCCAACACTTAGGTTCGTAGTTGAAAAGTTAATAGGTTCTGCTTCTTTGATGGAATTGCTGCAATTCCCCACCAAAAGGGGAGAGAAAAGAATAAAAAATAGAGCTGATCTGCCAATTTTAAAGTGTTTCGGCAGCCATTGGTTTTTTGGGGTATCCATAATTAATTTTCAGTTAAACACACCGCTTATTCCATCATTCAAATCTGCTTTTTGATCACAAAATAGTATCGGTTTGGAATGGTATTTTAAAAATAAACCGCAAAACTACTTGATTTGTAGTTGATTTCACAATTAAAATGAATTGGGAGTATCGCCTCCAAATTACTTAGTTACTAAAAACCATAGGATGCCACTTAAAACTCTTAATCAAAACATAAGACAATATTCGAACCATCGATATCGTATGACAAGGTGATCTTGAGAAGTTAAATACTTTTGAAAAGCAGTTTCCATCCTAAAAAATGATATTAATCATTTAATGTTCTGACATAAGTCATATTATTCAATATAATCCTTAATATATCTTTGAAGCGTTAAATAAATCATTAACCAAATCTATCTATATTATGAACATTCTAAAAAGTAAATCTGTCTGGGTACTAACTACCGTTGTATTGGCATTAGGCTATATGGCTAGTTGTACAAAAAACGACCAGTACATTGGTCCAAAAGCTAAAGTAAGTGCCACCACACTTATCTCTAAAAAAGTTGCCACTGCCCCTACCATGGACGGTGTTGTTGATGCCTCATGGGATGCAGCAGCAAAAATTGAAGTTACACCTCAGGTACCCGATGCAGGAAATGGTATGTTTACCGGTTATATCGGCGAAACCTATCCTACTACCCTCCGCTCTATGTACGACGATCAGTACATCTATTTCTTAGCCGAGTGGAATGACGCCTCTAAGAGTGAAGGTGTGGCTACTTGGTATTATAAGCCAGGCGTTGCCTATCCTGCTACCGGTTGGGCTCAAGAATCGTCGAGTGGCAAAACCTTTGATGCCAATGGTACTGTTACAAGAGATTGCAATAGCGAAGACAAATTTGCGATGCTATGGAATATTGATAATTCTACTTCGAAATTCACAGCTCAAACCTGTTACTCAAGCTGTCATATTTTTACTCCTTATATGGATTATTCTAAAACACCTGCGGTGATTAAATCGAACGCTGGAAGTGGTAACCACTATACCAATGGTGCCAACGAAAAAATTGATATGTGGTGGTGTCACATGAACAAAGATTTAGTGTATCAGCAAATGGATGATAACTACCAAGATTGGGCAGGTGGCCCAGGAGTAACCAATTTAACAGGTGGTTCAGGTAATGGCCGTCACGTTGATGGGATTTCTGTAGCTAGTACTTCTACTACTTGGCCTAATGGTCCAGTTTATGGAGTATCTCCTGCTCAAGGTTCAACAACCAACCGACAAGCATTAAAGCTTAACGATACCGGTGCTACCGTAAACGTACCGATGTGGATTATTCCGAATGCAACAAACTACTATTATATTAAAACAAGCGATACCTTACCTGGTGGTGCTGCCAGAAAAATTACCAATGTAAGCTTAACTGGTGTTTTAACTTATGCCGGTGGTACGATCGACCCTGCTTCAAGCGCTGTTGATTATGCACAAACTCCAGGATTGAAAGGTAATGGTGCAAAATGTTTCCCAAGTTATATCGTGGCTCCATTAATTGGTGAGCGTGCCGACATTTCTTGTGTTGGAGCTTATACAGGATCGGCTTGGAAATTAGAATTTAAACGTAAATTGAAAACAGGGGACATTTTGAAACAAGATATTGACTTTTCTAGCTTACAAGATCAACCTTTCGGTATTGCGGTATGGAATAATTCAAATTACCAACACGGTATTAAACCAAACCTGTTGTTGCATTTTGAAAAATAGCCTTCCGTTTTCTTTAATAATTTAAAAAAAAAGATCATGTCAAAGAAAATAATAGCTATAACACTAATACTAGTTGCCGTAAGTTTGGTTCTGTTTACCAGCTGTTATAAAGTAACAACTCTTACTGTTGCGAATGACGCTGAAATAACCGATGAAATTAGTTTTTCTAAAGACTTGGCTCCCCTTTTCGCTACCAGTTGTAGTGTAAGTGGCTGCCATAGCAGCGGAGGAATTAAACCAGATTTATCTGCAGAGAAGTTGTTTTCAACATTGGTTGAAGGGAACTATGTGAGTGTGGACGAACCTGAGAAAAGTTCTGTTTACCTCTCTCTCACTGGAAATGGTAAAGTATCAATGCCTGTAGGTACTAATAACCCATCGAATATCAATAATTTGGTATTGGCTTGGATAAAACAAGGCGCTAAAAACAATTAAAAAAATTCATCATGACAAAATTTAAAAAATATCTTCAATTAATGATGTTTCCTGTCAGCATTTGCTTACTTCTCCTGTTAAGCATCAATGGGTTGGCGCAGGATAGCACAGCAGTAGCTCCCAAAAAAGCGGTGAAAAATACGTTTGAAGGCAACTGGATACAGGACAATCAAAGTGTAATGGTACCCATCAAAGGAACGCTAGAGATGGATATGCAGCACCGCTTTGGTACCGTAAAGAATGGCTATAAAGACCTAATTGGAATTTATGCTCCAGCCAATATCCGCATCGGCTTTAGCTATGTGGTTATCGATAAATTGCAGTTGGGATTTGGTTTCACCAAAGAAAGATTGCAATGGGATTTTAATGGTAAATATGCCCTTTTAAAACAAACGAAAGGGGGTGGATCGCCCGTGAGTATTACGTATTTTGTGAATACCGTAGTTGAAACAAGAGTTGATAAAGATAACTTGATCTACGTAGCCAATGGCGACCGTGTATCTTATTTCCATCAGTTAATTATCGCTCATAAACTGAACGACAAGATTTCTCTTCAGGTATCTCCTAGTATTTCACATTATAATAATGTGGAAGGTGTGCTTGACGCCAATGGAGTGGTTCAAAGAAATATGAAAAACGACCATATTGCTATTGCGTTCATGGGTAGATATAAAGTATCTGAGAAAATGAATGTGATGATCAATTACGATCAGCCTATTACCGAACATCCTGGTTTAAAGAAAAACACCAATCCAAATCCAAACCTAAGTTTTGGTATCGAGTTGGTGACCAGTGCTCACTCCTTCCAAATATTTATGGGAAACTACCAAGGAATTACACCGCAAAGCAATAACTATTTTAACCATAACAGCCCGTTCAAATACACTACGGCCGATGGTACTAAGATGGAAGGAGGTATGTTCCTGATTGGTTTTAACATTACCAGACTTTGGAATTTATAAGATAGATTTTTGAGAGAAGCGCTATTCTTATTATAGACTAAACGTTTCACCAAAGATTGCCTTTTAACAATTTCCCGTCACAGTTCTTTCACTAAAGAATTGTGACGGGATTTTTTATTTTACTACTTTTGAAGCCTGCTAAATTTCATTGCAAAGCACAGCGTAAAACTAAATTAATATGACACCAAAGACATTCTTCACCCTTATCCTAAAAATTTTCGGACTCTGGCTCATAATAGGCAAAATAGAAACCTTGCTAGAGGTAGTTTACATTATTCCTATGATGCTTTCAACCGATATACAATCCTTAAAGCCAAGTCCTGCATTAATTATTATGCTTGTAATTACGCTAATTTACATTGCCACTGTTTGGCTTCTGCTTCTTAAGCCAGAGCTTATTATTCGAAAACTTTCATTAGACAAAAACTTTGATGAGCAAACGCTCGATATGAACTTACCCCAGGCGGTCATCATTCAAATTGCCTTGATTGTATTTGGGGCTCTACTAATAACCACTGTACTTCCTAATCTTTTTGTCCAACTCATTTCATATCTACAACAAAAAAGATACGAAGAAAGTGTTTTTTCAAATCCGGTCTTCACCAACGTAATCGTGTTATTTTGTAAGGTTTTGCTTGGCATTTTTCTAATGATTAAGAGTCGATGGCTTAGCCAACAAATTTCCTCCAACCAACAAGTCCAATAAAATTTTAGCTCTCTACATTAACTTAGTAAATCTAGCTTCCAAGGGTCTTTTTTAATACCCTCTGTGGCTCACGCATTAGTGTAACCCCTTTGTTTCGGTCAATTTTACAAAACCTAATCGACAATACTGCGAAATTTCGCAGTATTGTCGATATTTCGCACAAAACTGAGATTAATCATGTTCTATTCTGATTTACATCAGTTCGGAGGGCTTCGAAGGAAATTAATTTTGAATCGTTAAACTATTAATCAATTTAATCTCTTTATATTATGAACCTATTTAGTAAATTCCGCATTTTGCCTGCAGCTATTTTAATGCTGGGCGCTTTGGTCTATATGGCCAGCTGTCGTAAAACAGAAGACCCTCCTGTTGTCATTGTACCTCCTGCTATTGTACGTGGTACAGAGAAAGTAACTCTTGTTGATCCAAAAACAACTCATGATAAAAGTCATAGTAACGTAAATTGGTCAACACCTTATATGGGTAGCCTCTCTGCCCTTACCGGAAGATTTAACAGTTTCGGTATCACTACTTTTAATTTTGACGAATCGAATGCCGCAGGGATCAATTTTGAGGGTTGGGTTTATTTAAACACACCAAACACCAGTGAGCCAGGACGAGATTATGGTTGCTTGCAAACTACCTTTGGTGTAGATACTACCATGAGAGAACAACCTGCCAATAAAATCCTAATCAAAACAAAAAGTGTAACCTTGAGCACTACAGATAAAGGATACATTGTAAAGTTTGATATGACCTTCCACGGGGTAACCAAAGAGCTTACAGGGAAAATGTTCTATAACGGTCACGCCACCTCTGGCACAGGCGCTACCTTAAAAGATATCTATGGATTTGCTTTTGACTTTCAATTCTTAGCCAAAACCGACTTTCTTATTGTTTCGACTAACATTGGCGATCAAATAGATGTTAAGTGTGACGCTATTTTCAGAAAAGTTTTATAAAATAAATTTAGGAAATTTTCTAAAACCCTAATTATGAAATTTAAAATATATATAGTTTTGGTTTGCTGTCTTTTAGCAACCGGTTTAACCGGTTGCTTTAAAGACATCCTTGACCCAGGCGACCCCGACGCTCCGGCCTTGCCGGTAAGTTTCAGCGCTGAGCTGATACCCCTCTTCACAACAAAATGCGCTACCAGTGGCTGCCATGACGCAATACCAAGTCATAAACCATCATTAACTGCAGACAATGCTTTTAACGAAATTAAAAATGGTGGTTTAATCGATGTCAATGTTCCTGCGAGTAGCAAACTATATGGCTTAGTAAAATCAGGAGAAATGCCTACCACTGGGCCATTAAAAGTAAAAGATGTTCAAAAAATATACGACTGGATTCGTAATGGAGCTCCGAACAATTAATCAAAAATACCCATGAACTTGAAAATATACAAAGTAAAAAAATGGTTAATTCGGCCAGTGTATTTTACACTCTGCCTTCTACTCAACGGAGCAATACTAGCGCAAGACAGCACGGTGGTAGCACAAGAAGCGATAACCCCTGTTGCAAAAGCAAAACCAGTGAAAAACACTTTTGAAGGCATCTGGATCATCGACAATCAAACCGTTATGGTGTCGAATAAAGGAACCTTTGAAATGGATATCCTACACCGGTTTGGGACAATCAAGAATAAATATGAAGACCTTTGGGGCTTTTGGGCTCCATCTAACATTCGATTAGGTTTTTCTTATGTGCCTATCAATAATCTACTCGTTGGATTTTCTCTGACAAAAGCATTTTCGACTTGGGATGTATATGGAAAATACGCCATTATAAAACAAACCAAGGGAAAATACCCGGTAAGTGCTACTTATTTTGGTGATATTGCCATCGACTCCAGGAAAAAAGATAATTTTGAACATTTTGCTGATCGCGTGATGTACTTCAACCAGCTCATCATTGCACGTAAAATCACCGAAAAACTTTCCGTACAAATAGCCCCTAGCCAAACGCATATAAATGTCGCGAATGGTTACTATACCGATGATAGCGAACCCATCAATGATCATATCTTAAAAAGCAAACTCAATCATAATCATTTTGCATTGGGAGTATCGGCCAGGTATAAGTTGAAAGAGTCAATGGCTATCATCGTTAATTACGACCAGCCACTTACCAAGCACCCTTATTATTATACCGATCCAACCACGAAAAAAGTGGAAGACTCGAATCCCAAACCCAATCTATCATTTGGCATAGATTTGACAACCAGCAATCACTCCTTTCAGATCTTTATGGGTAACTATAGTGCTCTATCTCCTCAGCGCAATAATTTATTTAACAAGAATGATTTTAAGGATTTAGGCCAGTTTTTAATTGGATTCAATATTACCAGATTGGCCAATTTTTAATTCCCAGAACCTTCGTTACCGATCTTCAATTTCTCCTTTTAAAATGACTAATATCATTTAATTAAATGATATTAGTCATATTTTTAAGAGGCTCAATAAACTTATCTTTGACCCATAAAATAAATTTAATATACAATGAAATCAATCTCATTATTATCACTTACCGTAATTTTTACGGGCACCCTTATCTTTGGTATGATTACCGGCTTTAAGCCATCACAAGCTAAAAAACCTTGGCCTGTACCCGACAAAAACGCAAAAATGGCTAATCCTGTAAAATCAGATGCCGCCGCCATTACAGAAGGGAAAGCCTTGTGGACCAAGCATTGTTCATCATGTCATGGCAAAATTGGTCATGGCGACGGAACGAAAGCTGCACAGCTAAAAACAGAGCCGGGAAACTTTTCCTCGCCGGCGGTTCAAAAACAATCGGATGGCACTTTATTCTTTAAAATATCAGAAGGAAGAGAGGATATGCCTAGCTTTAAGAAAAAAATTCCTGATGCAGATGAAATTTGGAACCTTGTAAACTACATGAGAACGCTTACCAAATAAGCATGCTCATTTTACTCAAAATATACATTTCATAAACCCGGCCATAGGTACGGCCGGGTTTATTTTTAAAAATCATTTTACCAAGTAACAAAAGAAAAATGGATAACATAAAAAAAATACAGACACGTAAAAAGTTTATTGGCGTCGGTATCACCGCCGCAGCTATGCTTACGGCATTCCGATTTTTTCTTCCCGAAAAGAAGCAAGAAACAGGTACGGTAAAAATGCTTACCCAGGATGGAAAACTGGTAGAGGTGGATACAAAAAAGCTTCAGGAAATTGAAAAGCTGCTTTGTGTTAAAAGTAAAAAAGTTAGTAACGATCAGTTGCAAAACTGGGTTTATAAAAAATAATACAACTCATCAGATAATCTAAAAAAGTATAATGGAAAATAAAGATACCTCAAGAAGAGACTTTCTTGCAACCGCCCTCCTCGCTGGCGTAGCTGCTGGTTGTGGCCCTAAAAAAAATCCTTTTGATGACTATGCAGGCAATGATGTAAAAGCTTCTGGTGAAATGGTGAAGCTCCTATCGGTAAATGGTGATATCATAGAAATTGATAAGGCGTTTTTAAAACCAGTTCCCGATTTACCTCCTGTATCAAATGATGAGGCGAGAAGAGGAATTGCCGGCAAAAAATTTGTAATGGTCATCGATCTTTCCCGATGCAAAAATGTGAAGGCTTGTCAAAAGGCCTGTAATCATATGCATCAGGTACACCCAGGACAAAACTGGATCAAAGTTTTAGAGATGCAAGATGCAGAACAAACAGCACCCTATTGGGAGCCTACTACATGTATGCATTGCGACGAGCCTCCTTGCGTAAAAGTTTGTCCTGTAGATGCTACCTTTAAACGACAAGATGGGATTGTATTAATTGATAGTGACCGCTGTATCGGCTGTCGTTTTTGTATGGCGGCCTGCCCATACTCAGCAAGAGTTTTCAACTGGGAAGATCCCGGACTTCCAACAGAAGTTGCAGATCAAGACTATTCTTGCGAAAGCAGTATGCCACAGAAAAAAGGCACCGTGGGGAAATGCGATTTCTGTCCGGATATGACACGTACAGGCGAATTGCCACACTGCGTATCAGCTTGTCCGAATGGGGTATTTATGTTTGGCGATATGAACCAAGACACTGTAACCAATGGTGCTGAAACTTTCCGCTTTTCTGAACTCATTAAAGAGAAATCGGGATATCGATTGATGGAAGATTTGGGAACCAAACCAAGTGTATATTATCTGCCACCGGTAAACCGGAATTTCCCTTTTGAATCGGGACTAGAAAATCAAATTGCTGATGATAAAATTAAACACTCAAAATAACTCACCGTGGAAAATATAAAACATTTAACAAGCGAACAAATTACCCAAGATCTGTTTCCACGAAAATTTGGAAAACTGGGAATGTTATGGACCGGCATTCTACTTCTGGTAGCAGCCCTGGGCCTTTATGCCTATTACAGACAGCTTAGATATGGATTGATTGTAACGAATATGAGGGATTATGTATCCTGGGGTATTTACATTTCTAATTTTGTTTTTTTCGTGGCTATCAGTTTGGTAGGCTCCCTAATCACGGCCGTTTTTAGGCTTACAAAAGTAGAATGGAGCACGCCACTGACGCGTATTGCAGAGATCATTGCCGTTTCAGCTATCGTATTTGCTTCACTAATCATCGTAATAGATATGGGTCGTCCCGAACGATTTATGAATTTGGCCCTTCACGGTCGTATTCAATCGCCTATTATGTGGGACGTTATTGTAATTTGTACTTACTTCTTTATCAGTATACTATTACTTTACTTCCCCTTGTTACCCGATCTTCAAATTATGCTTAAGTATAAAGAGAAGTCGAGTAACGCCTTGAATAAATTATACCGTTTTCAAGGTTCTTTTTGGAAAGGCACACCAGAACAATTCAAAATTAGCGACCGAGCCATTAATATACTTTGTATCTTAATCGTTCCTGTTGCCTTTAGTATTCACACCGTTACTTCGTGGCTGTTTGCCACCACGTATAGGCCAGGGTGGGATAGTACCAACTTTGGTGCCTACTTTATATCTGGCGCTTTTTTGGTAGGATCGGGAGCTGTAGTAGTGGCCATGTACGTGTTTCGTAAGGCTTATCAATTAGAAAACTATATCACTGAAAAACATTTCGAGAAAATGGGAAGAGTGGTAGTTTTACTTGCATTACTTTATTTGTACTTTAATATCAACGAGTATTTAGTGCCTGCATTTAAGATGAAGAAAGCAGAGGAAGTGCATTTAATGGGATTGTTTTCCGGTGAGTTTGCGCCACTTTTTTGGACCGCAATTATGATTGGCATGATCATTCCGATTTTTGTACTCATCTTCAAAAGCGGAAGAAAACCCTTGCCTATGTTTATCGTAGGATGTATGGTAGTATTAGGTGCTTGGTTTAAACGTTACTTAATTGTAACGCCAACGTTACTCCATCCATTTTTGCCAATGCAAGACGTTCCTGCAAGCTACCATCATTATTTCCCAAGTTGGGAAGAGTGGGCCATTGCTGGTGGTTCTATGGCAGGCGTCTTACTTGTCATTACTTTTTTTGTAAGAATTTATCCAATTATTCCAATTCACGAAACGATCGAAGAAAATGAAAAACATACTCAAAACCAGGATTAGTTTTCTGCTTGTACTTTGCCTGATGGTAAGCGTACTAAGCATTTCAGCACAAGACACGGTGAAAGCAGAGCCGTCAGTGAAACTGCGCTATTTTGTTAATAATAATAACATTCAATATTTAATGGTGAAGTCGGTAATCGGTAAAAAGCTTTTGCCGTTGCCCATGAAAGTAGTGAATGTATATTTGGATAGTGCCGGTGCAGATAATTTAATTATAAAAACTACCACCGATAAAATTGGAAAAGCGATTGTATTTATCCCTGTGGCTTTTCAAGAGAAATGGAAAAGCAATGCCAAACACAATTTTATTGCCGTGATGGAAGGTGCTACACCAGAGGAAGAAGTTACCGCTGAGTTGGAAATTACCAAATCGAAAATCGAGATTGATACTTCGAGCAGCGAGGATGGTGTGCGTACGATAACGGTGAAAGTGATGTTTTACGAAAACAATACCTGGGTGCCTGCACCCGATGTGGAAATGAGAGTGGGGGTAAGCCGTTTGGGTGGAATTTTATCTGCGGGCGATGCAGAAACTTATACTACCGATTCAACTGGTTCGGTGAGTGTAGAATTTAAAAGAGATAGTTTGGCAGGTGACCTTCAAGGAAACTACATACTGGCAGCAAAAGTAGAAGACAATGACAGCTATGGAAACCTATTGGTAGAGAAAACAGTGCCTTGGGGAGTAGCCTATGAGCCAGATACCACTTTCTTTAGTTTAAGAACCTTATGGACTACACAGTTCAGAGCTCCTTATTGGTTGCTATTCATGGCTTATTCTATCGTTTTGGGAGTATGGGGAACTATGATTTACTTGATTCGTCAAATGTGGAAAATAAAAAAGTTGGGTGATGCCGTAGGAAAATAAGAGTGGACGGTGGTTAAAACCAAAACTGATTTTTCCATAAAGATACACATCGAGATTTGTCTAAAACAATTGATTTAGTTTAACAGATTTATTTTTATGTGATTTTTGATATTAATTTGAATCGACTGGAGCCAAAAGCTTCAGTCGGTTTTTTTTAATTAGTAGTCCACCACAAAAGAGGGAAGATTCGATATACCTTAAAGAAGAATAGCATTGTTTCTCAAACCATTCTATTTTAAGTATATTTGGCCATCCATAAAACAACTCTATCATGCGTATTTTATTAACTGGGGCAAATGGCTATATCGGGATGAGGCTATTGCCTGTGCTCGTAGAAGCAGGCCATGAAGTTACTTGTGTGGTGAGGGATCGCAATCGTTTTCAGCCAGCAGCCGACCTGCTCGACAAAATTGATATTATTGAATACGATTTTTTGCAGCCTGAAAATGCCGTGCAGAATTTCAATAAAAAAAATTTTGATGTGGCTTATTATCTCATCCACTCCTTAGGCGATACTTCCACTACCTTAAAAGAACATGAGTTACGCTCGGCAGGTTGTTTCGTGCTGGTTGCTTCCCTTACCCAAGTCAAACAAATTGTATATTTGGGTGGCATTAGTAACGAAGAGCACCTTTCAAAACATCTCTTGGCTCGAAAAGTAGTGAAAGATGTGTTCATCCGCTCGGGCATCCCATACACCATTTTCGAAGCAGGCATTATTGTAGGCTCCGGTAGTGTATCCTTCGAAATTATTCGTGATCTGACAGAGAAAATACCGCTGATGATTGTGCCCCGTTGGCTCAATTCCAAATGTCAACCCATTGCTATAAGAAACGTAATAAACTATTTGCATCTCTGCCTCCTGAACGAGAAAACATTATCGAAAACCTTCGAAATTGGAGGGCCCGATATTCTTACCTACAAACAAATGATTTTGGAGTTTGCGGCGGTGCGGGGCTATAAACGTTATATCATAACGATGCCCGTAATTTTTCCCGGTCTTTCGGCCTACTGGCTCTACCTCACCACCTCTGCTAATTTTACCATTGCGCGGCAACTGGTACATAGCATGAAAAATGATGTGGTTTGCAAGGAGCATGCCATACAGGAAATTATCCCTCAACAACTCTTTACCTATCATGAAGCCATCGAAATGGCCTTTCAAAAAATTGCCCAAAATATGGTAGTATCAAGTTGGACCGATGCAGCCTCAAGCAGTCTCACCCGATTGGATGTGAAGCAATATGTAGAAGTACCTGTGAATGGCTGTTTTCATGACCGTCGTTGGATCGAAATCGATAAAGACAAGGTAGAGGAAGTGGCCAGCCGATTCTTTGGTATCGGAGGCAAACATGGATGGTATTATGCCGACAACTTATGGCGCATTCGTGGATTAATGGATAAATTAATTGGAGGTGTTGGAATGAGAAGAGGGCGCAGAAATGAAGAAGATATCCAACCTGGTGATACACTTGATTTTTGGAGAGTGCTTTTGGTTGATCATAAAAATCATCGCTTACTTTTATTTGCCGAAATGAAATTACCCGGAGAAGCGTGGCTAGAGTTCCAAATAGTAAAAAACGAGAATCGATGCCTTTTAAAACAAACGGCTACGTTTCGACCCCGTGGAATATTAGGCCGAAATTATTGGTACTCGATGCTTCCTTTCCATTTTTTTATTTTTAGAAACATGCTGAAACGTATTGCTGGAAAGGAATAATGTATTCGTGAAAGGTTGAAAATGTCAAGCAAGCTTTAACATCCATTTTGTTTTATTCATGCCCTGCATTTTTCATCACCATAAAAAGATGTAGCAGATAGGGAAACAGGGCATCCATACTTTCTTGTGCCCCCCTCGTAGAACCTGGTAATGCTAAAATCAGAGTATCGCCTTTTAAACCTGCCAAACTTCTCGATAGCATAGAGTAAGGCATCTGCTCTTGGCCATAATTTCTTGCGGCTTCGGCAATACCCGGGATTTCCCGGTCGAGCAAGGGACGAATGGCTTCGGGAGTCACGTCTCTTTTTGATAATCCGGTACCCCCGGTGAGAATAATTAAATCAATTTTTGAATCGTAAAGCGCAAGCACCTTTTGCTGAATGGCGTCGATCTCATCGGGAATGATAGCGTAATCTTCAATAATAACTTGATACTTTTCGAGTTTACTTATGATGGCCTTACCTGCAAAATCTTGCTTTTTACCCACTGAGATGCTATCGGAACAGACTACTACAGCCGACGTTACGCTCTGTTTGAGCTTATTACTATACTGCGACTTACCCCCTTTTTTCATCAATAGTTTGATGCCTGTAATTTCAATTTCTTTATCGATGGGTTTGAGCATATCGTACATCGTAAGTGCCACTACCGATGCCCCGTGCATGGCTTCTACCTCTACACCCGTTCGGTAAATACTATGCACTTCCGTTTCGATAATGATTTCGAGCCCTTCTATGCGTTGACTTACTTGGGCAAACTCGATAGGTAAAGGATGACAATCGGGTATCATATCACTGGTACGTTTTATACCAAACAACCCGGCTACACGGCTCGCTTCAAGTACATCGCCTTTAGGCACCGTTTTATTAATCACCGCATCGATTGTTTCCTTCTTGCTTACTTTTACAATAGCCTGAGCTATTGCCATACGGTGTGTTTTTATTTTATTTGTAATATCAACCATGATTTGAATTATTAGTGTAATCTGTACTTATTTAAGTGTTCTTCTTCCAAACATAACTCTCGTCTTCAAAGACCTCTTTTCCCCATACCGGCACTTCTTCTTTAATACGATTCACAAGATAGGTAGAAGCCTCGATAGCCTCCTTTCGATGGGCAGATGAGGTGAAAACAAACAAGCTAATTTCGCCTGTTTTTACGATTCCTATGCTATGGTAAATATGCATACAAATAATCTCATATTTCGCAAAAGCGGCTTCCCTAATTTCATTGAATTTCTGTTCTGCCATCTCCTCATAGGCCGAATAATCAATAGCAACAACCATTTTGCCATCGATGACATCGTTTCTTACTTGTCCTAAAAAAATATTATGCCCGCCGATACTGGTTTTACTACTGTGCTTGGCTATACTATCTGCAATAAAAATAGGTGTTATAGCGCCACTGATAAATACAGTATGTTTCTTCTTCTCCATCTTTTTAACTTGTCATTTTAAAATTATATTTTTTCCATGCTTCAATGCCTCCGGCCAAACTAAACGCCTCACTATGTGGAAATTTTGCCTTTACTATTTTTAGTGCTTTTACACTTCGACTGCCCGATTTGCAGAACAGCACGATTTTATTGACAGTATTCAAGGTTGGAAGGAACGTTTCCAATTCGCCCAAAGGTAAGTTCTTACAGGGAAATTCTAGTACTGTAGGCAATTCGCCTTTTTCTCTGACATCAATAATAGTAATTAACTCGCTTACGCGTAAAGCATCAAACTCCTCCACACTAATTTCCGGGGCGTTGGAGGAGCCATTACAAAACCATTCATAATTAAAGTTTGAAAACGATAACTCATCGAACGGAATTAGTTTCCTAGATTTTTGAGTTGAAGAAATTTGAAAGTCGTAGAAGGTGTTTTCTAGTGCATTATACGAGACGATTTTGTTGTAGAGTGGTTTCCCTATGCCGGTTATTATTTTTATCGCTTCGGTAGCCTGCATCAACCCAATAATACCTGGCAACACACCAAGAACACCCACCTCATGGCAAGAAGGAGCGCTGCTAGCATCGGGAGGCTCCGGAAATAAATCGCGGTAATTGGTTTTGATATTCGTTATTGGATCGGCTAAGTTTAACACTCCTACTTGCCCTTCAAAACGCAATACTGCACCGTATACCAATGGCTTGTTAAGCAACACACAAGCATCATTGATAAGGTATCGTGTGGGAAAATTATCAGTTCCATCAATCACTAAATCATAATTCCTCACCAATTCCAATGCATTTTGATTTGTGATTCGAATAGGAAAGCCGTTCACCTGGATTTCCGGATTCAGGGCCTTCAGTTTTAGGATAGCAGTGTCTACTTTCGATTTTCCAATATCGTGGGTTGAATATAAAACCTGTCGTTGAAGATTGGAAAGATCAATGGTGTCGAAATCAATAATGCCAATCGTTCCCACACCGGCAGCGGCAAGATATTGTAAGGCGGGGCATCCTAAACCACCGGCACCAATAACCAGTACCTTCGCCTGCCCCAATTTATTCTGTGCAGCTTCGCCAAATTCCTTCAAAAGAATTTGACGCTGATATCGTTGATTCGTGTTTTCTGAGTACATTTCAAAATTATCCTCCCGAAAAAGGAGGAAGCAAAGCTACCGTATCATTCTCGTTTAGTTCGGTATCCGTTTGGATCAATATTTTATTTACCGCCATGGCATATTTCATTAATGCCAATTCGGGAAACTGCATTACGAGCTTTGCCGCTAATTCCTCGGTACTTTTTATACCTGAAATTTGCCAAGCAGCTATGCCTGTAATTTCCTTTATTTGCCCAAATACAAGTATCGTAATTTCCATTTTATTCTGCGTGAAATGCCTTTAAAAAATCTTCTTTTGTATTAATATTGGTGAAAAATGTAGGATGAAACAATTCGTTATCATCGATATTGATGGTTCTAAGATCGAAGTTCGATGCTAAATCCTTTATCTTGATACAACCCTGATTAATCAATGTTAACCATTGAACTAAACATGTTTTGGAGTAGACTCCAAACAAGGGCTCTAACTGCCCATGTTGACAAGGTAACGTGATTTGCGAAGAGCTTGTGTTTTCAATGATAAAATTTATAGCCTCTTTCGTGATGAAGGGCATATCGCAACTCACAATAAAATTCAAATTTACATCAGAATGATCTAATGCCGAATAAATTCCTCCTGCGGGTCCGATATCTTTGATTAAATCAGGGATGACTTCCACTCCCAATTTTTCATACTCCATATTATTCGAAACAATGACCACCTTATCTACTATTGGTTGTAATTGCTCCATGCTATATTTAACTATTTCTTTCCCTTTATAAAGCATCAAGCCTTTATCCGTGCCCATTCGTGAACTTTTACCACCCGCTAAGATGTAACCATTGATATTTTTTTTAATCTTTCCCATTAAATTTCTTTATGTGAACATTAATCTAATAGAGGCAATGATTAGTACGCAAGCCAAGATATATTTCAACTTCGTACTGTTAAATTTAGAGGCCCCCAAGAATGCACCAAGCGCACCACCAGAGAGCGCAATAGCAATCATAAAACCCATTTCCGGGTTCAGCCTAAGGCCATTAAAAAAAAGCCCGGCAAGACCCGCTAAAGAATTCACAAAAATAAACAAAGCAGAAACAGCGGCTGTTTGCTTCATATTTGCCCAATGCAGTAAAAGTATTAATGGACTTAACAGGATGCCCCCTCCAATTCCAATCATACCCGAGAGCAAACCAATAACGAAACCAATAAAGAGTGAGACCACAAGGCTTTGCTCCTTTTTAGGTGCTGCATCCTGATATTTAAATCCGATTAATTTCACCACAGAAAAAAGCAATAATAGGGCAAGAATCTTTTTATAAACCCCTTGATCAACGGTGATCATGCCTCCAAAGAAGGCTGCTGGAATAGATAAGAGAGCAAAAGGCCAAAAGAGTTTCCATTGGAAATGACCACTCCGATAATATTGGATGAACGCCATGAGAGAGATAAAAACATTGAGCAACAAGGCCGTCGACCTCATCGTATCGGGAGCCAATGAAAACGAAGCCATCAGTGCCAAATAACCACTGGCCCCTCCATGCCCTACCGATGAGTAGAGAAAGGCGACAAGAAATAACAAGAGGTAAAAAATTATTACTAAATACATCTTCAATAAATTTAAATAATCATACGAAGCTTTACGAACTCGCCTTTTTTAAAAAATTCTCTTTCCTCTTCAAATTCAATTAAGCAGTCGGCTTGTGCAAAGGAGTTGAGGAGATAACTTTCTTGCGCCTCCAGAACGGTTACGCCATGCTCACTCATTTTACCTTTTAAATAATGCGTGAGTCCTGCCTTTTTAGTAAAATCGTTGGTCAGTGGAAGTGAGTACGATTTAAAATACTCTTTCTTTGTAAATTGGCCAATAGCGAGAATGACATATTCATAGAAGCAAGTCATTACTGCGGCCGGATTGCCTGGCAATGCAAATATTAAAGTTTGATTGTGGGTGCCGAAATAAAATGGCTTACCCGGCTTTTGTTTTACTTTATGAAACACCTTCTCAACTCCAGATTTTTCCAGGGCTGCTGGCACCAGATCGTAATCGCCTACCGAAACACCTCCAGTTATTATGATCATATCTGAATTTAATTGCTCTGTTATTGCAATTTGAATTTCAGTCTCATCATCATCAACTATCGTAATAGAGATAGGTGCCAGGCCAATTTGATTCAATGCTGCTGTAAGTCCAATAGAATTGGATTCATAAACATTTCCATCCGTTATGGGGTTTCCGGCCTTGATGAGCTCTTTCCCCGTAACAATGATACTCACCGTAGGTTTCCCAAAAACATTCACCGTGTGAATGCCAATACCGGCCAAAAAAGAAATACCGGAAGGGGTTAGAAGCTGTCCTTGAGGAAGCGCCATCGCTCCTTTTTGCGTTTGCGAACCTTGTTTTCTAACATTACTACCAAGTGTAATTTGTGCATCATCGATGGTGATGTTACCTCCATATTTAATTATTTTTTCCTGCATTACCACGGTATCTGAGCCGGGAGGTAAAGCGGCGCCGGTAAAAATCCTAACCGCCTCCAATGGCTTAAGAGCATCGATGGAATAGCTTCCCGCTTGAATTTCTCTGCTTACCTGAAACGGACTTTTGCCATCCCAATTAGCAAATGAGAAAGCATATCCATCCATGGCTGATTGATTGAAAGGAGGAGTATCAATAGGTGAAAAAACCGGTTCAGCTATTACAAAGCTGTTTGCTTCGAGTAAAGGTAACAACTCAACTTTGAATGAATGACAATGTTCAACGATACGTTTTTTTGCTTCCGAAACGGGTATCATGCTTAATTCAATTATCGGTTTTTTAACTTCTAGTATTCAAAATCAACCACCAATATTAATCATGCTTCTGTTGGTGATTTTGGAGGCGTCAACTTTTTGATAGTCTCCTGAAAATTGTCCCCCCAGTGCTTCCGATTTATCAAGAACACACTCCTTGATAAGCGGAACGATATCCTCACCCTTTCTTAGAGCGCCTAAAATATCTACTTCTCCTTTTGAGAACAGGCAATTTTTCATTTTACCATCGGCAGTAAGTCGCATTCTATTACAGCTACTGCAAAAAGGCGCTGTCATGGTACTAATCACGGCAAAAGTACCTTGGTGGTTATACGGCTTAAATTTCTTTGCAGTCTCATTAGCCTCATCATTCATTCGTATAAAATTATATTTGAGAGCTGCGGTATCTAAAATCTCCTGATAACTAAATACTTTTTGATTATTCCATTGGTTGCCAGCAAAAGGCATGAACTCAATAAAACGTACATGAACCGGTTGATTCTTGGTCCATTCAATAAAATTGGGAATTTCATCTTCGTTCACTCCTCGCATCACCACGGTATTTACTTTAACATGAAATCCTTCTGCAATGAGCAGATGTATATTATCCCAAACCTTATCAAATTCGTTGCGACGTGTTATCTCAAAAAACTTTTCTTTTTGAAGTGTATCTAAACTTACATTGATTGCCCGAATTCCCGCTTGTTTAAACACCGGTATTAAATTTTTCACTTCCGTGCCATTGGTGGTCAAAGTAAGCTTAATAGGATATTTTGAGAGTGAGAGAAGAATTTCTGATGCGTCTTTCCTGATGAGTGGCTCGCCACCGGTAAGTCGTATTTTATTGATGCCCATTTTAATAAATTCATGAGCGATGGTATCTATTTCATGAGCTTGCATTAAATTGGCGGGAGGCATAAATCTCATATTTTCTTCGGCCATGCAATACGTGCACCTGAAATTACATACATCGGTGAGTGATATCCTTAAATAATCATGAACTCTTCCAAAATGGTCTATTAACATTTATTCTTAAAAATCAGATGATTGCCTTATGAATCGTGGACTGCGAATTTAATCACAATCAGTCATAAAAAAATAAAATAGTGACGTTGTATCAGAAGCGTTACCTAACAAAGAAAAAACATCTTGTTTTGCATCTAAGAAAACTTACTCCTTAGTAAAAGCTGCAGGATATTTTTCCATTTTTGAACGTAAGGTTGACAGCGGAATTCCTAGCATTTGAGCTGCTTTTGTTTTGTTGTTTTTATTTTTCTCTAAGGCCAACTTGATATAGGCCAATTCAACATCGGAGATGGTCTCCTCCAAGTTTTTTGCACCTATGGCGTTGCTCCAATCTCCACCCTTATTGTTTCTAATTTCTACTGGTACGTGCTGTAATTCAATGGTGTTTCCGGTGGCGAGAATAACCATACGTTCCGCCATATTTTTTAACTCACGTAAATTTCCCGGCCAGTGATAATCAAGTAATAACTTAGACACGTCATCTGCAATAAGAATTTCCCTTTCTTCAGCAAACTCAGTAAGATAATTTTGAAATAGCGCCATTATGTCCTTTCTCCGATCTCGAAGCGGGGCTAATGAAATAGGAAAAATGTTTAATCTATAATACAAGTCCTCTCTAAATTTTCCTTCATCAACCATTCGCCGCAAATCCTTTTTCGTAGATACTATTAAACGAAAATTAACCTTTATCAACTCCGACCCTCCTACCCGTTCTATTTCATTTTCTTGCAGTACTCGTAGAAGTTTTACCTGTAAATCGTAAGGAATATCATCCACATCATCTAAAAGCAAAGTGCCTCCATCGGCCAACTCGAACCGGCCCATTTTATCTTGTTCGGCACCTGGAAAAGCTCCTTTGGTATGTCCGAACAGTTCACTCTCAAAAGTCTCTCGTGCTAAAATGGCGCAACTCACTTTAATAAATGGTTCCGCTTTTCGCAAACTATTATAATGTATGATATTAGCAATATGTTCCTTCCCTGTTCCTGTTTCGCCAGAAACAAGGACGATGGTATCTTTACCCGCGACCAATTTTATTAATTGATGAAGTTCAATATTGTTCTTGTTCTCGCCTATATACACATTTAAATCATACCTGGTTTCGAGATGACTTCGTAAAACATGGTTCTCCTTTTGAAGCGATGTTAACTCACTAATTCGCGCAATGATCAGTAGCAGTTCGTCTATTTTAAATGGCTTCGTTATATAATCGTAGGCTCCTTTCTTCATGGCCTCAACAGCATTGTCTACGGTACCAAAAGCAGTCATTATAATAAACTTAGTATCAGGCTGAATTTTTTTTATGATGGAAAGCAAATCTAAACCATGCATCACAGGCATTTTTAAGTCAGAAATAATGATGTCGGCTGGATCTTGCTCTATACTATCCAGCGCCATCTTGCCGTTCGAAAACTCACGAACGTCAAAACCATGATCACGTAAATCGTCAGCAAGGGTGATACGTATAATTTCTTCATCATCAACGACAGCAATTTTAATTTTATTCTTCATGATTTACGATCCTATGATGTTCGGTATTAAAAACAACAGAGAAGGTCATGCCTTCCTCTTCATTTGCGCTTGCCGTAATTTTTGCTTTATGTTGCTCCGCAATTCGATAACATACCGCCAAGCCAAGCCCTGTGCCTTGACGTATTTTCTTTAAGGTAAAGAACGGGTCAAAAAGCAAAGGTATATTTTCAGGACTCATACCAATACCATTATCCGCTATTTTCAAAATCAAAACCCTCTCTTCATTTACGACAGTAATATTAATTTCACCCTTCAAGCTAGGATTCAATTCTTTTTTTTCATCAATGGCATCGATACAGTTCAGAATCAAATTTAAAATCAGTTGTTCAATCTGATTCACACTCGCATTAATGTAAGGGGTCGATGCTGGAATATTCTTATGCACCATAATGTTTGATTTTTCAAGCTGAAATGAAGTTAAACTTAAAACATTATCAACGAGTACATCCAGATTGACTTCTGTAAAAACCAATTCCTGCTTTCTACTAAATTTTAATAAACTACCTACCACATTTTCAATCTTGTTGATGGCTTCCGAAATCATTTGTAAGTATTTTATATTTTGCCCTACATTTTCTGGGTCATTGGAAACTCTACGAATCGCACTTTTCATCCCTGAAATGGGATTGTTTATCTCGTGTGCAACGCCGGCCGACAATTTGCCTAAGGAAGCCATTTTCTCTGATTGAACAAAAGAGTCTTGCGTGGCCTGAAGCTCAATATAAGTCTTCTTTAAGCGAGCAACCATGGCATTATGTTTAAAAATTAAAACATCTATTTCATCCTCAATTTTGAATCTGTTTTTTGTTCTAACCACCCGTTTCAATTGAAGATCCTGGCCCTTTGGATTACCCGAGGTATTAAAACTGATTTTTTCAGAAGTGTCAATGATGAATTTAATAGGCGCTGAAATATTAAATGCAAAAAATATGGCTGCACAAATACCAATAAAAAGAAAGAGCAAAACCAGCTCGAAAAAAATCCTATTCCTGTTTGAATTTAACAAAGAAAAATTCTTTTCATACAACCCTATACGAACAGTGCCAAGACTTCCGTTTAGAATCGGGATTGCAATGTCACGTATCTTTTCAGAAGTTACCGCATCCAAAATTTTGACACTGTTTTCGGCTTTTTCGGGTGGAAGAAGATTGGCGCGGATTAGATTTTTCGGAACCCCCTTTTCAAAAGTATGTACCAAGACATTATTGTTTTTATCTAGAATAAACAGATATGCAAAATTAGTATCTCGATGTGTTTGGGCTAAAACAAAATTATTTAAGACGGCTAGATTATCCTCCAAGATTAACTCAGCACTGCTCCCCGCAATCATTTTGGCAGTAATTAAGCCGTGATGCGTAAATTCAGACTCGAAAATATTATTAGCAGATTTTTTGAGCAAATAAAAATTAATGGACACAAAAAGAACTACAATTAGAGACATTGCAATAGAAAATTTCCAAAACAGAGAAAGGGATAACTTTTTTTTCATCAGTTTGTAAATCTTATAAATGCTTCTATGGGTTTATAATTGTCCCCATTCCCTTCAAAAAATTGATCAATCGACAATTTCATAAGTATTTCCTTGCCTTTGGGATCGTTATGCAATGAAAGTAATACTTTTTTTAGCTTTTGTCTCATTCCGATAAGCATCTTGGTCGACACAACAAGGGGTGGAGTTCCCCAATTTACAGATTTTTCGATTACTTTAACTCGAGATATTATTTCAGGGTAATGAACGGCCATATATTCATAGGTCAATCCATCAACGCAAGCACCTTCTACCACCTGCTTTGAAACAAGTCTAACGGCGATGTCACAAGAGGAGGCATTAAGGGTTGAGCTAAAAAAACGACTCCAGGTAAATCCCAAGGTTCTTAGTTTGTGATCCATAAAAATCTTGCTGGTGTTCGTAGTTTGATCCATGACAGCAAAACTTTTCCCTTCTAAGTCGACAAAATTAGAAATTGCTGAGAAACCATAAACAATGATATAAGATTGACAATACAGCTTGTTATAACACTGAGGAGCAACTAATAATTCAAAGTTGTCTTTTTCTTTACCCATCACATAAGCTCCTGAAGACAGAAATGCTATATCAATGGCATTATGTGCTAGCAATTGCATTATTTCTTGGTCGTTCTTATATCTATTAAATTCTATTTCACAATTGAGTTTCTGCGAGAGGTAACCAAAGAGCTCTTCATAATAAATAAATGTTTCCTTGGGGGTGTTCGCATCCGTAAAGGCTACCACTAACTTCTGAGAAGAGTCGTTATGATTGGGTTGGGGTATTTTGGAATCTTGATCCGAGAAATCGATGATAATACGCTCGTCCTTATTCTCACTAAACGATCTACATCCATAGAGTACCATCATACAAAAAATAATTACGATATATCTCATAGAGTATTCTTTGTAAATATTATATATAGCAAATTTGGTCGGCATCTAACTGAATATCTATGTTATGATTTATTTCATCCTTTTGATTTACGATTCTCCTTATTAAAACTGAAAAATAAAAAATCAAACTCCCGCCCCGATACTTTTGCCACCGTCAACATAAAGCGTTTGTCCGGTAATGAAATGAGTGTTATACGACCCTAAAAAGGCAACGGCATTGGCGATGTCTTCGGGCTGGCCGATACTTTTGGTGGGCTGTGCCTGAATTAAATTTTCAAGAACCTCTTTTGTTAAGCCTTGTGTAAGGGGTGTATCAATTAAACCGGGGGCGATGGCATTAACACAAACATTATATTTCCCGAGCTCAAGGGCAAGAACCCTCGTAAGGCCTATTATTCCGGCTTTTGATGCCGAATAGTTGGACTGTCCTTTGTTGCCTAGCCAAGCTCTTGAAGCGATATTAACGATTCGACCCTGATTTTGTTTCTTCATTACCACCGCTGCTGCTTTGCACATCAACCACGTTCCTTTGAGGTTGATATCAATAACCGAATCGAAATCGTCTTCCGGCATATTCCATATCATATTGTCTTTTATTATTCCGGCATTATTTACCAAAAGGTCGAGATGCCCCATTTTTTCTATTACAAAAGCAAACATTTTATTTACTTCGGCTTCCTTCGAAATACTCCCTTGATAAAAAACACATTGTCCGCTATTAATTCGTTCAAGCTCCTCACCACCGGCCTTATCAATATCAACCATCACCACAAAATAGCCCTCTTTTATTAATTTATTGGTGATGGCTTTACCGATGCCTTTTACCGCTCCAGTCACTAACGCGATGAGTTTAGTATTTTCCATTTTGTTGATTTTTATCTATTGATTTTCAATAGAGTATAGGGTTAAAGGTGTAACGATGCGCATTCACTCCACTGCTGTGAATAACGGTAAAATTACAATTTCGGTTTATATTGAGAAATAAATAAAATTATTTGATATGACTCACATCATACTTTCTAAAATTCAAACGCTTTATTTTCGTTTTCATTAGTACCCTAAAAAAAATTAAAATAGGCACACTAATAACACCTTAAAAGACATAACGATATTAATATCATTTTAAAAATGCAAACATTAAAGGAAATAGTAGATTTTTGTAAATTTCAATCTTTTGATTTGAACTTCACCAGAGCCAAAGCATGGAAAGAAGAAAAAGAAGGTAGAGTGCTTGTGGGCTATATGCCTATTTACTTCCCACGTGAAATAATACATGCTGCCGGAGGGATGGCGGTAGGTGTTTTTGGTGGAGGCGACATCAAACAAATCATCAAAGGTGACGCCTATTATCAATCTTATATCTGTCATATACCACGAAGTATTATGGAGCTCGCCCTCGATAAACACATGGACCATTTTGATGGGTTTATTTTCCCTTCTATTTGCGATGTCATCCGTAACTTATCGGGCATTTTCAAACAAAAGAAAATAGGAAAATTTGTAAAATACATGGATTTCCCTCAAAATTTCTTGCCACAAATTGGCGGGGTATTTTATCAGCAGGAGATGCAGCACGTCTTAAAATACATTAAAGAAATTAATGGGGTAGAAGTAACTACAGAAGCCTTAAATCATTCAATCGATTTGTACAATAAAAACAGGCAGATGATTGATTTTATCTATAAAATTCGTCAGGATTTCCCTTGGCGACTCAGTATTATTGACGTTTACCACATTATCAGAGCCGGAACGGTAATTACGGTAGAAGAGCATAATGAAATTTTAGAGCAGGTATGCGAACACATTAAAAATGATATTGGCGTACGCCAAGACAAAATTAAAATTGTAATCTCAGGAGCCTTTTGTGAACAACCGGCCATGGGTTTAATAAAAGCCATTGAAGATGCCGGATGTTATGTGGTAGATGATGATTATATGCTAGGGTCCAGGATGATATTAGGGGATGTGGATGCCACCAGCACCAATCCTTTAGAGGCTATTTCAAACGCTTATATTAAACAGAGTCAGTATTCTTCTTCCATCTATGATATTGACAATCCAAAAGAATACCGTTTAGCTAAAATTGTAAAAGACCGTGGAGCGAACGGGGTCATCTTTGCCTCCGCCAGTTTCTGCGACCCAAGCTTATTGGATGCTCCTATATTTCAAAATGCCTTTAATAAAATGGGTATCCGATATATTGCCTTCCAGTATAGCGAAAACATCAATCAATATAAAGTAATTAAGGAACAAGTTGGAGCCTTCGCCGATTCTATAAAACTATGGGACGATGAGCCAGTACTTGCTCTATAACAAAATCAATAAATAATTAGTAAATCCAAAATATGGCACAGGAAGCACAAAAAGAAAGAAGCATGATTCTCCAAAAGGAGATGATTGATGGCCTTTTCAATGACTTGGCAAAAGCAAAAGAAACGGGCAAAAAAGTATGTTATACGTTCATTCCCGGTAACCTTTCGGAATTGATACGAACCTTTGATATGCTACCGGTTTACCCGGAAATCAACGCATTACAGAGTGCTATGCGCAAAAAATCGGCTGCCTATATTAAAGAAGCGGAAAAAAACGCGCACTCTGAAGATGTATGCACCTATGTAAAATGCGACGTAGGAATGATGATGAAGGGCAATATCGGCCCCACGGGTTTGAAAATTCCTGAACCGGATATTTTGCTTTTAAGCTATACAGGATGCTTTACTTTCTTAAAATGGTTCGAAACTTTAAAGAGAGAATATCCCAATGCGAAAGTGATTATGGTGCATACTCCGTATCAGGAAAATGCGCAGATGACCCCAGAGATGACGCAATATATGGTGAAACAATTTAAAGAAGAGGTGATTCCTCAGATGGAAGCAGTAACGGGAATTAAGTATGACGAAGAGAAATTAAAAAGGCATTTAGTGCTCGCTAAAGAAGCACAAGACTTGATTACCAAAATATTCGACACCACCAAGCACCGGCCCTCTCCTATCGATGCCTATTTTGCAGGAGTTTATTATATCGGTCCAATTAATATTGGCTTTCGAGGCACACAAGAAGCCGTTGATTACTATAAAGAATTATATAGTGAAATTCAGGAAAGAATTCGGTTGGGACTAGGCCCCATCACCCCTGAGGGAGAGATGAAGGAAGAAAAATATCGCTTGGTAGTTGAAGGCCCTCCAAATTGGACCAGCTTCCGAGAATTCTGGAAAATATTTTATGATATGGGGGCGGTTATTGTAGCGTCTTCATACACCAAAGTAGGTGGCGTTTATGATATGGGTTGGCGACATGACTCCACCAGACCCTTGGAGTCGTTGGCCGAATATTGTATGAATTGCTATACGAATTTAAGTATCCCTCAACGCATCGATTTGATTTCAAAATGTATTACTGAATACAGTGCTGATGGTTATGTAACGAACTCGATTAAGAGTTGTAATTCCTTCTCGGCTGGACAATTGGGCATGATGCGCGAAATTGAAGACCGCCTAGAAGTACCTGTAGGATTCATAGAATCGGATTTGGTTGATCCGAGATATTTCTCCTATTCAAATATAAAAAACAGGTTGGAATCATATTTTCAAATGCTGGAACAAAGAAGAATAATTAAAGAAACTGAAGTCGTATAAATTTTACAAATCACAAATATGGAAAAATATTATTTAGGAATTGATTTAGGCTCTACCACTTCCAAAGCCGTCATCATTAACTCAAGCGATAAAATTATTGGAAGAGGAATTACCAATACGCGAGCGAATTACAAAGTAGCCGCCGACATTGCCAGGGAAGAAGCCATTTACGATGCGCGCTTTACCTTACTATCCAATAAGATAAAGGCTGATATGGAATCAAAACCGGAGTTTAAAAAATATATGGAAGACATCAGAACCGTGTTCCAATATCAGCAGTTTAAACGAAGGATGGAAAGTTTGGAGAAGATGTTAAACAAAACGGTGGAGGAGTTTACCCAATCGAATAAAGATGCTATTAGCGAAAAACTTGGTGCTCTTCTTGAAAACATTCGTCCTCAAATTAGAAATGAATTTATCTATGGGAATTTGGGTTCCAAGAATCAGTTCTTCCGCGATATTGTTAGCGAAAAGTACAATATAGAAGTAGCCCTTGTTGGAAAAGAATTTTATGAGCCCCTGATGCTTGCTTTCGATAAAAGCATTACTCCCGTAGAAAATGAAATGGTTCAATATAATTTCAAAGAATTGGTATTAGAATCGATGACCATTCTGGAGGAAAAATATCAGGGTTTAGCCGAACAACAGGAAGATGGAAGCAAGGAAGATTGGTATTATGCAGAACTAAACGCCTTGAAAAACAACTATAAAAATGTAGAAATTTCACTTCGTGAGCATATTGAAGCCATTGCCAGTGATGAGATCAATATTGCAAAAATGGTGGGTACCGGCTATGGAAGGGCCTTGTTGCCTTTTCCTGAAGACTGCATTAAATCGGAAATCTTATGTCATGCTTTTGGTGCTCATGCTCTTTTCCCTAACACACGAACTGTGCTTGATATAGGAGGACAAGATACTAAAGCGATTCAAGTTGATAGCCATGGATTGGTTACCAGTTTTCACATGAATGACCGATGTGCCGCGGGTTGTGGGCGCTATTTAGGGTATATCGCTGACGAGTTTGGCATCTCCCTCAACGAACTAGGTCCGGAAGCCAATAAGGCAACCAAGGAAACCGTCATTTGTTCTACGTGTACTGTTTTTGCTGGAGCAGAAGTGAAAGAACTTTTGCATAGTGGAGAAGAACGACCGAATATTTTAGCTGGCCTACACAAAGCCATTGTTCAACGTGCCATGTCGTTAATCGCTCGTTCGGGGGGGGTTAAAAACGAATTCACCTTTACTGGTGGTGTTGCTCGTAATGAGGCCGTTTTAAGATACGTAAAACAGATGGTGGTGGATTCGTACGGGGAAGTAACAATGAATATTCACACCGATTCTATTTTTATGGGAGCTTTAGGTGGAGCCATGTTTGCAAGAAGAAACATCAGTGCTGATTTACCCATCGCTAAAAAAACAAAAGAGGTAGAAGTATAATTAATCATTCAAAATAAACCAAAAAAGTATACCATGGGAAATTCAATATATACAATGGGCGTTGATGTAGGCGGAAGCTATGTAAAAGCGGTGCTAATGACATACGATAAGCTTTCGGGAGATCATAAATTAGTGGATAAACAAACTGAGAAAATTCGGAAACGAAATCCAAAAGATGTGGTGGTAGAAGCGGTGGACACCCTTCTTGAGAGAAATAATTTAAACTACGATAATGATATTGCCTACCTGGCCTCCACTGGCGAAGGAGAAATGGTAGAGAGAAAAACAGGTCATTTTTACAGTATGACTTCACATGCACGAGGTGGGATCTTTTTCGTGCCTCAAGCTAAAACCGTGGTCGATATGGGCGGCCTTTATGTGCGAGCCATCAAGGTGGATTCGAGAGGCAAAGTATTAGATTACAAAATGACCGGACAATGTGCTTCTGGTTCAGGGCAATTTATAGAAAATATTTCCCGCTATCTCGGGTTAGCCATCGATGAAGTGGGAGCCATCTCCCTCAAAGCCGATAATCCTGAAGTGCCTTCTGGTATTTGTGCTGTATTGGCTGAAACGGATGTAATCAATTTAGTTTCAAAAGGACTTTCCACTCCGAACATTGTCAAAGGAATAAATATTTCTATCTCACAACGAATCATCAAGTTATTAGGTTCACTTCGAACCGAGTCGCCGGTGGCACTTGTAGGAGGCATGGGAATGAATTCGGGGATGATACAGGCCATTGAAGAACTTGCTACTGAGAATAAAAAAGGCGAACTTGAATTTATCTCACACCCCGATGCCATTTACTCGGGAGCCATTGGTGCAGCACTCTGGGGAGGTTTCAGGTATCATAAATTAAAAGAGAAAGAGATGGAATCGGTGGCTTAATGCCAACCCAGTTTTTGTTTCTAATAGAAGCATTAAAATAATCCCCATAATGAACTCTCAAACTTCAACAGGCAAGATGCTAGATAATACCATGGCGCATGAACTTGATTCGCTTTTTAAGCCACGGTCTATAGCCATTATTGGAGCCTCCTCCAAAGAATTATCTATAGGAAACGTAATCATTAAAAACCTTGTTCATTATAACTATACCGGAAAAATTTATCCGATCAACTTAAAAGAATCCGAAATAAGAAACATCAAAGCATATCCCACCATCTTTGATGTTCCGGATGAGATAGACCTTGCTCATATTATTATTCCAAGCAAATTTGTGCCGCAAATAATTGAAGACTGTGGAAAGAAAGGCATCAAATCGGTTATTATTAATTCTGCCGGATTCAGTGAAATGGGAGAAGAAGGGGTAGCCTTGCAAAATGAATTTCTTGCCAAAGCAAAAGAATATGGTGTAAGGATATTCGGCCCCAATTGCCAAGGAATCATCAATGCCGATCCTCAATTCAATGCCTATTGCGATTTCACGTTTACCTTTCCTAAGCCAGGCTCAATATCCATTGTTGCCTTAAGTGGCGGAGTGGGTGCCTTTATTATGCAAAGCCTTTTTGACCTTGATATTGGCATGAGAATGTATGCATCGAATGGCAACGCTTGCGATATCTCTATTTCGGAGGTAGTAACCTATTACGGGGAAGATGAAGGCACCAAGGCCATTATTTTATATACAGAAGGGTTTCGTAACCCCAGAGAATTTATAGCCGCTGCCAATCGGGTATCGAAGCAAAAGCCCATACTCGCCATGAAATCGGGGCGGACAGAAGAGGGCGCTAAAGCGGCTGCCTCTCATACCGGATCGCTTGCAGGAGTGGATATCGCGACTGAATTAATTTTTGAAAAAATAGGCATACTCTCTTTCGACAATGAGGAGGAAATGTGTCAAGCCGCGATGGCTTTTTCTACTCAGCCTATTCCTAAAGGGAATAAAGTAGGTATCATTACCAATACCGGAGGGCCCGCAGTAATAGCAACCGATGAGTTAATTAGTGCTGGCTTGCAACTACCCAACCTCTCCACAAAAGCCATTCAGAAACTCAAAGAAACACAACTGCCAGAAGCTTCAATCGGAAACCCTATTGATGTGGTTGCCACTGGAGGAGCCATTCATTTTAGAAGCGCGCTCGATGTGTTAATGGAAGAAGAACAAATTGATTGTATCTATATCAATTTTGTTACAGCACCCTTCACCGATACCGATGAAGTAGCTCGAAATATTGTAGCCGTAAATAAGCTCAGACGCAAACCAATGGTCTGTAATTTTATGACTAACATGAGTATGGAGCGGTACCAAACTACCGCGAAAATACTTAAGGATGGAGGTGTACCGTGTTACAGCTTTCCTACTACTGCAGCCAAAGCTTTAGGATCATTGTATAAATTTCACAAGATACAATCGAGGGATATTGGTAAAGCAAAAACATTTCCGGATATAGACAAAGCAAAAGTTGAAAAAATAATATCCCGTAATACTTTCAAGAAGAACGATACCAGCGGAGAACCTAGCTCTAATGGAAATTTCTTGTCGTCGGCCGATGTTTACGAAATACTCGGAGCTTATGGTATCGCCGTGGCCAATTGGCGAATGGTAAGTACGACAGATGAAGCGGTAAAAGCTGCTAATGAGATAGGATTTCCAGTGGTGGTAAAAGCAGAAGCCAAAGCCATCGTGCATAAAAGTGATATGGGGGGCGTAGTCATAAATTTAAAAAGTGCTTCCGAGGTTATTGCGGCGATCGACGAGATGAAGTTGACCTTTGGTTCTTCTGAAAATCTTCAATTTTTAGTTCAAAAATTTTTACCCGGAGGACGAGAACTAATTGTAGGGGTGGCGGCTCAACCCGAACTCGAACCACTCATTATGTTTGGACTTGGAGGGGTGTTTGTGGAGATTCTAAAAGATGTTGTGTTTAAGTTATCACCCCTAACCGAATTAGAAGCCGATGAAATGTTATCCTCCATCAAAGCCTCCAAATTATTGGATGGGGTAAGAGGTCAAAAAGGAGTAAATAAAGCCCGTGTGATTGAAATTCTTTTACGCATTTCACAGTTGGTGAATGACTTCCCACAAATACAAGAAATGGATTTAAATCCAATCATGGCCTTTGAAGATAAAACCATTGCAGTAGATGCCAGAATTAAAATTTAATTATTGAAAATGTATAAGATACAAAGCGCGAAATTAATGAAAGAGGTAATGGGTAATTACTTTCTTGGAATGAAAGACACTTCAAAAAAGATAGCTTGGTGCACCAGTGTTGGCCCTGCCGAATTGTTACGTTCATTTGGATTCGAAGTTCATTTCCCTGAAAATCATGGTGCACTTTTAGGAGCCACACGTACTGCTGGCGATTTAATACCAGAGTCGGCTAAACTTGGTTACTCAAATGATATTTGCTCATACCTTACGGCCGATATCGGCTCGTACCTTAAGAATGAAACACCCTTAAGAGAGCATTATGGCTTAAACGGAGCTCCTAAGCCCGATATCATTGTTTATAACACCAATCAATGTAGAGAAGTACAAGATTGGTTTACCTACTTCGCAAAAGAATTAAACTGCCCTATTTTTGGCATTACACCTCCGCGGCATCTCGATGAAATAACCCAAGAAGCGATCGATGATGTAGCAACACAGTTTAAGAATATGATCCCTCTTTGTGAGGAAGTATCAGGCATAAAATTCGACTTAGGTCGTTTTGCCGAGACCTTAAAATTAAGCAAAGAAGCAACCGACCTCTGGAAAAAAGTATTATGGACTGCCAGTGCCTCACCCGCCCCTCTCAGTTTTTTTGATGCCACCATACACATGGGTCCTATCGTGGTATTGCGAGGAACACAGATAGCCAAAGACTATTATACTATTCTCTTAAAAGAACTAGAACAAAATGTGGCCAATAAAATTGGATTTTTAGAAAAAGAATCCTGCCGACTTTATTGGGATGGCATGCCCATTTGGGGGAAATTAAGATCCTTATCCGACTTATTCATTCAAAATAATGCGGCGGTGGTAGCTTCCACTTATTGCAATAGTTGGGTGTTTGACGCCTTCGACGAAAACCATCCTTTTGAATCGTCGGCAAAAGCCTATACCGAAATATTTATTAACCGAAGTGAAGAAGCGAAACAACGGCTTTTAAGCGACTTGGTACGTCTTTTTAGAATTGATGGTGTGATCTTTCATGATGCAAAAACTTGTGCCAACAACTCGAATTCGCGCTTTGGAATGCCCCAAAGAATTACCGAAACACTTGGCATCCCTACCTTAGTAATTGAGGGTGATTTATGCGATTTGAGATTTTACTCAGAAGGCCAAAGCATCACAAAAATTGAGACTTTCATTGAGCAAATAGAACAGGCAAAAGTAGCCTGCTAATAACCTACTATATGAGCACAAACAAGTCGTTCGAAAAAAAGATTTTTAAACTCTCTACAGGAGAAGAAGTAACCGCTGATGCTCTAGAAAACCTGATAGAAAAAACGTGCCATTATATAAAATATGCTGTCGTAGGACAAAATCATCAAGACACCCCTGTTGCTTTTATCTTTCCCAACAAGAAACTATTGACTTACCCCAATTATCTGGTTACTCCGATGGAGGGCTGCTTTTGTCCTAGAAGTATCGACGAATTAGGGAAATGCCTCAGTGGGTGCATGAAATTAGTAAATCAAAAAATAGACCAAAACACCGACGGCATTAAAGAAGCTGCCATTCTACATTCTGAAACACACCCAGAAGATGCTCCTAAACTCTCCTATCCAGAGATTATTGAAAAATACAGAACCCTACTTCACCAAACTTTTGGTAATACGGTGCCTGATGAAGAAGATATATTTTATATCAAAGGCATCGACAACTAAAAATTAATTCACAAAAAGCAAATATGGAAAGACCAAAGAAAATAAATGTTGGAGTTGTTGGAATGGGACCTGTGGGAATGATTCTGGCCGTAAAGTTGAAAGAGGCAGGATGTGAAGTCGCCATTTGTGATAAAGACGATTTCAAACTAAAAAAAATAAAAGAGAAGGGTATTGTTCTAGAGAACATGTTTGAATCGACTACCACCTTTGAAAATGTGTATGATTCGATTGTAGATATGCGTGCGCTGGATTTAGACTATCTTGTTTTTTCTCTAAAATCATATCAAACATTAGGCGCAGTAAAGGAAGCTGAATTTATTAATTCTGATAAACTAATACTCGTGGCCGCACAGAATGGTATTGATACAGAAGGAATCATATCTTCTGTCTTTGGCGAATCGAAAACTTTACGGATGGTGATTAATTATGCTGGGAATATGGCATCGCCCAATACCGTCAAGGTCTCTTTTTTCACGCCTCCCAACTATATCGGCTCCATCGATGACAGCCATGCTAAAGAAGCCGAGTTTTTTGCCGACATGTTAAATAGTATCGGTTTCTTAACCACCAAATTGAATTCTTTCGATTTGATAAAAAGTGTTTGGGAAAAAACGATTCTGAATTCCTCGTTAAGTGCTTTATGTGGGGTTGGCCGACTTACCATGGCGGAGGCTATGGCCGATGAAGAAACCATTGAATTAATAGAGCAAATTATCAATGAAGGAATAAAAGTGGCGGAGAAAGAGAAAATTCGTTTTCCTGATGATTTTGTTAGAAAATGTTTACAATACCTCAAAAAAGGAGGCGACCATTTCCCTTCACTGGCAGTCGATTTGATGAGTAGTCGTCAAACTGAGATCGATTATTTTAATGGGAAAATAGTGCAATATGGGAAAAAACATTATGTGAAAACGTCC
Source organism: uncultured Bacteroidota bacterium (assembly GCA_903897855.1). Taxonomy (GTDB): domain Bacteria; phylum Bacteroidota; class Bacteroidia; order UKL13-3; family UKL13-3; genus CAINMV01. The sequence continues at coordinate 75,336 of CAIUDH010000026.1, read as the reverse complement.
TTGAATCTGGCTTTTACAAACATGGTTAAAGCCATGACCAACAAAACGGTGATGAATAGATACGTGGGGCCGGAAGGGGAATTGAATAAGAGAATCTTAGCGAAAGGATTGATAGACAAAAATCGCTCCTCCATCTTTTATAAAGAGCAAGATTATTTTTTAGGTATCGACTTAGGTTCGGCATTCACAAAATTTAGTATCATCGACGACAATGGCGTGGTGGTATTTCGTTACATTTTACAAACGATGAACAAAGACCGTCATGCCATGAAAAATATTCTTCAGGCTATTCGGGCTAGTTTTAATATTCGGTATAGTTGCGCCACGGGCTACGGTCGCAAGCATTTTTCTGAAACAGATATCATCAAAACAGAAATTAACTGCGCTGCTGCTGGCGTTGCTGCATATTATGAGGGAGAAAAAAACATCATCGATATCGGTGGGGAGGACATCAAAGTAATTCATAGTAATAGCGACAATCAAGTGGCAAATTTTTATATGAATGATAAATGTGCCGCTGGAACAGGTGCGTTTTTAGAAGAAATTTCAGAACGGGCAGAAATAAATATTTCAGATATGAGTAGCCTTGCTGCCCATTCCGAATTTGACAAAGAGCTCAATAGCTTTTGTACCGTGTTTGCAAAAACAGAAATCATGAATTGGGTGTTTGATGGCATGCCTAAAGCTGATATCGCTAGAGGAATTTATATATCGATCGCTAATAAAGTAGCCAAAATGCGTTTATTTCCTGAGATCCCAACCTTAATGATTGGTGGTGTCATTGCTCATCACCCCTACTTAAGCGTGATTCTCGGTCAAAAATTTAAAAAAGAAATTAAAACAATTGATCATCCACAATACATTGTTTCTATAGGCGCATCGCTTATTGCTAAACAACAGTGGGAAATATTAAACCCAAAAGAAGTCATCATCAAGGAACTCATACATTCAGCTTAAAATGAAATCATACCATAACCAGGAAAAAGGAATCGGAATATTATTCGACGATATATACGTAGTTAACGGGGCACGTACTCCTTTTGGTAAATTTTGCGGTACCTTAGCCCAGGTGTCACCTACCGATTTAGGAATTTTCTCCAGTCGGGCAGCCTTGCTTAAAGCCGGTGTTTCTCCTACCGATATTGACCAGGCCATCATGGCCAATATTGGACAATCGTCAGGCGATGCCTATTTTTTACCACGGCATATTGCGTTATATGCAGGTTTACCAACCACCGTACCTTCGCTGATGGTACAGAGAATTTGCGCCTCTGGTTTTGAAACCATCATTACTGCCTCTGAGCAAATCACCCTTGGGAAAGCCGGCATGGTTTTATGTTGCGGCACTGAAAACATGTCGTTGGCACCCACCGTAAGTTTTGGCAATAGGATGGGTTATGCTCTCGGACGGCCGGTGTTTAAAGATATGTTATGGGAGGCCTTGGATGATACTGCCGCTGGATACCCGATGGGATTCACTGCAGAAAATGTAGCCAAAAAACATAATCTTACCCGGGCTCAATGTGATGAATTTGCCCTCACCTCCTTTACACGGGCAGTGAATGCAAGAAATAATAATATTTTTAAGGACGAAATTACACCCATTAATTCTACAGTATTTGAAGCCGATGGGTTGAAGCCACGAAAAGTGAAACTGCCGGGTGGTGTAAAAGACTTCGTAATGGATGAGCAGATACGTGAAACAACGATTGAATCGCTAGGTAAATTAGCCACCGTATTTTCTGATGTGGGCGTGCTTACTGCCGGCAACTGTAGTGGCATTGTAGATGGCTCTGCTGCAGCCATTATCGCAGATAAAAGTACCATTGATTCAAAAAATTTAAAACCGATTGCAAAAATAATTGGTGGTGCCACCTGTGGTATCGACCCTAAACACATGGGTCTTGGACCTGTGCCTGCCATTAAACTACTCCTTGAAATGACAGGATTAAGTATAGCAGATATTGGATTGTTTGAAATTAATGAAGCCTTCTCCGCACAAGTTATAGGGTGCGAAATTGAATTGGGATTAGATAGAGAAAAATTGAACGTGAATGGTGGCGCCATCGCTATTGGTCATCCGCTTGCAGCCAGTGGATTACGATTGTCGTTAACGATGATTAGAGAGATGAATTTGAGAAAAATAAAATACGGTATCGCTTCAGCGTGTATCGGTGGCGGACAAGGAACAGCCATCCTATTTGAAAACATAAACTTATAAATTAAACTACGAGCATGAGCAAAATGCAACAATGGCAGATGACGGAATTGAAAAATGATTTCATCTTAGTTGAATCTGAAATGCCACAAATAAAAACAAATGAAGCATTGGTGAAAATTGCCGGTTGTGGCGTGTGTCATACCGATTTAAGTTTCTGGCACGATGGTGTACGCACCAAAAAAGAACTTCCCTTAACTTTAGGTCACGAAATTAGTGGCACTGTCATCGAAGGACCTGCGCATCTCATCGGTAAAAATGTAATCATCCCTGCCGTATTGCCTTGTGGCAATTGTGAGTTATGCAATAAAGGCAGAGGTAATATCTGTCAAAATCAACTCATGCCAGGTAATGATTTTCATGGGGGATTTGCCTCTCATATTGTCGTGCCTTTTGAACACTTATGTATAGTACCCGATGCGGTGCTAACGAAATATTCCTTAGAACAACTTTCGGTTATTGCCGATGCCATTTCCACGCCCTATCAGGTAATAAAAAAATCGGAGATAGAAGCGGGCGATTTAGCGATCGTTATTGGTGTAGGAGGCGTAGGCGTTTACGGGGCGTTAATTGCTAAAATAATGGGGGCCAAAGTGCTTGCCATTGATATTAGTGATGAGAAATTAAAGCTTGCTAAAAGCAATGGCATCGATGCCACTCTCAATTCAAAAGGATTGGATATAAAAGAAATCAAGAGCCGAGTGAGAGAAATAGCAAAAGAGTTAGGAGCGCCAAAATTTGGCTGGAAAATATTTGAGTTTTCGGGCACAGCACCCGGACAGGAACTAGCCTTTAATTTAATCACCTTTACTTCTACCTTGAGCATTGTTGGTTTCACGATGAATAAACTCGAAGTAAGATTAAGCAACCTTATGGCCTTCGATGCGAAGCTTATTGGTACTTGGGGCTGTAAGCCTGAATTGTATTCGGAAGTGATTGAATTAATAGCAAGTGGTGAGTTAAAAATTCATGACTTTATCCAAACCTTCCCTATGTCGAAAATTAATGAAGTATTCAAAAACACCTTAGAGCATAAATACGACAAACGCTCCGTACTTGTATCCGATTTTTAATCCCCTTTTAAAAAAATATCATGACAACATTAGTAAATCATAACCTCGTAAATCATCAGTACACAGATATCCTATTTGAAAAACGACCGTGTTTAAATTTTGATGGAACCCCCGTAGCCGATCTTTATAACGCATGGATCATCCTTAACAATCCGAAACAATACAATTCCTACACCACTCAGGCAGTGAAAGAAATCATTCTTGCATTTGGAGAAGCCTCGAATGATAGAAGTGTTGTTGCCGTAGTGTTTACTGGGGTGGAAGACAAAGCGTTCTGTACCGGTGGCAACACCAAGGAATATGCCGAATATTATGCCGGAAACCCACAGGAATATTCACAATATATGCGCTTGTTTAACGATATGGTGAGTGCCATTTTAAAATGTGAGAAACCAGTAATTTCACGAGTGAATGGAATGCGTATTGGCGGTGGGCAAGAAATAGGAATGGCTTGCGATTTCACCGTAGCCTCCGATTTGGCACGCTTCGGACAGGCCGGGCCTAAACATGGTAGCGCAGCCATTGGTGGCTCTACCGATTTCCTTCATCTATATGTAGGCATTGAAAGAGCCATGAGTTCATTAACCCTCTGCGAACCCTGGACTGCCCATCAGGCGCTGAACGTGGGTCTAATTACAGATATTGCTCCTGCACTTAAAGTAGATGGTGAATTTATTCCGAATCCATTGGTGAATATCTCCACTTACGCTGACGCCTTTGGAAGAATCATATTCGGTGCGATGAAAACAGGAGAAGCGCTTGCTAAAGGGAAAGAGCTCATGGCTAAAGGAGAAGTAGATTTGTCAAAATTAGACGACTTGGTGAACAAACTAATTGCTAAATTATTACACACTTTCCCCAACTGTTTATCGAAGACCCTGACGGAAGTACGCAAGAAAAAGTTGGAACATTGGGATAAAAATAAAGAAAGCAGCAGAGAATGGTTGGCCCTAAATATGACCACAGAAGCTAAAGCCGGTTTCAAAGCTTTTAACGATGGCCCTAAAAACGACAGAGAGATTGATTTCATTAAGCTTCGTCAACTTTTAGCCGAAGGGAAAGAATGGAATGACGAAATGCATCAGGCCATTTCACCTCAATATAAAACAAAAAATCCTTAATAAAACGATTCAATCAATAGCTGATATTGAGCAGCTAAGAATATGATTTACATCAGTTTTTAAAGGCAAATTTTACCGTAATCTTGTAATATAAAATTATAAATAACACGATGGCAAAAGTTAAAGGTGAAATCGTTATTAATTCTGAACGCTGCAAGGGATGCGAATTATGTGTTCCTGTGTGTCAGCAAAAAACCATTGCTATGTCGGATAAATTAAACAGTAAAGGCTATCATTATGCGATGTCGATTAACGACGAATGCAACGGATGCATCAACTGTGCGCTTATTTGCCCCGATGGCGTCATTTCCGTTTATCGAGTAAAATTAAATGATGCAGCAATAGCTTAAAAATATTAATTAAATTAAAATAAATTTCCTGATGGAAGATATAAAGTTAATGAAGGGCAACGAAGCCATCGCTGAAGGGGTTATACGTGCCGGGTGCGACGGTTATTTTGGTTACCCCATAACGCCACAGTCGGAAGTACTCGAGTACTTGATGATGGCCAGAACGGAGGAAAGAACGGGGATGGTAGTGCTACAAGCCGAAAGTGAAATTGCCTCCATACATATGGTGTACGGTGGGGCCGCTTGTGGTAAGCGGGTGATGACATCCTCATCGAGTCCCGGAATAAGTTTAATGCAAGAAGGAATCTCTTTTATGGCAGGAACCGAACTCCCCTGTTTACTGTTAAATGTGGTTCGTGGCGGCCCAGGCTTAGGAACCATTCAACCCTCTCAATCCGACTATTTTCAGGCCGTAAAAGGCGGAGGTCATGGCGATTACAAATTAATTGTTTTGGCGCCAGCTTCGGTTCAGGAAATGTATGACTTCGCAAAACTTGGTTTTGACCTTGCCTTCAAATACCGCATACAAGTGATGGTATTATCGGATGGTGCGATAGGCCAAATGATGGAAAAAGTAGTACTCGATGAGCAGATACCAAGGCAAACAAATGAGGAAATAATAAAAAATTATCCTTGGGTGACTTCCGGAAAAACACCCGACAGAGAACGCAATATCATTACTTCTCTTGACCTTGATCCGGTAAAACAGGAAAAAATAAATATTCATTTACAGGAAAAATTTAAAAAAATTACTGAGAATGAAGTACGCTTCGAAACGTTGATGTGTGATGATGCTGAATATTTATTTGTGGCCTATGGGTCGAGTGCACGTGTCTGTCAAAAAGCAATACAGCTTGGAAGAGATAAAGGACTAAAAGTGGGCCTTCTTCGGCCGATTACCTTATTTCCTTTCCCGTATGATGAAGTAGCGCGATTGGCCAAACAAGTAAAAGGAATTTTATGTGTTGAAATGAGTGCCGGTCAAATGATCGAAGACGTTCGTCTCGGTGTAAACGGTGTTGTTAAAGTAGGACACTTCGGAAGACTGGGTGGTATTATACCAGCACCCGATGAGGTATTAAATGTAATGGAAGAAATTTTTATCCGCGAAAATAATTATGGAAGAAGAACTAACTAGAGAAAGTATTTGCCAGCATGAGAATCTTGTTTATTCAAGAACCTCTTTAATGACACCCAAAGCCCTCTCCTATTGTCCGGGATGCGGTCACGGCACAGCTCATAGGCTGATCATGGAGGTGATAGAAGAAATGAATCTTCAATCGCAAACCATTGGTGTTGCACCCGTTGGATGTTCGGTATTGGCCTACGATTTTTTAGATATCGATATGCAACAGGCTGCACACGGAAGAGCTCCGGCCGTAGCCACCGGTATCAAGCGATTGCTGCCCGATAAATTTGTGTTCACCTATCAAGGGGATGGCGACCTCGCAGCCATTGGCACCGGCGAAACTATACATGCTTGTAACCGTGGCGAAAATATTTGCATCTTCTTCGTTAATAATGGAATTTATGGAATGACGGGTGGACAGATGGCGCCAACCACTTTGCCCAACATGAAAACTGCTACCTCGCCTTATGGTAGAGATGTAGTAACGATGGGCTATCCATTAAAAATAACTGAGATGGTGGCAATGCTTCCCGGTACCTGTTTTGTAACCCGCCAAAGTGTTCACACACCAGCCAATGTGCGCAAAACAAAAAAAGCGATTCAAAAAGCAGTACAATGTCAGCTCGACAAAAAAGGGCTGTCGTTTGTAGAGATTGTTTCCAACTGTAATTCGGGATGGAAAATGACACCTCTCGAATCAAACAAATGGATGGAAGAAAATATGTTCCCTGTTTTCCCTCTAGGTGATATAAAAGTTCCTAAATCCTAAAATATGGTCGTCCAAATAATTAACGCTAAATTTAAAAGAAATGACTGAAGAAATAATCATCGCTGGCTTTGGAGGACAAGGCGTTTTATCGATGGGTAAGATCCTCGCTTATGCAGGTATGATGCAAAACAAGGAAGTAAGCTGGATGCCCTCTTATGGCCCTGAAATGCGTGGTGGTACCGCTAATGTAACGGTCATACTTAGCGATGAACGAATTAGCTCCCCTATTTTAAATAAATTCGATACCGCTATCATTTTAAATCAGCAGTCATTGGACAAATTTGAGAGCTCCGTAAAAAAAGGAGGAATATTGATTTACGATCCGAGTGGAATTACCACACATCCTACAAGAACCGATATTAATATTTATACTGTTGAAGCCGCCGATGAGGCCGCTAAGCAAAATTTTAAGAAAGGTTTTAACATGTATATCTTAGGTGCTTTCCTTAAATTAAAGCCCGTTATTGAACCCGAATTTATGCGCAAAGGATTAGAGAAGTCATTACCTTCAAGGCATCATCATTTAATACCTGAAAATGAAAAGGCCATCGAACGTGGCAAAGAAATACTAAAGGCTAAATACATTATTCCAACCCCTTTGAACTAAGCATGGCAAAAATAAACATTGAAACTCTCTACAACGAAACTGTTGCTCGAATAATCCTTGACGATGGAAAAGGCAATGTGCTCGATCATCTGATGATGGAGGAGTTGCAAACACTTTTAACCTCTTTTAAAAACCAACACAAACTAAAACTGATAACCTTTGAAGGGGCGGGTAAGCATTACTCCTTCGGAGCAAGCGTGGAAGAACATCAGAAAGATAGTGCAGGTGCGATGCTTCGTGGGTTCCACAACTTATTTTATTCGCTTCGCGATTTAGCCATTCCTACCTTATCTAAAATATCGGGCCAATGCCTTGGAGGGGGAATGGAATTAGCGATTATGTGTAATTTTCTTTTTGCCGATAAGACGGCAAAATTAGGTCAGCCTGAAATTATTTTAGGGGTATTCCCTCCGCCGGCTTCTATCATTCTTCCCGAAAAAATTGGTCTGGCCCGTGCGGAAGAACTTTTGTTAACCGGACGCACCATCAACGCTGAAGAAGGTAAAACAATAGGATTACTGAATGAAGTTTTTGACGACAAAGACGCCTTGGAAAAAGGAACACAAGAATGGATAGAAAAAAACATTATCCCTAAAAGTGCTTCTTCTCTTCGCTTTGGTGTGAGAGCTTCCCGAATGAAATTTAATCATATCCTTACTAGCTTTTTACCCCAGCTGGAAAGCCTATATGTAAACCAATTGATGGAAACCAAAGATGCCAATGAAGGTATCAACTCTTTTCTTGAGAAAAGAAAACCAGTTTGGGAGAATTAATTACATTGTAAGCTTTGTTACGGTTGTGTTTTCAAGAATACTTCACGACTGAACCTCAGCATCCTAAGGCGACGCTAAATTTCGCTCATCCATGCTGCTTGGTTGTCATCCTGACGAAGGATGGATCTCGATAAAATCAAACCTATTAAACGCCTTCAACTTTTCCTCCTCAAAAGTTCTACGCGCTACGCCAACCGCCCCTGCCAGGTATTTAATTCCTTTAGTTTCTGCTCTACTAAAGTAGCAAATTGATAATTTTTTACACCTTTCCAATGCGGTGCAAGGAGCAATGCTTTGGGCGATTCGGAAATAAAACGCTGTACCACAATATCCGGACGTAGATTTTCTAAAAATTCGATGATCAATAAGAGATACTCTTGTAAATCATAAAAAGAAAACGCTTCTTTATTTAACTTATATTCTTTGGCCAGCTGCGTATGCTCTAAAATTTGCAGATGATGTATCTTAAGAAATTTCAAGGGAAGAAGGGACACTTTTTGAGCGTGCGCTATTAGGTCCGACCTACTTTCCCAGGGGAAGCCAAGAATGAGATGCCCGCCTACAAGCAAGTTGTTTTTAGCAAGCAGCTCCACCGCATCAATGGTTTCCGCATAGGTATGACAACGATTAATTTTTTGAAGTGTTAAATCATTTGTTGATTCGATTCCTAACTCCACAGATACATATTTTGTTTTGGAAATTTGATGTAGGTACTCTATTATTTCTTTGGAAATGCAATCGGGACGAGTTCCAATAACCAAACCCATGACGTCAGGAAAACTCAGAGCTTCTTCGTAGGTTCTTATTAACTCTTCATTATTGCTATAGGTATTGGTGTACGATTGAAAATAGGCCAGATATTTTAAAGAAGTGTGTTTTTTAGAGAAGAAATCAATCCCTTCTTTCAGTTGCTCTGTGACACTTTTTTTAGCATTGGCATAATCCGGCTTTATCGAGTTTATATTGCAGTAAGTGCAACCGCCAAGGCCTTTAGTGCCATCACGGTTTGGACAAGAATAGCCGGTATTGATAGATATTTTTTGAACCCGTTCGCCAAAAGCATTTCGAATATAGGCCGAATAACTATTGTAAGCCGGCTGCATTTCAATTAGTGACTTGTTCTTCACAAACTATCTCTTAATTCCTGAGGAATTTTTTCGAGCTCTTTTTTAAAGGCTTCTCCTAGTTCCAAGTCAATATCTTTAAACTGATAAAAGAGCTTTTCGTACTGACTTTCACTAAATAAGTTCTCTGCCATGCTAAACAACTCATCATCTTCAACGGCGATATGATCTAATAAATCGTTGATATACTTTTTAAGAATATCATGTGACTTTTTAAATTCACTGTTCTCTATCGCCTCCTTTATTTCACGAGTATATTCACGAAACATTTTATGATGTTCTTCTAATTCATCAATGATCTCATGCAATGTGAAGTTGGGGTGACTTCGCATTTCAGGAAACAATACATTTTCCTCTTTGTAGTGATGGAACCGGTCGCTATATTCCTTGAAAAAGTACAGCATTCTTGCAACCAAGGCTTGATATTTTTCCGGGTCTTTCTCCCATAATAAATCCATGGCGTAGATGGTTCCTTCTACCGTCTTAATAATTTCATGCTCGTTTAAGAGCATCTTTGAAGTGTTGCTTTCCATTTTAGATATCAATTTGTTTAAAACAATTATTTAAAAATACACGTATCATATCTCTTCTATAGCTTCTGGAGAACATATCGTTCTCTACCGCCCGAGCCCCTTTAATGGCCTTCTTAATTAATTCCTCTTTGTCATCACCCTTTTTGCCTTCAATTAGCACAGGCTTGGGGTCGACGCCAGCCAATACAATTCTGATGTTATCATGCTTATCAATAGAAACAGCCGTTGTTAAGGAAGTAAATTCTAAGGTTTCGCGTAATCTTAATTTTTTAAATGCTCCTCGATAATTTTGCGATAGAGGCAAGAGAATTTCTTTTAGGATCGACGTATTATTAATGGTTTTTGGGTTCACTCCATCGCCCGTGTATAATGCTTCTAATGCAATCACCCGTTCGCCTTCGGGCTCTATAAGCCGCACTTGAGCATTCATGCTGATGAGTGCCGGAGCGGTGTCGGAAATAAACTCAGAAAAACAAGCTTTTTTACCACCAGTCGCAATACATATATTTCCGCTACATTTTAAGCAATAGCCAACGGCCTCTCTCCACCACTCCGATTGGTTGTAGAAGATACAACGATTTTCACAGAGCACATTTCCACCCAGGGTAGCCGTTTTTCTTATGATAGGAGAACCAACGGCATTCGCGGCCTCAAGTAATAAAGGAAATTCGTCTTTTATCTCTTTCGACTTTTTCAAATCATCCAATCGGGTGAGTGCTCCGATAACAATATAATTCTCCTCTATTTTAATACCCTTTAACGCTTCAATTCCGGTGATATCAATAAAATGATTTGTTACGTCGTTACCTTGATATTTGTTTGCCATGATATCGGTGCCTCCTGCGATAAACTTAAAATTCGCACCATATTGAGAAACGAGGTGAATCGCTTCATCAAGTGTAGCAGGCTTCGAGTAGATGTTTTCTGAAACCATCATATTACGTAGTTTGGTTATTATTTTTTTCTTTCAATTTTGCCAATACCTCTTCCGGCTTTATCGGAAGTGAGGTAATTCGTATTCCTACCGCATCATAAATAGCATTTGCGATGGCCGGTAATGAAGGGTGCAAGGCCCCTTCACCCGTTTCTTTAGCTCCAAAAGGTCCTTCGGGATCAATCGTTTCAATGATATTTGAATAAATTGGAGGCGTGTCAAGCGAAGTAGGGATTTTATAATCGAGCAAATTGGCATTGAGAAGTAAACCCTTGGTATATCTCATTTCTTCACTCACCGCCTGCCCCAGTCCCATATGCCATGAGCCCTCCAACTGACCTTCTACCGCCAACGGGTTTAATGCTTTTCCGCAGTCGTGTGCACCCCACATATTCAGCACTTTTACGAAACCTGTTTCGGTATTTACCGTCACCTCGGCGACCAAGGCGCCGAAAGTATAGGATGGACTTAAGCCTGCTCCTGCTCCTTTAAAATCGCCCCCTAATTTGGGCGAATTATAAAAGCCACTGGTATTTAATGCACCCACAAATCGTGTTCCCATCTCAACGGCCTCTTTCCATGTCAGATTCACTTTCAAATCGTTTGAAAAAACCCGTTCGTTACTACTATTTAATTCCTCTATTTCTGTTTCAGTATATTTGGCAACCGCTTCAAGTATTTTCTCACGAAGATTTTCGGCCGCCATTTTTGCTGCATTGCCCGCCATAAAAGTTACTCGACTCGAGTAACTGCCTAAATCGATTGGGGTAAGTAAAGTATCGCCTGCCACTACATATAAATTGTCCATACTTAAGCCAAGTATTTCGCCCACAATAATCGCCAACATAGTATCGCTTCCTTGCCCAATATCGCTTGCTCCGGAGGTAATCAATACTCTGCCATCCATATCAACTTTAAGATGTACTACCGATTGAGGATACTCATTCCAATGAATGGGCAAAGCACTGCCGCTAATAAAAAACCCACAAGCCACCCCATAACCATGGCCAAAAGGAAGTTTGGAGAATTTATTTTCCCAATCCGATTGCTCCATCACTTTTCTTAAGCTAAGAGAACTTCCATTCGAAGTAATTCGATACTGGCCCACCGTTAAAGTATCCGAATCGAGGAAATTTTTAAATCGCAATTCACACGGATCGATATTTAATTTTCTTGCCATCACATCCAACATCGACTCTACTGCAAAACGAGAGTTCACTGCTCCATGACCTCGCATGGCGCCGCATTGTGGCTTATTGGTGTAAACTCTCAAGGTTTTAAAACCAAAATTATTTATTTTGTATGGAGCTTGTAACAGCACCCCATTATAGTATGTTGTAACAACACCAAAACTGCCGTAAGCACCCCCATCAATAACAATATCAGCATCGAGCACCTGAATCAAACCCGTATCACTCATGCCTAATTCCACTTTCATTTTAGAGGGATGTCTGCCGTGATTGGTAAGAAATACCTCTTCCCGACTAAAGCGCATCTTCACTGGGCGACCTGTAATTTTTGCCAGATACGAGATGATCATCTCATGTGGGAAGGGATCACTTTTGCCACCAAAGCCACCGCCTACATAAGGTTTTATTACCCGTATTCTACTCATAGGTGTTTCCAAAACCTTGGCCAGAAATCGATGCAGATAATGCGGCACTTGTGTGGCTGTAATGATGGTTAAGCCATTTTCATCCCACCAGGCCGTTGCGGCATGAGGTTCGGTAAAACCATGATTGATGCCCTGAAAGTTAAACTCCATTGCAATCCGATGGTCCGCTTCTTCCAACCCCTTTTGTTGTTCCCCAAATCGTAATTCTGCTTTCTTCTGGATATTATTATTATACTTCGTGAAGGAATGTATTTTTTCGTTTTCACCAATATCAGAAACCGATTCTTCCATTTCAAAAAAAGGCTTGTAAGGAGTATAATCGATTTTGATAAGCTTACACGCCTGTTCTGCTATTTCCTCTGTCTCGGCAGCAATAGCCACCACAATTTCACCCAAGTACCTGGTTTTATCAACCGCAAGTGCTGTTTCGTCTTGTGATATAGGTAGTACCCCGAAAGAAATAGGAAGCTCCTTGCCTGTAAGAACAGCCTTTACCCCTTCCAAATTTCTAGCATCAGAAGTATGAATCGCATCTATTCTAGCATGCGCGTGGGTGCTTCTCACAAACTTACAATAGAGTGCATTTTTAATTTTTATATCATCGGCATAATCTGCTTTCCCAGAGACCTTCTTTGTTGCTTCAATATATGGCCTTCCATGTCCTACCATCGCAAATTTCGATGCACTTTCCACCTTTTCCAACTCGGAAGTAGTATTTGAATCTTGCACATAAGAAACAACAGCATCAATAATTTTTTTATATCCGGTACATCGGCATAAATTTCCAGAAAGTGCTTCCTGAATTTCCTCACGAGTTGGCTGAGGATTTTCTCTTAGAAAAGCCATGGAAGTCATGACCATTCCGGGGGTACAATAGCCACATTGAATAGCTCCATGCTCCACCAATTTTTCTTGAAGTTTATTGGGTTTGTCTTTGTCGGCCACACCCTCAATGGTGAGGATATTACTTCCTTCCATACGCAGGGCGGGAGTAATACAACTCAGTACCGGAAGGCCATCAGCAAGCACAGTACAAGCTCCACAGCTACCTTGCTCACATCCGATTTTTGTGCCGGTAAGATTAATTTTTTCGCGAATCACTTTCGAGAGTGTATCGTGTTCATTGACCAAAACCTGATGCTTGGTACCATTTACGTTTAATGTTAAAATCCGCATTCTGCTATGGTGCTATTATGTTCTGAATTAATAAATTCGGCACTACGTGGTGCACTTTTCGTGTTTTTCACCTCTATAATTTTAGCCAAAATGCTGATGGCTATTTCTTCCGGGCTATCACCTTTAATATCAAAACCCATGGGCATATCCACTTTTGCAAGATCTTCCTCACTGCATATTTGGGTGGATAAAAACATTTTACGCGTTACTTCTACCTTTCTACGACTTCCTATCATGCCTAAATAGGCTATCTCTTTTTTTATACACGACGCTAAAATTTCACGATCTATCTTATGGTCATAGGTCATGATAGCGATATAGGTATGTGCATCAAAAACAATGTTATGAATACTCTCCGCATATCCCGACATTATTTTATTGACCGCGGGATTGTTTATTCTATCCATTTCCACCGGTCGGTCATCTACAACATAAACATCGAATGCCAATGAGGTGGCAAAGTTTGAGAGAGCACGGCCTACATGCCCTGCTCCATAAATATACAATTTTTCGGGTGGCATAATCGATTCAATATATACATTCACGGTTCCACCGCAACACATCCCATGTTCTTGCAACAGATGATGCTGAAATAACTTTGCCGTGCTGGTTTCTATCACTTCCAAGGCATCTTCTATCACCTTCTTTTCAAGACTCCCCCCTCCAATAGTGCCCACAATACTTCCATTGGCCAAAACAAGCATCTTTGCTCCTGCTTTAAGAGGGGTAGAACCTTTGGTAGACACAATGATACAAAGTGCCGTATGATTCCCCTTGGCCTTCTCTTGTTCTACTATTTTAAAGATGTCTATCACTTTTAGATAAGATACTTATTATATTCTTCTGGGGTATCGATGTCAACGGTAATGAATTCGTTTTTTACCGGTATGTTCAACCTTGTTTTTGATTTTAGTTCTTCCTTTAATACAGCATCCGCTGGACGATTAAGCAGATAATCCAAAGTTGCTCTGTTCACTAAAATTGGATGCCCTCCTTGTTTATTAAATTCAGGACAAATATAATCGGCTTTACCCTTATTTAAATCTAACAGTTCTAAAGTCGCACCGTCAAAAAATGGGCAATCTACATTATGAATAAAGCTAAACGCCACCTCTCCCAAGGCTTTTATTCCCAATTGCAAGGAATAAAACCGTTCGTATTCGGGATTATTATTTACAACAAAGAACGGCTTGTAAGCCTTATTCAGATATAATTCCTCTAAGGCCTCCAAATATTTAAGCTGCGTAACCACAACAATGTTTTTTAAGCCATAATCATCAAAGAGGTCTGTACTATGTTCTACAAATGATTTCCCATTGGCCATCGGCAAAAAAATCTTACCCTGCCCCATTCTACTCGAGTTGCCCGCGGCCAAAAGAACCACACCGATATTACTTTTCATCATCGAGACATCTTGATAATAACTCCTTCATAAACCACTTTTTCCTCCTGTTCCAATCCGCAAAAGCAAAATGAATCATGGGTATAAAAACAGGAAGCGCTTAATGTTTGTAAAGTTATATAATTTCATTTTTAAACTTGTGTGATTCTAATCATATTTCGAGGGCGCCAAAACTGCCAATCGAATTATTTAAAATGAAGAGGGTTGGCCGAACAGATTAAACCTTGAGGCACACTAAAATAGACCCTGAAGATGCGATCGTTCGTGATGAAATAATGACGCTAGAAAATAATCTAATATCGTCCTCGTTTAACACTATTTTACTTAGAAAAATTTTGAAAGAAGTAGGATCGAAATAATATAATTAATATAATAACCACGCCTGATAGGCAAATCAAGCAAGAAAAAGGAGGATGCGTTTAGCAATATTTCATGTTGATATCAGATAAAGTAAAATGAGGGTATCATCAACAAAGTCGAGTACCACTCCAATATCTAAACAAAAGAAATAATGGGCAGCGTTAACTTGTTTTTAAAACAATGAAAGGCAGAACTCTATTATTTTCTGGAAAGCTTATAATTGGTTGCTTCTACCGTTGTAACCCCTCCACTGGTTGTAGTTTGGGTGGTTGTCCATTCCTGCTTGTCTTTTTCGTTAGAAACAATATCAAAAACAGTGGTCTCGCTGGTAACCCCATCCGTACTTACAACGGTTAATTTATCTTCCGTATTGGTCCATTCGGTGATGGTTTGTATGAAAGTTTGTCCTTGAAATGTTGTGGTTACTGTCCCTGTATTTGTTTTATCACCCTTCACCAATAAAATTTCTCCAAAATTAGAATAGGATCCCTTTGAAGCAGGGTCAACAATTCCGTTCACTCGTAACTCATACGTTACAAGATCCATGTTCCATTTTCCATCCAATCTCTTTTCGAGTTTTGATTGTTTAGAGCATGATGAGAATAAGATGGCAGATAAAACAAAAAGTAGCGATAAAAATTTTAGTGATTTCATTGTAGTAGTTGATTAATTTTTAATTGTGCTTCAAATGTAGAAATATATTCGAAATAAAAAAATGTCTGTTTTGAGAATGATGGAGTTTCTCTATTAGTCCGTCTTCTCTTGAAATGGATGTTTCCTGCTCAAGCCGCTAGCCGATAAGAGCGAATGAAAGAGAGCTTTGTCAACGCTATCGGGCCTTTTGGAATGCAAAAATCCGAAGTGATAGCTTAGTTGAAGGGCAAATTTTAGGCGCTTTAATTCGGAAATATCTACCTATCTTCGCTTACTTCATAAACATTGCAATTCTCAGATTTTAATTTCGAAAAAGATATTCAGAATGGCCTTGACGACATGGGTTTTGAAACACCCACTCCTATACAGGAGCAAGCCATTCCCATCATCATGTCGGGTCACGACCTGATAGGCTGTGCCCAAACGGGTACCGGTAAGACTGCCGCTTTTTTACTTCCTATTATTAATAAGTTGGCTTCTGCGCCAAGCGATCATACCGATACACTTATTATTGTACCAACAAGGGAGCTGGCGCTGCAAATTTATCAGGCTCTACAAGGGTTTTCTTATCATACTTCCATCAACTCACAAGCCATTTACGGAGGAGGTGACGGAGCTGATTTTGAGCAAGAGAAGAAGGCGTTAAAACATGGAGTGAATATTGTGATTGCGACACCGGGGCGCTTAATTTCACATCTCAACATGGGCAATGTGAAACTACAGCATCTGAAACACCTCATCTTGGATGAAGCGGATCGAATGCTTGATATGGGTTTTGTGGATGACATCATGAAGATAATTACACATTTACCTAAGAAAAGACAAACCTTGATGTTTTCGGCTACCATGCCTTCCAAAATCAGGCATTTGGCTGCTAAATTATTACACGATCCACAACAAATAAGTCTGGCTGTATCGAAGCCGGCAGAAGGAGTTTCGCAACACGCTTACCTCGTTTATAATGCGCAAAAAAATGCGTTGACAGTGCAAATATTAAAAGAGAAAAAATTATCCTCAGTAATAATTTTTTCGGGCACCAAGGTGAAGGTGAAAGAGTTGGAACGCGACCTGCGTAAAGTTGGGATTGAGGCCAGTGCCATTCACTCCGACCTGAATCAACAAGAGAGAGAAGAGGTGTTACGTAATTTCAGAAGTAAAAAACTCCCTGTATTGGTGGCTACCGATGTCCTTTCTCGGGGAATTGATATTGAAGATATTGGTCTCATTATTAATTATGATGTACCCGGCGATGCCGAAGATTATATTCATCGTATTGGTCGCACGGCCCGTGCCGAAACAACCGGAGAGGCCATCACCTTTATCAACGATTTAGACCAAAGAAAATTCGCTCAAATCGAAACTTTTATTGGTTCGGAAATTACAAAACTACCTTTGCCCCATGGTTTGCAAAAAGGACCTGATTATAACCCGTCAGCAAGAGTGAGAAGCGATTTCCATCATGGAAAAAAACCGGGATTTAAAGGCAAAAGTAATGGTAGAAATAACTAGAAAGGAGCGTTACCTATTATTTCTTGGATAAAACAAAAAACCTAAATCTTATTCATTTTCACTAAATCAATTCTTGTCTTTTGCATGCTAATAATGTGAAACTCAAAAGGCTCCACTTGAATGATTTCATTCACCGAAGGAATATCTTCGTGATGTGTAATAATTAACCCACCCAGTGTGTCATATTCTCCTTCAGGTAAATTAAGTTCATAAGTATCGTTTAAATATTTTATGTCCAACCGGGCCGAAAAAATAAATTCAGTCTCACTAATTTTCTGTTCTCGAAGCGCTTCCGTATCGTGCTCATCATCAATTTCGCCAAAAATATTTTCAATAATATCTTCTACGGTAACAATACCGGCCGTGCCACCAAACTCATCTACCACCAAGGCCACACTTTTACGTTGCTTGTTAAGCTCTGCAAGCAATTGCTGAGCACTTACGGTTTCATGAGTAATATGAATTGGTAGGAGAATCGCATTGATACTCTTGGGTTGGTTAAACATTTCCACCTGATGCACATACCCAATAATATTATCAATATTATCACGAAAAATTAAAATTTTGGAATGTCTTGATTCCACAAAAATCGCATGCAACTCCTCGATGGTGGCATTGATCTCGATGGCTACCAATTCGGTACGTGGCACTAGGCAGTTGCGAAGTTTCACACTTCCAAAATCTAATGCATTTTTAAATATTTCGGTGTCTATATCGGCATCTTCCTCCAAATCCAACTTCGCACCTTGGGTCACATAATGATCCAGATCTATTTTACTAAAAATGGGAGCATTCTCACTCACCGTTGATTGAAGAAATACGCGAATCATCCATTTGGAAAGCCAAACGACAAAATTTACTACAGGCGAAAAAAGGTGATAAATGATAAAAAACGGAACAGCAAAAAGTTCCAACATAAAATCAGGATTAATGCGAAACAGCACTTTTGGAATAAATTCGGCGGTAACCAATACAATGATGGTGGAAATAATCGATGAGATAAAGATCTCGGCAAATTCATGCTCCCCGGCAGGAATATAATGATGAATATGTGGCTTTAAAATTATTTCCATAAATATACCATACACCACCAGAGAAATGGCATTCCCAAGCAAGGTAGTACTGATGAAACGAGAGGGCTCTTTAATGAACCCTGAAAGGATTTTTGCCGTGAAGTGGCCCTGCTTGCTTCGTAATTCAATACGTAGCTTACTTGCTGAGACAAAGGCTATTTCTATACCTGAGAAAAAGGCAGTGCTAATTAAGGTAATTATAATGACGACGAGCTCTGGCACGGGATAGGAATACTTAAATATTAATTATGGTTGGTGATTGTTCGGTTTCTTTATTTTATTTTTTTATAAAACTTCTGTAACAAAAGTACAACCCTAAAACCAATGTAACAAAAAATGGCCAAACTTTACCTTCTACAAACCCCTCGAAAACACTTATGTAAACGATATTTACAAAGCTTAATATGGTAATAATTAGCCAGCTCCACTTTTTAAATTTTTGCATCACTCTTCTTTTTTGAGTTTTATATTTCCTTTAACATTGGTTATCCTGTACTCCGTAAAATTTTGATTGCTTACCAGGCCATCTCCATAGATAAGCTGATCAGGTGTTGTTATTTTAACGAATTTATCGGTATATATTTTTTCCTTCACCTCATCCCAAACAAGGTATTCGGTACTTAAGGTATCGCCTTTCACATTAATGAGTTTTACATTTTGTTTCATCACGAGGTATTTTTCCTTGTCGTAATATACGCCTATATCCGCGAAGGCATAACTACTGGCATTTTCATGATCATCAAAAAAGGTGCCTTCCACGCCTTTGGGCATGAACGTATACGGCTTTTGCGATAAACTAAAATGTTGCATCAAGGGCGCTTTTATTTTTGCTTTAACGATGCCTGAATCGGTGTATGTAAGAGTTACTCCTTCACCTGTTTCGGTAGCGAAAGATGGTTTTTGAATTACTTTTTTGGCTTCTTCGTCGTCATTACACGAAATTAAAAAAGTAAGCACAAAGAACAAACAATAAAGCTTATTCATATTTATAGTGACGAAACCACTCGGCAGAAACTAAATTCAAACCCAACGAAAGTTTATAGTAGGTGTCGGTAGTTAAGTCGTTTTGCAAGGTACCCATTTTGCCAATTTCAAACCCAAGATTCAGGATACCCGAGGAGCGTCCTTTAAACTTCATTGGTAATCCGAAACCCAGGGCGGCTCCATACTCATTGATGGCAGTACCTCTGACTACAATTGGGGTGCGGGTATAATGTGCTCCTGCACGATATTCTATTTCGTTAAAATAATCTGAACGATACGATTTTAGTGGTTTGTAATAACCTCCTAACTTAATGGCATAGCTTTGATGTAATGAATCTGTATTTCCATAATTACGGTAACTTGTCCAGTTGCTATAGTTAAAATCGGCCCCAACCAAAAAGTTGTTCCTTTTATCCGATTTATGCTCGTTGGATAACGAGAATCCTATTCCAACACTTCCCGGAATAAAGATCTTTCCTTTTTCATCGATACTGTATTTTGCGGTGTCTTTTACAATTAGGTTTTTTTGAAGGAAGGGTAAATAATAATCCTTAAAGGTGACACCATATACATCACGAGTGGCATTGCTATTAGACGAAGTGGTATAACTAACACCCCAGTTGAAGATAAGAGTCACGGTGTCCGAACCAGCCCTAAAGCCAAATTGTTTTAAATGCACAAGTGAGTCTTTATGAAACATGTTTCTGTTTTTTCTCACATATACAGAGTCATCTTTTCTATATTTCACGGTGTCTTTCACGAACTCTTTATATACTTTGTACTGCAGGCCCAAGTCAAAATTGACCCCACGTAAAATGGTTTTATTTTCGAGATAATAATTCGTGACGTAGGCAGAGTCGAATGTTGTCACCCGAATATTATTGATGTCGCCGAATAAATAATTGACATTCGCCCCCAGCGACAAACTCTTATTAAAGCTATAACCGGCGCCGAAAAACAATTTGTTTATTCCCCCGTTGCCACTATAGTAGTCGGTGTGAGCAATGGGTGCTGTAAATTTTCGCTGGATATTGTAACCTGACGTACTGTAGGGCATTATTCCCATACAAGCTCCTGCATTCTTTTTCTTTCCTAACGGAAAAGCCAATGTTATTCTTGAGAAATTAAAAGTTTTGAAATCGTTATATCCTGTCGAATCTTGCAATGTGTTGAGCTTGGCATAAAGGTTAAACTCGAAATTTATCTTTTGGTTTGCCACATACGAAGCCGGGTTTGCCGTATTCACATAAATTGAATTGCTCAAGCCTTGACCTATGCCACCCATTGATTGACTAAAAACCCCATTTTGTGGTTCATGAGAGCCAAGACCAAAATAAGAGTAGGGCGAAAAGGTGTTGGTTTGAGCAATCAAACCAAAAGTCAGTAATAATAGTATGATGGAGAGGTAATTACGCATTATAGATCAAAATTTCATTCAGCCCAGTTAAAACTAAATTTGGGGCCGCAAAGATGCTATTTTTCAAGCGCTTCGCCAAAAAAGAACTATCGCCACCGGTAAGTATCACATTTAATTGGTTGAAGTGCGACGAATAAAACTGTATGGCTCCTTCTATCTCGTAACATAAATGGTTTAATACACCCGCATTCATACTTTCTTCCGTACTTTTTCCTGTTATACGAACAGGTGTTCGATTGGTTACATAAGGAAGCTTGGCGGTGAGTTTGTTCATGGCTTTATAGCGCATCTCTATACCTGGAGAAATGGCCCCACCCTTATAAACGCCTTTGTCGTTGATGATATCGAAGGTAATGCAGGTTCCTGCATTGATGATTAATGTATTTTGCTGGGGGTATTTGCTAAACCCGGCCACGGCCACGGCAATACGATCTCTACCCAGGGTTTCAGGAGTACGATAGTCGAGCCTAATTGGTAAAGATGTCTTATGGGTAAGCACCGTTGTTTTTGTGGCTTTTTCTAACACTCGAAGCCACGACTTAGGAATTGGCCTAACGCTCGATACCATAGCCGTATCAGGTTGATAAGCTAGAACTAGTTTCAACAAGACCGCCTCATCAAAAGTATCTGATACCGATTTGTGTGTTAGTTTACGCTTCGAAAACAAAGCATACTTAATGGTGGTGTTGCCTATATCGATGCACAGTTGCATAAAGGCGAAGATAAAACATTTAATAATGAACAGCGCATAAATTGATATGCACTTGGGTTTAATGCACTAAAGCAAGCCGACTTAAATAAACTGAAAGTTGTTTTCTCTAAGGCAAAATTAGCATTGAATCAAGAGTTTGCTAAAGAAAAAAGCCACCTCGAAATCGAGATGGCTTTCTTTTAGAATCA
This sequence comes from uncultured Bacteroidota bacterium, assembly GCA_903897855.1. GTDB lineage: Bacteria > Bacteroidota > Bacteroidia > UKL13-3 > UKL13-3 > CAINMV01. The sequence goes on along the minus strand of CAIUDH010000026.1, from coordinate 53,615 downwards.
AATATGATTAGTATCTGTACATGTCGTTTTTAAATGGACCCGTCTTCTTCACTCCGATATAATCGGCCTGTTCTGTATCCATCACTTCCAGCTTCGCGCCTACATGAGCTAAATGCAAGTAGGCCACTTTCTCATCCAAAATTTTAGGTAACACATATACCTCATTTTTGTAGTTGGCCGAATTTTGCCATAACTCCAATTGAGCCAAGGTTTGGTTGGTGAAAGAGTTACTCATCACAAACGATGGGTGACCCATGGCGCAACCTAAGTTTACCAAACGTCCTTCAGCAAGTACAAGAATATCTTTTCCTTCAATGGTATACATGTCTACCTGAGGCTTAATGGTATTCATAGTGCTACCATAATTTTTGTTTAACCAAGCCATATCAATTTCATTATCGAAATGGCCGATATTACACACGATCGCCTTATCGCGCATAGCACGGAAATGACGTTCTTTAATGATATTTACATTCCCTGTTGCAGTAACAAATATTTGTGCATGTTGCACTGCCTCATCCATTGGCAACACCTGAAATCCGTCCATAGCAGCCTGAAGAGCGCATATAGGATCAATTTCAGTAACGATTACGCGGCAACCAGCTCCTGCCAAAGAAGCAGCAGATCCTTTACCCACATCTCCGTAACCCGCAACTACAGCCACTTTACCGGCCATCATAATATCGGTAGCACGACGAATGGCATCAACCAAACTTTCTTTGCAACCATATTTATTATCGAATTTCGATTTGGTAACCGAGTCGTTGATATTGATTGCAGGAATAAGTAAAGTACCTTTTTTCATGCGCTCATATAAACGGTGAACACCTGTAGTGGTTTCTTCTGATAATCCTTTAATATCTTTTGCTAGTTCTGGATATTTATCGAATACCATATTCGTTAAATCGCCACCATCATCTAAAATCATATTCAATGCTTTTCCATCGGTGAAAGCATGTAAGGTTTGTTCGATACACCAGTCGAATTCTTCGTTGTTCATTCCTTTCCAGGCATAAACCGGAACGCCTGCAGCAGCAATAGCAGCAGCAGCATGATCTTGTGTACTAAAAATATTACATGAACTCCAAGTTACTTCCGCACCTAAATGAACCAATGTTTCAATTAACACAGCCGTTTGAATAGTCATGTGCAAGCAGCCTGCGATACGAGCTCCAGCAAGTGGATTACTCGAGCCATACTCTTTGCGTAGGGACATCAGTCCCGGCATTTCAGCTTCGGCTAGTGTTATTTCTTTTCTACCCCATTCGGCCAATGAGATATCTTTTACTTTGTATTGATTTGCGGATTGTGCGCCCATAAAATTTTGAGAATTAGTTGTTTAAAAATAGAACCGCAAAGATAGGTTATTGCGTGTAATTTAAGAAGGTTATTTTAGAGTTCTTTTGTTGCCATCTGTGGCTTGCAACACACGATGCTCCGGTTTTTATTTTTTTCCGTAACTTCGTGGCAATGTTTATAAAAAGAAGTTTGATTGGTATCCTGGTTTTGGGTTTCGTGGTTTCCTACGCTCAGCAAAAAAAGCCTATTCCGCATCTAGGGAGTGCCCCATTGAGTAGTAGTTGCATCGTAGCCAATCTCCCTCCCGACAAACCCGATTCTTCGGTCAGAGAGCATTCTGAGCCCGCAGATCCCGACAAAAGAGATCCTCGGTTTTTTTTGCATAAACGCCGGTTGCCTAATAGCACTTGGAGCAATTATTTTGAAGACCTAGGAAGAAATACGATGAATAAAACAAACAGCGGCGATTTGCAATTGGGGGCATCGGGAAAATTTACGGTATATACCCAGGGTACCCCTCCCGACAATACCATGGCCATTTCGAATGCTGGTAAAATTGCAGCCTCAATTAATGTAAAAATCGGCTTTTACGATAGCACAGGAACCCGTTCGTCGACAGCACCCAACGATTTGAACATTTCCACTTTTATCAATGACCCCCTTCTAACACAATCAGAATTATTCGACCCAAGGATCATTTATGATGCGAAATCCGACCGCTTTATTTATGTGGTACTCAGTGGCTCAACCGATATTGCCTCAAAAGTGGTCATTGGATTCTCCCAAACCAATAATCCGCAAGGTGCCTGGAAATTTTATAAATTATCGGGGAACTTTGATGGTTCGTCGTCATGGTTCGATTACCCTAACATCGCAGTAACCGATAATGAGTTGATTATTACAGGAAATTTGTTTCTTTATCCCGATAATTCCTTTAATCAGGTAATCATATTGCAAATAAATAAAGCCGAAGGTTATAGCGGTGCCGCCAACCTTAATTATAAATATTGGGATGGCATTCAGGACGGAACAGGTAATAGTGCTTTCACGCTCGTACCTGCAGTAAACGGCAGTAATGATAGTTATGGCCCTCATGTTTATTTGGTAAGCAATACCCCCCCAAGTGGTAATATAATTACGTTCTATGAAATTACTGACTTATGGAATGTATCTACTTCTCAGATCAATATCATGACCGCAACGGTCGATATGTATAGCACACCCACCGCCGATGCGCAACAACTTAATACCACTCGACGCCTCGACATTAAAAAGAATCGTATTCGGAATGCGTTTTTCGCAAATGGCATACTACACTATACCATGATTACGCCCACAAATTCTTTTGGTTCGGTTTCTGCTATTGCGTATGGTAGGTATGATGTTGCAACCAACTTTAACAAGTTGATTTATGTGGGTGAGGCTGGTTTTAATTTTGCGTTCCCATCGATCATGCACTTTAGTAACCTAGAGCATAAAAACACGACCCTGGTCACTTATTTGGTATCTAATAAAGATATTTATCCTGAAATTAGAGCCTTGACCATTGACGAAAATATGGTGCCTTCTACTTCTATACTGATCAAAGCTGGTATTGGGTTTGTAAATTATGGTTTTGGGGGGAACTCCGAACGTTGGGGCGATTATACCACACTAGCACGTAAGTACAACAGTACCAAACCAGAGGCCTGGGTGTTTGGTTGTTATGGAGAAACCAACCACAATTGGGGAAATTTTATTGCGCAAATTACGGCTACACAAGATATTGCACCCCCGGAAATTACGCTCGATACTTTTTATTTTTCACCCAACCCCACCATGCGCTATATCAATCTAAATGTAGCTACCATTGACACGGCAACATTTCAACTTAAAATATATTCATTGAAAGGCCAATTAGTGCGCGAGGAGATGTTTTTAATACCCAAAGGCAAACATAGCAAAACGTTCGACTTATCAGGTTTGGCACCCGAAGAATATATTTTAAGATTGGCTAAGAATAATATCGACCTGAAACCAACTAAAATAATTTTACTTGGAAAATAATGCGTTTTGTTTTAATTTATATCCTCTTCTTTTTTACGCTTGGCACCCAAGCACAGATTATGGATTGGGGGAATCCTCAGAAGTTGGCATCGCGAAATTTTTATTGTAAGTTTATCGGTTTTGATAATGACGCTTATTATTACTTGCGTTGCAAAAAACCTGATTTTAAATATGAAGTGACCGTTGAAAAATACTCCCGTGATCTGAATTTGGTTTGGAGTAAAACCATCAATGCCAACCGTTTAGGAGAGTCTTTGCTGCAAGTGCTTTTAATGAAAAAAACACTCCTTATTATCACTGCAACCGATAATTATAATAGTGGCTTTACAGAAATAAAAGCGTCGACACTTAATTTTGAAGGAGCGTTTCAAAGTCAGGGCAGCAATTTGTTTCAAATAAAAACCTCTGGCTTTTACAATAACGACGGAGAAAACCCTATTAAATTAAGAATGAATCAGGCGCAAACCTTGTTCGTGCTTTGCTATCTCACACAAGCAGAGAAAAATTATACCGGTCTGAATTATATAATCTTTAATGAAACACTCGACAATATAGGCTCAGGAGGATATGCTTATACTACAAAAATAGATCGTTTTGTTATTCATGATATCTTACTTTATAACTCAAACGTTTATGCCTTGGTAAGCTACTATGTGCCTAACAAGAAATATGATGAAGAGGTATATCAGCATGACCTTATAGGAATTCATAGTACTCAAAAAACCATTTCTAGAATTCCCGTTTTGTTGGAGGGGAAAATTCAAAGTGACCTGGGGATGATGGTCGATACCATTCATAACACTTTAAAGCTAACCGGTTTTTATTCTGAAAAAAAATCTACGTCGGCTGCCGGGGTGGCGTTATACACCATACCGTTAGATGACCTTGAACACTATTCTGCCACTTTCACTCCCTTTCCAAAAGAACTGCTTGCTAAAATTATCGGAGAACGTGCGAGTGAAAAAACAAAAGAAGTGGAAGATTTTGTAGTACACCGAATTATACCGCGTAGTGATGGAGGCTTGCTCATGATAGCTGAATGTTTTTATATTGAAAAACAGGCCTACAACGCCTACACCAGTGGGATACAAGGCGTGGCCCCACAAACCACTATTTTTAGGAATATTTATCATTACGACGAAGTCCTGGTTTTTAGTATCGAGCCCGACGCGACCATCGACTGGTGGCAGGTAATTACAAAAAACCAGAATAGTATCAACGATGATGGATACAACCTTTCCATCTCAACGCTTGTAAAGAAAGAGATGGTTTTTGTTTTTTTTAATTTAAATTATCATAATAGTAATGAAATCATGGAGTATTCCATTAATAGCAATGGTAAAATGAAAAATAAGATCTTGTTTAAATCAACCAATTATTACATCGACTTCACGCCACGCCAGTGCAATCAAATTGCTACTGGCAGTCTTTTAATGCCACTGATAAAAGATAGAAAATTTAATTTACTTAAACTTACGTATTAACCCTTGATTAAACTCTTTTCTTTACGCCAACCAATTGTTTTTTTGCTTTTGGTCCTGCTTGTTTTACTGCTGAAACTGCCTGTTCTACTCTTGGATAATCCCATCAAGGGCGACTATACTTCTTACACTTTCTTTGGTGACTTATTTGTTTTTTTAAACCAAACCAAACTCACCAGCTACCTGGCAGGAAGTACCATCATTATTGTCCAAACACTGCACCTAAACTATATTTTCGAGAAGCATGCAGTACACCTCAAGAACACTTTCCTTCCAGCATTTTTTTATATACTTTTTGCCTGCTTACTCACCAAAGTTGATGCGAATATAACCCCTTCACTGCTCGTGCAAACGCCTTTAATGTTTGCGCTAGAAATTTATTTTGATTTGTACAAATCAAATGCCGTAAAAGAGAAGGTGTTCACCGCAATGTTTATCGTCGGCATCGGTATTCTGCTTTATTTACCACTAGCCTATCTGCTTCTGGGATTCTGGATTTGTTTGTTTTTTATTAAAATTCCATCGTTACGCGATTTTATGATTGCGACCATCAGTGCTTTACTCCCTGTGTATTTTGCTTTGGTATACTCTTATTACACCAACAATGTGCTCTATTTTGTTGAAAAATTCAAGCTCCTTATACTCTTCACAAGCAGCTTTAAATTTGAAGAAACCCAAGCCGAACTCACTTTGCTAGCAGCCATAGGAATGATCGTGCTCGTGGCTTCGATGAAATTATATTCGAACCATTTTAAAAATATTATTAAAACCAGAATCATCCAGGAAATGCTATTTGTATTGAGTTTCATCATTTTACTCGTTTTGATTTTTCTGCTCAAATTTCAATATCAGCACCTATTGTTTTTTCTCATTCCATTTAGTTACATACTTTCCTATTTTATGATGGGGAAATGGAAGTTTTTCCTCAATGAAATTCTTACTGTGGTGTTATTTCTTTCTATCATTCTTCTAAAATTTTATCCTTTATGAAATTAATTAATTCAGTGGCCGTCATCGGTTCGGGTACCATGGGAGCCGGAATAGCCCAGGTATGTGCACAAGCCGGGGTGTCGGTATTCTTGTTTGATGTAAATGAAGACGCCTTGTTAAAAGCCAAAAGCAACATTGCAAATAGCTACACTCAAGCAGTACAAAAGAATAAAATTACCGAAGTAGAGATGACCGCATCGTTAGCAAGAATTAAGTTCACCAACCACTTTACGGATCTTGTGGCCGACCTATGCATCGAAGCCATCGTAGAAAAGTTGGACGTGAAACGTGATTTATTGCAACGATTGGCGGCGCAAAATTCGCCCCAATGTATCTTGGCAAGTAATACCTCCTCCATTCCTATTACCCAAATTGCAGCCCTTGTTCCATTCCCTGAACGTGTGGTAGGAATTCATTTTTTCAATCCCGCCCATCTCATGAAACTGGTGGAGGTTATTGCAGGAGCTGAAACTTCCACTGAAGTGGTAGAAACGGCAAAAGTTTTTGTGGCAAAACTGGGGAAAACCGCCGTAACAGCAAAGGATGCACCGGGCTTTATTGTAAACCGTGTGGCTCGTCATTATTATGTAGAAGCCTTAAAAATATTAGAAGAAAATGTTAGTTCTTTTGAAAATATTGACCTCCTGATGGAAGCCAGCGGGTTTAAAATGGGACCCTTTCGTTTAATGGATCTCATTGGAATAGATACCAACTATTCGGTTACATCCAGCATCTATGAACAGTTTGCCTACGATTCAAAATTTAGACCGAGCCGCATACAAAAGCAAAAAGTAGATGCCGGACACTGGGGTAAAAAGAGAGGGTTTGGTTTCTATAAATATGAATGAAATTACGAGTGGTTAGCATAAATGCCTTATTTTTGCCCATCTCAAACCCCATAGTACAGTAACATAACCCTGATGCTCAAAAAAAAAATTGTTTCGTTCACACCTGTTTTTATTCGAGATTTATATTTCAAATATTATAAAAACAACGAGCTGACTAACCGTTTTGCAAAAATTCTGAGTCTGGACATTCTGGTGAAAGGTGGAATGTTTTTTTTATACCCGATTTATATTCGTTTGATGTCGGTAGAGGAGTATGGGGTTTATGGGTATCTCTTCAATATCATTTCGGTATTTGCCTTGTCGTTGAATTTTGGAATGTATATCGCACAAGCCAAGCAATACCATGATGTAGATATTAAAGACCGAGGCGAATATTTATTCAATATCAATCTCTTCCTCTCTGCTGCACTTGGCATCTCCCTCCTACTTATTTTCAGTACCCGTGCCGATTTTCAAATTATTAAATTTTTATTCGATAAACCCATCGATTATTCAAGTTATCGCAATTGGGTCATACTCGGCATCGTAAATAGTATTTATGGACTCATGGCATATAATTATTTCATGACCAGTGCTCAAATAAAATACTACCAAATTCAAAATGTATTGAAATTGATTTTTGTGAATACCTTGGTAATTTATATGATGAAGGCCGACTTTGGAGATAATATTTTGGTGAGAATTAAATATACTTCCTTAATGGAAACCGCCATCCTCTTACCCTTTCTTTATATCTATTTACGTCATATACGGTTCACCCTCAATGTCGGTTATATCAAAAGTGCCTTATTCATTGGTTTGCCGGCCATGCTCAGTGGTATTGTAGGCGTATTCTATTCCCTAGCCGATCGAAAAATATTGGAACAATATCGCTCTCATGAGGTGCTTGGCATTTATACTTTAGGGGTCGTGCTCTCAGGAATCATTTATATGATTTTCTCGGCTTTTCAAAATTCACTCTTACCCTTTTTCTTTAGAGAGAAAGATAAAAAAGAGAACTATTCACGCACCACGAGGGCAGTAAAAAAGATCAGTTTGCTTTTATTGGTAGCCTCTGTAATGATGTATCTGATCACCATCGTATTAATTTACTTTAAAGTACTAAAACCAGAGTACCGCGCGGTACTGCCTGTAATGCCTGTGATGCTGCTCACACAAATTGTGCAATCCATCTCCTCGTTATATGCCAATTACTACGTGTACTTCAATAAGAATTATTATTCTATCTTTATCTCCATCTTTTCGGCCATCGCCAATATTGTATTGTGCTTGCTGCTCATCCCTACTTTTGGAATGGGAGGAGCTGTATGGTCAACGTTTATTATAACCTCCATAATGTGTTTTATTAATTATAGATTTGCCTACCAAAATTGTGTTGTAAAATGAGAAGTTTGCTTTACGCTTTAAAAATAATATTACGTCAGTTCGTCCGAATTAATATCCTTGGGATATTTCGAAATACTTCTTGGTATATCGGCGATTACTTTAAATTAAAAAGGGAGAAAAACGAGAATTTTAAACTCTCCTCTCAAGCCCTGCTACCCTGTATCACTGATAAAACAAGCGAGACTCCATTGGATTACGTGTACTTTTATCAAAATGCTTGGGCTGCCGCTAAAATTTTTGAATACAAACCTACCGAACACTACGATATAGGAAGTCAGGTTGGTTTTGTAGGAATCCTTTCGCAGTTTGTAAAAACAACTTTTCTTGACATTCGAAGTATTGATGTAGAACTCCCCGGCTTGCACTTTAAAAGCGCCGACATCCTAAAACTCCCGTTTCAAGATAATACGCTCGAGTCGGTTTCATCTATTTGTGTTATCGAGCATATTGGCTTGGGACGATATGGAGATGCCATCAATGGGTTCGGCAGTGAAGAAGCCATTGCGGAAATTATCCGGGTCACAAAGCCAGGCGGACACATAGTTATCAGTGTTCCTATCGATCGAATGAATAAAATTTATTTCAATGCGCACCGTGCTTTTACCCCCTCCTATCTCTTAAAATTATTTGACCGTTGTAATCTAGTTGAATCAAAATATATTTATGGCAGCAAACTTTTATCTGATTATGATATAGAAAAAGGATTTGGTACCGGATTATACTATTTTATAAAAAAATAAATCATGGGATGCCTTACACGGTGCTGCTAGAAATTTTAAAAACGAAATCCGATAAAACGCTTCGGGAGGATATTTACACTAAATATAATAAAAAATGATTGGGGTTGAAATTCTAGGTCGTCTTGGAAACCAGATGTTTCAGTTTGCTTTTGCCCGCATTGAGAGCAACAAGCTGGGCACCGATTATTTTCTTTTGGAAACCAATAAGTTATATGTTCAGAAATATTTCGAGATTGATTTTGATCGTTTTCAAAATACCTTGAAGTCTTTTCGCTTCCGTCTTTTCCACTACTTCAACAAACAAATTCTCACCGAAAATCAGCAAGAAAGTCCTGTAAGTGAGCTAGCTCGATTTGGCGCCGACAATACCATTTATAAAGGCTTTTACCAATCGGCACAATATTTCGAAGGCTTTGAAAAGGAGGTAAAAGCCTTATTCAAAATAAGAAAAGTGTATAGCGTGGATATCCGTAAAACTATGACCAAAACGCAAAAGCCGTTATTGGCTGTGCATGTAAGGCTCACCGACTATAAAGACTTTGGCTACCAAAACCGTACGCTTTCGAAGCAATATTATACCCATTGTTTCGAACGCCTTAAAAACCTGGAGGATTATGAGGTCTGGATCTTGAGTGATAACATCGGAGAGGCCAAACTGTTTTTTAGTGATTACGCCGATTTTCATTTTGCTGAAAACACTCCTTTGATGACCGATTTTCAAATTATGCAGCAAGCCGACGCCTTAATCGTTGCCAATAGCAGTTTCTCCTGGTGGGCTGCTTACCTCAGTAAAGCTAAAATGATTTTTGCCCCTCAGTACTGGTTGGGTGTTTTTGAAAAGAAAGAACAACCTTGTGGTATTTCCGAAAACCTTCGTTGGCAATGGATCGACTCTTAAAACTAAAATTAATTGTATTTTCGTAAAGCAAAAGATGACTAGCACTCCGATACTTTTTTTAATTTTCAACAGGCCAGATACCACCTTGCAGGTGTTCGAAAAGATCAGGGAAAATAAACCTGAGAAAATTTATATTGCTGCCGACGGCCCACGAAGCACCAAACCAGGAGAACAAACCATTTGTGATCAATTGAGAGCAACCATCCTCGCCGGTATCGATTGGAAGTGTGAAATAAAAACCTTGTTCAGAAAAGAGAATCTGGGTTGTATGTTGGCCGTGACTGGTGCGATCGATTGGTTTTTTGAGCAAGAGGAAATGGGAATAATTTTAGAAGACGACTGCTTGCCCAATAATTCCTTCTTTCGTTTCTGTGATGAACTCTTGGTTCATTACAAAGATGATGAACGAATTATGCAGATAAGCGGTAATAATTTCCAATTTGGAAAGAAATGGGGAGAGGCTTCATATTATTTTTCCAAATACAATCATATCTGGGGTTGGGCAACATGGAGGAGAGCTTGGAAATTAAACACTTTAGATAAAAGTCAGTTTGATGATTTTGTAGATAGTAATCAAATTAATTATTTGTTTCAAAATGCCGGAGAAAGAAAATTCTGGATGGATCATTTAAAGAGTGTATACCGTAATAGTGATGGCTCAGTTTGGGATGCCCACTGGACTTTGAGCATGTGGATGCAGAATGGATTATGCATCCTCCCCAATGTAAATCTGGTATCTAATATTGGATTTGGAGAAGATGCTTTACACACCAAAGATGGGGGTCATACATCATCCAAAATTGAAACGAAAGAAATGGACTCGATAATTCTACATCCTGCTTATCCACTTCGCAATTTTTTAGCCGATAATGATACCTATAATAGTTCTTATAAATCTCTTCCCCAAAAAAGTCTTGCTCAAAAAATTAAAAATATCATTACGTTTTTTAAATGAGAAAACAGCCTAGCTTGGTGGCTTAGAACTCGTTTGGATCCCTAAAAATATCAAATTATAACTTTTAATCATATTGACCAAACTCTCATGCTAAGCAAATTACTAAAATTTATTAGAAGCTATATTAATAAGTCGCAGCAGCGAAAATATATTGTGAACGGTAACTTAAAAACTGAAGCCGATACAGATATTAAAGACTTAAAGTTGGAAATCAAACTGAAAAGGAAAAACAACCTAAATATTGAAATTGGTTCTGGTTGCATGATTTTTGGAAATTTCTATATTGAGAGGCCCGAGGCGAAAATTACAGTAGGCAATGATACTTTTTTGGGCGGTAGTTCTTTTATAGCCGCTGATGAAATAAGCATAGGAAATAACGTTATGTTTTCTTGGGGATGCACCGTGATAGATACCAATGCTCATTCGTTAAGTCATTTACATAGAAAAGATGATGTTGCACAGTGGAAAACAAGTATAAAAAATGGATCGCCTGGAGCATATAAAAACTGGGATCATGTGGAATCCCAAAAAATTACCATTAAAGATAATGCGTGGATTGGATTTAATTCCATAATTTTGAAAGGAGTTACCATTGGTAAAGGTGCTGTGGTTGCTGCAGGCAGCGTGGTAACAAAAGACGTTGAAGACGATACCCTTGTCGGTGGAAATCCGGCTAAATTTATTAAAAAACTAAACTAACCTGTAGCCATTGACCTGGGAAGAAATTATAATTGATATACGCAAGAAGCCCGAATATACGCAGTTGGTGAACGATGCTTATTTTGGTGAAGATTTAATTGATTGTGTTGAAAGATACCGCACTTCAGATGAATTTATAGAAATTTTGCAAGCGCTACGATCGATTAACAATAAAAGCAATTTGCGTATTCTTGACCTGGGGGCCGGCAATGGAATCAGTAGCGTAGCTTTCGCACTTTGTGGATATGAGGTGATTGCTTTGGAGCCCGATTTAAGTAAAACTGTTGGGGCAGGGGCAATTGAGTTTCTTCAAAAACATTATCAACTTCCCAACCTGGAAATTATAACATGTTTTGCGGAAGACATGCCATACCCAGAAAATTCATTTGATTTAGTGTTTGCCCGGCAATCGATGCATCATGCCTACAACTTAGAAAGTTTCGTAAATAAATCTTCCAACGTGCTTAAAAAGGGAGGTGTGTTTTTCACCATCCGTGACCATGTCGTAAACAATCGAGAACAGAAAGAAGCTTTTTTGAATCAACATCCTTTGCATAAGTTTTATGGGGGAGAAAACGCCTACTCACTCGAGGAATACAAAAACGCCATTACTCATGCTGGCCTGAAAATAATTTCTTCCATAGGCCCGTATGATAACAGTATTAACTATTACCCGGAAACGTTCGAGTCTATGAAAAATAAATTCCAGTCTAAGTTTTTGTTTTCATTGAATTTGCCAAATATTATTTTCAAATTTATTTTGGTGTTGCGTCGATTACTCACCAATAACTATAACCAGTCTCCTGGCAGATTGTTTTCATTTATTGCTATTAAAAAATAATTTCACTGCTAATATTTTAACTTTAGAAACATGAGAAACATTTTAATTATCGGCTCCGAAGGGTTTATTGGCAAACATCTTAGAACTTATTTTGAGAATGAAAAGATGAATGTGGTTTGTTGTGATGTGGTTTCTATCCAAAGAGAGAATTATTATCAACTTGTGAATACCCAGAGTGATTTAAGCGCCATTCTCGAAAGAACAAAATTTGAAGTTTGCATTAATGCCGCCGGTTCAGCCCATGTTCAGTTTTCCTATTCAAATCATTATAACGATTTCTCTTTAAACTCCGTTTTAGTGTTTACCATACTATCCTGTATTAAAAACACCAATCCCGAATGTAGGTTTTTAAACTTTTCGAGTGCGGCGGTTTACGGAAATCCTGCTGCGCTTCCGGTGAGTGAATCGCAACCCACTTCGCCGCTCTCGCCGTATGGCTGGCATAAATTGTATAGCGAACAAATTTGTAAGGAATTCTTTACCTTCTTTAATATTCCCACCATCTCGTTGCGCGTTTTTTCAGCCTATGGGCCTGGATTGAGAAAACAATTGTTTTGGGACCTTTACCAAAAATCGAGAAAATCTAATGTGCTGAACCTATATGGTACAGGCCATGAATCAAGAGATTTTATATATATTGACGATATCACAAATGCCGTACAATGCATACTCGATAATGGCGAATTTAATGGCGATGCGATTAATATTGGTTCTGGTTACGAAGCCACCATTTCGGATGTTGCCAAAAATTATCTCAGCCATTTTGGTAAAGATACTACGGTGAATTTTAGCGGTGATATCAAGGAGGGTGACCCCTTGAATTGGAGAGCCGATATCTCCATATTAAAATCCCTGGGGTTTAAACAAAAAACAAGCTTGGATCAGGGCATTAAGAATTATTTTGATTGGATAATAAAAGATCAGGAACATGGTTCGTAAAAGAATTGCATTGGTTTTTATAGGGAATTATAAATCATGGAGTGGTGGCATTATCTATATTTTAAATATTATCAATACATTGAATGAATTTGAGGATATAAAAAAGCCGGAGATTTTAATTATCCATAGCAAAGATGCTCCGATAGAAGATGTACTAAAAATAAATTATCCTTACCTTCAATTACAACAGTATAGCCCCTCCATTCTCACCCTGTTAATCAATAGAATTAGCCGTAATTTGTTTCATCGCAACTTCTTGAAAACGGCTATTCAAGGAAATATTCCATATTCTATTTATCCTTATAACGCCCATCTTGCCTTTGAAGATATTCCTAAGAAAATATATTGGATACCCGACTTCCAGTATTTACATCTGCCACAAATGTTTAGCCCAAAGGAACTCAAAAGCACCTCTCTCCGCCATCGATATATTAGTACTCAAAACGACCCCGTAGTATTTAGCAGTCATGATGCTATGAAAGACTATAAAATAAACTATCCTGATTTTAAGAATAAGCTGATACTTCTGAAATTTGCTCAGCAATTGCCTCACTATGCCCATTTAAATATTCATGCACTAAAATTAAAATTCAATATCGAAAAACCTTATTTTTTTGTTCCAAATCAGTTCTGGAAGCATAAAAATCATCTCACGGTGCTAAAGGCTATTGAGCATGCCAGAAGCCAAAACAAAGAAACTCTCGTCGTGTTTAGTGGAAATGAAAATGACCACAGAAATAAAACTCATATAGATCAACTTCGGAATTATATTATTGAAAATAAATTAGAAGAGCATATTCGATTTTTAGGATTCATTGATCGGTTAGAGCAGTTAGCCATCATGAACCATGCTATAGCCATTATTCAACCATCATTATTTGAAGGTTGGAGCACGGTTGTTGAAGATGCTAAAGCTATGAATAAATTCATTCTGCTAAGCAATATACCTCTTCACAAAGAACAAATTCAAATTAATTGTGCTTTTTTTGAACCTCTAAATCAAATAGAACTTGCTGAACTCATGCTTAAATTTAGTGCGATCGAAGTTCCAGTCCTTCCCTATGATTATAATAAAAATATCGAAGAATTTAAAGACACGTTAAGCGAATTGATATTGAACTAAATCCACAACAAAGGGCTCCGAAAGGAGAAAATCGCCGTGAACCCCTCTATAAAGATTCAATTTCTGCTTCAGAATGAATTTACGTGCCAATTCTTAAAAATATTTTATGACATTAATAACCAATTATATATAGTAAAGTATTTTATATTTGCTTTTCCTATAACTCGGCCCATAATCAAACTATCCGTATGACGAAAAAAATTATACTCTTTTTTATAATTGCCCTCTCATATACCAATTCCTATTCGCAGCTTTTTAATTGGACGAAGGCGATTAGTGGCGCCTCTGATGAGTTTGCTTCTTCAATCACGATTGATGATTCTTCAAACACTTATGTGACAGGTTATTTTCAATCTCAAATTACTTTCACTAAACCAAGTGGTAACATAACACTGACAAGCAATGGATCTTACGATTTTTTTGTTTCTAAATTCGATTGCTCAGGTAATGTGGTATGGGCGGTGCAAATAGGGGGAACGGGTAGCGAAAAAAGTTCGACGAATTATGGGGGTATTGTTTATAACCGAGTAAACAACTCCATTCAAATATGCACCTCCATTGGTGGTAACGCAATTGCCTATTCTACGAATGGTTCGAGCCTCACACTTACCGCCTCGGGCAGCACCAGAGATGCCGTAATTGGTTCTTATAGTTTAAATGGAAATATTCTTTGGATGAATAGATACGGAAGCACCGGCGACGATAGAGCAGAATCTATTTGTGTCGATCCTTTCGGTAATATTTTTGCAAAAGGCGAATTTGAAGGCACCGTGAGTTTTGGAACATCTAGTTTGACTTCTACAGGCGGACAAGATTTATATCTTCTTAAACTTACCGCTTCTGGAGCTGAAATTTGGGTGAGAAAAGAAGGTGGCACTGGAAATGAGGTAACAAACAATAAAGTATCTTCCGACTCGAGAGGGAATTTTTATTCCTGCGGGAGCACCGATGCGGGTTTGACCATAGCAAGTACCACCATTTCACACACTGGGGCTTGGGGTGGTTATTTTGTGAAATATGATTCTTCCGGAACCGTAAAATGGGTTGTCAAAACAAATAACTCCGGAACCTCCGAGGGACGTGGCGTGGTAGTAGATAGTTTCTATGATGTTTATCTGGTTTCAAACTTTACCGGCAGTGTAACCTTTTTAGATAAATCAAATACTGGAATTACCTATGCTAGTACTTCCGGAGCTTCCGATATTGCCATCTTTAAGGTTGACTCTAATGGCAATTTTAAATGGGGGAAAAGAACGAACGGTGCAGGAAATGAAGTAGCTCTTCATATTGCTATTGACACTAAAAGTAATATTTACATAAACGGATATTTTGATAATGGTTTTGGTATCGGCAGTTTTTCACAAAGTAGCAATGGAGCCACCGATGCTTTCATTCTAATGCTTGATTCGGCAGGTAACCAGAAAGCAACGAAACTTTTTGGAGGTACAAGTAACGATCAAAACTATTTTGTTCATGTCGACCCACTAGGAGTGCTCTATGCTTGTGGTTTATTTTCTAATACCGTCTCTTTTGGCGGAAATACTTTAACCGCCGCCGGCCAAGGCGACGCTTATTTTGCGAAATCAAGAATTGACTCTTCTTATACCTTTTTACCGAACGATACCATTTTATGTAATACGAGCTCTCTGTCGGTTTCTTCCTTGCTCATAGCCACTTCATATTTATGGAGTAACGCCGATACAACAAAGACCACCACGGCCTATACCACCGGCTGGTACCGATTGCGATTGCTTCATAACTGCGACTCGTTAATCGACTCCATTTATATTAATTTTATTGTTTTAATACCTCGAGCAGGCACCGATGTAGCCATCTGTTTAAACGACTCTGTTCAACTAAATGCTTCTGGTGGAACAACTTACTCATGGAGTCCCACTGCGGGGTTAAGCAATCCCAATATCGCGAATCCGTTTGCCAAACCCACTGTCACTACAAATTATATTGTGACGGTGAATAACAGCATTTGTACCGGAAAAGACACCGTTAAAGTTACGGTATATGCTCTTCCAACCATCGCCACCAATAGCGATACCACCTTCTGCCAAGGCACCTCTAAAATATTAACAGCAACAGGCACATCCAATAAATATTACTGGAGCACCGGAGATACTACAGCAAGTATTTTAGTCACACCAAGCGTTACCACAACCTATTGGGTGCGCGGGCAAATTGATACTGTACCCTGCTTTAAATACGATTCAATTACCATTACGGTATTGCCCTTGCCCGTCATCACGGTAAATAATGATACTGCCTTTTGTCAAGGAAACTCAAAGACATTAAGAGCCAATGGCACAGCCAACCGATATTTATGGAGTACTGGCGATACCACACAAACAATTACCGTTACCCCCTTGGTAACAACTACTTATTGGGTGCGCGGACAAACCGGGAATACCCCTTGTTTCTCGGCCGATACCATTACCATCACGGTGTTGCCATTGCCTACCATCTTTACAAATAATGACACTACCTTTTGTTTAGGAAATTCTAAAGTTTTAACAACAACAGGAACCGCAAATCATTTCTTATGGAGCACTGGCGACACTACGGCAAGTATCACTGTGATTCCGGTGGTTACAACTAAATATTGGGTGCGTGGTAAAAAAGATACCATCCCTTGCTACACTTTTGATACCATCACAATCACCGTTCTTCCTTTACCTACTATTTTCACAAATAATGATACTACCTTTTGTCAGGGTGTATCAAAAACATTAACCGCCACGGGTAGTGCGAACCGTTATTACTGGAGCACCGGAGATACCACCAAAAGCATCACCGTAACGCCGAGTGTGACCACAACCTATTGGGTGCGGGGGCAAAGAGATACGATTCCATGCTATTGGTACGATTCAGTAACGATAACAATACTCGCGTTGCCATTTCTAAATCCGAATAACGATACGAGCTTCTGCCTTGGGAATTCAAAAACATTGACAGCCAATGGAACGGCTACACAATATTTATGGAGTACGGGCGATACCACCAAAAGCATCACCGTTACCCCTTTAGTCACCACCACCTATTGGATACGTGGGCAAACAGCCGGTATCGCTTGCTATTCTTACGATTCAATAAAAATTACAGTACTACCCTTACCTACCGTTTTCACGAATAGTGATACCACCTTTTGTCAAGGAAATTCGAGAATCTTAACCGCAACAGGGTTGTCAAATCGTTATCTCTGGAGCACCGGTGACACTACAAAAACGATTCTCGTAACGCCTAACTCCACCACGAGTTATTGGGTACGTGGACAGATGGGTACCATACCGTGTTTTGCATTTGATACCGTAGTGATTACTGTTTTACCAACGCCCGTGATAACGATTCACAACGATACCACCTTTTGTAAAGGTAATTCCAAAGTACTCACAACAAGTGGAACCGCAACCAACTACTTATGGAGTAATGGCGATATAAACTCAAGCATTACGGTAACCCCATTAGTAACCACAAGTTATTGGGTACGCGGGCAAATTGGCACTACCCCTTGTTATACCTTCGATACTGTAACCATAACAGTGCTGCCGCTTCCAACCATTTCTACCAACAAAGACACCACCTTTTGCCAGGGATTAACAAAAATATTAAATACTTCAGGCACAGCGAACAGGTTTTTATGGAGCACTGGTGACACTACTGCCACCATTGCCGTTTCACCTTCTGTAACTACGACATACATCGTGCGTGGTCAAGTTGGCACAATTCCTTGTTATGCTTTTGATACCGTGGTGTTAACAATCATTCCTCTTCCATTCGTTGATTTAGGAAGCGATCAAATTTTGTGCCATGGCGAAGTTTTCAAACTTACAGCCCCTATTGGCTTACCACGTTTATGGAGTACGGGAGACACGACACTAAGTATAAATGTCAATATTAAAACCGATACTATAAATTTCATACCGCAAAAATATTGGGTAAGAGTGTTGGGTACTGGACCCTGCTATGGTAGCGACACCATTTTACTCTATTCGTTGCCTAAACTCAGAATTTCATCGACGAGCGGGAAAAATACCGTTTGTTTCGGAAGTTCCATCTCCTTACAAACGAATGATTATCCTTCCTGGGTGAAAATAAAATGGAGTACTGGTGAACTAACAAATCCTATAGTTGTTTCTCCAACTAAGGATACCACCATTTATGTGACGTATGAAAATAAGGAATGTAACTTCACGGATTCTATAAAAATTAAAGTGCTGCCTAAACCCGTCGTTGTTGTTTCGCCCGACGATACTATTTGTCCAGGTACCATTGTAATCTCTGCCAGAGGAGCAAAAACCTACCTCTGGAGTAATGGTTCAACCGATAGTAATAATGTCGTATCGCCCAAAAAAACCACTATCTACTGGGTAGTTGGGAGCGATGGGAACTGTTTAAGCGACACTCAAAAAATTACGATAACCATCCTTTCGAAAGCTACCGCATTGTTTACCGCAAATCCAACACAAGGCGAAATTCCTTTAACAGTGCAGTTTACAAACCTCAGTACGAATGCCCTGCGTTACTTGTGGAAATTTGGTGATGGCGACACTTCATCCCAATTTTCGCCCAGTCATATTTATACCGTTAAAGGGCTCTATAATCCAATTCTTATCGCCTATGATTCGAACGGATGTAATGATACCTTCTTTGCCGTTCAGCTAATTATTGAGACAAAATTTGTATACGTAATTGGAAATGTTTTTACTCCGAATGCCGATGGGGTGAACGATGTTTTTGAAGTTTACAATTTAGGGGTGGAAAGTATGGAAGGGAAAATATACAACCGTTGGGGTGAGCTCATTTATGATTGGCAAATGCCTAATGGCAAATGGTGGGATGGGACAAACAAAGGCCATGCCATGCCTGCTGGAATTTATTATTACGTCATCCATGTTCTCGACGAAAAAAATGTGACCCATGTTTTAGAAGGTCCTATTACACTCATTCGTTAATGCTTCGTCTATTTTGCAGCAGAAGATTAAATTAAAATTCGTTCATAAAAATTGATCCTACTTCTCGATAATTACGACTCTTTTACTTTTATACTCAAAGATTATTTACAGCAATGTAATGAAGAAGTGATCGTAAAGGAGAATACCGATAGTATGGAGGAGCTTCTCTCCTTAAATTTTTCAAAAGTTTTACTTTCTCCCGGCCCTAAAACGCCGAAGCAGTCGGGCATCTTAATGCCTCTGGTAGACTATTGTGCCAGCCATCATATTCCCACTTTGGGCGTATGTTTGGGGCACCAGGCTATTGGTGAGTATTTTGGTGGAACATTAGAAAAAGCACTTCGACCCATGCATGGAATGGTAAGTAAAATAACGCACACAGAACATCCACTTTTTAAAAACATACCCTCTCTGTTCGAGGTCTGCAGATACCATTCGTTAATCATTAAAAATATCGACAATAATGAACTCGCGACCATTGCAAGCAGCCATGAAGAGGAAATAATGGCCCTTGCACATCAAAAACTTCCCCTGTGGGGGGTTCAGTTTCACCCTGAAGCCATTTACACCGAACATGGGTTGCAACTCTTAAAAAATTGGCTCACCTACTGCATCCCCTCTGAGATTAATCAGTCGCTGTTCAATCATAGTTAAATTACGGGTGTTTATAAGTTGTTTCATTTTGCATTTTTAGATAATTAAATTGCCATTGAAAATCTTTAGAATATGTGGCGAAAATTAAACGGCGAACATTTAAAGAATCCCATCGTAGATGAAGTAGAACGTACTCTACGCAGAGAAAAAGAATTGGGTAATAAACTCAAAGTGTGCATTGGCACCGACTCTCAGGTTTATGGCGACACCATAGAATTTGCCACAGTCATCGTTTTTGTACGAGAAAAAAGAGGAGGTTTCATGTTTATCCACTCCGAAAATACGAAGCAAAAAATGCGATTAAAAGAGCGCATGCTGATTGAAGTTTCAAAATCAATAGAAATTGCTTACCCGCTCTGTGATCTGCTCGACAAATATGAAGTTGAATTGGAGGTTCATGCAGACATAAACACCAATCCGCAATTTAAATCGAATACGGCCTTAAGTGAAGCAATGGGATATATACTTAGCATGGGGTTCGTATTTAAGGCCAAGCCCGATGCTTTTGCCAGCAGTTATTGCGCTAATAAAATAGTGCACTAACAAAAAAAATCATTCCAACTAAATCCATCTTCTAAATACATTTCTTAATAGGGCATCTTTCCTTTATTTTTGAAAACTTTCTCAACCCTCCCAATGAAGTTCTACCTTTTTCTGTTATTCATCTTTTTAAATATCACCTTGTTTTCACAATCGAATGGAGGTGTTTTTATAGAAGAAAAACTTCGGGTAATACTCTCGAATGCAGACGAAGATCTGGAAACGATTCTAACCATCTGTAAATTAGAAGATGGGTTAACTCACCAAGATAGGGCAGATGAGAATTATACCTTCACCTATCAAAGTCCCGAACAGGATTATTTGCTAAATGTTACATTTTATTTTAACAAAATGTTCGCGAAGAAAATTAAAATAGAGATTACCCCTGCCGACAATGATGATATGAATATTTCTTCGATCGTGAGCCGTGTTTTGAAGAAGAAATTCAAAATTCAAAAACAAGTGGTTGCTGATGCCACTTCACAAACCATAAAATATTTCCTTAGTGACAATAGATACTCCGGGATTCTTGCCGTAAATCATGATACCAAAAAAATCGACTTGGTGTTGAGTATAAAGACCGATTAGCTTGGGTTATAGAGGGGGAGCTTCACTATAAAAGTCGTCCCAGCATGATTCGAATCAAAAGAAATAGTTCCCCCGGCAATTTCTATGAGTGTTTTTGCGATACTCAATCCTATTCCTGAACCTGATGATTTAGTACTAAAATTAGGAACAAAAATAAGATTCTCCATCTCTTTGGGGATTCCTACACCATTGTCTTTGACCATTAGAATACCCTGATTGTCTTGCGAGCTAAGAATAATTTCGATGACCCCTTCTTTACCCTGAGGCACTGATTGAATGGCGTTTTTAATAACATTGCCGAGGGCTCTAGAAAAGTGATTCTTATCCATCATAACGCTAATTCCAGGCGAATTTATTTGCGTGTTTATGGTTATAAAATCAGTGGCTTTATATAGTTCTACGATCTGCTCCACCTCGTCAGCTAAATTCAAAAGCTGGGGCGTCGAATCGGGGGTTTTGCCGAAATTGCTAAAATTATTTGCGAGTTCAGTCAGTGAATCTATTTGCTCAATTAAACTTTTTGAAACACGCCTGAATTTTTGATATAAATTTTGATCATTCTCTTCCACCGCCTTTTGCAAATACTGCAGGTTTAACTTCATCGGCGTTAACGGATTTTTGATTTCATGTGCCACTTGTTTCGCCATCTCACGCCAAGCACCTATTCGTTCGGCATTCGCTAAATTCTGTTTACTCTCCTTTAAATCAAGTACCATCGCGTTATATTGTTTTATGAGTTCCCCTATTTCATCCTTACGTTGCCAGGTAAGTAACTCATTTTCCTTATCCAATCGTAAGGCCTTAATTTTATCCCTTAATAATATGAAAGGCTGAGTGGTGCCACGAGCTACCCAAACTGCAATCACAAACATAATTAACAGTAAGGCCACATATAAATTTAAGAAGTTAATGATGAACATCGAAATCTGAGCGTTATACTCTAGTGTTCGAGTAAAATAGGGGGTATTGATAATATATTTTATTTTGCTGCTTTTGTCGTAATACGGTTGATAGTACGATGTAAATTGAAGGTCTCCTATGCTTTCGTTCTGAGTAAACAACGAAGCTTTTTTATAAACAATTGCATCAAAAGCATCATAGTTAATGTTTTTGCTTATCAGCCCTTCTTTGAATATTTCGGGTTTGGAGCTTAAAATTATTTTGCCTCGTTCGTCATAAATATTGATGTCGCTGGCAAACAAGGTACTTGCCTGTAGTACGATTGCCTCTCCCTCTTGAGTAATACCATTTCCCTGCAACAGCCTATCTTCACTAAAATATTGATTGATTGATTTTAATTTACTCACCAATGCCGACTTCGCTTCTTCTCCTATTTTAAAATCAATATATCGTATTGTAATTATTGATGTTGCCGTAAAAATTAACAATACCAACCCTAAAATATTTATAACTATTCGGGTGCTAAATTTAAAATTTGCCAAATGGAATTTAGTATTCGTCCTATGCTTGGCGATACGAATTTTTTCCAAAACACTGCCTTTTAGAGCCTTATTGAAAATTAAATTGATCACAAAATCTAAAAATAGTATTAATCCCCCTAAGAGAAGGGCTATCACGTATAAGCATAAGGCATTGGCAAGAATAGATAAAAGCGATGGTGGCCGAGAACTAACCACCACCAAAAGCTCCTCCGAATCCTTATAAAGCAAATGGGAGAAACCGTCTTTGGTTAAAAGCTGGTAGTGCTTTGTATTGTTTCCAAAGGTGTTTCGTGTTTGATACTGAAACGCCCCTGATTGTTGCATCAACTGATTGTTATTATAAATAGCATAAGAATACTTGAGTTTGTTTCGCTTAAAAGAAGTTGATTTTTCGGCAATCAAGATGGGAAGCAAATTGTCTTCCTGATAAGGCTGAAGTTTCAATAGCATATAAATCTTTAGATTCTTCTGTTGTTGCTGAATTTCAAACCTTCCAATGTATCCAAAAAACTCGAACGGGCTTTTTACAAAACGAAAATTAGCACATATTCCTTGTACACCATGAATTTTAAAGATATCCTCGAAATCCTTAAGCGTATAGGTTAACCCCGGCACGTTCGACGAATCGTTTAAGAATAAAAATACGCTGCAATCATACTTTTCTAAATAACTATTAAAATAATTCGCTACCACATATTGCGTTGCGTCGGTATTCCCAATACTGTTTTTAAAACAACGAGTTAGAAACAAGGAATCATTCAATATCTCTTTTTCTTTACTTTTTAAGAGCTCTTCTGCTTTGTAATCTATTTGCGTGGTAAGTCGGCTGGCATATAAAATACGGTCTTCCAGCTCTTTCTCATTGCCATCATTATAAAAGGAAACAGCGGCTAGGTTTACAAATATTAGCGCATACGTCATCTGCCGCACAATAAAACCTTTCAAAACAAAAATCTTTTTCGCGATAGCCAAAAGGATTAAAAACAGGGCTGCCATAAGTAGCTTCTCCCAGTTCCAGTTGAAATTGTCATTTTGAAGTAACTGAAAAATAATAATAAGTATAAAAACGATACCCACTTGAATAACATTCCTGATGCTAACCCATTTGCCCTTCACATATTCCTTAGAGAAGATATGCACCAGATGTATCGTGATCAAGTACATTAAGATAATAACGACGACTCCCGCTAATGAATACCATGATAGCTCAAACACATTCGTTAGATCGAAAGAAATTTTCGAGTCAACAACTAAATCATGAATGACCTTAAAAGTTAAAAAAGCAGAAATAAATATATAAAAAAGCAGAATTGCCTTCCCTATTTTACTTAATTTGAGAGTGCCGGATTGCTTCAATTTGTTATAATAGTGCGTAGATGCTGTTATGGCAGAAGCTAAAAAGATCACCGTCAAAATTAAATCTCCAAAAGATTGTAGGAAGTTGGACGAGGCGAAATAACGCGGGCCAAACAACTCCGTGGAATAAAGATAGTTTGGATAATGGAAGCTTACCATAAACAATCGTATTAACATCGCTAACCCCACCAGAAAAGAAAGCCCAAAGACATAATCTAACTTAAAAAAAAACTCAAGGAGGTATCCTGCTGCCATACACATCAAAAGAAGTCCCATCAAAAACAAATAAAAGTTTATTTTCGACCCCCCTACTGAAACTTCAAAAAACACATAAAACAAAACGCCTTCATGAAGTTCCACCTTACTAAAGCCTTCCTTGGCATTTCGTTCTATCTTACTTTCATAATTCAGATTCAAGTCGGGATTAAGTGTATTCTTAAGATAATTATTACTTAATTGATAGTTGTTTCTTATTAGGTATAATAAAACGTAAACCGTGTCATGCGTTTTTTTTGTGCCTGTTAAAAATATTCCGTTATTTAGGATTTGGAGGCTGAATGGCAAGGGTGCCAACTTTAAATCAAGATTCTCTATCGCGTTATTATTCCAACAAATCAAGGAGTCGGATTCGTAAATTTGGAATGAATATCGATTCGCAGATTTCGCTGTAATATTCTCTATGTTTAGCGACTCGAATGTTTTTTGCATTCGAGAAATTTCTATATTAAGCTTGTTTTTGAATATACTCAGCACCTCGTCGCTCGCCTGCCTTCGTTGCTCGAAATGCCTGAGCTCCCTAGTCGCTTTTGATTCGCTATCCTGCTCTCTTAGGTAATCATAGTAGAAAGAAACAAAAAAGCACACGAATCCAGCCACTAAAAAAAGATAAAAGTTGCGGTGGATGGAAAATTTTGACATTATTATCAATGCACTAATAACATTTATTCTCGATGAGATAGTTTTTTACATAATCCGCCACTCCCTCCTCAAGCGAATTAAATTCCATTGAGTATCCTACCTCTTTAAGCTTTTGCATCTTCGCCTGTGTGAAATATTGGTAGGTCTCGCGAATGTCAATTGGCGTATCAATATACTGGATTGCCGGTTCAAAATTCAAAGCCCCAAAAACCGCTTTAGCCAAATCATTAAAGCTACGGGCCTGACCTGTGCCTAAATTATAAATGCCACTCTGTTCACGATTTTCCATTAAAAAAAGTAGCACATTCACAACATCCTTCACATACA
This sequence comes from uncultured Bacteroidota bacterium, assembly GCA_903897855.1. Taxonomy (GTDB): domain Bacteria; phylum Bacteroidota; class Bacteroidia; order UKL13-3; family UKL13-3; genus CAINMV01. The sequence continues at coordinate 28,584 of CAIUDH010000026.1, read as the reverse complement.
CAAAATCGCGTAACTGTTCTCCGTCATTGAAATCGGGCCGATGCGACCGAAATAAATTGAGCTGTTTCTTTTCCTGAATCTGATTGAAAGCATGAAAAACCACGGAGGCCATTCGCCCTTTATGATACTCGTTTGGCCCATATACATTAAAGAATTTTAACCCAGCCCAAAAAAACGGCTTCTTTTCCTGCTTCAACACCCAAAGATCAAACAATTGCTTTGAATCACCATAAGGATTTAAAGGCTTTAACAATGGCATTTTTTCGACATCATCGTCATACCCTTGCTCTCCATTACCATACGTTGCTGCCGAGGAAGCATAAACTAATGGCAAACCAAATTCAGTGCAAATATTCCAAACTTCTTTAGAATAATTCAGATTTAACTCTTCGAAAATATTCCAGTTAAATTCAGTCGTGTCGGTACGAGCACCCAAATGAAAGACCATTTGCGTGGCTACCTGATTCTCTCGCTGCCAAAGCAAATACTCGCTTCTCTCCACCCGTTTTGAAATTCGTTTTTCAAGGAGATTTTTGTTCTTATACGTTTTACTAAAGTCGTCCACTGCAACAATATCGGTGTAGCCCATATCATTCAGCTTCTGTATTAGGCAGCTGCCTATAAAACCTAACGCTCCTGTTACTATGATCATTATATTTCAGAATATGATTTCAAAACTACAATTTTTCTTACTTTACAGCCCTTTAAAAAATTAATACTTTGGGGTAGCCTACTTGTAGGAAGCGTTTTCATGCAGCCTAACAACCAAGCAAAACCGATTCAAGTAAAAAAAGCTCTTAAAACGGAAGAGTAGCGTGGGGGCGATGACCGCTCAAATTATACATTTGATAATACTGGCATCACGGCACCTTGATGCTCATCTGCCTTAGATTGATTACCTTTGACGCTTGTTTTAACAAGTAAATTTAACCTAAATGTAAATGAGTAAGACTAAAATTATTGCCACTGTTGGTCCGTCGTGTAATACCAAAGAGATGCTGTTTAAATTGGCAAAAGCAGGCGTGAATGTATTTCGATTAAACTTTTCACATGGATTGCACGAAGAAAAGTTAGAGATTATAACATGGATCCGTGAAATTAACGAGGAAAACAATATTAATATTTCAATATTAGCCGACATTCAAGGCCCTAAACTAAGGGTGGGGGAAATGGAAAATAACGGCGTAGAATTTCTAGAAGGCGACATCATTACTTTTGTGGGTGAAAAAATTATCGGGAATAAAGATCGCGTTTATCTTTCTTATCCTAACTTGCATCTAGATGTAAAAGTGGGAGATCATATCATGCTCGATGATGGCAAATTGGTGACCCGGGTGGTAGAGGTTCTGAACAATGGCCAGGTAAAAGCAGAATTTATCATCGGTGGTGTGTTGAGTTCCAAGAAGGGAATAAATTTACCCAACACAAAAATTTCGCTTCCCTGTATTACCGAAAAAGACCATCAAGATATTTTGTTTGGAATAAAGCACCAGGTAGACTGGATCGCACTGTCCTTCGTAAGAAAACCTGCCGACATTCATCAGTTACGAGAAATCTTGAATACCCATCAATCCTTTATTAAGATTATTGCTAAAATTGAAATGCCCGAAGCGGTTGAAAATATAACAGAAATTATTCGTGAAAGTGATGCCATCATGGTTGCCCGAGGAGATCTCGGAGTAGAGGTGCCGATGGAAAAAATCCCCCATATTCAAAAAACAATTATCCGTAAATGCATTCATAGAGCCAAGCCGGTAATCGTAGCAACACAAATGATGGAGAGTATGATGGACAGAACGCAGCCTAACCGAAGTGAAATAACAGATGTGGCGAATGCCGTGTACGACGGCACCGATGCGGTCATGCTAAGTGGTGAAACGGCGGTAGGTAAATACCCTGAGCTGGTGGTGAAAACAATGCGTAAAATTTGCGATGAAGTGGAAAAAGAAGCGGTCATCTATATACGCGACTTGATACCACAAAAACATTCACCTTCTTTTTTAAGTGATGCCTTGTGCTATAACGCTTGCAAAATAGCCGAAGATTTAGATGCGCAAGCTATTATTGGAATGACCCGTAGTGGATATACCGCCTTTAAACTTAGTAGTTTCCGGCCACATGCCGAGATCTATATCTTCAGCGATCGACTGAGTATCATCAATCAGCTCAGTTTGTGCTGGGGCGTTAAAGCCTTTCATTACACCAAGTTTGAGAGCACCGATGCAACCATCCAAGACGTTCAGCAAATATTGGTAGAGAACAACTACTTGAAAACCGGAAATGTGGTGGTAAACACAGGCAGCATGCCGCTGAATAAACAAGGAATCGCTAATATGGTCAAAATAAGTGTTATTTAAAAACATACGTTCCTGAGGCTTATAAGGAAATAAAGGTGCATAAATACATTTTTAGGTATCATACAATACATATTACATTTACGCTTTGTTTCGGATAATAAAATATGACGGCAATACAAGAAAAAGTTAAGCAAGTTTTTACTGAGTTTCTAACTAAAAATGGACACCGAAAAACCCCAGAAAGATATGCCATTTTGGAAGAAATTTACGCACGTAAAACTCACTTCGAGGTGGAGCAATTGTTTTTGCAGATGAAAAACAAAAAATATAGGGTAAGTAGAGCAACCGTCTATAACACGCTTGATATTCTTTTGGCTTGTGACTTAGTTACAAAACACCAATTTGGAAAAAATATTGCCCAGTTTGAACCCTCAGTAGGCAATAAACAACACGATCATCTCATTTGTAATCGCTGTAATAAAGTAATTGAGTTTTGCGACCCCCGCATACAGCAAATTCAACAAATGATGGGCGATATTTTAAAGTTTGATATCAGTCAGCACTCGCTTAACCTGTTTGGAAAACCACAGTTCGATGATAAAGGAGTGTGCAAACATTGCGAAATGCATGAAGTAGAAATTGAAACTTTAGAAAGACCAACATTAGAAAAAACAGAAGGTTAATAGTAGTAATATAATTATTCATTAAAGGCAACATGGTAGATGTAATTTTAGGACTTCAGTGGGGCGATGAGGGTAAAGGGAAAATCGTAGACTTTTTAGCCCCTAATTACGATATCATCGCTCGTTTTCAGGGTGGGCCCAACGCAGGTCATTCGTTAGAATTCGATGGACATAAAGTGGTTTTAAATACAATCCCTTCTGGCATTTTTCAATCCCATTGTATCAACATCATTGGCAATGGAGTAGTGATTGATCCTATTCTCTTAAGAAAAGAAATAGAAAAAATTACGCCGATTTGTGCCGATATTAAAAAGCGGCTCTTGATCAGTAAAAAAGCCCATCTTATTCTGCCTTCACACCGTACCATGGACGCCGCAAGTGAGGCCGCAAAAGGGGCTCTAAAAATTGGTTCTACTTTGCGTGGCATCACCCCTACATATCAAGATAAGACGGGGAGAAACGGACTACGTATCGGCGATATCTTTACGCCTGGCTTTACTGAAAAATATAAATCACAAACTGCCAGACACACTGAAACCATCCTCGCGTTGAAATTTGATTTTGACAATACAGAATTGGAAAAAGAATGGTTTGCTGCGATTGAATTCATCAAACAGTTTACCTGTATTGATAGTGAATATTATATCAATCAAGCACTCAGAGAGGGTAAAAAAATATTAGCCGAAGGCGCACAAGGCAGCATGCTTGATATTGATTTCGGCACGTATCCTTTCGTTACCTCTTCAAACACACTTACCTCTGGAGTTTGCACCGGGCTTGGCGTTGCGCCCAAACATATAGGAGAAGTTTATGGTATTTTCAAAGCCTACTGTACCCGCGTTGGGAGCGGCCCGTTTCCAACCGAACTCGACAACGACATGGGCGAATTGCTACGCCAGAAAGGGCATGAATTTGGGGCCACCACGGGCCGTCCGAGAAGAACTGGATGGATTGATTTGCCACAGTTAAATTATACGATCATGCTTAACGGGGTAACTCAGTTGGTCATGACCAAAGCTGATGTGCTCAATGGTTTTAATGAAATATTTGCCTGCGAAGCTTATGAAATTAATGGCTCTAATACCACAGAGGTGCCTTACGATTTGTGCGATGTGGAAATTACTCCAGTACTGAATAAAATCGAAGGATGGTCTCAGCAAGGTCTAGAATTGCCCCCTGCGCTGGATTCTTATATTCATTATCTAGAAACAAAATTAAGCACCCCCATAAAAATTGTATCCCTAGGGCCGGATAGAAAAGCGACCTTATTCCGATAGTTTCTTAATCCCATTGAAGTGCTTTACATTCAAAATCTGCATGTCGTAAATTTTAAAAATCATACTGATAAAGCCATTCGCTTTCATCCAAAACTGAATGCCATCTGTGGAAACAATGGAACAGGAAAAACGAATTTACTTGATGCCATCAATTACCTCTGTCTTACTAAAAGTTACTTCAATACGATTGACCTGCAAAACATAAAAGCGGGTGAAAGCTATTTCACCATAACCGGTGAATTTATTAAGCACACGTCGACGGAAAATATGTTCTGCGGTTTTCAGGAAGGAAGCAAGAAGCTCTTGAAACGAAATGAGGTCGCCTATGAAAAACTTAATGAACACGTTGGTATACTTCCCTTAATCATCAACTCGCCTGCCGATGCAGGTATCGTTACCGGGGGGAGCCTAGATCGGAGAAAATTCATCGACAGTACTTTATCTCAAACCGATACTACCTACCTAAACTATCTTATAAAATATAATAAGCTAATTGAACAACGCAATGCTCAGTTAAAACTGTTCGATAAAAATAATAATTTCGACCCTGGATTACTCTCGGTTTATGATGAACAAATTTATCCATTAAACGAATATATCTTCCAAAAAAGAGAATCCTTCTTTTCCTCCATCTATCCATTATTCTTAAAGCATTATATGGAGATCGCTAGTAAAAACGAACCCATTAAGATAGCCTACCAATCAGAATTCTATGCCATCAAATATTTGTCGGCTGTAGCACGGAACTATAAACGTGATATGGCCTTAGGTTTCAGTACTTCGGGTATACATCGCGACGACATGGAATTATTATTCGATAACCAACCGGCTAAAAAATGGGCATCGCAAGGACAACAAAAAACGCTCTTGCTTGCCTTGCGTTTAGCACAGATGCAATATATTGAAATGCAGTTGGGTATTAAAGCGATACTGCTTCTCGATGATATTTTCGACAAGCTCGATGGCACTCGCTGCAAAGCATTGATAAAATTGTTAAATAGCGATATCGTTGGACAAGTAATAATCACCCATACCGACGATCAAATTTTTGAGAATGAAAATAAAATTAGTTTGAATTAATATGAATCCATGGATCAGCGCCATGCGCCTACGTACACTTCCTTTGAGTATTGCCGGAATCATTACCGGAGGTGCCATGGCATACAACGATTCCAAAATAAATTTTAATTCTAGGCTCTTTGTTCTGGCTATCCTTACCGCTTTACTCTTACAAATCCTAAGCAACTTTGCCAACGATTACGGCGATTTTAAAAACGGTGCCGACAATGAATCTAGAAAAGGACCGCAACGAGCCGTACAGTCGGGTGCTATCAGCGCAGAGACGATGAGAATTGCCATCATTCTGTTCGGCATACTTAGCCTTGTTTCAGGTCTTTGCTTGTTATATATGGCATTCGCCCATATCAATTTATTGTTTATCGTGTATCTGTGTATTGGCATCGGTTGTATTGCCGCAGCATTAAAATATACGATGGGAAACAACCCCTATGGATATAAAGGCTGGGGAGATTTCTTTGTTTTCCTTTTCTTCGGACTGGTATCTAGCAGTGGCATCTATTTTTTACTGACTCTAAGGTTACCCATGAACGTACTTCTTCCTTCTATTAGTATCGGCGCATGGAGTACTGCTGTTCTAAACTTAAATAACTTGAGAGATATTGAAAATGACAAAGCTTCCGGAAAAATTACAATACCTGTAAGATTAGGGAAAGCTAAGGGGTTGATGTACCAATCCGTTTTAATGGTCATTCCTTTTATTGTTAACGCGAGTTATGCCTTGATCAAATCAAATTACACCTTACTCGCATTCACGTGCTTCACTCTGTTGCCTGCTTATATACTTTTTAGGCCACTCCTAAAGAATCAAGACCATGAAACACTGGATACTTCTTTGAAAAAAACAGCGCTGTTTGCATTGCTTTTTACCCTCTCTTTTGTGGTTGGTTTGTGCTTTAATTAACAACCTTAACTCCCTAGTTCTTAAGTCGTTTCATCATCACATCAGTTTCTGCGTCGCCTTCATCCATCGTTCGGGGATGTCGCCGTTGCAGGCCGAAAGATAATCGTTGTATGAACATGGCAACGTGAAACTGTTCTTATGAAAATTGGATGTTACTTCCATATACCAGCGTTCGGTAATCGTACTCTTATAAAAAACCATTTCATTGGTGTTTTGGAGGTGAAGAGCCACGCGGTATCGAACAAAATCATTCTCATTTTGCAAGGGGTTTTCATCTACTCTATTATAAAAACCATCAATAAAATGCCATAGCATTTGTGCCGCTAATTTAGAACTTTGCTCACCCGTATCTAAATCACTGAAATAATCATAAATACCCAAACTGCGTACCGTGCTACCTAAACCCGCAAAACGCATCAGTGCGCAAATTTCTTCGCTTAATAAACCATTTGCACTCCCTCTAAGTTGAGCCGGGAAATCAGCCTGCTTAATGCAAGAAACATTGACGCAAACCAAATCGGCATTACGAAAAAATGGTTCTGCATCGGTCAGGTTTTTTCGCACGATCCCCAACCGACATACATCAAAGAGCATCGCATCCATCAAATTAACACCGCCGGGTTCATTCAAGTACATCTGACTTCCAAGATGAGCAAGGTTAAATAAATATTCGGGGGTGTGTTTAATAATTTGAGTTAAATAACTCTCTTCGTTCTTTAATTCACTCAAATTCAAATAGGCATCTAACGTGGCTAAATTTAAAGCTTTGGTGGTAGTTTCAAATCCTTTGTAGTGCGAAGCTATTAACTCCTGGTGAGTTCCAAAAACCAATACCGTTTTCTTCAATTCGAGTAGCCGCTTCATCGTTTCCTGTAAAGCAAAAGCCGAATCATTAAAACTATTCGACGACTCAATATTGCCGATGTCGGCAATCTTTACATGATAAGTGCCTTTAAAAAGTTTATAAAACTGCCTTCGTAAAGCATCTGCCGAATACCCAATACCCGGTGTAAGATGCTGATGGCTCGTGTTTCGAAGCTCATTAACACCTAATAATACAATATCCACATCATCCAAATTCGGAAATTCGGTGAGGTACTTTTGAACCTGATTATGGTAGGTGTTTGCGGGCCCCTGATCTGCTCCAAAATCCTCTGCATTTAAGGGGGCTAAGAAATCTTTAAAGGTCATAAGGCGAAATTAACCGCTATCCTTTAGATTATTATTTGAGTTATAAACGAAAAAGGCATTTGTTTCTATTAAAATAAACACTCTCTTTGCAACAATGTATTCAAACGTATTTATTGAAGAGGTCGTGGCATGGGTAAAAGAGAAACTGCCTGGAGCACATTTGAATATTGAAAATGAATTCGCATGGTTATGGTTGGACAGCCAAAAAAAAAGTATTTGCTTTGTTGGTAATGAAAAACTGCATCAGATTTCGGAGATGGATTTCACCTATTATATAACGGAATTCCATTGGGGGGGTAACAAGGAAGCCTCAAAGTCTCGTCTCTGCTCTCTGCTGGGAGTAACGCAAAAAATTCACGCACGGCAATGCATCGTACGAAGAATTTCAAAGCCGGAGGCAAAATTATTTCTAGATACAAATCATACCATGGGTTATGCCAGTAGCTATTTCCATTATGGCTTGTTTTTAAAAGATGAATTGGTAGCCATCGCCAGTTTTAGCAAAGGAAGGCGGATGAACAGATTGCCTGAAAATAAGAAGTCGTTTGAGCTGATACGATTCTGTAATAAAAACTTTTACACGGTAGTAGGTGGCTTAAGTAAGCTCATACATACTTTCGAAGAGGAGCAGAAGCCTGGCGACATCATGACCTATGTCGATAAACTTTGGGGAGAGCCCCACGCCTACTATGCGTTGGGCTTTCTTCTCGAACAAGTCACCGCACCGCTAGTGCTCAAAATTGCCTTCCATGATGCTGTGCCTATACACTTTACAAATAAGGGGAATTATAAATTAATAAAGCATATCTCTTGAAGAACTACGACAGCATTCTGATCTTAGGCCCCACAGCTTCAGGAAAAACAAGGCTGGCAGCACATCTTGCATCAGAGGCCAATGGGGCCGTATTAAGTTTTGATTCCCGACAAGTCTATAAACAGCTCACCATCGGAACAGGGAAAGACTTGAACGAGTTTACCATTGCGAATCGATTGATACCTTACTTCCTTATCGACGTATGCGACGTTAACACAAAATTTCATAGTTATGAGTTTGTGAAGTGTTATCTCGCAGCCTTTGAAAATTGTAAAGAGAGAGCGCTATTACCCATTCTTTGCGGAGGCACCGGATTATATTTTGATTTGGTATTGAAAAAACACCAGTATATTAATATCCCGAACGACGACGAATTGCGAAATGAAATTTCATCTCTAACTACGGGGCGACTGATTGAAAAATTAAATACCTATGCTTCTCAAAATATAAAACAGGCCGACCTCTCCACCCGTAAAAGAATTATTCGTGCTATTGAAGTAGCTCATTATTTATCAAACTTTACGCATCAACAAATTTCCTACCCCAACTTAAAACCAATCATTTTTGGGATCAATTTATCGCCCACCGACAGAATCGAAAAAATAAATAGTCGACTTGAGCAACGCTTAAAAAATGGCCTGATAGAGGAAGTGCAAGAACTACTTGCAAAGGGTATTAACGAAGATCGATTGGTTTTCTTGGGGTTAGAATATAAATATATTACCGAATTTCTTACCGGGAAATATCCTAAAGAAACCATGATCACCCTTTTACAAACAGCTATTCACCAATATGCCAAAAGACAAATGACCTGGTTCAGAAAAATGGAGCGTGAAGGAAATATAATTCATTGGATTGATGGAAATTTAACCCTCGATGCACAACTAAAATTCGTTCATGCCGTTCTTGATAATGAAAAGTAGATAGCCCTATTGTTCAAATTGTCGATGCGGTATGTAATTTTGTAATAATTTTGTACGATTCTAAAGCAACTTTTAAATGAAACCCATTTTCAATATCGGAGACAAGAAACAGTTTATAAAAACAGTCACTACACACGATCTTGCCGCCTTTGAAAACGATGCGGTACATGCCGTTTACTCCACCTTCGCTGTAGCCCGCGATGCCGAATGGTGCTGCCGTTTATTTGCTCTTGAAATGAAAGAGGACGATGAAGAAGGAATCGGAACTTCTGTAATTGTAAATCATTTAGCGCCAGCATTACTAAATTCGGAGATTGTTTTTGAAGCTGAAATAACATTATTATCGGGCAATAGTATTCAATGTCACTGGATTGCAAAACATCATCAAAGAGTTATTGCTGAAGGGTCGCAAGGTCAGAAAATATTAAAAAAAATGCAACTCCAATCCCTCTTCAACAAACTAAAAACTGAAACAACTTATTAAACTTGTTTTATATGAGCAACAAGAATAAAAATAAAAGCGGCATTGTATATAGCACCAACCCGGAGTTTGAATTTCAAGAAAACGCCTCCAATGTACCCGCCTTGCGCTCGCCATCGGCACAAAATTTACGCCTCTGGCTCGAACGAGGAAAAGGTGGAAAAGTATCCAGTATAGTGCGAGGTTATATAGGCCCTGAAAGCGATTTACAGGAATTGGGGAAGCAGTTAAAGCAGCTATGTGGGGCTGGTGGTAGTGTGAAAGAGAGTGAGATTATTATACAAGGAGATGCTCGTGAAAAAATTTTTTCCTATTTAATTAAGCAGGGGTATACTGTGAAAAAGGCTGGAGGATAGTGAAACGAATTGATCATATCCCTTCTTGATTATACTTTGCTTAAAAAACAAAACCCAATAGTATCGTTGTCAGTACAATAAATGGGGAAGGAATTCTAGTAAAGGCTACAAGCAAAAAAGTAACGGTCACAACCAAGGCCATCTGAAGCGGCATATTTCCCTGCAACAACAACGGTTTGGCTAAGCTAAAGGCAGCCGAGAGAATTAATCCTGTTGATACTGCATTGCTTCCTTTCACCGACTTTTTAAAAATAGGATATTTCTTAACTTGTTGCCAGATCGGATAAAAGAAAAATATTAAGAGTACACCAGGGAGAAAAATCGCCACCGTGCCTGAAACACATCCAATAAGTTGCCACCATAATCCAAAAGGCTTCATACTCATGCCTGAAGCAAAGGTGCCTAAACTAAAGATCGGCCCTGGTAATGCTTGTACCATACCGTATCCGATAGCAAACTCTTGAGCATTCATATAATGTTTAAAGTCAACAAATTGCTCGTACATCAATGGCACAAGCACATTACCACCTCCATAAACAATACTTCCGAAACGATAAATATTTTCAAATAAAAGCACTGATCGATGCTGTGAAATTCTTCCAATGATTGCCGCAATAAGTAAAATTCCGAAAAAAGAAATGATATATCGCCATTTTACTTTAACTCCAATTAAAGGTTCAAAATTATATCCTTTGATAAATACGTTGGCAGCGATAACTCCTGCCACAATAATTAGTGGATATACCCAGGGACTAGAAAAAACAACACCTGTGACCGCGGCCGTAATAAATAGTAAAACACTAAGGGTGTCGTTGATTACGGCTTTACCCAAGCTGTAAGCTCCTGCTATAATAAAGCCAACAGCCATCGGAGTAATAAATTTCGTGAAGCTCAAATCAACTGATGAGAAAATGGTGAAGCTCAATACCAGCAAGGTAATTATTAAAGAAGCAGGCAGAGCCCAAATAAGCAATGTCATTAATGCAAGCAGTGGTCCTCCTTGTTTATACCCAATGGCGATGATGGTTTGAGTGGATGAAGGGCCTGGCAACACACTGCACAAAGCATTAATTTCTAAAAACTCTTCCTCTGTTAAATATCTTCTTTGTTTTACCAATCGCTTTAAAAACATACTCACATGCACTTGTGGACCACCAAAAGCAGTACACGCTAAGATAAATATGTCTTTCAGGAAAATTAAATTTCGAAGCTGCACGTTGTAAAAGTAAGGGCTTCCTTTGTTTTATGCAATTTATTTTTATATTGCGCAAATTATATCATTCAAATATGGCGAATCCTCTATGGCGTAAAAAATCGATATCCGATTTAATTCACAGTTCAACAAATCAAGAACGAGGATTAAAACGAACCTTAACTTCAACCAATTTAATCGCCCTAGGCATCGGTGCCATTATTGGAGCCGGGTTGTTTGTGAGAACAGCGGCGGCGGCGGCCCAAAATGCAGGACCATCGGTAACTTTAGGTTTTATTGTTGCCGCCATTGGCTGTGGTTTAGCCGGCTTGTGCTATGCCGAATTATCGTCTTCCATTCCTATCGCCGGAAGTGCATATACCTATAGCTATGCAACGATGGGCGAATTTATTGCCTGGATTATTGGTTGGGATTTAGTGTTGGAATATGCTGTTGGCGCGGCAACTGTTGGAATTGCATGGAGTGAATATTTAAACAATTTACTCGTCAATGTAATGCATTGGAAGGCGATACCTTATGAATGGTGCCATTCGCCATTTGAAGTTTCAACACTGGGTGTTCATGGGATGATTAACCTTCCCGCTTTTTTTATTGTCGCATTACTTAGCTTATTACTTATTCGTGGCACACAAGAATCAGCGCTCGTGAATGGAGTAATTGTGGTAGCAAAAGTAGCTATCGTTGTGATGATCATCGTTTTAGGATGGAGTTTTATAAACCCGGTGAATCATACTCCCTATATTCCAGCTGCAACCACCTATATCGACTCACAAAATATATCACATAATTTTGGTGGTTTCTGGGGTGTCATTGGTGCCGCTGGGGTCGTGTTTTTTGCTTTCATTGGCTTCGATGCCGTAAGTACCGCGGCTCAAGAAGCGAAGAACCCTGGAAGAGACATGCCCATTGGAATTTTAGGGTCCTTGATTATTTGCACCGTTTTATATATCCTCTTTGCTCATGTTCTTACTGGAATGGGAACGGTCGAAGATTTTAGAACTACAGGTAAAGAAGCCTCCGTTTCCTTCGTGATTCAAAAATACATGGTAGGCTATTCTTGGCTTGCAAACTTAGTAACCATCGCTATTCTGGCAGGATTCTCTAGTGTTATTCTCGTTATGCTATTGGGCCAATCGAGAGTTTTTTATAGCATGAGCCTCGATGGGCTATTGCCTAAATCTTTAGGTGAGGTTCATCCTAAATATAAAACACCATACAAAGCCAACCTGTTTATTTTAGTAATTGTAGGATTGTTTGCAGCCTTTATTCCCGGCGACGTTGTGGGCGATATGACCAGTATAGGAACCTTATTTGCCTTTATACTCGTATGCGCCGGCGTCATTATTTTACGCAAAACAAACCCTGACTTGCCAAGAAAATTTAAGACCCCTTGGGTTCCTTTTGTTCCTATCTTAGGTATCTGTATTTGCTTTTTGATGATTTTAGGGTTAGGTTGGACGAACTGGCTTCGTTTGGGAGTTTGGCTCGTCATCGGTCTCGTTATTTACTTCGTATACTCAAAAAAGAACAGTAAACTTAATTCCCCTAATTCATAAATTTTAAATCACACCTAATTTGAAAAAACTCACTTTACTCGATGCTACCCTACTTGTTTCAGGTAGCATGATTGGCTCTGGAATTTTTATTGTAAGTGCCCAAATGGCTCGCGATCTGGGTAGTGCTGGTTGGCTTTTGGCTTTATGGCTCATTACCGGCTTTATCACCATTGCTGCCGCATTAAGCTACGGCGAACTTGCTGGCATGATGCCGAAAGCAGGAGGGCAATATGTGTACATCCAAAGAGCCTATAATAAGCTCACTGCCTTCCTTTACGGATGGACCGTATTTGCGGTAATTCAAACGGGTACCATTGCTGCGGTAGCGGTGGCTTTCGCTAATTACGCCGGAGTTTTCTTCCCATTCCTCGATGGCAATTTATTTGAACCTATCCTTATTGGCGATACCAGTTTTACGATTCGATATGCCCAACTGGCCGCCATCGGTTGCATCGCCTTTCTAACCTTCATAAACACCCGAGGAATACAAAATGGAAAATTAATTCAGCTTGTTTTTACCTCTGCTAAATTACTTGCGCTCTTTGGTTTAATCATCTTTGGACTCTATATCGGTTTAAAAGGAACTATTCTTTGGGATAATTTTAAGAACGCTTGGGATGCAAGTGCTGTGCAGAGCTCCAATATCAATGGCGTCATTACGAAGGATTGGATGCCCCTTACCGGTTTGGCCTTAGCCATAGGTTTAGGAGCAAGTATCATCAATCCGCTCTTCAGTAGCGATGCATGGAACAATGTTACCTTTATTGCGGGTGAAGTTGAAAACCCTAAACGTAATATTCCGTTAAGTTTATTTTGGGGCACCTTAATTGTAACCGTGATTTACCTCTTAGCCAATATCGCTTATTTGGCCTTATTGCCGATGGAATCAATAAAAAATGCGGGTAACGACCGTGTCGCAACAGCTGCTGCTAGTGTGCTTCTGGGCGATACCGCCAAATATTTGATGGCCGCTCTTATTATGATATCTACCTTTGGTTGCAATAATGGAATTATTTTAGCCGGTGGTCGTTTATTTCAAACCATGGCTAAAGATAATCTGTTTTTTAAGAAAGCGGCTGATGTAAATACGCATGGCGTGCCAGCATATGCCTTATGGGCACAGTGTATATGGGCTTCCGTATTGTGCCTCTCTGGAAAATATGGCGCTTTGCTTACCTACGCTACCTTTGCTTCGCTTTTGTTCTATATTCTTACCATTGCGGGGTTGTTCATTCTGAGAAGAAAAGAACCAGATGCCGAACGACCTTATAAAGCTTTCGGATACCCCGTAGTACCAATTTTATATATTCTTGTAACAGCCTCCATCTGTTTCGCATTGCTATATAATGAGCAATCAAGAAATGAAACCATGATTGGGTTATTTATCGTGGCACTTGGCTTTCCTGTTTATTATTTATGGCAAGAACTTCAAAAAAAGAAAACAATATCTTGATGGTGCCATCGTGGCATTAGAATTTATCTTTTCCTGATTTTCCCTGACATGGCTTCGTGCTAATTTTTTATTTTTTCTGTTTGAAAATTATTTTGTTAAGACTGTAATTTACTATATTTGTAGAAAATAAAACTTATCAAAATGACAAAATCACCTCTTGTTGTTGAAGAAACAATTACAAACAAAATTTTCTTAATCGGGTCTCCATTAGTGATGCTAGATAACGACTCTGCAAGGCTGTAAATATTCAATTTATTAGAATATGAACACCGCATAAAGAGAAATCTTTATGGCGAAACACCGACAGTAGCTAAGGCTGTTATCATCATTAAAATAATTGCTTCACCTACCTCTGTCTCCTCGAATACGTATCGGTTTCGATGAGCACGGGTGGTTTTTAAATAACTCCATAAAAAAAACAAAAGATGGAAATTAACCCCGAATTTAAAGACACCATAAAAAAATATCTTACATTCTCACTTCGCGAATATAAGGCTGCACTCGCATTGCTCCTGATTACACTGACCGTCTGGTATTTTAGCGATATACAGCATTATTTCTTCCCAAAACAGTTTGATAACAGCAGCCTTTATCAAAAGGCGGTGGAGCTGGATGCCTTGCAAAAAAGCAAGGAAGAAACAGACATCACGAAGGGTAGCGACTCTGAGGAGAAAGAGGTTTATACTAAAAACAAAGATGCCCCACATGAATATTTTGAGTTTAATCCAAACACCGCCTCCCAAGAAGAATTAATTAAACTTGGATTGTCGAAAAAACAAATAAATATCATAAAAAATTACATCGCTAAGGCTGGAGAGATAAAAAGCAAAACTGATTTTAAAAAAATTTATGGCATCACAGAAATGCAATTCGAAGCTTTGGATAAATATCTGCTCTTGCCAGAAACGGTACCATACATAAAAACTGAAGCAAAAGAAACAAAAACAGGCACCACGACCCGATTATCTATTGAACTCAACAGTGCCGACTCCAATACCTTAGACCAATTGCCAGGAATTGGAATGGGTTATGCTCGGCGTATTA
This sequence comes from uncultured Bacteroidota bacterium, assembly GCA_903897855.1. Classification (GTDB taxonomy): domain Bacteria; phylum Bacteroidota; class Bacteroidia; order UKL13-3; family UKL13-3; genus CAINMV01. Next base: position 13,315 of record CAIUDH010000026.1, on the reverse strand, counting down.
TAAAATATCGAACTGCTTTGGGAGGGTTTCTTGATCTAAGTCAACTTTTGGAGGTTTATGGATTCCGCCAAACCCTACTCGACAGCATCTCCCCTTACTTAACACTTGATGTTTCGAAAATTAAATTATTGAACCTCAACACCAGCATGCTTGATGAACTAAAATCACACCCTTATATACGATATAAAATAGCCAATGCGATGGTGAGTTATCGCCAACAACATGGCAATTATAAGAGTCTTGAAGAGCTTAAAAACATTGTCCTGATTACAGAAGAGGTCTTTTCGAAAATTAAATCTTACCTCTCAGTTGATTAAGACACTAATTTAAAATACCTTCGCGCTAGAAATTAATTCTGAAACATTCTCCTTTTAATTATGGTTAGGTGTTTCATATTCTATATTATTTTCTCTGTTTATTATGAATTTTGCAACCACCGAAAACCAAACCATGATTGCGCAAATGGTGCGCGACTTTGCCGAAAAAAATATCCGACCACACCTTATGGAATGGGATGAAAACCAGGAATTTCCAGTGCCCCTCTTTAAAAAATTGGGTGAGCTTGGTTTAATGGGTGTTTTAGTACCTCAGGAATATGGAGGTAGTGGGTTCGGCTACCTCGAATATGTAACGGTAATTTCTGAGATTGCTAAAGTATGTGGCAGTATCGGCTTATCGGTAGCCGCACATAATTCATTATGCACTGGCCATATTTTACAATTCGGCAACGAGGAACAAAAGAAAAAATATTTACCCAAATTAGCCTCCGCCGAATGGATCGGTGCCTGGGGGTTAACCGAAGCGAATACAGGGAGTGATGCCTTACGAATGAAGTGTGTGGCCACCAAAGAGGGTGATGACTACCTCATCAACGGAACAAAAAACTGGATCACCCATGGAAAAACAGGGGATGTGGTGGTGGTATTAGCCCGAACAGGCGAGCTGTTGGATTCTCATGGCATTTCTGCTTTCATCGTGGAGCGAGGCACACCTGGTTTCAGTGCTGGAAAAAAAGAAAATAAATTAGGCATGCGTGCAAGTGAAACGACGGAGCTTATTTTCGATCAATGTCGAATACACAAAAGTCAACTTATGGGCCAGGAAGGCGATGGTTTTGTGCAAGCGATGAAGGTGCTCGATGGGGGTAGAATTTCTATTGCCTCGTTATCCCTTGGAATCGCCAAAGGAGCCTATGAGGCATCTGTTAAATACGCTAAAGAGCGCGAGCAATTTGGCAAACCCATAGGCGAATTTCAAGCCATTAGCTTTAAGCTTGCTGATATGGCTACTCAAATAGAAGCAGCAGAATTGCTAACTCTACAAGCCGCTTCTCTTAAAAACAAACACCTTCCGATGACCAAAGAAAGTGCCATGGCTAAGTATTTTGCCAGCGAAGTGGCGGTAAAAGTAAGTACTGATGCAGTTCAAATATTTGGAGGATACGGTTATACAAAAGATTATCCCGTAGAGAAATTTTATCGCGACAGTAAACTTTGTACGATTGGAGAGGGTACTAGTGAAATTCAAAAATTGGTTATTGCCAGAGCTATTGGCCGGTAGTTGAAAAGATGTAGACCCCTGCCAACGGTCCTAATTTTCTCGACTTGAATGGAAGAAATTGAATGCCAAGGCAATGATTGTGGGCTCCTTCTGTGTTCCTTAACCATCTTTAAATACATGAACAACGATTGCTAAATTATCTTAATTACTATATAGTTACAACAATCCGTTTTATATTTGTCGACAATAATATATGAGTGCTGCTAACATTACCTCCCAACAATACGATTCTATTATAAGCCTATGCCGCGATATCTTTCAAAAAAAGAATATTGATTACGGCACTTCTTGGCGCATCATGCGTTCCTCTTCCATTACCGACCAAATATTTATTAAGGCACAGCGCATTCGTAGTATTGAACAAAAAGGAATGCAAAAAGTTCAGGAAGATATCAAAGATGAATATGTGGGTATTATAAACTATTGTATTATTGGATTAATACAGCTTTCATTGCCTTCCAACGATGAAGTTGAAATGGAATCGAGTAAGGTGATGCAATTGTTTGAACAGGAAGTGTCGAAAACAAAAACTCTCATGGAAAATAAAAACCATGATTATGGTGAAGCCTGGAGAGACATGCGCATCAACACTTTTACCGATTTGATTTTAATGAAACTCTTTAGAGTAAAACAAATCGAAGACCATCAGGGAGAAACTATTATTAGTGAAGGCATTGATGCCAACTACCGCGACATGTTAAACTATGCCGCATTCGCACTTATCAGATTAAACGAGAAATAAGATATGAAAATCATAACCAACATCGCCCGTGTACTTATTGCCCTTGTTTTTATTTTATCCGGCTTGCTTAAAGCAAACGACCCCACAGGCTTTGGGTTTAAGCTCACTGAATATTTCGAGGTATTTCACCTCTCGGCATTAAACCCTGCGGCTTTCACCATAGCTTGCTTGGTTTCTATTTTGGAAATACTTATTGGATACGCGATGCTTATGGGTATTAAGCCTAAACTCACTGCCTGGAGCACCTTTATCATGATGCTTTTCTTTTGGCTGCTGGTGGGGTTTTCGGCAATCACAGGCAAAGTTTCCGATTGTGGATGCTTCGGCGATGCGGTCAAATTTTCTTTAAAACAAGAGTTTATTAACGATAGCATTTTCTTGCTCCTTATTATTATTATTATTGTTGGATTAAAGCATATCAAACCTTTGGTCGGAAGCGCCATTGGTATGGTAGGGTTTATCGTTGTCTTGTTTTTAAGTATGGGCTTCACCATCAAAAATTATCTGTACCTGCCAGCAAAAGATTTTCTTCCTTTTAAAATAGGAAATAGTATTCAACAAAACATGGTAAGCTATGATCCAGATGTTTACGAAAATATTTTTATCTATACTTATTTACCCACTGGGGCTGATAGCAGCGTGAACGAAGCGAGATTAAAAGAAATATACCACGAAGGAGTGGATTCATTATATAAATACAAAGATCGGATTACAAAAAAAATACATGAAGGGGCAAAAGCTCCCATACACGATTTTATCATCACCGACAAAGATAAAAATGATGCTACTGAAACTTTTTTTGCCAATGATTACAAACTAGTTCTCACGAGCTATGACTTAAAAAATAGTAACAAAGGCGCATTCAAAAAATTAGCTGGCTTAAGCAATGAGTGGCGAAAAACGGGAAAAGATTTCTGGGGACTCACCAATAGTTTAGAAGCTGAAACCGAATCGTTGCGCCACGATTATCAATTATTTATCGACTTCTACAACCTTGATGGTACGCCTATAAAAATGATGGTTCGCAGTAACCCCGGGTTGCTTTTAATAAAGAAGGATGTGGTGATTAAAAAATGGAGTAGCTATAATATTCCGTCTATTGAAGAAGTAAACAAACTGCTGAAATAGAATTCCTTTTTAGAGTTCAAACTCTCCGTTTTTTTTCTTGTAATTCCGAATCTCAATGATCGCTTCCTTATTTATGCGACCATAAATATGCGGGAATTCCTCCCCAATCTTGGCAAGCTCATATTTTAATTCTGAGGTAAGTTTCTGTTCATCGATAACCAAGATAAGAATTTCTGATACGTTCTTATAAAATCGTTCAGTAGTGGCTCTTAGTTGCACAAGAGTACTACAATGAATAAATGACTCGCTTAACAAGGAAGGAGATTCATAGTACTCTTTACCTGTAAATTTCTCGTAGTGCTCAGGAATCGTGATATGGTAAATCATAGATTGAATTTTAATCGGCTTTTTCGCATTGATCGTTTGGGGGCGCTAAAATACACCTCCTTAACCCCTGTTATCTTTATAAAAAAACAGAATTACCTCTGCTGGCAAATTAAACAAAGATAAAGATTTAACGATTCGTGCCAAGGGGATACCGAATTCTAAAGTTTTTTATTTATCATTGCTTTTTACCTCAACCGCTTTTTCAACGTATCAAATATTTAGACCCTATGGCACCAATATTAAAAGAAAAACCGCCTTTAAGTTTTTGGCAGGTTTTTAATATGAGCTTTGGATTTCTTGGAATTCAGTTTGGTTTTGCCTTGCAAAATGCGAACGTAAGTCGAATATTCCAAACCCTAGGCGCAAAAATCGACGATATTCCAATTCTTTGGATTGCAGCTCCAATCACAGGATTTCTGGTGCAACCCATCATCGGTTATTTAAGCGATCGAACTTGGCACCCACGTTTCGGACGAAGACGTCCTTTCTTTTTTTTAGGAGCCTTGTTTTCTTCATTAGCACTGTTTGCTATGCCAAATTCACCTTCTTTATGGGTGGCCGCTACACTACTTTGGGTTTTGGATGCTTCCATAAACATTAGCATGGAGCCTTTCCGCGCCTTTGTAGGCGATAAACTGCCCGCCAAACAACAAACTACTGGCTACGCCATGCAGACCTTTTTCATAGGCACAGGAGCCGTTATCGCCTCTTTACTACCCTACTTCTTTACCAATGTTTTGGGGTTCAGCAACACTGCAGCCGAAGGCGTAATTCCCGATTCGGTAAAATACTCGTTCTTTATCGGTGCTATTGTCTTTTTAGCCTCTGTTTTATGGACAGTGCTCTCTACCGATGAATTTCCTCCAGAAGACATTGCAAAATGGGAACAGGAAAAATTAAAGACGAAAGGCGTTTTTAATGGTCTCATAGAAATAGTTCAAGGTGTTTTTAAAATGCCCAAAGTAATGCTACAACTGGCATTAGTACAGTTTTTCACCTGGTTGGCCTTATTCTCTATGTGGATTTATACCACCTCTAGTGTTGCACAAAATGCTTTCAATACCGTCGACACCACCTCTAAATCATTTCAAGATGCCGGCGACTGGGTGGGGGTCATGTTCATGGTATACAACGGAGTATCGGCCATCGTTGCGTTTATGCTTCCCGTTTTAGCCAAACGAATAGGAAAAAACTACACCCACATGATATGCTTAATGATTGGTGGCATCGGTTTAATTTCTATGTTTTTTATTAAAGACAAAATGTTTTTACTCATTCCTATGCTGGGTGTTGGCCTTGCATGGGCATCTACGCTTACCATGCCTTATTCCATTCTGGCAAAGGCATTACCCGCCAACAAAATGGGCTTCTATATGGGTGTCTTTAATTTTTTTATTGTAATCCCTCAAATTGTTGCGGCGGCAATTCTTGGTTTTTTTATCAAACACGTTTTTGACAGTCAAAGTATCTATGCTCTCGTTATCGGCGGAATCTCAATGGTCTTAGCTGGCCTGCTTTGCGTGATCATAAAAGACAAAGAAGAGTAGCTTTTATAACAAGTTTTATAATAAAAAAAGCGAAGCTTAATAAATAAGCTTCGCTTTTTTTATTGTGTTTTATATTTTAAATAACCACCTCTGTTGCTTTTGCACCCCACGCTCTTTTACCCAATAAAACCTCTAAGTCATGTTGGAATAAAACCTCCTTCTCTAACAACTTTTGTGCAACGATCTCCAATTGTTCGCGTTTTTCTACAAGCAAATTTCGTGTACGCTGATACGCTGAGTCTATTATTCCACGTACTTCATTATCAATTAATTCGGCCGTCTTTTCGCTATAAGGCTTACCCATGGAAAATTCGTCTTGACTAAAATTATTGAACGATACGTTACCCACCTTACTATTCATGCCATAAATAGTAACCATTCCGTAGGCCAATTTGGTAATTCGTTCTAAGTCATTCTGTGCCCCAGTCGATATTTTTCCAAACACCAAATCCTCACTAGCACGCCCTCCCAAGGTCATACACATGCTGTCGGTAAGCTGCTCTGTAGTGTACAAATATTGGTCTTTGGGCAAATATTGAGCATACCCCAGAGCTGCAACGCCTCGAGGTACAATCGTTACTTTCACTAAAGGATCGGCATGCTCTAGGAACCAGCCTGTGATGGCATGCCCGGCCTCATGGTAAGCAACAATCTTTTTCTCTTCCGGAGATATTAATTTATTTTTCTTTTCTAACCCACCAATTACCCTGTCTATAGCATCGTTAAAATCCTGCATCTCTACAGCAACTTTATCGCGACGAGCTGCAAATAGGGCCGCTTCGTTACATATATTGGCAATATCGGCACCTACAAACCCTGGGGTTTGCAAGGCTAACTTATGTGGGTCGATAGAGGCATCAAGTTTCAAGCCTTTAAGATGCACTTTAAATATCTGTTCGCGTCCGCTTAAGTCGGGCCGGTCAACGCCAATCTGACGGTCGAATCGGCCTGGACGCAATAAAGCGGTATCTAAGATATCCGGTCGATTGGTTGCGGCAAGGATAATAACCCCGCTGTCGGTACCAAAGCCATCCATCTCTGTAAGTAATTGGTTAAGGGTATTCTCACGTTCATCATTACCACCCTGAACTAAATTTTTCCCACGAGCTCTCCCAATGGCATCAATCTCATCAATAAAAATAATACACGGTGCTTTTTCTTTCGCTTGTCTAAACAAATCGCGTACACGAGAAGCACCAACACCCACAAACATCTCCACAAAGTCGCTACCCGATAATGAGAAGAAAGGCACACTGGCTTCACCAGCCACCGCCTTTGCCAACAAAGTCTTGCCTGTTCCTGGAGGGCCTATTAACAAGGCTCCTTTCGGAATTTTACCGCCCAAGTTGGTGTATTTTTTAGGGTTCTTTAAGAAATCTACGATTTCCATTACTTCCTGTTTAGCCTCTTCCAATCCGGCTACATCCGAAAAGTTTATATTTACTTTAGTATCCTTGTCGAAAAGCGTGGCCCTGCTTTTTCCAATATTAAATATTTGCGAACCAGGTCCTGCGCCGGCGCCACCACCACTCATTTTTCTAAACATCACCACCGAAAAAACCACAATCATAATCAGAAGGATGAGATTCCCGTTTTTGAAAAAATCAGTCCAATCGCCTCGGTTAGGGTCAGTTGTAACTTCAACTTGCTTCTCCGAGTCGTATTGCTTCAACGACTCCTCTAATTGACGATTAAAGCTTTCTAAATCACTTACGTAGAAAAAATAATGCCCAGCTGGCATGTCAGGATTTAAACTTTTTAGATCCTTTAGATAGGGTTCTTTTACACGCACCACATCCTTGTTTATAACCACATACACCCTTCCATGCTCGCGGTCAATAATGAATTTTTTGATGTCCTTATTTGGCAACATCTCCCGCTGTACCTTCGTCCAGCTTGTACTTACGGCATTTTCATTAGGCATCAGCAACGACACTAAAAGTATGGCAGCTATGATTCCATAAATCCAATAAAAATTAAATTTTGGTATTTGAGGTTTGCGGGGAGGGGGCTTGCTAGTATTATTGTTTGGAGATAAATCATCACTAGTTACAGGTCCCTTTTGTTCTGGCTTCTGCTGGTTTTCAAAGTCACCTCCAGGTTCTTTTGTTTCGTCGCTCATTTTAGATTATTACTATTTCGTAAATTTGTTATTCCAAATGCTATTCCATTTTGAACATAGGTCAAAGTGGCAGAGATTGAGCTGTTATAGATTTTCGATCCTTTCTATCTGAGCATCACCCCAAAGATCTTCGATACCATAAAATTCTCGGCGATCTTTTAAGAATACATGAACAACTACATTAATATAGTCTAATAAAATCCATTCCGAATTTTGTTGTCCTTCGGTATGCCAAGGCCATTCGTTATTGAATTTATGAACCTCTTCTTCTATACTTTTGTAAATGGCGGCTACCTGGGTGGTGCTGTCGGCATGGCATACAATAAATACATCGGTAGCTCGAGTTTGCAACTTCCTCAAATCGAGTATTACAATATCTTTACCTTTTTTTTCTTGAATGCCCTTTACTATAGAAGGAACTAATTGATCGGTGTCGTTTACGGGTTTTACTTTACGCATTAACTATGTTAAATTTGCTGCCACGAAATTACGCAATTTAAATTTGACAACCGCTTTCGACCCAATCCAGTTTTTGCCTGCTCAAATTCAGCTATTTGACTCGCTCCCGAGTACCAATGAACACCTGAAGCATCAGGCATCGGCCCCCGAAGGGTCAGTGGTATGGGCCCTGCAACAAACTCATGGAAAAGGTCAACAGGCGAACCAATGGCTCTCTGAGGCCGGAAAAAACATCACGCTTAGCATTCTATTGAAACCGAATCACCTTTTGGCTAGTGAGGCTTTCCGACTCAGCAAAGCGATTAGCCTGGCGGTACAAAGTACCGTATCGCACTTCGTAAACAGCCCTGTACAAATCAAATGGCCCAATGATATTTATATCCATTCGCAAAAAGTGGCAGGCATATTAATAGAAAATACGATCCAGGGCGATCGGCTTAAACATAGTGTTGTGGGTATTGGTTTAAACGTAAACCAAACCTTCTTTTTAAGCGATAACAACCCTACCTCATTAAGTAAAGTCACCGGCGAAAGCTACGTGTTAAAGGAGGTGGTCGATGTTTTACTTACCTTTATTAGCGCTCGTTATCTGCAATTACAACTAAAAAGCTACAAGAAAATAGAGGTCGACTACTTTCAACAACTTTATAACGTGGCTACAGAGCAAACTTTTGTTATTCATGACGAAATAAATCATTGTGTGATAAAAGATGTTTTGCCCAATGGTAGCATTGTTTTGAAGATAAAAGAAGAAAATAAAACATATTTGTACGGAGACGCTAAATGGAAAATTTAAGACTGCTGGAAACAATTAAACAGCGTCTTTATTCGATTGTGTTTCCTTACTTTATGAACTTTTATTATTCCTTTTTGCCCATTAAAAACATGACATCACAAAATTAAAAGACAGGTTATCTTGGCAGTCGTCAGCAATTGGAATATGACTTCTTTCGGCCTAAAAAGCATTTGTCATGGATAAGAAACTCTATATTTGCATCGACATTTAAATTGAAAATATTTAGTGCGGCAGAAACAATAGAACACTGAATGAAGTAAATTGCTTGACAATCGGCTTAAAAAAATTAAACAAAAAAAATTAAACCATGAGTTCAACTCCGTTAGTAGGTATTATTATGGGTAGCGACAGCGACTGGGTCGTGATGAAGGCCGCTGCCGAATTTTTAAAAGAACAAAACATTGCATATGAGGCCTCCATCATATCGGCCCATCGCACCCCACATCGTGCTTTAGAATACGCCACAACAGCGCACACGCGAGGTTTAAAAGTAATTATTGCTGGCGCTGGAGGTGCCGCACACCTGGCTGGTGTTATTGCAAGCTTATCGCCATTACCTATTATTGGAGTGCCCGTTAAGAGCTCCAACAGCATTGATGGATGGGACTCCATACTGTCTATCTTACAAATGCCCAGCGGCATTCCTGTGGCTACCGTGGCTTTAAACGGGGCCAAGAACGCAGGCATCCTAGCCATGCAAATTTTAGGTACCGCCGATGCCTCTCTCCAGCAAAAAGTACTCGATTACAAAGCAAAACTTGCTGAAGAAGTGATTGAGAAAGGAAAAACGTTCGGGGGTTAATTACCTGGACAAAACCTTACTACATATAGCTTCAAATACCCCGTTAGCGTAGACCTCGATAGCATGCTTTATCGCGCGCTTTCCGCATTTTCATGGTGCGAATTGATTATCCTGTTTCACAACGGCTATTTAACGATTTCGAACACCTCCAGAAAATATTTTCGATAATTTAAAGTATTTTTCAATCTCATTCGTCTTTACCCTTACGTATGGATGTTGCAATGCTCGCAATGGTAGAAATAACAGATCAGCAGAATCAGAAAATCGAGGACGTAGTTTCCAGCAATCGTGGCCGCCTACTCGATTTCATTCGATTTCGAATCCCTGAGGAAGCGGAGGCTGAGGATATTTTGCAAGATGTGTTTTATGAATTGGTACAGAGTTATAGGCTAATGAAGCCTGTACAACAACTGGCTTCATGGTTGTTCGCAGTAGCCCGAAACAAAATTACCGATTCGTACCGAAAACAGAAAACCTTCAAACTGGATAGCGATTTAAAACAAGGCGAAGAGGATGACGACACTTACTTCCTAGCCGACATTCTCCAGAGTTCTGATGACACGGCAGATACGATACTGATGCGCGAAAGTATTATGGAAGCCATAATGGAAGGGCTCGACGAGTTGCCTGAAGAGCAAAGACTGGTTTTTGAAATGCACGAAATGGAAGGGTATAAATTTGAACAAATAGCAACCCTAACAGGGGTGTCGGTTAAAACCCTCATCTCTCGCAAACACTATGCTGTACTATACCTGCGCGACCGATTGCAATATTTATACGATGAACTATTAATTAACTAACTTTATATACAACATGAAACGATTTTGGGTTTTAAAAGGATTGAAGTTTATCATATTCGCTACCGGATTTATTTTATTGGGTGGTTATGTGATAATGCACTTATGGAATTGGCTCATCCCATCCATATTTACTGGAGGTATTGGCTTCGCCCAAGCGATTGGGATATTAATATTGATGCGCATCTTGGTGGGGGGCATGGGTAGGCACAGAGGCCCTCATGGAGGATGTGGGCACGGCATGGGCACACATCATAACTGGAAAGAACGCATGGAACAACGTATGGCCAACATGACTCCTGAGGAAAAGGAAAAATTTAAACAACAAATGAAAACTCGCTGGGGTAGCCATTGTGGCAACTGGAACAAAATGGAAGAGAAAAACGAAACACTATAATTCCTGGAGTACCAAACAAGCCTGATGAAAAAATTTCATCAGGCTTGTTTATTTTTAAAAACCTCGATTCTACCCTTTTGTTTTTCTGAGTTCTATGCGTATTTTAGTTCCTCTATTAACTTCACTTTGACGTACATAAATTTTCCCTTTATGATAGGATTCAATGATACGTTTCACCAAACTTAAACCCATGCCCCACCCACGTTTCTTCGTGGTGAATCCAGGGTTAAAAATTGTTTTAAACTGATTTGTTCGAAGTCCTTTTCCGGTATCGGAGAAATCGATGATAATTTGCCTACCCGCATCGTTCAGCGAGCAAGTAATGGTTCCTTCTCCATTCATGGCATCAATGGCGTTTTTAGTGAGATTTTCGATAACCCATTCGAAGAGTGGTATATTTAGCATACTCTCACTTTCAGAAGTGTTATTTTTGTTGAATACGAAATGTACTTTTTTACTGCTTCGCTTCTCCATATAATCTAATGCATTTGATACCACCTCGCAAACTTTAGCCTCCTTTAAAATTGGTTCTGAACCAATTTTACTGAACCTTTCAGTAATTAAATTAAGCCGCTGCAAGTCTTTGTCCATCTCCTTCACCAGGGTAATATCAATGTTGGAACGATCCGATTTTATCAATTCCATCCACGCCATTAAAGATGAAATTGGAGTACCTAGTTGGTGTGCCGTTTCCTTACTCATACCTAGCCATACTTTGTTTTGTTCGCTTCTACGAGAGGCAGAGAAAGCTAAATAAGATACGAATAAAAACAGGGCAATGATCCCCAACTGCACAAAAGGGTAATAGCGTAATTGTTGCAGAATGACACTCTCTTTATAATACAGCACATTGTATCTGGAAGAATCGCTGGGATCGAAATAAAATTTTATGCTATCACTCTTACTCTGCATTAAATGCAGTTGATTCGCCATATAGGCGCTCTTCAAAAATTTCGGATCGGAATCTTTTACCGAATCAAAATTTAGTACAGAGTTTATGTTTCCCTTTTCATCGGCAAGTATCACAGGGATTGTCTTATTGGCACGTATCACACTATTCAATAAGTAATTTTGAGTTCCCGAACTTAAATCCTCGTCAGAGGTTATTAAACGATACGCATCGGCCCATTGCTGCATTTTATTACGCTCTTCGGTAGAGAGCTTTTTAACCATAAAATTGGTATAGAGTAAAGTAAAGATACCGATGGCAATGGCCACAACAAAAAGCCAAATTTTCCAGCGTTTCTTACGATCGTATATGGAGGGTGAAAACATTATGAAATATTAATCCTTTGCAAAATAACAGTTTATCCATCATTAAGCAACACCCGAGCCTATTGCTGATGCACTTTTAATGGAAATACTTCGATAATAAAGACTAAACTACTTCCATTTTTTGGCTCCCCTACATATTTTTTATTTATTTTTACCTCATTCTAACTTAGAATTGTGCTAAAAAAGTATACCTTAAAAGTATTCCTCATCTTGGGGTCTTGGTGTTTCGCTTTACCGGCGTTCACTCAACCTGTAATTATTACAAGTAATATTTTATTAAGTGCCACCAAGGATGGTATGGAGCTAACAAACTCCTGCCCTTCATTGATCGACAGCAGTAAAAAACTTACCCTAAGCACGATCATCGAAAAGACTTTTATTCAAAACAACTTTTCGGCTACAACAAATTCATCCTTTGCTTATGGAAAACAAAATATCTGGTTCCGAATTACCATCGAAAATACCGATCATGACACACTCAAAGCCTTATTGCTCTCGAATAGATGTGATAAGCTAAGCCTCTATTGTAGAGATGCTACTGGCTTTTACGAAAGGAAGGCAGGCTTTGGTTTTCCCGATAAGGAACTTTCAGATAAATCAATTCCGTATGGTTTTACCATTTCAATTGCCCCCCATAACACACAGACCTATTATCTAAAAATTGAAAATTTTTTCACGCTGATACAAAATATAAAAATATCTATTTACACCCCAGGACAATATGAACATTTTGTATCGCAGGAAGATCGCATGCGTACCCCCTTTTTAATTTTTCAAAGTTGCTTTTTGGGCTGCATGCTCTTTATGTTTTTATATACGATCCTACAATTCTCTAGTAACCATTACAGAGGATACGTTTATTATGCCATGTTCATTTTAGCAAACTTTTTTATCTTCCTCCGTTTATTAGAATTTAATGCCACTTTAAGAATCATCACAGCTTGGTTTCCTCAGTATTTTTATTGCTTTGAGAATTTACTCACCGCACTTGGCTTAATTTTTTATTTGAAGTTTGTAGAGTATTTTCTCGAAACAAATTTAAATCAACAATACTTCCAAAACTTTATTACAATAGCCATTTGGGTATTGAGTTTTCTGATCGCTTTCGATTTAGTGGTGATCTACATTGACCCTTACTCAACTTATAATCTTTCCATTTTTGCGGTGGAGAAGGTTATCAACTACAGCATCTTACTGATTGCACTAATACAGCTGTTTTTTAGTCAGAATGTTCTATCACGTTATATCATTTTAGGCACCATTGCCTTATTCTTAGGAATTATCTACGCCTCTTACCTTTCCTTTTCACAAACGGTGGTTACATCCGCATTAATGATTCCAAGTAATTTTGCAGAATCTGGTG